>CAZNAI010000010.1:0-315346 GCA_964571235.1 uncultured Ignavibacteriales bacterium | reverse complement strand
GCTGATTGAAACAAACTTCGACGGCAAAATCCCCGAACCGCACAAGACACTGGCCGGTATCGATGCGCTGATTGCCCAAGCCGAAGCAATGCCGGGACTTTCATACGAACATGCCCGGAATTTTAGGATCTCGCACTCGATTGCCGAGGCGATCTCGCTTGTACGAGCGGCGAATAAGTTTTTCACCGACACCGCGCCGTGGATTTTGGCTCGCGAAGGAAAAACACAAGAGCTGGGCGGTGTGCTGTATGTCTGTTGCGAGATTCTGCGAATCGTTTCGATCTCGCTCTATCCGGCTATGCCGCGCAAAATGAGAGAGCTGAGGAGTGTCTTCGGACTGGATGACTCGACTCTCACACTTGATCGCGCGCGGGTGTTCTTTGAACTTGTGCCAGGAACACCAGTGAGGTTTACCACTCCGCTTTTCCCGAGGATCGAAGTTAAATCGGAAGCGGATAGCACAAGCGCGAAGCCGAAAGGTGAAAGCGCGAAAGCAAAAGAGCCGGATAACCTGTTGGATATTTCTGAGTTTGGCAAAGTCGAGTTGCGGGTGGCAAAAGTGCTTTCCGCCGAACGAGTCGAGGGAGCTGATAAACTACTCAGACTGCAGGTCGATCTGGGAACAGATCAACGCCAGATAGTCGCTGGTGTGGCGCAGTTTTATCCGCCGGAAAAAATCATCGGGATGAAGATTATCGTGGTCGCCAATCTCAAGCCGAGCGTGATTCGCGGAGTGCAGTCCAACGGTATGTTACTGGCGGCCAAATCCGGATCATCGCTCTTTGTGCTCACTCCCGACGGCGACTTGCCGCCCGGCGCCAAAGTCAGTTAATGATCGATTCGCATTGTCATCTTGATGATCGCAAGTTTGAGGGCGAAGTGCCACGCCTGGTCGCGGAGGCTAACGCCGCAGGCGTGTCGATCATTGTAACAATCGGCACCGATCTGGCAACCTCAGAGAAAGCCATAGAGATTGCTCACCAGTTTGATTGTGTCTACGCAACAGTCGGAACGCACCCCCATGATGCACGTACGTTCAATCAAGCAGTGTTGGACAGGTATAAGGATTTGGCGATCACTGATAAGAAAGTTCGCGCTATAGGAGAGATTGGGCTGGACTACTATCGGGATCTATCGCCACGGCCTATTCAGAAGAAAGTGTTTGAGGCGCAGTTGAAATTGGCCGTCGAGGTCAAGCTTCCGGTCGTGATTCACACACGCGAGTCATTCGAAGACACGTATTCGATCACCAAAGAGTTCTCAAGAGATTTGAAAGGGGGAGTATTTCACTGTTTCCCCGGAGATGTTGATGACGCTTTGAGGGTGATCGAGCTTGGATTTGTCGTTTCGGTGGGTGGAGTAATCACGTATCCGAACTCCGGAATGGCGCGGATGGCCGCGCAGGTGCCGCTTGATAAGATTCTGATTGAAACGGATGCGCCATATCTGACGCCGGTTCCACACCGTGGGAAAACCAATGCGCCTGCATATGTGACGCACGTCCGTGATAAGTTAGCTGAACTTCGCGGGCAGTCTCCCTCAGAAATCGAATCGATCACCGACCGGAATTCACGAAAGCTGTTTGGGCTGTCAGAAGTGCTCGAGGGGTAGGCGTGACCACACATAAGCCTCAGAAGCGGTTCGGTCAGCATTTTCTTTCCGACCAGCGAGTACTCGACCGAATTGTAGCATTGGTAGCGGCTCAGCCCTCGGATGTTATTGTCGAGGTCGGGCCGGGGGAAGGAGTTCTCACGCTACCGCTGGCGAAATCGGGGGCGAAAATTGTCGCGGTCGAGTTCGATCGGAATCTGATTCGACCCTTGACCAACAAACTATCGCCCTATCCGAATGCCTCAGTTCACGAGCAGGATTTTCTGGATTTCGTTCCTGACGAATCGCTTGGTCAGTTCGCGCTGGTTGGAAATATTCCGTACAACATTACTTCGCCGGTTATAGAGTGGTGTACTAAGTATAGCAATCGGCTGACGCGAGTAGTTCTCATGGTGCAGAAAGAAATGGCACAGAGGATTTGCGGGCGACCGGGCAGTAAAGACTGGGCGCCGATTTCTATTTTCACTCAAATTGCATTCGACGTTTCGCTTGAATTCGAGGTGCCGCCGACAGCATTTACGCCGCCGCCGAAAGTACATTCAGCGGTGATGTCGATGACACCGCGCGGTACAAGACCGGCTGTCGATATGGTGAAGTTTGACAGGGTGGTGCGGGCGGCATTTGAGCACCGTCGGAAATTGCTGGTCAATAATCTGGTGCCGGCGGTTGTTTCGACAGCCACATCGCATGCCGAATATCTCCGGAAAATCGGGGCGAGAGATGACTGCCGGGCGGAACAACTCTCGATCGAGCAATTTGTTCATCTGACTGAACTGCTTATCTCAGACCGAAAACTCTGAGGCCTGTGACCGGCTGACTTTACGGCAGTTTCACCGTATCTTGCAAGTATGGCCGTTAATCGCAAAGAAACGACGACGCATACCGTCAAAGTCGCTCCCGGCGAAGGGGGGCTTCGTATTGATAAGTATCTAGCCGGGCAGACCCAATTGGGACTGACCCGTTCGCGGGTGGAGAAGCTTATTGATTCAGGCGACATATTGGTCAACGGCGAGCAGATTGTTTCGCGCTACAAAGTCGGAGTGGGGGACTCGATCAGCATTGTGGTTCCGCCTTCTCCTAAGTCAGATTTGGTTGCAGAAGACATCGATATCGAGATAGTCTTCGAGGACAAGCATCTTGCGGTAGTCAACAAGCCGGCGGGGATGGTCACGCATCCGGCGGCGGGGAATCATTCCGGGACGCTGGTCAATGCGGTTCTGCATCATTTGAAATCGCGCGTTACCGGCGGCGATCCGATGCGTCCGGGGATTGTGCATCGGCTGGACAAAAATACATCGGGCCTTTTGGTAGTCGCCAAGACCGAGGCCTCGTTTGCGCGACTGCAGGAAATGATCGCGGCCCGCGAGATTACTCGCACCTATTGGGCGATTGTCTGCGGAAACTTGAAAGAACTCGAAGGTACTATTGATTTGCCGATTGGACGGTCACATCGCAACCGAAAAAAAATGACGGTCACCGACAAAAATTCACGCGAGGCGCGTACCCACTACAAAGTGATCGAACGGTACAAGTCATACGATCAGCTCGAAATCACGCTCGACACTGGTCGGACTCACCAGATTCGCGTACACCTGTCACATTTGGGACATCCGGTGCTGGGCGATCCGGAATACGGCGGGCGGGAGAGTTGGCACAAGAGTTTGTCGGCGGCTGATCGGTTGCTGGCTGTAAATATTCTGTCCACACTCACGCATCAGGCATTGCACGCGATACGCCTGGAGTTTGCGCATCCGGTGACGGGGAAGAAGTTGAAGTTTGAGGCAGAGTTGCCGGAGGGGCTTGAGGTTGCTAAGCGAGCGGCTTTGAAAGGCTAGGCGGTACTGATGTTGATAAATACTATTAAGAGTATTTACTATGGCCATGAGGTTGTGCGGGATGGATATATCTGTACGGAGTGGGCAACATTCATTTTCGTCCCGCTATTCCCTGTTGCGTCGTATTTCATTGGAAGTTCCCACTATGATCGTATAGGGCTAATGAAGTTGCCAAAAGACGTAGAGGTGCGGCGACTGGACCACATTCATCGACCGCATATTATCGCCGGATATACAGCTACCGGATTTGTGTTAATAGGTCTTCTCCTGCTTCCATACTTTTTTGAATGATCATATGGCGGGTTCTAAGAAGGACCCGCCCTACAAAAGATTCATCATGTCATTTGAAAAAGTGCGCCCAGAGGGACTTGAACCCCCAACCCTCTGCTTCGAAGGCAGATGCTCTATCCAGTTGAGCTATAGGCGCCGGCAGACGTTGTCTGTTTTGGTCTTCGACGCTATATATGATATGGCATAGTAGAGTCGAGAGCAAGGGTGTCGGGTGAGGGCACCTGACACCACGCGGAAGCGGGCAGGCAGGATGCCTGCCGCGCACGGAACGAAATTCGTGCGCTCTGACCGTGCTGAACCAAACTTTAAGGACCCCAACCGAAAGGTTGGGTTACCAAGGCGAAGGGAAAATGGGAGACGATTCACTGATTTGGGAAGTTGGCGTGAATCCAGACCCACCGCAAGCGGTGGGGCACCGGAGCCCAACCCGTTGACTATCCTACCCAGCCGCTGTACATTTGGCCCCATGACCGATGCAAAATCCGCAAAGCTCAGCTACGCACAAGCTGGTGTCGATATAAAAGCCGGCGACGAGGCAGTCGCCCGTATCAAAGAACTCGCCCGCTCGACGTTCAATTCCGGGGTACTCTCGGAAATAGGTTCATTCGGCGGATTTTTCAAGCCGAATTTCGGCGGGATGAAAAATCCGGTGCTGGTGTCGTCGTGTGATGGTGTTGGCACAAAGCTCAAATTGGCATTCATGACTGGCAAGCATGACACAGTTGGCGAAGACCTGGTCAATCATTGCATAAATGATATACTCGTGCACGCCGCGCGGCCAATGTTCTTTTTGGACTATGTCGCGACTGGGAAACTGCAACCGGAAGTAATCGCCGAAGTTGTTTCAGGGCTTGCTCGCGGTTGCCGCAATGCCGGGATTGCTCTGCTTGGCGGCGAGACAGCCGAGATGCCGGATTTCTACACCGCTGGTGAATACGATTTGGCGGGGTTTGTGATCGGAATGGTCGATCAGGAGAAGATTGTCAACGGTACCGCTGTGCGCGAAGGTGATGTCTGCATCGGGCTCTCGTCAAACGGCCTGCATACCAATGGATATAGTCTGGCACGGCGGGCGGCATTCGATGTAGCCAAAGTCAAACCGGAAACGAAAATCGACGAACTCGGCTCGACTGTTGCCGAGGCGCTCATGAAAATTCACCGGTGTTACTCCAACGTGATCTTTCCGATTCTGGACAAGTACGAAATTCACGGTATGGCGCACATCACCGGCGGCGGAATTCCGGGGAATCTCAATCGGATCATGCCCGACGGTCTCGGTGCGGAAGTACAAAAAAATAGCTGGCCGATCCTGCCGGTTTTCAATTGGCTCGGGAAAGCGGGGAATCTGGATACCGAAGACATGTACTCCGCTTTCAATATGGGAATCGGATATATCATGGTGGTCGAGCCCAAAGATGCCGATAAGATTATCGACGATCTGTCGGGACGCAGCGAAAGGGCATATCGGATCGGCGTAATTGAGCGAACGGCCCAAAAAGTGAGATTAGTCTAATCGTGAGTGTATTGCTTGTCATACTCGACGGCTGGGGATTGCGCGAGGCGACCCCCGACAACGCGGTCGCGGCGGCAACCAAACCAAATTATGACAAACTGATTGCGACTTGTCCGTGGACCAAAATCGACGGCTCAGGGCCGTCGGTGGGGTTACCCGTTGGCCAGATGGGAAACTCCGAGGTCGGCCATTTGAATCTCGGTGCGGGGCGGATCGTCTATCAGGATATCACGCGTATCGACAAAGCTGTTGACGACGGCTCATTTTTCGACAATGACGTAATATCGGCGGCAATGGACCGGGCGGTGGTCGAGGATAAGGCCGTGCATTTGTTCGGTCTGGTTTCCGATGGCGGCGTGCATTCTTCGATGAAGCATCTCTTTGCACTCATCGATATGGCCAAGCAGAGGCATGTGACCAAGCTCTATTTGCATGCGTTCACCGACGGCCGCGATACGCCTCCGGATTCAGGAATCAAGTTCATTCGTCAAGTGGTGGAAAAATTCAAGTCTGTCGGTATCGGTCAAATTTCGACGGTGATGGGGCGGTATTACGGCATGGACCGTGACCGACGCTGGGACCGTACCAACAAGGCGTACCGTGCCATTGTGTACGGCAAGTGCGAGTATTTTGATGATCCGGTAAAAGCAGTCGAATCGGCGTACGCCGCAGGAATCACCGATGAATTCATCAAGCCGTCGGTCATTGTGCTGGGTTCGCTCGAAACGGGGCGGCTCTATGATGGTGACGCGGCGATCATGTTCAATTTTCGGGCCGATCGGGCGCGCCAGTTGTCGTATATGCTGGCGGGAAACGAGATCAAAGGGTATCCGCACACGTCGGCACCCCATGTCGAACTGGTCACCATGACGAACTTTGACCAGTCGTTCTACCGGGCGAAAGTGGCGTTTCACAAAGTGCGCATCAAACAAATTCTCGCGGAAGTGCTGGGCAAGTCGGGGAAGAAACAGTTACGCACGGCCGAGACAGAAAAGTATGCGCACGTGACCTACTTCTTTAATGGCGGCAATGAAAAGCCGTTTCCCGGAGAAGACCGAGACATGATCTCCTCGCCCAAAGTGGCGACCTATGATCTGCAACCTGAGATGTCGTCGGTTGAGGTTACCGATAACGCCGTGCACAAGATCAAGACCGGTCAGTACGACTTCATTTTGCTGAATTATGCCAATCCCGATATGGTGGGACACACCGGCGATTTTTCAGCGGCGAAAAAAGCGATTGAAGCGGTTGATCGGGGGCTGGGACGACTGCTGGAGGCAGTCGCCGAAAAGGGCGGAGTGGCGTTGGTGACAGCCGATCACGGCAATTCCGAAATGATGATCGATCCGGATACCGGCGGCCCGTGGACAGCGCACACGACAAACTTAGTCCCGTTCATTGTGTACGATCCGTCGGGGAAACTCACTGCCGGCGGCAAAAAGCTCACGCTTCACGACGGCGGCAAGTTGTGTGACGTCGCTCCGACAATTCTTGAGATTCTCGATATTCCCAAACCCAAAGAGATGACCGGCCACTCGCTTCTAAACCGGGGTTGAGTCAGCGGTGGGAGTTTTTCGCAAGATCGGCCGGTTTATCCTGCCGCAGAGTGTCGATCTGCGACTGCGACGACTTGAACTTCTGGTCTGGGCTTTTCTGCTCTCATTTGCGTATTACCCGCTTCCATTTGGATTTCTGGCCTGGTTTGCGTTAGCGCGGCCGCTGTTGATTATTTCTCGCCTGAAAGGGCGCGAGGCATTCAACGCCGCGTACTTCTTTGGCTTTTTCTTTTCGCTCTTTTCGCTCTACTGGCTTTGGGTGGTGACCCCGCCGGGACTGTTTGCCACAGTGTTCATTCTCGGTTTCTACTACGCCTTTGTCCTGGTGCTTTTCAGCAAGCTCCATAATTGGAAACCAGTTTTTGGTTGGGTGGCGATGCCATTCTTGTGGGTGGGGCTTGAGTATTTTCGCACAGTTGGTCAGATTGCATTTCCCTGGTCGGATCTGGGATATACGCAATCGTATTATCTGTGGATACTGCAAATCGTGGCGGTCATCTCTGTACACGGGCTTTCGCTGTTGATTGTTGCAGTCAATGTCCTGCTCGCGCAACTCATTCGTTCGGAACTCCGGCCCGAGCGACGATTGACCGCCGGACTGCTGTCGTTGGCAACGATCGTCGGATTGTGCGCCTACGGTTGGGCGGCTCTGCCGGAATATCCTAAACCCGGCACCGTGCCTGTCGCGCTGCTTCAGGGATCGATCCCCAATGAGATCAAATGGGGAGTCGACACGGAGTTTCGCTCTTTTCGGACCTACGATTCACTGACTCAGTCGGTAACCGATAGCAGTGTGCGGCTGTATGTCTGGCCGGAAACGGCGGCGCCGGCATATTTGTCGAGCGACGTGTATCACCAGAAGATGGTCGGCAATATCGCGACTCGTTCATTTGGATACCATCTGGTCGGTTCGATGGGGGATGGTATCCGCGACGGGAAGAGCCGGTACTTCAATTCCTGCTTCCAATTTAATCCCGGCGGTCAAATAGAATACCGTCAGGACAAAGTTCATTTGGTTCCGTTTACCGAAGCGGTGCCGTATCAGGATGAAATCCCGTTTCTGCGTCAGGAATTTCTGGTCAAGTATCTGACGTTTATCAAGACGATGGAGGTCAACTGGTGGTCTGATTTTTACCCCGGTGACTCTTCCGTGCTGTTCAAATTGCCCGATGTGTCATATGGCGTGCTGATTTGCTTTGAGTCGACTTTTCCCGAGTACTCACGCGGCCTCGTACGCAAGGGGGCAGAATTCCTGGTTGGAATCACCAACGACAGTTGGTGGGGGACCTCGATTGCGCTTCATATGCACTCACGGATTTTTGTCACTCGCGCAGTAGAGAACCGGTGCTGGATCGCGCGGTGCGCCAACAGCGGGTTGACTTACACTGTTGATGGGTACGGGCGTATCCACGAAGAACTGCCGCTGGATGCGGTAGAAGCATTAGTGGGGCATGTGGGGATAGTGGACGGATACACGATTTTTACCCGGTACGGCGATATCGCGGGGAAGGGGTCGTTCTTGATAACCCTTCTTGTTTGCGGTATACTTCCGGTACGATGGGTAGGTCGACGTTTCTTACGAAAGTAATTCTCTATTCAATCACATTCTGCCTGTGCCTCTGGGTGATTACCCCGGCGCAGGAACTCAACTGGGCCTCGCTCACCTCGCTCAAAGATGTCCGGCGTATGCGGACATTTAACGATACGATTTTCGCGGCGACAGCAGGCGGATTGCTGGTTATCACCGATCCCACCAAGCCGGGGGCGATCTTTGACAATCTATCCAGCTTGGGCGCGACTGATCTGACCGACATTATCACCGCGTCCGACGGCCAGAAGTGGGTGGCGGCCGAAGGCCGGCTAGTCAAATTCAATCCGGACCAATCAGAAAAATATCCGTTTGTCGATCAGGATGGCAATTCGATTCGATTGCTTTGTCTGGCCGATGACGGCGACAATCTCTGGGTAGGGACTTCGATTGGTCTTGTGTTGTTTTCAAAAGTCAACGATGGCGGCCAGATACAGGACAGTTATGTCATGTTCGGCTCACTCAATACGTCGCCGTCGGTCAACGATGTTTTGCTCGTTGGGGATTCGATCTGGCTGGCGACTTCGGCGGGAATTGCGGTTGCTGATCGATCGTCGCCAAATTCGCTGAAAATCCCGGCGAACTGGACGGTCTGGGGGCCGACAGAATATCCGGAACTTGAGTCTTCAATGCCGCGTCGCATTGTACAGTTTGAATCGAACTACTATGTCGGCACAAGTGACGGGCTCTTTCGGCTGGATCGCGGCGCAATCGATACACTAACGAATCTCAATTTCGGATCACCGCCGTGGGTGACCGAACTTAAGATCGAAAACGATTCTCTCTTTATCTATCTCCCGGATGGTCTCGGTGTACTAAAGGGAGGAACGCTCAGTCTCATCTCCACACCTGGCCTTCCCATATTTCCGATCAATGGAACGAACACCGGCACTTACCGTTGGCTGGCATTGTACGGCGAGTCGGGGGGGTATGAAAACTCAGCCGGGACATTTGCCAAGTATCCGTATACAGGATTGCCGGGCACGGGAGTGCGCGATGTGGTGATTGGTCGCGATGGCCTTATCACTGGGCTCTTTAAGGGAAAGCAGACATATCAACGCACCGACACCGGTTGGGCGGTGCGGTCATTTACCGGCGAGCCACTTGTCGGGGCGCTAGATTCGGCTGGGCGACCATGGATCGGCACGTTGGGAAACGGTCTTTGGCAAATCGATAACGATATTGAGCGAAATTTTGACGAATCAAACTCGTCGTTACGCGGAAACAACGATGCAGGCGGCGAAGACTATGTTTTCATACGGAGTCTCGCGCTCAATAGCCAGTATATATTCGCAACCGCGTTCCGGGCGCTCAACGGGTATCCGGTGGCATTCGGAGATTTGTCAAATCTCGGGTCACTCGCGGGATGGGATTCGCTCGGCATCGCCGACGGAATCGACAACGACGAAGGATGGTGTATTGACCTGTTCGGATCGATCGTGGCAGTAGGAACACGTACAAACGGATTGTATGTGGTCGATTTGGGGCCGAATTTCCGAAACAAGAACGATGACACCTCGCGTCACTACACAAATTCGTCGGGTCCGCTGGTCGCCAATGATGTAAACTGTGTGCGCTGGTCGCCGCAAGGAGATCTATGGGTGGGCACGAGTTTCGGTGTATCGCGACTTCTGAATGGCTACCCCCGATTCACAACTGTGAACCTGCCGTCCAACTTTGGACCGGATGTGCAGTCGATTGAATTTGACCCGCGCGGCAACGCATGGTTGGGCGCCACCGACGGTATCGCCCGGCTGAATATTACCAGCGGTGAGTTCACGACTCTCAAATCGACGAACAGCGGTTTGGTCAGCAACGCGGTCAACGCCATTCGGTACGACTCGCAAAGCGGCGATATTTACATCGCAACCGACGGCGGCATTTCCATCATTCGATCCCTGTTCGGCAAGCCGACCGCCGATGTCGGCTCGGTGCTGGCTTTTCCAAATCCATTTGTGATTAATTCGTCCGATGATCTTTTGAGATTCAATTTCTCACAGCCGGGAGTAGTCAGGATACTAACTGCCGACGGTGTCCGGGTGGCCGAAGTGCAGGTGGGGAGCGGATGGGACGGCACCAACGACCACGGCAAGCCAGTGGCGTCGGGAGTATACTTCTTTGTCATCACCGCCGACTCCGACAATTCGGTTGGGACCGGGAAATTTCTCTTAGTGCGTAACAAATGAATGTTCGCTGTACGCCAATCGATGAGATATTCGAGTCGGTTTCCCGCTCACTTCACGAGTATTCGCCGTTTACCTCGCCAACCTTCATAGCGATCCTCGGCAGTGAATATGGCTGGGGCGGGTTTGTTACCGTTTGCCAAGAACAGAAAGTGATAGCCGCAATGCCGGCAGTGATTCGCGGCAAGAGGCCTCTCGCGCGACTTCAGGCGCTCCTCGACGGCCTCCCCGCACCAATCTGGGTTTCAGGCGATTTCACCGCCGAGCGCAAATCAATCGGAAATCAGATGTTGAAGTTCATCCAGGAATCGGGCTATCTAAAAGCGCACGTAACCGACTTTGACAATGCGCTTACCCAATCCTCGTTTCACAGCGAGCCATGCATTACGACCATAATTGACTTGAACACTATTTTCGACGAATTTCCGCCTGACAAGACACTCCGCGCCGAAATTGCGAAAGCTATTCGCGATGGCGTAACTGTAACAGCGCTCAATCGACAATCACAAATGCCCGATTTTCTGGCTCTTGTGAACTCAACTGAAATGCGTCACGGACGAAAGCCTAAATATTCAGATCGCTTTTGGAACGAATTCGCCGAACTGTGCGAACAAGACTCACGCTTTTCGATCATGTGTGTGAATGCCGACAATCACCTGGCGGCGGCGCATGTCTATATCGGTGATCGCGACACTGCACACAATTGGCAGATATATTTTGACAAGTCGTTTTCGTCGCTAAAGCCTAATCAAGCGATTACCGCACAGGCTATCGCGAAGTTTCAAGCGAAAGGAATCAAATCTTTAAATCTCGGCGCGACACCTCCCGAAGCCACAGGTGTGGCCGATTACAAAAAGAAATGGGGCGGACACGAGCATACATACCCGGTATTTGATTTTCGCTCTTTGCTTGGCAGGGCACTCCCGTGAACATCCCGCTCCGCGTGCTCGTACTGGCCGATTCGCGGTCGTTTCATACGGTCCGCTATGTGCGTGAACTGCGCAATCAGGGATGTCGGGTAGTAACCGCGTCGCTGGAACAGGGGCAGATGCTTCATCTGCATCTTAAGCGGATTGGCTCAATTTCTCCATTGCATTATCTGTTCGCGGTCTATCAGGTACGCAAATTGATCGCCCAATTCAAACCTGATATTGTCAACGCTCACTTTGCGACTGGATATGGTTGGCTGGCCGCTCGGGCGTGCCGCAAGAGCGGGCCGCGAATCCTGCTCCACTTGTGGGGCTCGGATATTTTGCAGGTGCCACAAAAGTCGTTCCTGCACCGGCGGAAAGCAGTTACGGCGCTGAGATCGGCGAGTATGATCATGGGTGACTCATCGTATCTGCTCAATCGTGCTCGCGAACTATCGCCATTCGAAAAATCTCAAGTAGTGTACTGGGGGATGGAGCGAAAATATTTGGCGCTGTGGCGGCCCGAGCGTGACCTGAATCATCCTCTCCGGATTATCATGCCACGGCATCACGAGCCGGTGTATAACAACGAATTTGCTCTGCGGGCACTCGCGCCGATGCTCAGCGCGGGGATTGTCACGATTACTGTGCCCAACTGGGGTTCGCTGGTGGGGCGGTTTCGATCTGTCTGTGAAGAGCTTGGCCTAACTGGAGTGAATTTCTATCCCCGTCAATCGCGCGATCGATTCATGTCGCTACTTTCGACGCACGATGTGTATCTGTCCTCGGCACTCTCTGACTCGTCCCCTTCATCTTTGATTGAGGCATGCGGGCTTGGATTGATTCCGGTCTGTGTTGATATTCCCGGTGTGAGAGAGTGGGTAGATCCGGACAGCGGATCGTTGGTCCAACCTGGAGATGGAGAATCGCTCAGGCAGGCTGTCGCGCGGATACTGGAGTCCCCCGACGCCTGCAAGGCACGGCGGCAGAAAAATCATGACCGGGTACTGCAAGAGGCAATATTTGAAAACAATATCGCCCAGACAATAAGTGCAATGCTGTCGATCTCCAAAGGTGATTCATGAGCCGCCGGGTGTTGCTTGTATGCTACTATTTCCCACCGCTGGGGATGGGCGGAATAGGGCGACCGCTCAATCTCTTTCAGGAACTGCCGCACAAAGGTTGGGAGTGCGACATACTCACGGTAAAGCCGGTCGCCTATCGCGGATATGAATGGGAACTGGTCGAGACGCTTGACCGAGCACGTATTTTTCGGAGCGGGTCGCTGGATCCCCAGCGCATTCTCTATTTGCTGGGTGTCCGCAAAGTGAAAGCGGCAACTATCGAAAGGGCCAGAGCCACTTCGTCGCGCTTTTTCCCCGATTCCAAAATAGGCTGGGTCGGCCCGGCAATTCGCAGAGGGCGAAAGCTTCTCAAATCTAATGACTATGATGTGATTATGAGCAGTTCGCCGCCCGTGTCATGCCACATGGTGGCGCGGCAATTGTCGGTTCAGTTCGATATCCCCTGGGTGGCTGATTTTCGCGATTACTGGTCGGTGACCAAAGTCGAACAGACGTACCAATTGCCGTCGCTTGTAGAGCGCGGGAATGATCTGCTTGATGATATCCGTCGCAATGCCGTGCGGGTGACGGCGGTTAACCAGAGCATCGCGGATTATGTTGGGAATGGAATCGTTATTCGCAACGCTTTTAACGAGTCGTTTGCACAGGCGTGGAAAGAGCCGCCCGACAATGCAAAGTTCCGCCTCGGTATACTCGGGCACGGTGTCGACCGGGAGTCGTGGCTATGGCTCGTGCGATTACTTGCTCATGTACAACAGGAAGTTCAGAAACTCGTTGAGCGGACAGAACTGATACAGGTTGGACAAGCAGACAATGATCAGATGATGAACGACCTTAGTCAACGCGGCATTAAGGGCCAACTGAAATCGCACGGCCATTTGTCGCGAAGCGCGACTATTGAGGCGTTAAACACTACCCATGCGGTGTATCTCGGGATGTCGCAACCTGAGGGACTGCAGTTTGTGCCGGGGCGGGTGTATGACCTTCTGGCTTCAGGAAGACCGATTATTTCAAACGCCGACCCCAAAAGTGAAATCGCAAAAATTATCACAGAATCCGGCAATGGCTGGTGCTTTTCGGAACAAGAAATCGACTTGGCCTCAAAGAAGCTGAGTGAACTGGCCGGGGGAGTCTTCTCCGGAGACAGCCGCATTACAGTCCGGCCGGAATATGCAAGACCGTACGGATCGCGCCGTCAGGCCGAGTTGTTTGCCGAACTTTTTGGGCAGATCATATGAGCGTATCACCTGAAATCTCCGCCATTGTAATCTCGTTTCACGGCGAGAAATTCCTCGCGGAGTGCCTTGCAACTCTCAAGGCCGATTTGGCCGGATACTCGTACGAAATAATTGTCGTTGATAACGGATCGACTGATCGGTCACTTGAAATTGTCCGGCGGGTTGCGTCCGAGGCAAAAATTGTTGCGCACCCGACCAATCTCGGATTTGCAAGGGGTGTCAATTCCGGAATTGAAGCGTCGACGGGAAAGTACCTTTGGATTCTCAATCAGGATATTCGGGTACGACCGGGATGCCTTCGCGTACTTTTGAATAAACTCAAGTCGAGTGATTCGATTGGCATGGTTGGGCCGAAATTTGTCGGATTCGACGGCGCCTTACAATACTCAGCGCGGGCACTGCCGAAGTATCGGTTTGTCATCTACAAAGCATTGCTTCTTGATCGCTTGTTTCCGAAGAGCCGTGAGTTTGGCGCCTGGAAAATGACCTGGTTCGATCACACAACTGAATTGGAAGTCGAACAGCCGATGGGGGCGGCGATGCTGGTACCCAGAACGGTCATTGGGAAAATCGGCGTGCTTGATGAATCGTTTCCGATCTTTTTCAATGATGTCGATTTTTGCCGACGGATGTCAGACGCCAGGTATTCACTTTGGTATTGTCCCGACGCAGTAATCGAGCACTTTGTCGGTGGTTCAACACGGCGACAGCCGACCAAAATGGTTGTCGAGTCGCACAAATCTCTTTACCGGTACCTCCGAAAATATGCCCGTCCGTACGAATACCCGCTCTTATGGCTTTGTGGGTTGCTTTTAGTGATCGGCCTCTTGCCGCGCCTGGTGTGGGCGTCGTTCAAACCGAAAGAACCTACCGTACAAGCACCAACTTCCGTGTCGCGCTGAAATTGTCGGCGGTGAGTCGGTACAGATAGACTCCGCTCGCGCATGACGACCCATGTTCGTCGTAGCCGTGCCATGTCACGCGATGTGATCCGGCTACCAAGCTCTTCTCAATCAGGTGCGCGACTTCCTGACCCAACATGTTGAAAATCACCAGAGTTACATGGGCGGATTTCGGAAGATCAAAAGAGATTTCGGTCGACGGATTGAACGGATTGGGATAATTCTGATTAAGCGCATACTGAGACGGCACCGAGTATTCGTCATCGTCGACACCAAGTACAATAGACGGCGTAAGCGTGGCGATACCGACGGTAGTATTCTCGCCGGCGGCAGTGACACTGTAGGTTTGCCCGAGACTTAGATCGGAATCGAACGTGACCGAGCCGTCGCTTGACGACAATTGAGTCTCGATAACTCCGTTGCTGTCTGAGAGAATGATTTCAACACCACTCTCCGGCCCGGTGGGAGACGTTACGGTCGCAGTGAAAGCGCCACCCTCGGCGGTGGCGTTTACCGTCAGCAAGCGTGGAAGAGAGGTGTAAATTTTTGTGAGCGGATCGCCGAGAAAGACCTGACCGTAAACCAGATCGCGATAGTACCAGTAGGTCTGCTGGGCGCGATACATGGCCAAAATCGCCGGTTGATCGGGATGGGCAAAGAGCGAATCGAAAAATGCTTTGTGCAATAGAAAGCTCGAACCGATCCATCCCCAGCGGGTGTTACCAATCATCGCCACTGCGCCACTTGAAGAACCGATCAGCTCACGCCCCATATTGGTGCCTTCGGTGGAAAAGGGCGGGCGGTCCAGATCCCAGCCGGCGTTGTCGCAGGCGAGGGAGTAGTAAAACGAAGGAAGGGCGTCGTTGCCAAGGCTATCGAACGCACATTGGACTTCACTGTACCCGCCGGTCAGGATGTATTGCTTAGGAAATTCGTTATACCCGGAACTCTTGAAGACAAAACCGTCGAAGCGGCCGTGGGCGATGACATTCACTATGCCATAGCCGGTTCTCGTCGCCGAGGGCATTTGGAGCGGGCCAAGATTGGTGGGATTGGGATCATTGCCGGACGGAGTTTCGACGCCAATGCTGGTATCTACCTGGAATGGCGAGGGAAAGACCTGTGCAATTGTGCGGTGCTGACCACCGGGACCGTAGTCGCGCATTTGATCAGCCGAATAGAAAAGAGTTCTCGTGAGATACGACGGGTCGCCACTGCCGGGATTGGTTTCGTAGCGAATCAGTTTGTTGGTGTAAGCGGCAACTTCCTCGGGCGAACTTATCGGCAAACGCCCGACCAATAATTCCGGAGTTGCGTCCGGGAGATCTTCGTATCGCTCTCCCCAGATATTGTCAGAGTCGACATCCCATTCGCCGGTCAGATCGGCAAAGTACAGATCGCACAGAAGTTGTTCGCGGTGATCGACGGCACTATCGGTGGGGTAGGGATAGGCATAGCGAACAGGCAAGACTTGAGCGTCGCCACCAAGCAGGACATACCGTCCGCCACTTGCATAAAATGTCTTGAGATAGTTGCGAAGTCGCTCGGCGTCGTCGCGACCGGAGAATCCTGCGATGATCTCTTCTATCTTCACGACTGACGTCGGTACACCGCGCGAATTGCGATACTGGCGCAATGTTTCGAAGGCTGTCGAAAGATGTTCGTTGGCGATAATGACAAACTCGGAGCCGCCAGCGGCGGACGATTGAACCTGTCGCGATTCTGCTGTAAGTACTTCTGTACGGTTCAAAAGATCAACCTGCGCAATCGGCCTGTCTCCCAGCAAAACGGCGACGCTATCAATCTGGTGAATCTGCCCGATCGAATCCGTCCACTCCGGAGTCGCGATAATTTCTGCGAATCGCGAATTCTCGATGACCACTTCACCGGCGACCACGATCGGTTGAGCGTTCATGTTCAGGTACGGCCGCACTCGCGAATACTGAGCAGTATCGTCAGAGGTAGCTTTTGCCGGGTCGCCGGATTGATCAGTTTGTCCGATTACGTTGTCTCCGAAAATGGCAAATCTCAGTCTCGACGCACTGTCTCTCCCTTCCAAGGGAATCAGGAAAGACTGCACGATTGACGAATTGGATCTGGCGGTTGAGCTCTTTGGTGAGAAATCCGGGGCTATGAAACGGATAGTTGCTCCGTTCGCAGTCGTACCACTCGCGAAGACGCATAAGGCAATGCAGGACAATAAGTTGGCTTTTGTGGCGAGCTTGTTCATTTCGTTTCACCTTGAATACCACTCCTTTAATGGCAAGCGGAGTGCCTTACTTGATGGATCTGTGTTTTCGATCAGGGGTTGCGTCATAGCCATGATCCTCAGGGACTTACGGGAGGGACCTCGGCGGCAGGTCGGCTGACGATTCGAGGGTCGGCTGAAATTGATCGGGAGTCGCCGACAGTCTCTCGGTCGGATTTCTGTGCTTACCCGGCTGTCAACAAAAAACAGAGTCTGCGTTACCCAAAGTGGCAGTTGGCGGTATCGATTCTCGAAAAAGTATCCCCTGTTACCCGTTGGAAAACAGTCGATTAGCCGTCATTTTTTTTTCAATCGGATGACAAAATCCACTTGACTCGGGGTCAAAAGCGCCTACTTTGTGTGAAAAAATGGGTTGAAGTGGGAGAAAGTGGCAAAACGCGTGACTGGGTTTTACGGGCAATTCGAGACAACGCTTGATGATAAAGGGCGTCTGGCTCTGCCTGCCAAACTCCGTGCTGTGAAGAGCGAGGATGGCTCGGCAATGCTCGATGGTGAGATTTATCTGACCAAGGGGCTTGAGGGTTGTCTGTCGCTTTATCCGGAACCGGAGTGGGAAGAGATCCAGAAGCGTTTTGCGTCGCTCAATTTCACCCAGCGGGATTTTCGGTTTTTCAGTCGGCGATTTTACTCCTCGGCGACACCGCTCGCGCCTGATAAGGCGGGGCGCATCCTAATCCCGACCCACCTGTTGAGTGAAGCGGGTCTGAAAAAAGACCTGCTTATCATCGGGGTAAATCGATGGGTCGAGATTTGGAATCCGGAACGGTTTGCGTATTACCTCGAACAATTCGGCGGTAGCTACGAGGATGTCGCGGAACGGCTCTTCACCGGAAATGCACCAGCGGGCGAGTAGTCCTTCTGGTCATCAGCCGGTGCTGGTTGATGAAGTCGTTCGATTGTTGGTAACCGATCCCGAAGGCGTGTATCTCGATTTGACAGCGGGTGGAGGAGGTCATCTTCGTGCGCTGGCCTCAGTGCTCGGCCCCAACGCCCGGCTCTGCGGTCTGGACCGCGATCCACAGGCGGTCGCCCGACTTGAGAAAGCGCTCTCGGGGATCCCTCAGAAAGTAAGAATAATCTGCAGTTCGTTCGACGCGCTTGAGCGTGTCGCTATACGCGAAGGAATAACAGCGTGCGCGGGAATTTTGCTCGATCTGGGACTTTCATCAGACCAGGTCGACGACCCGGCTCGCGGCTTTTCGTTTCGTGTCGACGGACCGCTGGACATGCGATTTGATCAGGCCGGCGGTGATACCGCCGCCGATTTGGTGAATACGAGAACCGAGCAGGAACTGACAGAGATCTTCTGGAAGTTCGGTGAAGAAAAGGATGCCCGCCGGATCGCCCGGCGAATAGTCACGGAGCGACGAACCGCCATGATCGAGACAACTCATCAGCTTGCCGCAATCATCGCGGGCGTGGTGTCGCCTCAATACCGCACGAAATCAAACGCACGAATTTTTCAGGCGCTCCGAATTGCTGTCAATCAGGAACTCGAACGGGTAGAGCGTGTCCTTCCGATGGCAACTAAACTGCTTTCTCCGGGCGGACGGATCGCAGTGATTTCATATCATTCACTCGAAGACCGGATCGTCAAGTATTACTTCCGGGAAGAATCGTCTGAGAACTGCAATTGCAAACGCAATCTGCCGGTCTGCACCTGCGGGCGGCGCCCATCACTAAAGGCAATCACCCGCAAACCGGTCATTCCCGCTGACGCCGAAATAAACGCCAATCCGCGTGCGCGTTCGGCCAAACTTCGGGTAGCTGAAAAGGTGGCTGTGTGAACCAATCGGTACGGGCGTTCAAGGAAACGGTTGAGATGCGACGTTTCAGTCTGCGTCGGCTCAAATCACACCGGTATGCGGCGGCGATTGGAATCGGTGCGCTCTTGCTGGCGCTTGCGTGCGCCCATATCTGGCAACGAGTGACTGTTCGTCAACTGGCTATGGAAGTGAACAGACTTCAGGTCGAGCATAAGGATCTGGTCGACCAGGCTAAGAAAGTGAATTCAGAGATTTCGGCGCTATCGATGGCGGCACGAATAGAACCGTTTGCGGTTGACTCTCTGGGGCTTTTGATGGTCCCAACCGACCGGCTGTTTACGGTGCGCACTGAAAAGAAACCGGATCGACCGCAACAACTCGATCAGTATGCTGAGCTGAAGTCCGCCTTCCGGCGCGCCGGAGATCATATGCCGGTGTTGTCACAAACAACGGCTGAGGCAGAAACAACTGACTCCATCAAGTTCGATTCGTCGGGGAGAGGAGCCGGGAGCGAGTGACCCGCACCAAGCAGGAAAAGATTCGGCTGGGGATTTTGTCTCTGTCAGTCGTGTTGTTTTTCCTGGTTGTGGTCGCGCGTCTTTTCGAGCTTCAGATTGGTAAGCACGAAAGTTATTCGGCAATTGTGGAGCGGCAAACCAGCGGCCGTTTGCCTGTCCCTGCTGAGCGCGGGAGCATTTACGATCGGACAGGTCGGTTAATCGCCAAAGATGTCGCGGCCTCATCGCTGTATGCTCTGCCGCTCGACGCCACTGAACTGGACGAAGCCGGTGCCTATCTGGACAAGATGCTGAATTTATCGCCGGGGGGGGCGATCAGCCAATATAAACTCGGCGTGAAAAAGTTCCGCTGGATCAAGCGTATGCTGGATGATACAACCGCCGCGCGTATCACCGCCACCGCGCCGCATGGACTGCATCTTCGGCAGGAAAGCCGCCGTGAATATCCCTTTGGACAAGTGGGCAAGCAGGTTCTCGGCTACACTGATATTGACAA
This sequence comes from uncultured Ignavibacteriales bacterium, assembly GCA_964571235.1. Classification (GTDB taxonomy): domain Bacteria; phylum Zixibacteria; class MSB-5A5; order GN15; family FEB-12; genus JACRAV01. The sequence continues at coordinate 295,584 of CAZNAI010000010.1, read as the reverse complement.
CAAAGGGCAGTCGGGATTTGAACTCGTGCATGATTCGGTGTTGACCGGCACACCCGGCTGGGCGGATATCCAGCGCGATGGACTTGCAAACACCTATCCGGTCAAAGAAGAAGCGCTGGTCAAACCGACTCCAGGGAAGTCGCTGGTGTTGACTATCGACTGGCGCCTTCAGGAAATTGTCGAAGAGGAACTCAGGAATGCGACCTCCGAGTACGGCGCAAAGTCGGGTATGGCGGCGTTTATGGACTGCCGCACCGGGGACATTCTGGCGCTGGCTCACTTTGATCCGCTGGAAGACAATCCCGATAGACCCTCCAAGCCCAGAGCGATCTCCGATCAGTTCGAACCGGGATCAGTATTCAAAGCATTTACTGCCGCCGCCTGCCTTGACGCCGGCGTCGTGAACTACGATGAACTGGTCGATTGCGGGATGGGTCAGTGGAAGATGGGGCGGCATATTCTCCATGATGACAAAAAGCACGGCCTTATCAATTTCCGGCAAATAGTTGAGCTGTCCAGCAATGTGGGCATTGCCAAGTGGGCGTGGCGGGTCAATAGCGATGAGCTGTTTGATGCCTACAAGCGCTTCGGCTTCGGCAAGAAGCTTGGCTGTGGACTGCCGGGGGAGGCGTCGGGACGAATCGCAAAGCCGTACAAGTGGTCGGAGTACACTACCGCCGCGTTAGCGATGGGCCACGGTGTGGCGGTGACGCCGCTTCAATTAGCGGCGGCATTTACGGCTGTCGCCAACGGTGGCGAACTGCTCAAGCCACGACTCCTTTACGGCATAGTCGATGGCGACGGGTATGTGCGAGGGGGAAAGGCTCGCACGGTTATCGGTCGGGCATTTCAGTCGTCGATTTCAGACTCTTTGCGGGCGTTCCTGCGTGGAGTCGTTGAAAACGGAACCGCGCACGACTCGGTCTCATCAAAGCTCGTGGCGATTGCCGGCAAAACTGGAACCGCCCAGATACCGGATCTTGAACACAAGACGTATTTCCAGCACAAATTCATGGCCTCATTCGGCGGGTTTTTCCCCAGCGAACACCCGGCCATTTCCGGAGTGGTGGTACTGCAGGAATGTCACCCGGTTACATACGGCGGTTTGACATCTGGGCCGACCTTCCGGCGGATCGCCGAACGATTCATGGTGCTCAACCCCGATATGTTCGTGGCTCCCAATCGCGAATTAGCGGCGGTAAAAATTAAGACAGACAACACGCCGGACCTGCTCGGTTCGGCGGTCGACGCCGCGCGACGAGTCGCCGCTCGGCGGGGAATGGAACTGCGCGCGTCCGCCGCAGAGGGGACGGTAGCCTGGCAGTTCCCCCCGCCAGATCGGCCGCGTTTGAAAACCGACAGTGGACAAACAGAAATCGTGCTGGCAATGGCGAGACCCACGCATGGTCGTGCAGTAATGCCTGATCTGAGCGGATTGTCGCTGAAACAAGCCGCGGCGTTTCTGCTCCGTGCGGGTATAAAGTGTACGGTAACCGGGAGCGGATTGGTCATTTCACAGTCGGTGGCTCCCGGCGAGCCGATCCGGCGCGGCAGTGAATGCCGGCTGGAATGCGGCGAGGCGAAAAAGGAGGGCACACCTGACGCTGGCTGAACTGACAAAGGGAATTGACGGGGCCGTACTCACCGGTGATCCTGCGACCGAAATCGCGCAGATTGAGTATGACTCGCGGCTGATCGGTCCGAAGTCGCTCTTTTTCGCGGTGAAAGGATACAAAGTCGACGGGTACGACTATGTCCACCAGGCAGTGAAAAGCGGCGCAGTGGCGGTGATGGGGGAACGCGACGGTTCACCGTACGCCCCAAATCATGTCCAGGTGAAAGATATTCGCGCCGCCATGGCGTACACCTCGGCGGCTTTTTACGGTTTCCCCGGTCTCCAGATTAAGGGGATCGGCGTGACCGGCACCAACGGGAAGACGACGACCAGTTTTCTCATCAAGAAGATTCTCGATGCCTGCAAGCGCACGGCGGGTTTGGTGACTTCGCTTGAATACGACACCGGTACGGAAAAATTCGATGCCGACCGCACTACGCCGGAATCGCTCGATATGCAACGGCTCTTGTATTTGATGAAGCGAAATTTCTGTGTTCAGGCAGTGATTGAGGTGTCTTCGCACGCGCTGATACTTCACCGGGTCGACCATATCAACTTCCGCGTTGCGGTCTTTACCAATCTGACGCGCGACCACCTTGATTTTCACGGCACAATGGAAAACTACTTCCAGGCCAAGGCACTTCTTGCCAAGCGACTTGAGGGGCCGCTCAGCTACGCGGTAATCAATCTCGACGTGCCGGAATTTCATCGACTGTTTGGCGATCTTAAAACGCCGTACATGACCTATTCGCTTGCCGATCACAATGCCGATGTCTACTGCGCCGAGTTTGAATTGAGACCGACCGCCACAATGTTCGACTTAGTGACACCGGTCGGCAATCGCACAGTGACACTAGCGCTCCCTGGCAGATTTAATCTCACCAACGCCGTCGCGGCGGCGGCCGCCGGACTGGCCGCCGGAATCGATCTTGAGTCAATCGTTGAAGGGCTTGAGTCGGCGACACCAATTCCCGGACGGCTCAATACGATCTCAGCCGGTCAGCCCTTCGCGGTGTATGTCGATTATGCTCACACGCCGGATGCTATCGAGCGACTCTGCGACACGGTACGCGAATTAAACACCGGCAAACTCCACCTGCTCTTTGGATGCGGCGGAGACCGTGACCGGGGAAAGCGCCCGCTTATGGCGCAGGCGGCGATTGCCAAAGCCGATCATGTCGTGGTGACTTCGGACAATCCGCGATCAGAAGATCCGCTGGCGATTATTGAAGAGATAAGACCCGGACTGAGCGGTAGCAATTATCAGGTAATTCCCGACCGCGCTGAGGCAATCAGGGCAATTATGCAGACTGCCAAACCCGGCGATATGGTGCTTTTGGCCGGTAAAGGGGCTGAACCGTATCAGGAGATAGCCGGTGTCAAACACCCCTTCTCCGATTCTGAAATTGCGCGGATAGCGCTGGCCGAGGCTGGATACACTGAGAAAGCGGCGGTCAGGTCATGATCTCGATAAATCTGGGAACGCTGGCCCGAATTGTTGGTGGAGAGTTACGCCGCACAGATCAGGCTGACCGGCAATTCGACGGTGTTTGTATCGATTCGCGGCAGATCGGGTCCGGGCAATTGTTTGTCGCGCTAAAAGGACAAAGAGTCGACGGTCACCGCTATGTTGTGTCGGCATTCGAGCATGGCGCATCGGCGGCGATGGTGGAAGCAGATTCAGATTACACGGCAACTGTAGCCGAAAGCTGTCCTCTTATAACCGTGAGAGATTCGTATGCGGCGATGATTACTCTGGCGAAATGGTATCGCGACTCAGTTAGGGCCACTCGAATCGGAATCACCGGATCGAATGGAAAAACCACGACCAAGGAAATTGCTTACACACTTTTGAATGCCGCTGGTCGCAATGTTTTTCGCTCGCCGGGAAATCTGAACAATCTCTACGGTGCGCCGCTCGCGATTTTCGCGATGCCGGCAGACACAGAATTCGCCGTTCTCGAAATGGGTGTTTCGGTGCCGGGGGAGATGGCGAAACTGGCAGACATTGTTCGGCCTAACATCGTCGCGATTACCAATGTCGGCGCCACGCATCTTGAATTTCTCGGGTCAATTGAAGGCGTTGTACGGGAGAAACTATCGCTGATGGACGGGGCTGGAGCGGACACAAAGCTGATTGTAAATGCCGACGATCCCGTGCTGTTGCGTTCAGCGGAGAAACTCAATCGTCAGCTCCTTACTTTTGCCATCAATCAGCCTGCGAGTATTAGGCCGGAGAAGATCACCTATCGCCCCGATGCAACCTCGAAGGTTTTCATCGACGGCCACTGTTTCAACCTCAATTTGTTCGGCGCACATCAGGTGTACAATCTTCTCACGGCCTACGCGATTGCCAGAGCGGCGGGAGTTTCATTTGACGGTGTCGATACGGAGTCGATCCACTTTACGTCATCGCCGCTACGTGGAGAATTTCTGGTGAGCCACGGCGTTTCGTTCATTGTCGATTGCTACAACGCCAACCCCGGTTCGGTGCAGGCAGGCCTTACGTCATTCGTCAGCTATAAGACAAGCGGTCGCCGCATCGTCATTCTGGGTGACATGCTGGAGTTAGGGGAGTCGTCGGCGGAATATCATCGGCAGATGGGTATACAGGCGGCCGATCGGGGAATTGATGTTGCGGTGTTTGTAGGGACGCTCTCGCATGAGGCATACAAGTCTGCCATGGCCACTGGACGAAGCTCCAAGTCGACATTTCACTATCCCGACGCCCGCTCGTGTGCGCGTGAAACAGCCGCGATGTTTCAGGAGGGTGACATTGTGTATGTGAAAGGTTCGCGCGGAATCGGCCTTGAGACAGTCGTGGAACCGTGGCGGGTGCCCGAGGGAGTGCGCTGATGCTCTACCACTTGTTGTATCCGCTGTCGAAGTATGTCTCCGGATTCAATTTGTTCCGGTATATCACATTCCGCACTGCCGGTGCGGTGATCACCGCGCTGATTATCTCGCTGATTCTTGGTCCGTTTTTTATTAGGCTCCTGCAGAAATACCAGGTTTCCGAGACGATTCGTTCCGACGGTCCGCAGTCGCACCAAAAGAAGGCGGGAACGCCGACAATGGGCGGACTGATAATTCTCGCCGGCATTATCGTGCCGACACTTCTGTGGGCGAACCTGACAAACTTCTATGTGATGTCGGTACTCGTTGTAACGCTTTGGCTGGGATTGATCGGTTACATGGACGACTATCTCAAAGCGATCAAGCGGCAGAAAAAAGGAATGGTGGCGCGGAAGAAAATGATCGGCCAGACTCTGATCGGGCTGGTCTTTGCGCTCCTGATTACCTACTGGGCGCCGGGAGGACAGTATGATCAGACTACCGGCATTCCGTTTTTTAAGAACTACATTTTGAATCTCGGCATCTTGTATATCCCGTGGATTATTGTGGTTATTACGGCGTCGTCCAATGCGGTGAATTTGACCGACGGCCTAGATGGCCTCGCTATCGGCCTTTGTGCGCTTGCCTTTATGGCGTTCGGCGGAATAGCGTATGTGTCCGGGCGACTGGATTACTCGAACTACTTGCAGATAGAGTATTTTCAAGGGACCGGCGAATTGGCGATCTTCTGCGGCGCGGCGGTCGGTTCGGCTTTGGGATTCCTTTGGTTTAACTCGCACCCCGCACAAGTGTTCATGGGGGACACCGGCTCGCTTGCGCTGGGCGGCGCGCTTGGTGCAATCGCGATCTTACTCAAGAAAGAACTCTTGCTGGTGATAGTCGGCGCGGTATTTGTCGCCGAGGCGGCCTCAGTGATTTTGCAGGTGCTGTCGTATCGCTATCGCGGGAAAAAGAGAATCTTCAAAATGGCGCCGCTCCACCACCACTTTGAACTGCTCGGCTGGGCTGAGCCGAAAGTTGTAATCAGATTCTGGATTGTCGGCGCGATGTGTGCGCTACTCACATTAGCAACACTGAAAATACGATGACGGCACAGGAAAAAATAAGAAACCGGAAAATCGGCGTGATCGGCATGGCCCGGTCAGGTATGGCGGTAGCTCGTCTGGCCAAGAAGATGGGCGGTGTGCCGTTTGTCTCTGACTCGGGCAAGGCGGTGTCTCTGACTGCCCAGACTTCCGAGCTGAAATCGCTGGGGATTGCTTGCGAAACAGATCACCACACCGACCAATTATTGCTCAATGACTACCTGGTCCTTTCGCCTGGCGTGCCGCTCGGAATCGAAATTCTCAAAAAAGTGCGCGAGAAAGGCATTCCTATCTTTTCAGAAATCGAGTTTGCCTCGTGGCTCTGTCGCGGGAAAGTGGTTGCTATTACCGGCTCGAATGGCAAGACCACCACCACTACGCTCACCGGCGAAATTTGCAAAGCGGCAGGGATGGATACCCACGTCTGCGGAAATATCGGCCGCCCATTCGCCGACGTGGTGGAGCACGTTACCGAGCGGAGTGTAGTGGTGCTCGAAGTTTCAAGTTTCCAACTCGAAACCATTGGCGATTTCCGTCCGGACATTGCGGCTATACTGAATATTACCCCCGATCACCTGGATCGTCACGGGAGCTTTGACGCGTACCGAAAAGCCAAGCTCCGCATTACCGAAAATCAGTCACCTGATCAACATCTGATTCTCAATCGCGACGACCAGGAATCGTCCTCGCTCCGACCCGAAACCCAAGCAAAGATTCACTGGTTTTCAACGCGCGGTCATTCGGAGAACAATGCAACGGCGGTGAGCGACGGCCGCCTCTCGGTTACTGTTGGCGGGAAAGCCTCAGATATTATTGCGGCACGGGATATTTCCATCCCCGGACCACACAACCTGCAAAATGCGGCGGCGTCGGCGCTGATGGCCTCGCTACTACATATACCTGCGTCGGTTATCGCAGACACCTTGCGAAAATTCCCCGGTGTTGAACACCGGATCGAGCGGTGTGAGACAGTGGCGGGGGTGAGTTTCATCAACGATTCCAAAGCCACCAATGTTGATTCTGTCGTGCAGGCGCTGAGATCAGTCGAGACACCGTTGTACTTGATACTTGGTGGTCGCGACAAAGGGGGGAGTTACCTCCCGATTGCCGAAGCGGGGAAGGGTAAAATTCGCGGCCTTCTGGTTATCGGCGAGGCAACGGACAAAATTCTCGCCGCTCTTGGAAAAACATTTCCGACTCACACCGCCAAATCCCTTGAAGATGCGGTGGAACGAGGATTTGCGCTGGCTTCGCCCGGCGAAACAGTACTCCTCTCACCGGCCTGCGCCTCGTTTGACATGTTTGACAATTTCGAGCATCGCGGCCGCGTGTTCAAAGCGGCGGTGGCCTCATTGAAAAACGGAAGAAAGAAAAATGAGACTGTCGCGAAATAGCGCCCACATTGATGATACTCTGCTGGTCGCCTACCTGTTGGCGATGCTGGCCGGGATTATCATGGTCTACTCGACCTCGTCGATCATTGCCGAGGCCCGGTTCGGCTCGCAGTGGTATTTTCTCCGGCAACAGGTGATCTGGGCGGTCATCTCGCTTGTCGCGATGGTGGTGCTGATTAGGTTCAACCTCCAGCGACTGGCAATCTGGTCACTTCCCATCCTGGGTGTAGTGTGCATTCTGCTCGCACTTGTCTTTTTGATGCCGGCTCGGAATGGCTCGCACCGCTGGCTCATGCTGGGGCCGTTCACACTTCAGCCCGCCGAGATGTTTAAGTTCTTCATGATTCTCTTCCTGGCGCATTCGCTGTCGAATCCAAACCGGAATATCGGTGATCTGAAGCAACTGGCAATGCCGTACGGACCGATCATCGGCGCCGGTCTGGCGCTGATACTCTTCCAGCCCGATCTGGGAATGGTGATCGTCATAAGTTTCACCGCCATTGGCTTGCTCTTTCTTGCCGGCGTGCGATGGAAACACCTGTTCTATTCCGTCGTCCCCCTGGCAACGATTGGATCGCTGGCTGTGTTTGTGGTCGGCTACAAGCGCCAGCGCATTATGGATCACTTAGATGCGATGGTTGATCCGTTGCATGGAAGTTATCAGGTCAAGCAGGCGGCGCTGACACTCGGCGCCGGCGGACTGTGGGGAACCGGACTCGGCGAGGGCCAGCAGAAACTCTTCTTTCTGCCTTATCCACACACCGATTTCATTTTTGCCGCCACAGGCGAAGAAGTCGGCCTGATCGGGTTACTCGTGATACTCGCATTTCTATTTGTAATAGTTTGGCGCGGTTGCCGAATCGCCGCGCAACAGCCCGACCGCTTTGGATTTCTTTTGGCGGGAGGTATGACCATCGGACTGTTTGTCAATATTGCTATCAATATCGGCGTGGTGACAGCCATTCTTCCCGTCACCGGGCGGCCGTTGCCGTTCTTGTCATATGGCGGTTCATCGCTTCTCATGTCCAGTTGTGCGGTGGCGGTGCTCTTGAATTTGTCACGGAGGATCAAGCGTGATCAGACCCGGTGACACAGTGAAGCTGATATTTGCCGGCGGAGGGACAGGAGGACACCTCTATCCTGCATTGGCAATTGCCGACCGAGTGAAGGAGCTGATCTCGCCGTTGCATCCGGTAGACATTCAATTTGTTGGGACACGCAAAGGAATCGAGTATCGAATTTCCGACAAGCTGGGGTATCCGATTTCGTTTATTCAAATGCAGGGGATTGCGCGGGCGCTCACACTGCGAAATGTGCTTGTGCCGTTTATCGTTGCAATCGGTCTCTTTCAATCATGGCGCCTGATTGGTCGGATTGCTCCGCAGATGGTGATTGGGACCGGCGGGTATGTTTCCTGGCCGGTGCTCAAGGCCGCTCAGTTGAAAAAGGTGCCGACCGTTATTCAAGAACAGAATTCGTTTCCCGGAATTGCGACTCGCCGATTGGCGGCGGGAGCGCAGGTTGTCTATCTGGGATTTGAGGACGCAAAATCGTATCTGTCCACCGGCGCGAATTGTCTATTGACCGGTAACCCGGTTCGCGCGGAACTTCGCAATGCTACGCGCACTGAGGCGCTATCGGCGTTCAAGCTCGATCCAAACAAAAAGACAATTCTTGTATTCGGGGGAAGTCAGGGAGCGCACGCTATTAATGAGGCGGTGCTCACCGCTTTGCTGGCCGGCGACATTTCTCAAAACTACCAGCTTTTATGGCTGACGGGAAAGAGGGAGTACACGGAAGTACTAGAGCGCACAAAAGACAAGGCGGCGTCCCATGCCCTCTTTCCCTATGAACATCGGATGAACCTTGTCTACGCGGCGGCGGATGTGGCCATCGCTCGCGCGGGTGCGCTGACGCTGGCCGAACTGGAAATGTGCGGCGTGCCCGCTCTTCTGATTCCGTTTCCGCACGCGGCTGGCGATCACCAGCGCAAGAACGCCGAGTCGTATTCGGCGCTTGGATTTGCCGATGTGGTCGATGAGAACCGGCTCGGCGAATCGTCGATTCTCACGCGTGCAATTCAGCTACTCGAGTCGGGACGCACCGACCAGATGCGAATCAAGATCATCGCTTATCGCAACAGCCGACCGACAGCAGTCGATTTGATTGCCAAAGACATTATCCAGCGTCTCGGCATCACAAGTTCGCAAGCCACGCCGCAATTACAGGAGCACAATGGCAACTCGTAACGCCCCAATCGGCGCACCTAAACCAATAACCCGATTTACAAGCGGGAACATCATGTTTGGAAAATTCAGACGACTCTTCTTCATCGGGGTGGGCGGCGCCGGTATGTCGGGAATCGCCGAGATCCTGCACAACCTCGGGTACCAGATCAGCGGCTCCGATTCAACGCCCAGCGAAGTGACATCGTACCTGCGATCACTTGGAGTAACCGTACACGACGGCCACCGTGCCACAAATGTCGCCGATGTCGATGTCGTGGTGATTTCGTCGGCAATTCACGAGGACAATCCCGAAGTAGCCGAGGCCCGCAAACGGGGAATACCGGTGATCAAGCGGGCGGAAATGCTGGGCGAGTTGATGCGGCTGAAATTTTCGATTGGCGTTGCAGGAACGCACGGAAAAACGACGACCACCTCGATGATCGGGCGAATATTCCGGCAGGCGGATTTGCACCCGACTCTTATTGTCGGTGGAATTGTGGCCGAACTTGGTACCGGCGCTACTTTGGGGGCGGGAGAATACCTAATAGCCGAAGCCGACGAATATGACCGTTCGTTTCTGGCGATGTTCCCGACCATGGCGGTGGTGCTTAATATTGAGCCGGATCATCTTGATTGTTATGCCGATCTGGCTGACCTCAAGAACTCTTTCCTGACATATATCAACCGAGTGCCGTTCTACGGATCGGCGATTGTCAATGCCGACGACCCGAATCTGGCGGAGCTTCGGCCGAAATTCAACCGCCCTCACGCGACTTTCGGGTTTTCGACAGATGCCGATTATCGCGCGGTCGATATCGTCATGGCGCCCGGCCGCACCACGTTCTCAGTATATCGGAAACAAGAATTGCTCGGCGAGATGATCCTTCGAGTGCCGGGACGACACAATATCGCCAATGCGCTGGCCGCAACCGCCACCGCGACTGAACTGGACATTCCGTTTGCGACCATCGCCGATGCCCTTCGCGGATTCACCGGAGTTGGGCGTCGCTTTGAATTTATCGGTGAGGCGAACGGCATAACCGTCATCGACGACTACGCGCATCACCCGACCGAAATCGCCGCCACACTTCGCACCGCCAAGGATGTTTACGGCAAGCGCGTAATCGCGGTGTTCCAGCCGCATCTGTTTTCGCGGACGCGCGATTTCCTGGTGGATTTTGCAAAGAGTTTGTCGATCGCCGACAAGGTGATTCTCACCGATATCTATCCGGCGCGAGAAGAGCCGATTCCCGGTATTACGTCCGACCGAATTCGTCAGGAGGCGGAGAAATTGGGCCACACCCAATTTGAGTATGTCGGCACCAAAGAACACGCGATAGATGCGGCGACCAAAGCGGCACACTCGGGTGATATGATAATTACCATTGGCGCTGGTAGCATAACGCACATCAAAAAGCAGATACTGGAACGGATAGAGAAATCGTGAGATCGTTCTTTACCAATAATAGGCTCGTGTTGTTATCCGCGGCGGTGATCGTTTCGGGCGCGGCCGCACTTATGCACTTTACCGACATCTGCAACTTGCACGCGGTGGTGCTCGATAATCAGCTGATCCCCAACTGGCAAGGGCAGTATGGACTCTCGGGGTCGCGACTCTTAGTCAATCAACCAATTGATTTGGTCGCCACCGAACTCCTCGGCTCCAATGGTGTGGTAAAAGTCGATGTCGACATGGCTTTACCGGGGACAATACGCATCCGTACAAATGACTATACTCCCGTAGCATTCCTGGTTGATCGCACAACCGGTGAAATCTGGGGGCTTGACCAATCGGGCCGAATTGTCCCGCTCAAAGAAGAACTGACAAATTGGGAACTGCCGTTTTTTACCGGCCTGCTTGCCGGTCGTGCGTACGGCGCCTGCGAGGATTTGCGTGTAAGTGTTGCCCTCAATCAGATTGCCATGCTCGGTGAAATGGATCACGACGCCCGAGCTCTGGTCGGCGAAGTGAATTTCTCATCAACTGATTACCTACTCGTCAGACTCGACGGCCTACGCATTCCGGTGAAAGTCTCGGCCGACGGTTTGGCTCGCCAGCTTGACGCAGTGACCAACTTCATTCGCACGTTTCGTCCCGACCTGTCCGACGCTCTGGCGCTCGACCCGAGGTTTGGCAGTTTGGTTGTCAAAGAATGTGTGCCAGACACGACTTCTGAATCCAAAGACCCAATTCGATCACGCGCGGTGGAGGCGCTCGACTAAGATGGCGCACGAAAATATCATCGCGGTTCTCGACATTGGTACCACCAAGATTCTTGCATTAGTTGGTGAGGCCGACGAGCATGGCGACATTCACGTCATCGGCCACGGTGTCTCAGCCGCTGAGGGGCTTCGGCGCGGCGTGGTGATCGATATGGACAAGACTGTGAAATCAATTCGGGCGGCAATTGAAGATGCCCAACTTGTGGCGGGAGTCCTGATCGATCGGATTTCGGTCGGCATCGCCGGCGAACATATCTATTCTATTAATAGCCAGGGTGTGGTTGCGGTCTCGCGTTCAGATAACGAAATCACTGCCGCAGATGTCAAACGGGCAATCGACGCCGCCCGCGCGGTGGCGATACCGGTCGATCGGGAAATTATCCATGTCATCCCCCAGGAATTCTCAGTCGACAATCAGGCAAATGTTCACGACCCGGTCGGAATGAACGGCGTGCGTCTTGAAGTAGAGGCGCACATCGTGACCGCTTCGGTGACTTCGGCCCGCAATATCTACCGGGCGCTCGAACGGTGTCGCTTGGGTGTTGATCATATGCTCTTTGAATCGCTGGCAATTGCCGAGGTGATCGCCACTCCGCAGGAGATTTCTGCCGGCTGTGTGCTTGTCGATGTCGGTGGTGATATCACCAATGTATCGGTCTTCTTCGACGGCGCTATCAGACACACGGCCGTTGTCGGGCTGGGCGGAAGAAATGTCACCAGCGATATCGCCATTGGACTGCGACTGACGGTCGAACAGGCCGAGGCGCTCAAGTGCTCGCACGGCGCGGCGCTGGCTTCGACGGTTGATCCGGGAGAGACAATTTCGATTCCGAGCGCGATCGATAGAAACACGCGCGACATTTCGCGCCATGTGCTGGCCTCGATAATCGAACCGCGCATGGAAGAGATATTCTCGCTTATCGCGAAAGAATTGAAGAAGTCAGTGCGGGCGGATCAGTTCGCGGCCGGGATGATCCTCACCGGCGGCGGGGCACTTCTGCCGGGGACAATCGACTTGGCAGAGCAAATTTTCGATCTCCCGGTCCGGTTGGGCCAGGTGCGATCGTTTGCAAGCGTTCCGGATGACCTTTGCAACAGCAGGTTTGTAACGTCGCTGGGACTTTTGCAGTACGCATTTAAGCACGAGCCGGAAGAAGTTTCGGGGCGTGGAGCGATGAACCGCATGGTGCGGAAAATCGAGAGTTGGATAACAAGAAAGTTTTGATATATCACGAGCGATTGGTGGAAGGAGCTACGGTATGAGCCAGGAACGGCATCAGTTTAATTTCGCGGAGGACTTCGTCGGCTACGCCAACATCAAAGTTATCGGTGTCGGCGGGGCGGGCGGAAATGCAATCAACCGGATGATCGCATCGAAACTCCAGGGTGTGGAGTTTCTTTCGATCAACACCGACGCCCAGGTGCTCGATCAGAATCGAGCCGAGAAAAAAATTCAGATCGGACGGCTGGTCACTAACGGCCTTGGCGCCGGAGCCAATCCCGATATTGGGAAACTGGCGATGGAGGAAAGCCGTGCCGATGTCACTACTGCGATCGGCCACCCCCATCTTGTTTTTATCACCGCCGGTATGGGCGGCGGAACCGGAACCGGAGCGGCGCCGGTAGTCGCCGAAATTGCCAAAGCGGCCGGTGCGCTGACTATCGCGATCGTGACCAAACCGTTCCGCTTCGAAGGGCGCAAGCGGTCTGATCGTGCTGAGCAGGGTCTAGCCGAACTCAAAGCCCGTGTAGATACGTTGATCACAATTCCCAATGAGCGACTGCTGGAAATCGTCGACAAAAAGACGACGCTCACTGATGCTTTCGCGACCGCCGACGATGTCCTGCATCAGGCGACCAAAGGCATTTCCGATCTGATCACCATCCCCGGACTGATCAACTGCGACTTCGCGGATGTCCGTACGGTCATGGCAGAAATGGGCGATGCACTCATGGGCACAGGATACGGTAAGGGAGACGAGAAAGCGGCCGACGCGGCCCGGCAGGCGATTTCATCGCCGCTCCTTGAGAATGTCTCAATCGACGGCGCTCGCGGTGTGCTGATCAATGTCACCGGTGGAGAGGATATGACATTGTTCGATGTGAATGTCGCTACTTCAGCGATCTACGAAGCGGCCGGGGCCGACGCCAATATCATTTTCGGCGCAGTGATTGACCCGACTATGCAAGATGAAATGCGGGTGACTGTCATTGCTACCGGATTTGGAAAGCCGGCGGTCATGGTCAAAGCGGAACAGCCAAAGCAAGAGGCAAAAAAGCCGGTGGCAGTTTCCGGACTTTCGCTCTTCCCGGAAAGCGCTCCGCAGGTTGCACAAGCCGAACCGGAGCCTGCGCCGGTGCTTGTCGAGGCCGAAGAAGCATTCGCTGGCATGGCCTACGGTTCGTCTGAACAACCCGGCGGAAATGGTAATGGCAATAGCAATGGAAACGGGAACGGCCACCGCCGATTCCGTGTGCCGACATTTTCAAACGACGACCTGACCATTCCTGCTTACATCAGGAGACTTGAAGAAAAATAGAAGTCCCATAAAAATATAGAGCTGTGTTAGCTCTATTGTTCGTTCCACCACCATGCCGTCGGTTTCACTACCCTACCGACGGCATTTTTATTTGCCGTCCGATTGTTGGCGAAGGCAGGGCCCACTGATGACGAGTTGTCGACTTCCTATATAATGTGGCTTGAACCCGCCCATTCGGCCCGGCGCGACGTGCGTATCATATTGCCATATAATAACTTACGCCACCGCAGGGACGGCACTCGGTTTGCGATTGTCATGATAGAGGTATTCCGCCAACTCCGGATCGGAAGGAAAGCGTATGAGTATTTGGGGAATAAATGCGCGTTCTTTTTCAAATCGATACATAGCCCTGTCGATGTTTGGCGCCAATCGCCAAATGTCAAAATTGGTTTCGGGCGATCGTATTTTCGCCGCGTCCGAAGATCCCGCAGGACTGGTGATTTCCGAAAATCTCCGCTCGCAAATTGCCTCGCTCAACGCCGAGATCGAAAATCTTTCTGCAACCAGTGGCAAGTATTCTTACGCCGACAGCGTGCTCTCACAGATGCACAGCCAGCTTGTCGAAATGCGGTCACTTGCAGTTGGCGCCACTAACGAGGCTACCAATTCGCCCGAGGCCCAGTCAGCGTACGATCAAGCCGCTCAGGACTTGGTCGCGCAGTACAACAAAGCGATCAGTGATTCGTCTTACAATGGACACAACCTGCTCGACGGTTCAAACGGTGCACTCGCGGCAATGACCGAGTTACACGACATTGATCTGTCGAATTCAACAAGCGCTGAGTCTTCGATTGGTATTCTCGACAACGCCATACGCGAGGTCCAGCAAGCACAGGTCGATCTCGGCTCCACCCAGAAATACGAATATAACGGCCGCCGTGTGCAATTGGAGATTACCCGCGAGAACCTGATCGCCTCGGAGTCGGGAATTCGTGACGCCGATTTCGCGTCGGTGTATTTGGACTACGTAGTGAATCTCATGCAGGCGCGGGTCGGATTGGCGCTTTCCAGTTATGCCCGTTTTTCTGGGGTTGACGTTTTGAAATTGCTAGACCGTAAAGACGCGTAGCGAAAGACCCCTCCCTGCCATTGGATCGGCCCTTTTATCCACGGCCGCCGGGTTCTGGCTCCCCCGGCGGCCGACTTTGTTAGCCAAAACAAAAAAACCGCCTTGCGGCGGTTTTTGAATTTTCAGACTCGTAAAGAAATCAGGCCGCGGCGGGGGTCGCTTTGGCGAATTTCGGACGGCGGCCATGAACGTTTTTGACCACCTTGCCGGCCTTGAGGCACGATGTGCAGACAGTCAACCGTTTGGGTACGCCGTTGACCAGCGCCCGCACCGGACGAAGATTGGGGACCCAGCGACGGGGGGTCACATTGTGGGCGTGGGATACCCGATTGCCGAATACCGGCTTTTTTCCGCAAACATCACATGCTTTTGCCATATCTCTAACTCCTAACAATCGTAGCCCCCAAAGATATGGGTTTCCGGCCGGTGCGCAAGAGGAAATTGAGGGGTAGGTCCCTTCGTCGTGTGCAACACATCTCTATTCCCAGGTTCGACTTCAGGGAGAGCCGGTCGAGGCATTCATTAAATAGACCCTTCGACAAGCTCCGGGTGAAGTCCAAGCTGGGGCTACTCCGATGCCATTTTATGGCCGGTTGACTGGCGTTGGGCGTTGATATATAATAACTTGAGTCAAGGAGAAGGGCGGACGTGGATGTCCGCCTGACACAACTAAAAAGCTTCCCACAGTTGATGGTCATAAACCACCGAGGAACCCGATAGATGCTTGATCTGAAATTTATTCGCGAAAATCCCGACCTGGTGAAAGCAGGGATCGCCAAGAAAAACGACCAGTCGGATATCGACCGGCTGTTGGCCATAGACAAAGACCGTCGCGACACTATCGCCCGGGTCGAACAGCTCAAGGCCGAACGGAACACGGTGTCGGCCGAAGTCGCCAAAAAGAAGAAGGCGGGAGAGCCGGCCGACGCGATCATCGAGAAGATGCGCCAGGTTGGTGATGAGATTTCGGCGCTCGATGAAAAACTGAGGCAGATCGAGGCCGATTTGAATTCGGCGCTGTCCTGGATTCCTAATCTTCCGCACGAAAGTGTTCCGGTTGGGGCCGATGCTGGCGCCAACAAAGTCGTGCGCGAGTGGGGGGAGATTCCGAAAAAGGATTTCAAAGTCTTGCCTCACTGGGAAATTGGCGAGAAGCTCGGCATACTCGATCTTGAGGCGGCGACGAAAATCTCGGGCTCGGGATTTTATCTTCTGCGCGGCAAAGGATCGCTACTTCAGCGAGCACTGATCAATTACATGCTCGACACCCACACCGCCGACGGTTTTGTCGAAACCAACGCCCCCTATCTGGTCAATGCCGACACAATGTTCGGTACGGGCCAATTGCCGAAGTTTGCCGAGGATATGTATAAGACCGAAGGGGACAATATGTACTTGATCCCGACAGCCGAGGTCCCGCTGACCAACATGTTCAAGCAGACGATTCTGAATGAAACCGATCTTCCGAAATACATTGTCGGGCATTCCCCCTGTTTCCGGCGCGAGGCAGGTTCGGCCGGCAAAGACACGCGCGGGATGATTCGAGTGCATCAGTTCGACAAAGTAGAACTGGTCAAGATTGTGCACCCGGATAAGTCATACGACGAACTCGAATCACTTGTGCGGCAGGCCGAGAAGATCCTCCAAGGGCTGAAATTGCCGTATCGTGCGATAGTATTGGCGACCGGCGATATGACATTTTCTTCGAGTAAGACGTACGATTTGGAACTCTGGGCGGCCGGTGTCGACAAGTGGTTGGAGATCTCATCGATCTCCAATTTCGAAGACTTCCAGGCACGCCGGATGAACGCGAGGTTCCGCGACGCCGACAAGAAGACCCGCTTTGTTCACACGCTCAACGGCTCCGGAGTGGCGCTGGCCCGGCTGATTCCGGCCATTTTGGAAAACTACCAGAATGCAGACGGAAGTGTGACTATTCCGGAGGTGCTTCGTCCGTACATGCGAGGGCTGGACAAGATATCCTGATGACACGCCGGTTCTGGATATTTCGCGGGACCTCCGACCTGTATGTTGGCAAGTCGACCTGGTTCAAACTGTTCTTACTGCTGGGTGTGGCTGTTATCTCGGCTGTTTTTGTCTGGTACACCCTTACGGTCATCGATCAACTCAAAGAAAACACGCGCTCACAGGTTGAGAAGAAAGTCAAACTCTGGCAGGCGGCGGCGAATACCGACGTCTCTGGTCCGCTTCTGCAGACGATCTTCGACGAGATAATCTTCAAGGCCGATTTCCCGATTATTGTCGTCGACCAGGAAGGAATCCCCCGCCATTGGCGGAATCTGCCCGGTATCGAACCGACCGATACGACCTCGGCAACTCTTGCCCTGCTTACCAAAGCGGCCACAGATATGAAACGTGAGAACGGCGAATTTCCGATTCAGTTTGGGCCCTCGGAAGTGAATTATCTCTACTATGGGAATCCTGATCTGGTGGAAAAACTTCGGATGATGCCGTTTATCGAAATCGGGCTGGTGCTGGCGTTCATGATTGTCGGCATTATCGGCTTTCAAAATATTCGTCGTAGTGAAGAGCGCTTGATTTGGGTGGGGATGGCCAAAGAGACCGCCCATCAATTGGGAACGCCTATTTCGTCGCTGATGGGATGGATCGAAGTCCTCGGCAGTGATGACAGCGGAGAAACTACAGGCAACAAAGTCGTCGCCGACACGGTCGAAAATATGGCGGTTGATATTCAGCGGCTTCAGCGGGTGGCCAACCGGTTTGGCCAAATCGGATCGAAGCCGGAGCTTGTCGCGAGCGATCTGAATCATGCGATTGAAGAGACAGTGAACTACTTCCAGCGACGGTTGCCATTCGAAGGACGGGGAATTCAGCTCAAGCTCATCGCAGGCAAGATTCCTCCGGTGCCGCTCAATGCCGAGCTTCTCGGCTGGGGGCTTGAGAACCTAATCAAGAATGCACTTCAGGCGGTCGATCCGCGAACGGGAGAAGTAACGTTGACAACCGAGCTTGCCGAGACAGAACGAACGGTCCTGCTCCATGTCACCGACAACGGCGGCGGCATTCCTGTAGGTGCTGTTCGCAAAATTTTTCGACCCGGATTCTCCACTAAGAAGAGGGGTTGGGGGATGGGTTTGACACTGGTGAAGCGTATAATGGAAGAATACCACGGCGGCCGTGTGCTCCTACTGCGATCGCGACCCGGGGAAACGGTCTTCCAGGTTGAACTGCCGGTAACGACTAACAAAGGGAACTGAATATGCCAACTGTGGCTGACCGACGAAAAATACTATGGGTCGATGACGAAATCGATTCGCTCAAAGCACACATTCTCTTTTTGCAGAATAAGGGATTCGATGTAGTCGGCGTGATGTCCGGCGACGACGGCATTGAGGCCGTGCGCAACGACCAGTTTGATCTGGTCCTGCTCGACGAAAAGATGCCGGGGCGCGACGGACTCTCCACCCTTGAAGAAATCAAAGAGATCAGGCCGCACTTGCCGGTGGTGATGGTCACCAAATCCGAAGAAGAGAGCTTGATGGATGACGCTATCGGGCAAAAGATCGACGATTATCTGGTCAAGCCGGTTGTCCCTTCACAGATATTACTTGTTATCAAGCGCCTGCTTGAATCAAAGAAGATCATCAGTTCGTCGTCGATGCGGCGGTACATCCAGGAAACCAGCCGGTTTAATCAGGATTTGTACGGCGCGATTACGCCCGATACCTGGCTTGAGGCGGCCCGCCTGATAGCTCAGTGGAATCTGGAACTCGACCAGAGCAACGATACCGGACTTCAACAGACACATGAAGGCACGCGCAAAGAGTGGAATATCGAATTCACGAAGTTTGTCGACACCTACTACACACGATGGCTCAATGCCAAAGAACGTCCGCCGTTGTCACCGGATGTGGTGAATACTTTTCTCGTTCCCCAGTTGAAACAAAGCAAGAAAGTCGTGTTTATCGTTGTCGATTGTATGCGATTGGATCAATGGCTGTTGGTGGAGCCGCTGGTGGCGGAATATTTTTCGATAGATAGAAATCTGTATTATTCGATTTTGCCTACGGCGACACCGTTTGCCCGAAACGCTCTATTTTCGGGGCTGTTTCCCGACGAAATTCACAAGACCTACCCTGACAATTACAATGTGCAGGACGAAGGGTCACTGAATCGATACGAAGACCGGATGCTGGTCGATCAGCTTCACCGGCTGGGAGTGAAACTTGATCGCCAGCCGAGATATGTCAAGATTTACAACAATACAGAAGGCGAAGAAGTCGCCCGCAAGGTGGCGGACTATTACGACTCGCCACTGTCGACTTTCGTATTTAATTTTCTTGATATACTGGCCCACGGTCGATCTAACAACGTCATTTTAAAAGAGATCGCCGGTAGCGAAGCGGCCTTTCGCTCACTCATGAAAAGCTGGTTTGTCCACTCGCCGCTTTTTGCCATGCTCAAAGCGTTCGCGTCTCGTGGACATACAGTGGTAATTACATCCGATCATGGCTCGGTGCTCTGTCAGCGGGGGACAATGGCTCATGGCCGCCGGTCGACTTCGACCAATCTCCGATATAAATACGGTGACAATCTGAACTCAAATCCCAAAGAATCGGCGCTGATCAAAAAGCCCGATCAATGGCGGCTCCCGATGTTCACTCTCTCGACAACCTATATCGTGGCCAAAGAAGATTTCTACTTTGTCTACCCGAACAACTACAATGAAATGGTCCGCCAATTTCAGAATTCATTCCAGCACGGCGGCATTTCGATAGAAGAAATGGTTGTGCCGGTGGCAGTCCTCAATCCAAAATAGACTCGTCGATGAATGTCCTGCAGATAACATCCCACTCCGAGGAGCAAACGCGCGAACTGGCCAAGAAACTGGCCAGATCATTTGTCGCTGGCGATGTGGTCGTGCTGGTGGGGCCGCTGGGCGCGGGGAAGACTGTTTTTGTACGTGGTCTCGTTGAAGGGCGCGGTCTGGATGCTAATCGTGTCCACTCACCATCGTTTACCGTAGTCAACGAATACCCCGGCGAGAAACCGCTTTACCACTTTGATCTCTATCGCATGGAGGACCCGGACGAACTGGTCGAGATCGGATACGACGACTATCTGGATCGCGACGGAGTCGTTGTACTTGAATGGGGCGACAAGGCGGCCGAGGCCCTTCCGCTCAAATATTACCGGGTCGAGTTCACTATCATATCCGAGGGAGAGCGGGGGATAACTATCTCGCTGGTCGCCGTATGAGTGCACCCGATGACACTGGACTGTTGGCCATAGATACGTCATCGTCGATTCTCCGATTGGCGGTGAGGTTCGGCGATGATCGGTTGGTGAAGTCATCTGAAGAAGTCGAGCGGGCCCACGGCCAGATGATCATGCGCAAAGTATCAAATCTCTTTGCCTCGTCCGGCATGCAACCAATTGATCTCAGTGGGATCATTGTTTGCACCGGGCCGGGGTCGTTTACCGGACTCCGCGTCGGGATTGCGGTAGCGAAAGGTATGGCGGTGGCTCTTGATATCCCGGTTGTGGGCGTGTCGCTCTTTGAGATTGCCGCACTCCGATTACAGAATTCTCCCGAAGAAGTACGAGTGCTTATCTTCCAGCGAAAAGGCGAGTACCTGGTGGCCCGGATCAACGATGGTCAGTTAGATCTGGCCGATGTGACAACAATGACTGTGCCTGAGATTGTGTCTCAGGCTGGACAGAATCGGTTTGCGAGTATCGGTCCGGTCGAACCCGCCCTGTCCGAACAGGCCGGAGTTCAACTAAGCGCGATAGAATTCGATGCATCCGATTTTCTTTCGGTCGGTGAGCCAAGACTTGCGTCTGGCGGCGACAGTCTCGACACACTCGAACCGCTCTACTTTGGAAAATCACAGGCGGAAATCAGATTTGACCAGCGCCACAAGAACATCTGAGCTCGATCTTTCCATTCGGGAAATGACCGATGCAGATATCGCGACGATTGTCCGGTTGGAGACCGAGATTTTCCCCGACCCGTGGCCGCGCCAATCATTTGTCGATATCATGGAGCAACCGGAGTGGACCGGACTGGTGGTAGAGGCGTCCGGGGAGATTATCGCCTACGCCTGTATCTTGCTGTCGGCCGGAGACATGCACCTTGCCAATATCGCCGTGACCGCCCCTTTTCGAAGAAAATCTGTTGCCAGCCGCCTGCTTAACCGTATCTTAGAGGTCGCAGTCAAGCACAAGTGTGCGATGATATTACTTGAGGTCCGCGTGTCCAATCAGGGCGCCCGGGCTTTTTACGAACGGGAAGGATTCACCGGACTTTACACCCGAGCGCGTTATTATCGAAGACCGCTTGAAGACGCACTGGTGATGGTTCGGTATCTGACATAAGAGGCGCCAGTTTTCGTATGGAATGGTTTAGAAAAGCCAAGACCGGCCTCATCTCGCAGGAAAAGAAAGCAATGCCCGAGGGCCTCTGGACCAAGTGCCAGTCGTGCGGGGAGATTTTCTATTCCAAAAAGATGGAAGAACTCCTTTGGGTCTGCCCCAAGTGCAACTATCATTTTCGGATTCCAGCTCAGCGGTACATTTCGATTTTGCTCGACGATGGCTATCTTGAGGAGTTCGACTCGAATTTGGCCTCGACCGATCCGCTCAAATTCAAAGACTCCAAGAAATACCCCGACCGACTGAAAGCCGCCTACGAGGCCTCGGGCGGAAGCGAGGGGCTGTTCTGCGGACTTGGGAAAATGGACGGAATTCCCGTCTCATTTGCGATCATGGATTTTTCATTCATCGGTGGATCGATGGGGTCAGTCGTCGGCGAAAAAGTTGCCCGTTCCATCGAGAGAGCGATTGAAAAGGAAATCCCGTTAATTGTCGTTTCTTGTTCCGGCGGCGCTCGGATGCAGGAAGGTATTCTTTCGCTGATGCAAATGGCGAAAACATCGGGATTGCTGGCTGTGCTGGCCGACAAGAAACTCCCATATATCTCTGTCCTCACGCACCCGACCACTGCCGGTGTGATGGCGTCGTATGCTTCGCTGGGCGATGTCATTATCGCTGAGCCGAAAGCTCTGCTCGGTTTCGCCGGGCCGCGCGTGATTCAGCAGACGATTGGCCAGGAACTTCCCGAGGGGTTTCAGTCGTCGGAGTTCTTTCTTGATAAGGGCTTTCTTGACAAGATCGTCGACCGCAAGGATCTTCGCGATACTATCGTCCGCCTGCTCAACTTTATGTGGAGCCCGCGATGAAGAAACACTCGTACGCACAGGCTGAGAAGTTCATTCTTTCGCGTGAATTTTTCGGGATGAAACTGGGGCTTGAAAATATTCGGACTTTTCTGGTGTCGATCGGCTCACCACAAGACCAGTATCCGACTATCCATATCGGCGGCACCAACGGCAAAGGATCAACCTCGGCCATGCTCGCTTCCGTTCTGCGATCAGCCGGAGTCAAAACAGGTCTGTACACCTCGCCGCATCTGGTCGATTTTCGCGAACGAGTTACCGTCGATGGCGCGTTGATCCCCCGCCAGTCAGTCGCCGCGTTTGTCGACCGGCATCGCGCCATAATCGTAAAAAAAAACTCACTTTTTTCGAAGTAGTCACTGCGCTGGCGTTTGATCACTTCGCAAGGCGCAAAGTTGATATAGCCGTTATCGAGGTTGGCCTCGGGGGGCGTCTGGACGCAACCAATGTGCTGACGCCGCTGGTAACGGTCACGACCGATATCAGCTTCGATCACATGGAAATTCTCGGCGACACGCTTGAAAAGATCGCCGCCGAAAAAGGCGGGATCATCAAACCGGGGGTACCTCACGTTCTCGGACTACTACCCAAACCTGCAGAACGGACTCTCCGTGACATTGCCGCCCAACGCTTAGCTCCATTAACGTTGACCGGCGGTGGACGAGCAACACTTGATGTTGCAGGCGGCAAGCTGAGCTTTGAGTCACCGGCACTACGAATAAAGAACCTTCGGCCATCGCTTGCCGGTGAACATCAATTGAAAAATGCCGCGGTGGCGCTGGAGACATTGGCGGTTCTCAAAGGCGAGGGATTGCGTTTGCCGGTAAGCACCATCAAGCGAGGGATCGCCACCGCTGAATGGCGCGGCCGTTTTCAATCGCTCACGCAAGGAAGTGGCGCGACCGTCATACTAGATGTCTGCCACAACGCCGCCGGCGCAAGTGCTTTTGCACAAACATTCTCTCGACTATACCCGGGCCGAAAGGTCCCGATGATTGTCGGATTCGTGCAGAAGAAAGAGCATCAACTGATGTTCGATGCCCTTTCGGCGATCGCGTCGGGGTACTGGTTAGTCCCGCTCTCGACACATCGCTCGGTACCCCTGAAGGATTTCCTTCGGAAAATCAACTTTCGCGGAGTGAAAGTGCATTCCTGCAAGAGCCTTCACGAGGCCTGGAGCACCCTTGTCAAACCGGCTGGCCGTCGCGATATTATTCCTGTGGTCGGTTCGCACTATCTTGTTGGAGAGTATCTCGGCCGATATAACAAAGCATGACGCCCCGAATGCCAAGGAAGACGGCAGACAACATATCGCCCCGTTCGGCTCGCAAGCCCCGGCTCCAATCCAAGCCGGCGGCTTCTGTTGCCAAGTTACAGGGAGAACTCGAAGAGAAACTTCTTTTGCTGAGCGAGACGAATCGCCAGCTCAAGCGGAAGATCTTTGATCTGTATACGGTCTTTGAGATCAGCAGGAATTTCAACTCTGTTCTTGATTACCAGACCCTTCTTGATACATTCATATTCACCTGCTTGGGCCAAGTCGCGGCGCTGAAAGCGGCGATCTTTCTTTCGCGCGAAGGAAACTCCGACAGTTTCTATTTGGCAAAAGCTAAAGGGTCGGGCGATTTGCCCTTGCCCGAAGAACGGATCTCGGCTGACTCGCGGCTGGCTGGGTATCTCCGCCGATTGAACCGACCTGTGCCAACCGAAGAACTGCTTAAGGATGTAGCGGGGCCGGAGGAGATTTCGATTCTTAGCAAATTCTCTCCGGGTATCGCGGTTCCTTTGATATATCAAACGCGGTTGACGGGTGTCTTTCTGCTCTCCGATCGGATTTCGAGTTCACCATTTCGCGAGGACGATATCGAGTTTCTCTCGATTTTGGCCAATCAGATCGCGGTTGCGATTGAAAACGCCCGCCTGTACGACAGCGAACGACAGGCGACCGCTCAACTCCGTTCGGCACAACAACAGTTAGTACACACTGAAAAATTGGCGGCGCTGGGTGAGATGTCGGCCAAAGTAGCGCACGAGGTAAACAACCCGCTGGGTATCATCAAAAACTACCTCCTGCTCACTCGCAAAGAAATCGAATCAAAAGAGGCATCAGACAAGACCAATCAGTATATAGGTGTCGTTGGCGACGAGATCGACCGAATCGCGCGGATCGTCAAACAGCTTCTGGAAATGAACCGTGGCGGCGGAGCGCTCTTTGAACCGGTCGAAGTTTGCAAGGTAGTGAACTCAGTGCTTGAGTTAACCGACCGCCAGTTGACCACCGCCAATATCAAAGTCGAGCGACAGTTCAGCGGCTGTCCGATCCGGGTAGAGGGATCGGCCGAGAGTCTTAAGCAGGTTTTTCTCAATATCATCATCAACGCTCGTGATGCAATGTCCGCCGGCGGGCGGCTGACTGTGAGTGTGCGCCGTGATAACCAGGCGGTGGTCATTGATTTTTGCGACACCGGTCCCGGCATACCGCCGGAAGTGGTGCCGAGAATATTTGAGCCGTTTTTCACCACCAAAGATCCTGGCCAGGGCACAGGTCTGGGACTGTCGGTCTGCTGGGGGATAGTGAAGTCCCACAATGGGTCGATAACATTTAAGAATCTCAATCCGGGCGGCTGTTTTGAGATACGCTTACCGGAACAGAAAGCGATAGATTCCAGCGATGTCATTGTCTGAGAAAATTGTCATCATCGACGATGAAAAGCGAATGTGCGATTCGCTGTCGGCGCTCTTGAGCGGCGAAGGGTATCGGGTCGAGGCATTTCAGAATTCTGCAGATGCGGTGGCCCAGCTTGGACGTGACCGTATCGATTTGGTAATCTCCGACATTAAGATGGCCGGTCCCGACGGCTTGGAGATTCTCCGCCTTGTCAAAGAAAGAGATCCCGCTATTCCGGTCATTTTGATGACCGGCTACGCGTCGCTTGAAACTGCCCTCGAAGCGATCAATAAAGGCGCCTACGATTATCTGCTCAAACCGGTTGAGTTTGCCTATCTGGCGTTAGCGGTTCGCCGTGCGCTTGAAAAAAGACGGGCTGAACTGGCCGAAGCGCGTCTGCTTGAGGAACTCAAACTGAGCAATTTTATCCTAAAGCGGCGGCTGGATGAACTCGACGCCCTCTACGAGGCCGGCAAGTCAATCGGATCATCGACCAATCTCAACGACCTCTTGCGGCAAATTGTTGTGCTCGCCGCAACAGTAACGGAGGCGCAGGTCGGCTCGATCATGTTGTTGGACGAGCACAAAGAATTTCTGCGAGTCGCCGCCGCGATCGGACTTGAGCCGGATGTCGTCGCGCAGACTCGTCTTCCCGTCGGCGAATCGATTGCGGGATATGTCGCAAAGTCGGGCGAGCCGCTCGTCATTGCCGATGTCGAGAGCGATCCGCGCTTTAAGCGCACCAACAAAGAAAAATACGGCGCGGCTTCGATGCTATGCGTGCCGCTGAGAATAAAGAACTCCGTTTTGGGCGTGATTAATATGGCCAACAAGCAGGGGAGAACGCCGTTTTCCGAAGACGACCTGCGGCTGTTGAGCACGTTTGCCTCGCAGGCGGCAGTGGCGGTCGATGACGCCAACCAGTTTGAAAAAAGCCGCCGTCGGTTGATCGAATTTGAAATCCTGCACGAAATCTCTCTGCAGATGCATACGTTGGGATCGGTCGGAAAATTCCGCGAGCTGTTGGTATCAAAACTCCGCCGCATATTCCCGATCGACTATGCCGTTTGGTTTACCTGGAACCGGGAAAGCGGAACACTCGTGCCCGAAGGGGCTACCGGCGCTGACAAACTCCCGTTGACCGAATCGGGAAAGATCGATTTGTCGAAAGTGCCGGTGGAGGCAGTGACAATCGCCGATCTGTCGATTACCAACGCCGACCTGGAAAGTGTCGCAGTCCTTTCTCGTAAGCTCTCCAGTCGAATGGAAGAGCATCATCTCTATCCGAAACCGGGTGGCGCCTTTATGGCTATTCCCATCTATCGTGGAAATGCGCCGGCGTATTTGCTCTGTTTGGGAAGTTCGGCCGAGCATGGGTACAGCGACGAAGACATCTCTCTTGCCCGGTTAGTCATATCGCAATCGGCTGTATTATTTGAACGGGAACGGGCGCTTGTCAACTCAACCCGATTGCTCACTATGGGAAGCATGATCTCTGAAATTTCCCACGACCTGCGCCGTCCGCTCAACTCGATCCGCGGAAGTATGTCGATTCTCTGGCAACGTCACCCCGAGCTACTCACTGAACTGCCGATGCTCAAAGGTCTCGAAGACGAAGTCCACCGTATGAACGAACTGGTCCGTGAGCTTGTTGATTTCTCCAATCCGAATCGGTATGAGACCACAACCCTTGATATGCGCCAGACAATCGCCCGGGTCGGCGAGTTGATTTCTCAGGACCTTCGCAAGCGCCATGTCAGCTTCGCCTCTGAATTCGCCAGCGCCAACTGGGAAATCATTGCCAACAAGAACCAACTGATCGAAATGTTTTTGAACTTATTCCTCAATGCCCTCGACGCCATGCCGAACGGCGGCACACTGACCGTGCGAGGGCTGGTCGAGCGGCCCGAGCACAAGAAATCCGACTATCTCGCGATCAAAGTTATAGACTCCGGTGCCGGGATAAAGAAGGAACACCTCTCACGAGTGTTTGACAGGTATTTCACTACCAAAGACACTGGCACCGGGCTTGGGCTGGCGGTGGTTGACCGGATCATGAGCGCCCACAATGGCACGGTGCGGGTCGAGTCCGAGGAAGGGAAAGGAGCCTGTTTCACCGTGTACTTCCCCTACACCCCGGCCGAATAATGCACAATGTTGCGGGAAAACCGCAAAACTTCTCAAATTCAGCTTGATTATCCGCTCCCGTTGTCGATACTTAACGGAGTTTAAGGCAGACAGTTATGCCAACCGAGAAGATCAAAATACTAATCATAGACGACGACCCCTGGGTCCACCAGATCCTCAAGGAGGGGTTGCCGAAGTTTAACTTTGTGTCGGCTCACGATGGTTCCGAGGGGCTTCAGATGGTCACCACCGAAAAGCCTGAGCTGATCCTCTTGGATATTCGAATGCCTGGTATCTCGGGGCTTGAGATTCTCGAGAAGCTCGCCAAACTGGAAAACCGACCTGAAGTCATCATGATTTCCGGTCATGCCGAAACCGAGTATGTGGTGCAGTCGATGAAACTCGGGGCCGCTGAGTTTATCACCAAACCGCTTGAGCCAAACGAAGTGGAGATTCACATCGCCGGCGTCATAGAACGGATCAAACTGCGCGGCGAGGTCACCCGGCTGAATCGGGAACTTCAAGTTCGTAACAACTATAGTGCGTTCATTGGTGATTCTGATTTGATGATGCGCGTAAAGACGATTATTGAGCAAGTTGCGCCATCGGAGTTGACGGTACTAATTCGCGGCGAATCGGGGACTGGTAAAGAAATTGCCTCCCGCATGCTCCACACGCTATCGGGCCGTCGTAATCATGAGTTTGTCAAGGTAAACTGCGCGGCTATTCCTCGTGATCTGCTTGAGGCCGAGCTGTTCGGTTACGAAAAAGGAGCGTTCACCGGGGCCCATAAGACCAAGCAGGGACGATTCGAAATCGCCAACAAAGGGACGATCTTCTTAGATGAAATCGGCGACATGCCGTTGGAATTGCAGTCGAAACTTCTGCAGGTGCTCGAACAACAAGAATTCGTCCGGGTGGGTGGTGTCACGAATATTCATGTGGATGTGCGAATCATCTGCGCAACCAACCGAAATCTGGAATTGGCCATTGCCGAGCGGAGTTTCCGCGACGACTTGTTTTATCGCCTGAATGAAATCAGTTTGTTCTTGCCGCCGCTTCGCGACCGACGCGAGGATGTCCCGCTGTTGGTCGAGCACTTTGTCGGCAAGTACAGCGCCGTTTACCAGCGTGATCCCAAGCCACTTTCGGCTGACACGATGAACCGCCTGGTCGCCTTCGATTGGCCGGGGAACGTCCGCCAGCTTGAGAATATGATCAAGCAAGTTGTCGTGCGAAGCGATGAGGCGATCATAGCCGAACTCATCACCGCCGCCTCGCAACGAATACCGCTCACGACTGCCACGCCGTATTCTGCTTACGAACACGGTGGCCACATGGCTATCCCGGTTCAGGGGGATCAGTCGCCCGATTTCGCGCTGAAGAATCGGGTTGGCAAAACGATCGCGTCTGAAGAAAAACGGCTCATCGCCGAGGTGCTTCAAAAGACCAACTGGAACCGCCGCAAAGCCGCCGAAATTCTCAAGATCTCCTACCGTTCTCTCTTATATAAGATCAAAGACTATAATCTCAACGCTTCAAAATAATTCCTTACCGTACTTCTCCGGATTATTCTGACTCCCTGTGCGAAAAATGCGCAGGGGTTTGCACTAAAAACCTTTCCGCTGTCAATGTCGCAGAAATTGCCGATGTTCGGCACTTCTTGTATTGTATTGCGGTACAATCCATTGTACGAGTTCGCTCAAAAGCCTAATCAAGGCACTTTTTCTGTAAGTCGTTGTTAAATGGAGAGAAAGCTTTTCGGAACGAAAGTTGCTTAAGCTTAGCATGCTTGAAAGAGATTTGAGCTTGGTATAAAGAACATGAGCACACTGCCTGACAACCCGATCGACGCCACCGCCGTGCGTCAGTTCTTTTTCGAGCAGGCACAGGTCGAGCTCAAGCGGGCTGAGCGGTATCGTGTTTTCGTCTCGCTAATTGTCCTCGATGTATCCTCATCTAAAAAAATTCACGACACCGATCTCTCCGTAACCATCTCTCAAGTTGAATCATTAGTTCGGAGCCGAATTCGCGGGTGCGACTATGTGTCGGTATGCGGCGAGACCTGCCTTATGGCTCTCTTCCCGGAAACATCCCGACAGGGCGCAGAAATCGCCGGCAAACGGTTAAGCGAAGCAGTGCGGACCAGAGTTTTGGAGTTATCAGGCGGGCAGGTCGACGAGGTCGTGCCGCTTGAGATGGCCTCGTTCCCCGACGCCGCCGGCGCCCGTAGTGTCGCGGTCTTGCTTGGTGAATTGGCCAATCGGAGCCGAAACTAAGACTTCCCTTCTTACCCCCCATTCCCGTGGAAACCGTCCTACCCCTCAGGGCGGTTTTCTTTTGGTGGCACGGCCAGTCGCTCGGCGACGGCGTGAGGCCTTCGGCGCTATGTACAAGACTTGGTTGAAAAGTGGAAACGAGATTTTCGTAAACGTAGTCTTATTGGTGAAGCGACAGTATCACGGCGACGGCGTGAGGCCTTCGGCGTTTCTAATCAGAATTCAGGCGTCGTGATTACGGTGGCTTGTTGAAAAAACCTGGATTCTGTCGTTGCGAGTCCCCCCGGGGGGCGAAGCAATCTCCTGTTCATTCTAAGTTGAGACAACAAGAAAAGATTGCTGAGGTCGCGCCGAGGACGTCGCTCCTCGAACGACAGCATTGGTGATTTTCTCGGCAAGCCCTTCAGGTTGGGCTCTTGTCTTTTGAGAGAGCTCTACAATCGCATCTTGAGCTGTTTGATCCGCTCTCTTTCTTCAGGACGGAGAGCATTTGCTTCGGCCCGCAGAGTTGCCGCCTTGGCGCCGTCGATATCACCGAGCGCCAGTGATACGTGCGCGAGATAATAGGCGGCGACAAAGCTCGAATTGTTCAGTGACAGCGCCTTTTTCAGTACTGAATTGGCCTCGCCGAAATTTTGCTCATTCGCCAGATAGATGCCATAGTTCAGGGCAATAGGTGCACTATATGAGTCCAGCTCGAACGCCTTCTTCAGCAGACTCCCACATGTTGCCTTGTCTCCCAATTGAAGGTAGACAATCCCGGCCGCACCGAGAGCAATGGGCGAGTTCGAAAACTGGGATGACATCATCTCGGCGTATCCGCGCTTTTCCTCGGGGGTGCCGAATTTGAGAAATGCGTCGACCTCAGAAGCGAGTACCTCGGGCGGGAGATCGGCAATTCCGTTGAGTAACATCACGAGCTGGCGCGACGAGAGACTATCGTTGGCGTTTACCGCTTCTTGCAGAAGTTTGGTCAGGGTGGTGATCGAATCGCGTTTACTGCGAGGAGGCGCCTGCCAGGATTTCAGCAAGAAGTCGTTTCGGCGACTATACAATTCCGGTTGGTGTTCGGCGTGTACTACCAGCGACGACCAATGAATCCATGGATTGACAGTGTGAGAAATAGGTATGATCCGGCTGAATCGTTCGGTGGATGCAGTCATCGAGTGGTTGACTGCGACAAACCCCGCGATGTTGATCAAGGCGACAACTACGACGGGGAATAGCCATCGAGGGAATTCGAACTTGTTGTCACTCGTAACTATGGTAAGCCCTGCCAGCCCGATCACCGCCAGTGGGAGCGAAAACAAGTCCCAGTCAATCGGTCCGCCAAGCTTGGGGGGAAAGACGAGAACGAATAACACTGAAGGTATGATCAATGAGAAAGCGAAGAGTGAGCGTGTCGACGACGCGTTCTCCGGTCGGGCGAACATTGCAAGCGGCGCCAGCGCGAAAATTGCCAAACCGGACAGCAACCCCCAGTTCAACAGATTGAGCAAGTGAGCCGCCGACAGAAATCCGACGGGCTCTTGGTCGGTCGAAAAGAGGGGGAGCACGTACTCTCTGGCGATTGGCAGTCCAAGCATTTTTGCGCCGAGTAGCAGAAATAGAACACCGGCCACTGCACTCCAAACAAGCAACCGATGTTCACGAATCCAGTCGATGCGAGATTTTGAGCGGGCTATCGCAAGTATACTGACACCGAAAAGTATCGCGGCGATAGAATGAACCGCAATTGCGATAATTGCGGTCGTAACAAACGCGATTTTTGAGCCAGTGTTGTCAACTGCCTTAAGGCCGGTGAGTATCAGCCACGGAATGAGCCCTGCGATGATGGAGTAACTCTCTACATATCCGAAAAACAGTGGTGTGATTCCAAGAGATACGCCTGGCAACATCCAGATTGGCCAGTGCATGGGGGAGAGGTAACGGCAGAGGCGGTACAGACCGAAGATAAACGGAATGCCGGCAAGAACTGAGACATACCGGTATGCCTGGGTGACCTCAAGGCCGAGTGGTTTTATGACCAGCTTGTAAACCCAGGCGTGCAGAACAAAGTCGAGCGCTTCGGTCGGTTGCCAGAGCTTGCCGTCGACAATCTCTCGACACCGCAGACTTCCGTCGCCCAGTAGCGGCAACCTATTTGAGAACAGCCAACAGAGAATTGCGAACAGCAAGGCTGTGCCTACAACTACGAGTTGTTCGCGACGACTGTTGGCCGCGCACCACTGTGCAACAGTATCGCTTAGCTGAAAAAGTCCACTGCGGGCAACTTGCAAGAAAGAAAGAGAAATAACCGCGAGGGCCGCATAGGTCCACACCGGCGAAAAATACGAGTAGAAATTGAGACCCCAGAGCAGAGGTACATCTGTGAGATTGGCAAAGGCAAAGAGGATCGCCACTCCGACTGCTGTGGTCCAGCCAAGCCACTGCGTCGTTGTTTTACCCATAAGAAAGTACTATTGAACTATCGGGGGGAGAAAATGTCCGTGAGAAGTTCGGTAGCTCGTATCTTGCAGTCATCGGTTTCGTGCGGCACACGGCCACGCGTCTGGGCCAGAAATGCCTTTACTCGCGGATACAGGAATGGTTCGACTGGTCTCTCGGCAAAAGTGTAAGCCACGACGAGCGCCTCCCAGACTTCCAGCATATCGGTCATAGTTAGCCGATTGTGCCAGGAGATATAGCCGAGCGCCGATTTGAAGGTGTCGGTTGGCACTAACTTCCGCAGGTCGTTGTAATGCTTAAGTTCACTTACGCGCATGAAGACTCTCAAGCCGCTGTTTTCACCACCCGAGAATCTGTTCAAGGTTATGGTTTAGCTTGGCTATCCGTTCTTCGTAGTCTTCTTTCTTGACCCGCTCTTTGGCGACGACGTCCTCAGGGGCGTTGGCCAGGAAGTCGGCGTTGGCAAGTTTGCGCGAGAGTTTTTCAAGCGCATCGCGCAGATTATTTAGCTCTTTCTGCAAACGATTCTTTTCAAGATCAAGATCGATCAGCCCGGCCAGCGGCACGAATATCTCCGCACCGGAGATTACCGCCGAGGCCGACATCGGCGGCTTTTTCACATCGGTGCCGCAGATCAGATTTTCGACTTTCGCAAGCGACCGGAAATACTCAATATGATCGCGCAGAAGTGTACCAAGCGATTCCTCGCTCACTCTCACATATAAATCAGATTTCTTGCCGGGCGGGACATTCACTTCCGAGCGAATCGAACGCACCGCCGTGACCACTTCTTGAATCTGACGGAGCCGTGCATCCAATTCGGTGTCGATCAGCGTCGCATCAGACTTCGGCCAGGGACCAAAGGTGATAGTCTCCGGTGCGCCGGCAACTCCGGCGGTCAACTGAAGGTGTATCTCTTCGGTGACAAACGGCACATACGGATGCAAAAGCTTGAGAATCTTGTCGAGCACATAGGTCGCGACATTGAGCGATCCCTCGCGGATAACTGCGCCCGGCTGGTCGGGCTTAATCAACTCCACATACCAAGAGCAAAAATCCTCCCAAACAAAGTTGTACAGAATTTTTGAGG
The DNA here is from genome assembly GCA_964571235.1 of uncultured Ignavibacteriales bacterium. Taxonomy (GTDB): domain Bacteria; phylum Zixibacteria; class MSB-5A5; order GN15; family FEB-12; genus JACRAV01. The sequence continues at coordinate 262,739 of CAZNAI010000010.1, read as the reverse complement.
CCGCCGAGAGTCGATAATCCGCCAGCGCCTGATCGACTTCCACTATTGTCTGGTTCAGTCGCGACAATATCCAACGGTCAAAGATGACTAAATCGTTTCTGTCGACTTTGTCCAGCACCGGCTGGCGGCCGTCGAGCCGCATCATCACAAATCGTGAGACTTGATAGAGCTTATTGACGAAATTCCTGCCGACTTCAAACGTATTTCGGCCGATGCACGGATCCTGGCCGTCGGGGGTGGCCAGTGTCAGCGAAATGCGCAAAGTGTCGGCGCCGAATTTTTCAGTGATTTCGAGCGGATCGATTCCGTTGCCAAGCGACTTGGACATCTTTATGCCCCGTTCATCACGAACCGTGCCGTGGATGTAGACATCGGTAAACGGCGCTTTGCCCATGAACTCATATCCCGACATTACCATGCGAGCGACCCAAAGAAAAATAATCTCTGAGGCGGTGACCAGCACTTTGGTTGGGTAGAACTTCGAAAGCTCGGGTGTCTTTTCCGGCCATCCGAAAGTCGAGAAAGGCCAGAGCCACGAGGAAAACCAGGTGTCGAGCACATCTTCATCTTGAACAAGCGTGGCCGGATCATACCCTTTGCACTGATCAGCGGTGGGTCGATCGGCCGAGACAAAAATCGTACCGTCTTCGGCATACCAGACCGGAATTCGGTGCCCCCACCAAAGCTGGCGTGAGATACACCAGTCGCGGATGTTCTCCATCCAGTTCATATAGGTCTTTGACCAATAGGCGGGATGGAATTTGATCGTCCCGGAATTGACTGCGTCGATAGCAGGTTTGGCCAGCTCAGACATTTTCACAAACCACTGGTCGGACAAGTATGGTTCTATGATCGTATTGCATCTGTAGCAGGTGCCGAGCACCATCTGGTGCTTTTCCGATTTCTCAAATTGGCCTTTTCTCTGGATATCTTCAAGCAGTCGCTCGCGACCCTCGAATCGGTCCAGCCCTTTGTACTTGCCGGCCTCTTCGTTCAGCGTGCCGTCAATATTGAGAATATTGATTTCCGCCAGATCGTGGCGCTTGCCGATTTCAAAGTCGTTGGCGTCGTGGGCGGGGGTGACTTTCATCACGCCGGTAGCAAATTCCGGATCGATATGTGAGTCGGCGACAATCGGGATTTCGCGTTCCAGAATTGGCAGGAGGGCGGTTTTGCCAATCCACTTCTTGTAGCGCGGGTCCTTGGGGTTGACCGCGATAGCCGTATCGCCCAATACAGTCTCGGGGCGAGTAGTCGCTACGGTGAGATACTCGTCTTCACCTTTGATTTTGTACTTAATGTACCAAAGTGTGCCTTCGGTTTCCTCGCGGATAACTTCGTCGTCAGAAAGCGAAGTCTTGCAGGACGGACACCAATTCACAATTCGATGCCCGCGATATATCAGTCCCTTTTCATACAGATGCTTGAAAACATGAGCGACTGCCTCCGACAGGCCGGGGTCGAGGGTGAAGCGGGTACGATCCCAGTCGCAACTACACCCAATCGTCTTGAGCTGATTGAGGATCAGCCCTTTGTTTTCGTTGGCCCAGGCATAGGTCCGCTCGATAAACTTTTCGCGGCCGATCTCGCGGCGCGTGGTACCTTCTTTCTTGAGCTGTTTTTCGACTATGACCTGGGTTGCGATTCCGGCATGGTCCGAACCGGGCATCCATTCGGCCTCGAATCCGGCCATTCGATGCCGTCGCACCAACACATCTTGAATCGTATTGTTCAGCGCATGGCCGATATGCAGGATCGAAGTTACGTTCGGCGGCGGAATGACGACCGTGTAGGTTGGTTTGGGCGAGTGTGGGTCGGCGTGGAAATACTTGCGGTCGAGCCACAACTTGTAAAGCCGGGTCTCGACTTCATGCGGATTGTAGGCAGTCGACTTCTTTTCGCCGGCATCATTTATCTTGTGTTCACTCATAATTCAATAGTATGCTTTCTGCCAGACCTTCTTAACGTATTATGGCCCAACGTATAAACTTATATGATACCCGCTCGGCCGGGACGTGTCAAGGTGCCGTTAGAAAGTGGGAAATAAGCCGAAGAATCTGTGAATTGCACGACCGGTCACAGAGTAGTTTCAGCAACCTATTGATGACGAGAAATGCTGATGACTGATCTTACCGCCAAAGTTCTGAATCCCAAGCTGACACCGTTTGAGCGGTTGGTTGTGTTGCTGGCTATTCTCCGTTCTCCTGAAGGGTGCAACTGGGACCGCGCCCAAACACATCAAACTCTTATTCCCTATCTGATCGAAGAGTCATACGAAGTTGTGGACACAATCGAATCTGGCCGTATGGGGGACTTGCGCGAAGAACTGGGGGATTTGTTGGTTCAGGTAGTATTCCACGCCCAGTTGGCCGCCGAGCGGGGAGAGTTCTCCATAAACGATACCATTATTGATGTTGTCGACAAGCTGGTGCGGCGCCACCCTCATGTCTTTGGCGAAAAGAAAGATCTCGACCCCCAGCAGGTGCGCGACCAGTGGGAAAGGATCAAAACCAAGACGGGCGAGAAGAAGACAGTCCTTTCGGGAATACCCAAGAGCATGCCAGCCCTCACTATGGCGTTCCGGATCGGCGAAAAAGCAGGTGGGGCGGGGTTTGACTGGAAGAACGCATCGGATGTTCTTGAGAAAATCGAAGAAGAAGTCAAAGAAGTGACCGAGGCGATGCAGTCCCCCGGCGCACAACAGCATGATCAGTTATCCGACGAAATCGGGGACCTTCTATTTGCGGTCGCGTCGTTGGCGCGCAAGGCAAAGATCGATCCGGAGCACGCACTGAAAAAGTCACTGCAAAAATTCACCAATCGATTCGCCCTCATGGAGCGCTTTCTCACTGAAAGAGGCGAACGGTTGGAAGACCACACCCTTGAGGAACTCGAGGCGATCTGGCAGTCAGTCAAAATGGATGGGGGCGAGAGTGCTTAGTATAGAGACATGGGCGCTATCACCGCAGGAAAAGTTTTCCACACCACAAGATATAGTAGGGCAACGCGTTGCGGATAACCAAATGGTTGCTGGAAAAGTATGTTTTTTTTGTTGTGTTGACGGTACTGGGCGAATAACTTTGGCCGCAATATAGCAACCCTGTCTGGATCACAAGTGACTTGAACATAAATGGTTGGGTTGCCTATTATGGATGATAGCAGGGCGAGAGTCCCTGGGAGGATTGCCTATGAAGTGACGGTAATGCGTGAAGGAAGTCACAAGCGATTTCCCCAAGCGCGAGACTTGTTTCTCACATGGTAAATGAAAATGGAAAACACTAACTGATAAACACCTTTATTTAAGGGAACTGTATGAAGAAACTCTTAACAACCTCTTTGGTCGCGGTGCTTGTGCTGATTTCCGGCGCAGTATACGCTACCAACACCCGCGTCATGACGATGGGTGAAACCGGCAACATCCAGATGGATGAATCCAACGTATTCATGTATCCGTCGCGGATTAATATGTATCCCGACCTAGCCATGGGCGAAATGGGCTACTCTAATTCCGAGTACGATGACGGGTCCGGGATGTCCAAGTGGGGTATCCACTGGAAGTTCGGCGAAAAGAATCCGTGGATTTTGGGAACGTATCTTGCCCGTGACGAATTCCGTGGCACGAACTATGACGGCCGGGTGGGCATTGGCTACCTGATGCTCCCGTTCCGCTATCCGACCTGGGTCGATCTGTACGACTACGGCTGGTTCGATTGGCCGTCGACTCCGACCAGCAACGAAGGAAACCAGCGCGTTTCCTTGATTTATGGTCGCAAGCTGGGGAATAACCCGTTCGGTTTCCGTTTCAGCAAGTTCCACTCGTCGTGGAAGGATGAAGGAAATGCGGGATATTCGAAGGCTGAAGAAGGATTGGCCGAATACGATTTCGCTTTCGGTCTGACCGAAGCGACTGGCAAGTGGGATGTGGCCGCCGGCATTAACATGCTGACTTGGACCAATAAGAACTTCAACGGCGAGTATTCCACGAAGCCGTCGGGCAACAAAGCCCTCTTCCTGCATGGTCGTTATTTCAAGCAAGTGAATCCTCGTTGGACCATCGTTCCGAACGCCGGTGTCATCATGGGTTCGTATGAAGCCGAATTCTACACTGGTGCCACACCGAACGTGCTGACTGAAACCGAATCGTTTAAGACGACCACGTTCTGGGCCGGCATGGGCGCTCACTATACTCCTGTCGCCAACGTTCTGGCGGTGTGTGAAGGCGGATTTGGTTACAATTCCTCCAAGTGGGAATACAAGCCGGTGGTGGGTACTTCTGCCACCGACAAAATCAACTTCCTGACTTTCCCCTATCTCAAGATAGGATTTGAAGGACAGGTTTTTGATTGGCTCGATCTCCGCGGTGGAGCGACCAGCTACTGGCAGAAAGCCAAAGAAGAATTTGAGCCGAATCCTAATGGCATCAAATACTCAGCCAACTATCCGGACAATGCCACATACCTTGGCACCGGCATGCACTTTGGTAACCTGCATATCGACACCTACACCAATCCTGAAATCCTGCTTAACGGCTTCGATTTCATCTCCGGCAATTCGACCTCAAGTCTGAATGCCCGGGTGTCGGTACTGTATACTTTCAAGTAAGTCGATTAGGATATTTGATCGATCAAGCCCGGCCCTACGGCCGGGCTTTTTTTTGTGGCCGCGCACGGACACGTGTGATGTCAGGGAAGCCGTAGGTCGGGTTCCGCAGTCCCGCCGCGGAGCGTGTGGGACAAGAAACCCGACATCTCTTTGTCGCAATCGTGTCGGGTTTTTTGTTCGTCCGGCAACTGCCGGACTCTCTCAGAACCCGACCTACTAGACCTGAGGTCAGCCGGGGATTCCGGTGCTTGACGATGGTAGCTGTCAAGCCGCAGGCGGTTTGACCTAAGAAAGAACAGGTGGCCGACCGCTCCACTGTCGGAACGCTAAACACGACACACGCACCGCATAGCGGTGCGCTATCTATCCGGGTTCATGTGAGACACTGGCAGATGAGGGCGTCTGCCGCGCACGAACGATCTTGTAGCGAAGAACCTGAGCGAAGCGAAGTGGTTCTGCCATCCTAAGTTTGAAAAATGTGTCGGGTAGTCTGCGCCCCGCTGGTGCGGGCCTTGCCAACCCGACCTACAGTACCCTGACATTTGTACAAAAAATAAGAAGCCGTCATGCCGGGAGGCATGACGGCACGTTGTAATCGCAATTTGGTGAATCAGATTATTGATAGAAAATTATCGAGTAATCGAAAATTTAACTGCTTCATCGTCGCCGCCTCTTTTGCAAACGCCGTCGTGATTGCTTCTGCGTCGGTGCCGACTTCCACAAGCTCCGGCGCGTACTCTTGACACCATTCAGGGATTTTGTCAGAAGATGCCTCGAAGTGAAACTGAATTCCCATTGCGTTGCCGACGCGGAATGCCTGATTGCTACAGATTTCTGAAGAGGCGAGGTTTTTTGCGCCAAACGGAATCTTGAACATCTCGCCATGCCAGTGAAAAGCCGGGAATTCAGTCGGAAAACCGGCGAAGAGAGGATCGGCCTGACCGTCGGCGGTGAGCTTGACCGGGAATGTGCCTATTTCTTTTCCGTTCGGGTTTCTCTCGACTGAAGCCCCGAATGCCTTTGCGAGTATCTGCGATCCGAAACAAAGGCCGAGATAGGGCCGGTTACTGCGGATCGTCTCTGCAACATGGAAGTAGAGGTGTTTGAGAAATTCGACGTTAGGCGTATCGTGAACCGATAGCGGACAGCCCAGCGCGATTGAGGCCCGATAGAGCTCACCGGACGGGATACTGTCGCCGTCGTAGGGGTGGACGAGATCATACGGCAACCCTCGATCAGCCATGTAGTCGGCGATGGTGCCTGGAGTTTCAACTTTGTGATTTTGGATGATGAGCAGTGGTTTCATGGTGGCAATATAGGGGAGGGAGGGCGTACGTCAATTGGTAGAAGCCGATAGGCGGGCCGGCAGTCAGTCTGCCGCGTACGAAAAAGCCCACCGCGGAGCGGTGGGCTACCAGTTCATTTGTAGGGCAGAACCCGAGCGAAGCGATGCGGTTCTGCCAGCTTTTCCTATTTCACCAATGCCTTCACATACTCGGGCAGAGCGAAGGCGGCGGTGTGAATGTCTTTGTTGTAGTACCGCGTTTTCGGTCTTTGACGGTCGTAACGTTTGGCGTCGAAGTCGCGCACCGGATGGTACTTCTTCGAGCAGAACGCAAACGACCAGAGCGCCGACGGATAGATCGGCATGTGGGCGGTGTACATTTCGACAATCGGGAAAATCGAACGAACATTCTTGTACATCGCCTTCACCGCGTCCTGATGAAAATACGGCGATTCCGACTGTGCCAGCATGATGCCGTCGGGAGTCAGAGCGTCAAATACTTTCTTATGAAAGGGCTTCTGGAAAAGATCAGCCGCCGGCCCGATCGGATCAGACAGGTCCAAAATGATGACATCGAACTTTTCTTTTGATTTGGCGATGAAATCCTTGCCGTCGGCAAAAACCAGTTTGGCCCGTTTGTCTTTGACTCCCGTGGCCAAGTGGGGCAAGTGCCGGTTGGACACCTCAACTACCATCTTGTCGATCTCGCACATTGTGCACTTCTTGACTTCGGGGTGCTTAAGCGCCTCGGTCAGCGCACCGCAGTCGCCACCGCCGATGATCAGCACATTCTTCGGATTGGGATGCACAAAGAGCGGCACATGGGTGATCATCTCGTTGTACACGTTGTTATCGTTGGTGGCGGCCATGAGCGAGCCGTACAGCACGAGTATCTTGCCGAAGAAATCGTTCTCGACGATGTCAATTCTCTGGAATTTCGACTGGGTCGACTCAACCAACCGGTTTACTTTGACGGTCAAACCGGTGGCATGATTATGCAGTTCGGAATACCAAACATTCCAGAGATCTTCCATGCCGGTGACGCCGACATCGTGTCCCGGACCTTTTTTTGCTTTAGCCATCTTGTCCTTGATTAGTCGATCACCCGGTATTCGGCGCGACGAAGAGAGTTAAAGGTAGAGCCCGAGACCGAGCAGTAGGCGCCGGTGACCGGGAACACAAACATGTCGCCGATCTGGTGGTCGGGGATCATGAGGCCGTCGTACATGACGTCGAATGAATCGCAGGTCGGTCCGGCCAGAACCGAAAGTTTTTCGTCTCCTTCGCGGTCGGTCACGACCGGGTAGACGCAATGATCATAGAGCATCCCGCTGAATGTCGAATAGAGGCCGTCATCGAGATAGTACCAGGTCTTGCCGTCGCGATAGGCTTTGCCGACAATCGACGCCACCAGAGTGACAGGCGAGGCGGAGATGAATCGTCCCGGCTCGGCGATTACTTTGATGCCGGGGCGAATTTTCTTTTCCAGCGCCTTTTGAATCGGCGCACAGAATTCGTTGATCGCCGGAATCGGATCAAGATACTGAGCCGGAAAACCACCGCCGATATCGAGAATTCGGGTATCTAAATTGGCGCAGTCGAGCGTGTAAATCAGCTTTCGGGCCGCCTCAATCGCCTTGACATAATTCTCGGCATAGATGCACTGCGACCCGATATGGAACGACAGGCCGTAGAATTCATGGCCGGATTCTTCGATGAGCTTGGCAAGAGGGAGAACCTCTTTGGCGTTGCATCCGAATTTGTACTGAAGGTTGACCACCGCCGCTTTTTCAAGGCCGATTTTGTAGCGAATGAGTACCTTGAGTTTACGGTCAGTGTACCGCGCGAACTTGCGGACTTCATCGGGATTGTCGACCACAAACAGCTCCACACCGGCCGCGACCGCCTGATCGAACTCGCGGACCGACTTGACCGGATGCGTGTGCAAAAGCGTGTGCGGATCGACCCGCGTTTTCATAACATCAGCGATTTCGCCCATGGAGCAAACATCGAAATTTCCGCCGGCATCCCAGATTTCCTGCAGAATCACCGGGTGGTTGTTCGACTTCACAGCGTAATGGATCTGCACCCGTGGGAGCGCGGCCGCCAAGGCCTGATAATTGCGACGGACTTCCGAGCGCGACAGGAGCAATTGTGGTGTCTCCAGCCGCTTGTTGGAAAACATGTCACGAATCAGGGCAGTATCGACCCCGCGAAAGAGGTCGGTATCTTCGGTGGCCGCGAAATTCAGTGAGTGGGTCATTTCAGTTTAACTTCCTTGTTTAGAGCCGGGGGGAGGCCAGATTCAGACTATGCTGAACCGACTTGTGAGTGATGACTTCGTCGATCTCCGACGGCATCCCGCGTTTGAGTTCGCTGACATGGGAATCCGACGCGCCCAGTTTGAGTTTCATGTACTCCTGTGCCTTGTGCGGGTCGACAGTTTCGCCGCAGGTGAAGAAATCCACCGCGGCGTAGCCGTATTCCGGCCAGGTGTGGATGGAAATGTGCGATTCCGCGATCACCACCACTCCCGACACCCCTTGCGGGGCGTATCGGTGGAAGACCGACCGGACGATAGTAGCGCCGGCCCGGTGCACTGCCTCGTGCATATGCGTTTCGAGCTGGCGCACGTTGTCGAGTACCTTCTTGTCACAGCCGGTATACTCAACAATCAGGTGACGTCCGAGAATTTTCAACTTCAATCCCTCCTTCAATCCGTACCGTTACATTTGCGGCGGGGTGGAAACCCACAGCAGTTGCACAACCGACGAACTATTATTGATTACTTGCGATGATCTGTCTGATTCAAAATAAAAGCAGTGCCTCGGCGGGACTTTGAAAGTCGCCCGGTCAACGCGGAGCGTCGCCGTACCGCGAAAAACATATCCAAACTGCTCGCCGGGATGGGGCTCCTGACGCTCCATCTTCTCGCCGGGCGAAAGTTCGATCCAGATCGGATCCATCAGATTATTAGTCGAGCCGGGCACCAATAGCTCAAACTTGCTTGGTCCCCATCCCTCGACCGCCACCCGCTCATCGGGTGAAAAAACGACCTTTGCCTGAGACTTGTCGGAGAAAAATTCGGCCAGTGAAACACCGACGCCGTCCAATATCAGCGCCAGTGAGTCGACCGAGATTGAGGTCTGGTCATTCTCAAGTTGAGAGATAAACCCCTTGGTGAGTCCGGCGCGGTCAGCCAGTTCTTCCTGGGTAAGTCCCGAGGACAAACGTAACCGCTTGATTCTTTCGCCGATCTTGAGTTCCAATTCCCTGTGTTAGCACTCCCAAAGGTTTAATAAACTCGACCTTTTTGTTTAATAAATCGGTCGAATAATACCCCGACTTTAGGGAAAGTCAAGGGTTTTTTGGGGCGATGGCGTATTTTCTGGTATGATCGATTTAGTGTTGGTGGTTCCCCGCGGTCAAGAATGTTGACAAGTTTGGTTGGTTCTGGTTGACAGTGAACTTTGAAGGGCGTATTTTTTTCGCAATTGCAGAAACATCCTAATCAATAACACCCTGCCCCTTGAAGGAGGAGCATACAATGCGCAAATTCGCAATCGTGGCGGTTCTGTTGTTGGCGGCCTTATCGGTCTCCGCTCAGACCCCCAAGCTCGGAGTCGGCGCGTTCGGCGGACTAAGTATTCCGCTGGCGCAAGATGATCAGGCGTCGGGAACGGTTTTCGGTTTCCGCGCCCGTTTTTCATTGGCTGGTTCGCTGGCCCTGGAAGGTCAATTTGGCATGACCAAATGGGGACAAGCTGACCCAATCGACGGGATCACCCTACCCGATGGTTCCAAGCTGACTTCGTTCGGCGTCAACGGAATTCTGGGTGGCGGCCCCGGCCCCGGAATGAAGCCGTTTTTCCTGGCCGGCTTCGGCTCGTACAAGATCAAGAACGACGACACCGGCTTTGATGAATCCCGCATGGGGTACAGTGGCGGAATCGGCCTGGGTTTCGGCCTTGGTCCGAAGCTGGGACTCGATGTTCGCGGTGAGGCTGTCATCATTCCGATGGACGGCGGCGGATCGAAAAAAGCAGTTACCGGCACGGCCGGACTGATGATGTTCTTTTAATAGGAGGTGATGAGCATGATTGCAAAAAAGAATTTTTTCAGATTGTTCGGACTGGCGCTCATCGCTTTGTTGGCGGTCGGGTGCTTAGTGTCCGGGACATTTATTATTGTCGAGGATTTCAATTTCACAGCCCAATCCGGTTTTTACTTCTACCCTGTTGATATCACAACCGAACAGGAATGGGAAGATCACAAGGATGATATCAATCAGATTGACGTTGTCGGAGTGGAATTCTGGATTACCAGCACCGAGTCTGGCCCGGTCACTTTTGATGCCTACATAGATGACTTCTCAGGCGGGACGCCGGGTGCGGTTCCCGGAACGGCATCGAAAATCATCGATGCATTCACGGTGAACCCGGGAGCGGATCAGCACATAACATACGCGCAGTCGCTGACATTCATCAAGAACACCACTCGGCTAAAAGCGCTGGCCAAGCTCGGCAAGTTTGACTACTTCGGTACAAGTACCGGCAACGAAGGGACCACGTTTAAGATTGATTCCGGCAAGGTGATCGTCACCTTCTCCGCCAGCGGATCGTGATTTCACAGATCAATTGTTGATTTGAATCGGCCCTGCACTTTGCGGGGCCGTTTTATTTGCGGGGGCGATTATACGATTAGCCGGAAAAAAAATGCATGCGACCGGGGAGGAGAGCAGAGGCCGGGTGCACAGATGCAAAAGCAAGTTGCAATGGCCTTAGCTCAGAAGTCGCATGCAGTATCATTCTACTATCTCCAACGCATTTATCAAGGGGGTATTATGGGGTATATCCATACTATAAAGACTCACCCTTTTGTGCTTTTAGGCGAAAAAAAGAAGTGCCGCACACATACTCGTATCGATTGTGTTGCAATGATTTACATTTGGCTTTGGGTCGGGAATTTGGGTCTATCGCTTAGCCGGCACTTTTTCCTGAGGCGAGGTAATTTCGCAGGTTAATGCGGTTGTCGGTGAGGCCGAGTTTCTTGCGAATGACCTTTCTCTGCTTTAGGATCGTCTGCTCGGAGCGGCCGCGAAGCTCGGCGATTTCTTTACACGTGAGCCCGCTTCGGATCAGATTGCACAATTCGACTTCGTGGGCAGTCAGGTGGGGATGATGCACATGCAGGCCAGCGATGTGAGGGGAGAGAAGATCATCCAGACTCTCGCGGAGCATTCGAACATAGGTTCCGTTGTTATCATCGAGTCGCGACTGGAGCCGATCAAGAATCGGAGTCACGACATGCTGAAGATTGGCCTGGATGTTGTGGGCCATGTCGGAGCGATTGTCGTTGATATGAGATATGAGTTCACGCATGGCCGCATTCTTTTGATTCAACGCTTCTCGTTCGAGGCGTAGTTGATCGTTCAACTCGGCCAGTTCGCTGGTGCGGGCGTTGACGCGCTTTTCCAACTCGGTATGAGATCGCTGTAATTCCACTTCGGCCTCACGCCGGGCGGTCAGATCAACCGTATGGATCATGACTTCATCCGGCGCAACAAACACATAGTGAACCTCGAAATACCCTTCTTTGTCGATACTGATCAACCGGTATTGCAGTTCACGCACTATGTGCAGTTTTTGAAGATAACAATTGCGGATGTCGGCAACTACATCGGGATATTTCTTGGCATACATCTGCTCGACCGTTGAACCAAACCAGCCGGTCACTTTGCCTTCGGTGAGCTGTTCGGCGGCCCTATTTGCCTCTCGCAAAACCAACGTATTACCGTCCCATCTCCAGACATACGTTGGCACCGGTGTGCGGTCGAATAGCTCTCGGAAGCGCTTTTCGCTCGCGCTGAGCGCTCTGATCATCCCCTCTTTTTCGGTGACATCGCGGGCGTAAATAGCCACTCGTCGCGGTGCGCCAGGTTTGGCAGTGACCGGGAACATGGTGATGTCGAATGTCCGCCCCATTCGTTCGTCAGTAAACCTGACCGGATTACCCGAGTCGCGTACATAGCGGAACTGTTTGAGACGGTTCTCAGCCACTTCCGGAGGCATCATTTGATAAATGGTCATGGATTCAAGTTGTTCAATCGGGATTCCGAGGCGCTCGGCAGAAGTCGTATTGGCGACGATCAGGCGCTCGTCCTCGCCCACCAGAAACATTGACTCAGTTGAGGAATTCATCAGGGCGCGGGCGGTTTCTTCGCTCGTCTTCAGTTGCTCGTGCATCTGCCGCAGGTCTGTTACGTCGCGGTATATGACGCCGACGATTGTGATTTTTCCATCGCGCAGTATTGGAAAGCGGGTGGCCTCCACCGAATAGGTTTTGCCTCCGATTTCATATTGGCGGTCGTCGACTACTGTCTCGCCGGTCTTCAGGACATGCCGAAACCGATCCTCGAGCTCAGGCGGAAAAAAAGGGAGGGCCTCTCTCAAATGGCGGCCGATAAGCTGAGTGCGGTCGTAGCCAACCATGTCAATTGTCTGCAGGGCCGCTTCGTTGAAGTACAAGAACTTCAATTCGGAATCGACCGCGTACGCAGGCACGGGCATGGAATCGAAGAATGTGGTGAGGAATTCGTTATCGACCATAGCGAACTACCTTCCAACGGCCACGAGCTTGCAAGGGATGACAAATGATCACCACGGAGTATACACGCAGGCAGAACGGATTTCAAGTTGCCGCTGAGTAGAGTTGTCGGGCGTTTGGTACCCAAAATAGAAAGCGGGCCGGACTGCTGTATTAGTGGTCCGGCCCGCGGCGTGTCTGAATCGATCTACCGGTGAATTAGAAGCGAACTCCAAAGGTGACCGGGAGGTAGGTCGTCGAAGCTCCATCCGACGATACGCTGACAAATCCGGCTTTGGCGAAGAACGACATAGCCTCAGACGAGACGATATCAAGTCCGCCACCGGCGCTGAAGTACAGATCGGTGGAACTTGCGCCGCCCGATTTGCCGTTGGCCATGCCGAGACCTCCATAGACGAAGGGATTAGTCTTCTTCCCCTCTGTTCCGAAGTTCAGTTTCGCGTTGCCACCGAACATGATGATATTAAGGGCATCACCGGAGGCACCCGTTCCGTTATCATCAAAGCCGAACGTGTGAAATGCGACGGTAGGGACGATTTCAAGTTTCGGGGAAACCTGGAATCCATATCCGCCCTCGGCGTGAAGTCCCATCTTGTAAGCGTCGCCGAAGTCACCATTGGGGAGTGCTACGCCTGCACCCAGATAGAAATGATTCTTCTTTTCGGCGGCGGTGGCTGAAATAGCCAGGGCCAGCGCCAACATGCCAGTTACAACAGTGAGTCGTTTCATCGATCCTCCAAGATTGAATTAAGGGTTACAGCAGTTCTTTGGTTGCTCAATTATGCGCGTAGTACATACCAATTCGGTCCCCAAACCTAAATAGGTCTCAATTCGCTGTAAAGATTTAATTCTCAGGTCTGTCGGGCCCACAACCTCAAACGCGAAACGGGATTGGAAGCGTCGTTTCGGTCAATAGCAACGGTCCGATTGTGCGCTTGCAAAAGTGACGGGAACTCCTACATTACGCCGCACATTATTGGACTGCGTTACAAGGAGAAGTTGTCATAGAAAGCTATAAGATAGTCATTATCGGCGGTGGACCGGGCGGATATACAGCCGCTATTCGGGCCGCCATCAAAGGCGCCACGGTTGCAGTAGTAGAAAACCGCGAACTGGGAGGGGTCTGTCTCAATCGCGGATGTATTCCCTCCAAGGCGCTCATTGCGTCGGCCGTTCAGTACAAGAACATGAAAGAGGCCGACACTTTCGGCATCAAGCTGGCTGTGCCACCGGTTTACGACTGGCTGGCTCTACGCGCCCGCAAAGACAAGATTGTTGGCGGACTGGTGGGTGGCATTGCGCAGTTGTTCAAATCCCACGGCGTGAAACACTATCAAGGGTGGGGGAAAATTTCGGGCGCAAATCAGGTGACTGTCGTCGACGAGTCAGGAAACGAGACCAAACTTAAGGCCGACAATATTATTGTCGCGACCGGCTCGCGTGCGATCAATATCCCTGCGTTTCCTATCGACGGTCACCGCATTCTTACTTCTGACCATCTGCTTGAACTGAAAAACCTGCCGGAGTCGATTTTGATTATCGGCGCAGGTGTAATTGGATGCGAGTGGGCCTCGATGCTCTCTATGCTTGATGTCAAAGTTGAGATGGTCGAGATGATGGATCGAGTCCTGCCGATGGAAGATCCGGGTAGCTCGGCGCTGGTGGAACGCGAATTCAAAAAGCACAGGATCGGCCTGCACATGAAAACGCGCGTCGAGTCGATTGTCGGCGGACCGCAGGGGATTTCGGCCAGGTTATCAGGCGGCGCGTCAATCGAGGCAAATCAGGCGCTGGTGTCAGTTGGGCGGGCTTACAACACACAAGAGATCGGGCTTGAGGATGTTGGCATTGAGATGAATCCCAATGGCTCGATCAAGACCGGCGCGGACATGCGCACCAATGTGAAGAATGTGTATGCGATCGGCGATGTCCGCGGAGAAATTTTGCTGGCGTATACCGCCACCCATGACGGTTCAATTGCAGTAGATAATTGCCTTGGCGAGAAAGCGACCAAGAACTATTTGGGAGTGCCGTCGGTCATTTTCACACATCCCGAGGTCGGATCGGTCGGCTATCGTGAGCCTGAAGCGGCCAAAGAGTTCGATATTGCGATTGGCAAGTTCCCGCTCCGTGCGCTGGGCAAAGCCCACGCCGAAAATGAAATTGCCGGCGAGGTCAAAGTGATTGGCGAGAAAAAGACCGATCGCCTGCTCGGTGTTCATGCAGTCGGGATCCATGCCGCGGAGATCATCCATGTCGCGGCCCTGGCAATTAATCAGAAAATGACTGTGAGTCAGCTCGGGAATCTGATCTTCGCTCATCCGGTCATCTCGGAGGCGATCATGGAAGCGGCTCACGACCTGCATGGTCACTCGGTGCATCTGGCAAAGAAACGGGCTTAGGGCATGTTGCAGTCTTCGTAGGTCACTCGCGTCTTCGCGGGGGAAACCTACCAGAGTAGCAGAAAAGACGTCAACCTCGAAGACGAGATTGACCTACCTCCGTCAGGTCGGTGGAGCGCAGGAACTGTTGGTTTTAGGTCTATCGTAAGGCCATCGAGACCACAAAGGCGGCGCAGACAATGCGCCGCCTATCTCGTTGTGGGGCAATGGGCGTGGCTAAGATTAAGACGATCATACTCCGTCAAGGTACCGCAGAATCTGCGATGCGCCGAATTCGTCGGCAGTCGTGGAGACTTGTCTGGTTCATATAAGACAATACCAAACAGTCGGTTAGAATGAAAAGAGAGCAGTTGGCGGAGTTTGGCACACCAGTTGTTTCTTATAGCGATGCAGTTACTCTTAAATATACGCAGTATGGCGGTGAAGGGTATTTAAGAGGTGGGGATAAGGAGTTGCTTGTGAGGGGCAACTCCTTTATTTCTTGAGGCCGAGCGAAAGGATTCGCGCGGCCTTTTTCTTTTGGTGGCGCTGGTGCCTACGGTTGACGGGGGGCGAAAAATGTGTAGATTGCCTCGCTCTTGTTCTGAAATGGCGGTGTAGCTCAGCTGGTTAGAGCAGTGGAATCATAATCCACGTGTCCGGGGTTCGAGTCCCTGCACCGCTATTTACTTTGAGAATATTGATTCTCCGTCGGCCTTTACCCGTCTAGCGCCTAACAATACCGAATTAAGAACGTGGGAGATGCTTCAGCCCGCGCCACATCACAATAGTCAAAATCAGAAACCAAAGACCAGACAAGGGGCCAACATCGATCAATCCGCTTTGGTTTGGCGGGATCGGGAATGTGCCCAGATTGAAGAGGAGGCCGAACAGCCCGATTGCTACACCCGCAACGCTAAGTGGGCGCCCGACTGTCGGACGGCCGTAGGTCGCTAATCCAAGAAGGATCATTCCCGAAAAGAAGAAGAAATCCCAAGCGACATCGGCGCCCAATTGCACCGCGTCGGCCATCACTCGCGCCGGTTGCCAAATTTCGGAAGCGTCGGGTAGGTTGTTGTAGAAGTCGATTCGTGAATAGACTGCGGACTGCATTGCGGCCATCAGAGTGAACAGTGATGCGCCGATCACAAGGAACAGGCAAGCGAGGTCCAACACGTGTGAATGTGAGTTGATGGAAAAGTAAGTGCGAATGCCAGTAGCAGCCACAACAAGTAACGGGCCAAATGCCAGAAAACAGATCAGTCGAATTGGCGAAGGTGCCAGATCGACCATGGCTGTCGCATAGCAGAAGTTAGTGAGAAGTCCGGAGATGAGCGTGGCAATCAGAAACCGCCTGTTAGGATGACCTGTCGATTCGCTCATATTCCTCCCGCCTATCGCTGTCGTTGGCGCGAACAAATAATCGTTCCACCGCAAATCAAAGAGTGAGACAACTAATCGACTCTACGAGGATGGCATTGACTATGTTTCATATTTTCATAGAGCGCAATCATCCAATTTGGCGAGATCGCAAGACGACGTCGGGGGTCAAGATGATAGGCGGTACTATCGAAACCGGAAGAGGTACGACTTCACGCAGTCCTCTGATTCGCTCACACTCCAGCTCTCAAATCCCTTCTGCTTTGCCATGTCCAAAAGGGGAGCGGGGACAAACGGCGTGATAAGTTCATAGATTGCGCCGCCGGGTAGCGTGTCGAGGTCTTTCATGACGATTGTTATCGGGTGCTGGCCGTCCTCGAGCATGGGGCGGGCGTCGAGAGTCTTTGCAATTTTCTCCGGAGAAAACCAAGACGGGGGAGTGGCAGAAGAATCGTCTGCGGTATCACCAACTTCTGCCGCGTCAAGTCCAGCGCACTTGCGAAGGGTAGTTATGATCGTACCCAAACTCACCCCGCCAACCTGCGCCGCTTGACGCAAGGTCGCGACTTTCGCGACAGTTTTGCGCAGGACCGGGTTGCGAAGTTTGGCAAAGGCCGGGGCCAGTTCGATTAATTTGTCTTCGAGCTCGGGGTAGGCATCGAGGAGTGCGCCGACTTTGGTGTCGGGGGTGATGTCGGGTTTAACGTTCATTTACTTGACCTTTGCATATGTCAGAAGGCGTTGTTCGCCTGAAAGGGCGCGTTTGGAAGTCAGGTCCTGCGACACTTCGAGCGTCCCGAGATATTTTCCCGCGTTGTCACGCAAGGCAAAGTATTCGATATGGATAAACCGTCCGCCCATGTTGATCCAAAACGGCGCGGAGGATTCTTTGCCCGATTTGAAATCGCTTAGAATCTGATCGACAATGTGCACACTCGACGGTGGGTGGCACATTTGGACCGACCGACCGAGGATCGCCCGGTTGCGCGAGAAAATTCGTTCGCGCCCCTGGGTGAAATAGCGGACCTTGTCGTCGGCGTCGACAAAAGTCAGATCAAACGGAATCGAATTGAGCACGGTTTCAAGTTCGGTAACTGTGAATGAGCCGGACGAGAGTTGAATCTTGTTTGTATCGACCTTCATTGGTTCAGGGAGCGTCGCTCCCTCGGGTTTCCAGGCGGCAGTTGGGTCGTATAGGCAAAAGCCATGTTCGATACTCTGCTGATATATCGAATACCATTCGTCGTCGGAAAGTGTGTCCATACACATCGGAAAGAGAATTTCTTCTTCTTTGGTGATCATCCCTTCAATGGATTGCAGGAGGGGCTCGAGGACTAGGTCAATGACTCCGCCGACTTCACCGACATCACCGCGCAATTGCTGGGCTGATTCGATCGCCGCTTTGAGCAGTTCTCTTGTCTCGTCATGTTTCCCCCACATAACTTTGGGCGGGCCGGTTATTTCGTGGGCCTCGAGGTGGGGGAAGAGTAAGTATTCTTTGCGGAGGTAGTGCTTGTCGATATCTGCCAGCGCCTGAATGCGCATGCGAATCTGATTGAGAATAGTCTGCAGTTCGGCGTTGGTCGATTGACGGGCGGCGGCAAAGAGCTTTCGCGCCGAATCTATTTCGAATCTGAGCGCTTTGTTTTCCTCGATGAACGTGTGCACCGGATGTCCGGCCGGAGCGGTTTGCGCATGTTCGTGTGAGATATTCCCTTCGAGGGCGGCAGAGTGAATATCGCAAAGACGGAGGACATCTTCAAACGGGAGTCCTTCGGCCATCAACTCCTGCTCGACCTCTACGACCATGTCGTACGGCACACTGCCCATCAGGCGGGCGAGTTGGTTTTTGACGGCGGCAGGGGCCTCGCCGTTGTGGAGCTGGAGAATCATGTGCTTGAGCAGATTCTTTCGCTTTTCTGTGTTATCGATCAGTTCGCTCATATCTACTACTTTCTGATAATTAGATTAGTGGGATACCGGCGTTGGCGCCGCTGATTTTTTCGGCGCGAACTTCGCCTTGAATTCCGATGGTGTAGACTTCAACCGGAAGTTGCGGATTGGCGGTAGCGCGGGCATGGAGCGCGGCCTGAGCGATTCCGGTGCAACAGGGAACTTCCATTTTGAGTACAGTCAGACTCTTGGGCTGGCACTGTTCGAACATCGCCATTAACTTCTGATGATACAAATTGAGGTCGTCGAGTTTCGGGCAACCGACCAACACCACTTTGCCAGCCAGAAAGCGGGAATGGAAGTCGGGGACGGCGAACGGCACGCAATCAGCGCACACCAGGAGGTCGGCGCCAACCAGAAACGGTGCGTTCGGCGCGACCAATTTTAGTTGGACAGGCCAGGTTCGCAGTTCACTTATGCCGGGTTCTGCGCTTGCGTGGGATGATTTTGCAGGTGTCGCCATCGGGAGTGCTCTTGCGGCGCTCCCTGGGCATCCGCCGCCAACGGGTGCAGAGTTCTTCATCATCTCTATTTTGAGTTGGGCGATGTGCCTAAGGGTTGCGGCCTCGTCGAACGAGTCGGCGTCCCGCTCTTCAATGGTAATCGCGCCTTGCGGACAGTTCCCCAGACAAGCGCCGAGACCGTCGCAATATGTTTCGCTGACCAACTTCGCCTTGCCGTTCACAATGGCGAGTGCGCCTTCGTGGCACGACGGCACGCAGTCACCGCATCCATTGCATTTGGACTCGTCGATTCTGATAATGTTCCGGATCGCCAAAGCGGTTTTCCTTTCTGTTGACGTTCTCACCTTAAATGTCGGATTGAGGACGAAAAAAGACCTTGATCTAAGTCAATCCGCCAAGAAAAATCATACAAACAAGTATCGTATAACCCGGCCAGATGTCGCCTCTTTCGATTTTGGCAGTGGATTTTCTTGCTGAGACCATTGGGATAATCTATACTCTCGCCCGAAAGGCAGACTTGGTGGCTCCCTGATGGAGTCGAATCAAATCTGCGCAGGCGTCGGGAAGAACGAGTGTATGTCCAGTCTTAGAACCAATTCAGTCGCGACCGTCTGTTTTCATTGCGGACAGGATGTAGTCGACAGCACTTTCACCGGTGACGAAAAGGCGTTTTGCTGTGCGGGGTGCCTCTCGGTGTATCAAATTCTCCAGGGCGCCAATCTTGCTTCATATTATCAAGTGGGGGATAAGGCCGGAACGCGTCCGACCGGGGATGACACAAGTAGATTTCAATATCTGGATGATCCGGCGATAACCCCACGACTGCTTGACTACGAAGATTCCTCTCGCGCCCGCGTGACTTTTGTCGTTCCACAAATTCACTGCAGTGCCTGTATCTGGCTACTTGAGCATTTAGGAAGGCTTGAACCAGCCGTGCGGCGGTCAACGGTTGATTTTCTGGCCCGACGGCTCACGGTTGAATACTCGCCGTCGGCGACTTCACTTTCGAAAATTGTCTCACTTCTGGCGAGACTGGGGTATGAGCCGGATATCAAACTCGACCGGGTCGATCCGATTCCGGTGAAGAATCCCAATACGTCACTGTATATCAAAATCGGCGTGGCGGGATTTTCATTTGCCAATATCATGCTCTTTAGTTTTCCGGAGTACTTATCGGCCGGTCATATCGGCAGTGACACGATCTCGACATTCTTCCGGTACGCGAATCTGTTTCTTTCAATCCCGGTACTGCTGTACTCCGCTCTTGATTTTTTCAGTTCAGCGATCGCGGGATTGCGCCAGCGGCATCTGAATCTGGATGTCCCGATTTCTATTGGACTTCTCGCGCTATTTGGACGGAGCTTTTTCGACGTAGTCACCAACTCCGGACCGGGGTATTTCGATTCATTTGCCGGGCTGGTGTTGTTCTTACTGGCCGGGAGACTATTTCAACGAAAGACATATCAGTGGTTGTCGTTTGATCGGGATTACCGGGCTTACTTTCCGATCGCCGTGCGCCGAAAGCGGGGGACTTCCGAGGAGACAGTGGCAGTGGGGCTTGTTGGAGTGGGAGACCGAGTTGTCATTCGGAATCAGGAGTTGATACCAGCCGACGGAATCCTCATGGCGGGACCGGCATCGATTGACTACTCGTTTGTGACTGGCGAGAGCAATCCCCAGGTGCTGATGGTTGGTGAGCGAGTGTATGCGGGAGGGCGACAAGTTGGCGGCGCTATCGAAGTTGAGGTCATCAAGTCAGTAGAAGAGAGTTACCTCGTCTCGCTTTGGTCGGGATCAGCCAAGAACCATCCTGCTTCCAAGTCTGCGACAGAAAAGATACTCTCCACGGTCTCAGCAGGGATAGGAAGGTATTTCACTTTTGGGGTGCTTGTTATTGCCGCCCTGACCGCCTGGTGGTGGCTTGCCAATGACCCGTCGAAATGGACACATGCGTTTACATCGGTGTTGATTGTCGCTTGTCCCTGTGCGATTGCACTCTCCGCACCGTTTGTGTTCGGCACCACGATGCGGATATTTGGCAATCAGAAATTGTTTCTGCGGCATCCGGATGTTATCGATGCCCTCTCGCGCATTGACACGATAGTATTTGACAAGACCGGTACTCTTACCGGATCAACAGAGAAGCAGACTTCGTATGAAGGCTCGCCGCTTGGCGATTCTGACATGTCGGCGATCTGTGCGCTGGCCGGGCACTCGACTCACCCAGCGAGCAGGGCGGTGGCAAGTCTTGCGAGGTCCGGCTCGATTTGCTCGGTATCGAACTTTGACGAAATTCCCGGTAGCGGAATCAAAGGCGAAATCAATGGGCAGACATATCGGTTGGGCCGGCGGGAGTTTGTCATTGGCGATTTTGCCGAAACTTTGCAACAAGATCTACCTGCGCCCACGTACGAAAGCGGAGTGCATGTCTCGGTTGAGGGAAAGTACCTCGGTCGATTTTCGGTGACTTCCCCATTTCGCGAGGGGTTGGACTCAGAACTTGCCCAGCTTTCCAAGACGCACGAATTGGCGGTTCTCACCGGCGACAGCGAGAAGTCGAAAGCGGACCTGCAAAAAATCTTTGGACCCAACACGACTTTTTCCTTCAATCAACTTCCTCACGACAAACGGCGGTTTGTCGACTCCCTTAAAAGTAACGGCAAGAGCGTGCTTATGCTCGGAGACGGCCTGAATGATTCGGGCGCACTCGGGGCGGCCGATGTCGGTCTGGCGGTGAGCGAGGACACCTCGGCTTTTGCGCCGGCCTGCGACGGAATTTTGCACGCCGGGAATTTGTCTCAGTTGAGCCGCTTCCTGAGAGCCTCGCAGACAGCGCGGCGCATAGTCTATGTCAGCTTTGGGATATCCCTGTTTTACAATATTATCGGAATCGGGTTCGCCGCAAGCGGACACTTGTCGCCACTTGTTTCCGCGGTGCTCATGCCTGTTTCTTCGGTCTCGGTGGTGGGGTTTGGAACAACCGCCGCGTGGTTCGCCGCTCGACGGAAAGGATTGGCATAGAGTGTCGGTAATTGTGGTGCTCATTGTCGCATCGGTGCTGGTCGCGGCCGCATTTCTGGCGGCGTTTGTCTGGGCTGTGCGATCCGGGCAGTACGATGACACGACAACGCCGGCGCATCGAATTTTATTTGATGAACCACCCGCCGGTTCTGATACTCAGAAAGACAATACGTAATCTGTGGAGTACCTATAGATGGCAACAGAATCGATTCAATACGACAACAAGGTAGTGCGCGACTTTTCAGTCGCTGTCCTGGTCTGGGGAGCGGTCGGCATGCTGGTGGGACTTATTGCCGCCCTGCAGTTGTTCCTGCCGGCGCTCAATTTCGGACTGGCGATCACGACCTTCTCGCACCTGCGACCGCTACACACCAACGCGGTGATCTTTGCCTTTGTCGGCAACGGGATTTTCATGGGACTATACTACTCTCTGCCGCGACTGTGCAAAGCGCCGATGTGGTCACCACTCTTGTCGAAGATCAACTTCTGGGGGTGGCAGGCGATTATTGTGATGGCCGCAGTCAGTTTACCGCTTGGATTTACTACCGGCAAAGAATACGCCGAGCTGGAATGGCCGATTGATATTGCAATCGCTTTAGTCTGGATCGCTTTTGGTCTGAACATGTTCGGGACGATCTTCACGCGCCGCGAAAAGCATATGTATGTCGCCACCTGGTTTTATATCGCGACCTGGGTAACGGTGACTGTCCTGCATGTCGTCAATTCCATCGAGATCCCCGTCTCATTCATGAAAAGTTATCCGGTCTATGCGGGCGTGCAGGACGCACTCGTGCAATGGTGGTACGGACACAACGCTGTGGCGTTTTTCCTGACGACTCCGTATTTGGGGCTGATGTATTACTTCCTGCCAAAGATGGCGAACCGTCCGGTCTTTTCATATCGGCTGTCGATCGTGCACTTCTGGTCGCTCATTTTCATTTATATCTGGGCCGGCCCGCATCACTTGCTCTATTCTGCGCTACCGGATTGGGCGCAGTCACTGGGGACAGTCTTCTCGGTGATGTTAATCGCGCCGTCGTGGGGTGGCATGCTCAACGGCCTACTTACCCTTCGCGGCGCGTGGGACAAAGTGCGCGAGAGTGTTGTCCTGAAATTCATGGTGGTTGCGGTGACCGCCTACGGTATGGCGACTTTTGAAGGGCCACTGCTTTCAGTAAAGGGCGTGAATGCGCTGTCGCACTTCACCGATTGGACAATCGCCCATGTCCATGTCGGTGCGCTGGGCTGGAACGGATTTCTGACTTTCGGAATCTTGTATTGGCTGATCCCCAGGATATATCGGACGAAGCTGTACTCTGAAAAGGCGGCCAACTGGCACTTCTGGATCGGATTCTTAGGAATTGTTGTCTATGCCCTTCCCATGTATTTCGCCGGCATCGCGCAGGGGCTGATGTGGAAAGAGTTTACTCCCGAAGGGCTCTTGCGCTATCCGAACTTTCTTGAAACAGTCCTTCAGATCAAGCCGATGTACGTTTTGCGTTCGATTGGCGGCGGTATGTTTCTGATCGGCGTATTGATCGGGTTCTGGAACCTGTTCAAGACAATGAAAGCCGGATCGCTTTTGGCGTTTGAAGAGGCGGTCGTGCCGGCAAGAGAGCCCGACGAAAAACACGGAGTGATGAACCATCGCTGGCTCGAAGGAAAGCCGGCCCAGTTTGCGGTGCTGACATTGGTCATGATTCTGATCGGTGGGATAATCGAGATAGTCCCCACGTTTTTGATTGGCGCCAACACGCCGACAATCGCAAGTGTGAAACCGTATACACCGCTTGAACTGCAGGGACGCGACATCTATGTCCGCGAGGGATGCAATGTCTGCCACTCGCAATTGATCCGACCGTTCAGGTCGGAGACCGAGCGCTACGGCGAGTATTCCAAAGCGGGTGAATATGTGTACGATCATCCGTTCTTGTGGGGATCGAAACGGACTGGTCCGGATTTGATGAGGGTCGGCGGAAAATATCCCGACGGTTGGCATTACAATCATATGAAAGATCCGACATCGATGTCTCCTGGATCGCTCATGCCTGAGTATCCGTGGCTGATAGCCGACCAACTCGACGCAGGTTCCACGCCGGCCAAGATTCGGGCGATGCAAACTCTGGGTGTGCCGTATCCGCCGGGGTATGCCGAATTATCGACCGCCGATTTGCAGAAACAGGCACAGACCATCGCCGCCAACTTGAAAGAGTCCAATATCGACTGCCAATCCGATCGCGAGATTATCGCGCTGATAGCATACTTGCAGAGAATGGGAACAGACATCAAAGCCGGCCAATCGGCTCAGGCGGGGATGTAGGAGAGAAAAGAGAATCATATGCACGCTGATTCCTTGAGTCATATACTTGATAACCGACTCTACTCGGTCCTTGGGCTGATGTTTTTTGTCGCCGCCTTCATCCTGATTGTCATCAGAGTGATCCGCATGGACCGTCGCGAGGTCGACACGCTCCAGAATTTACCATTCGAACAGGCCACTGGAGCCACGGGAGAAACTAAAGATGAGTGACGCCAACGACAAATTACTGCACCATAACTACGACGGTATTCAGGAATTCGACAACGACCTCCCCCGCTGGTGGCTGTGGCTGTTCTACCTGACGATTATCTGGGGTGTCTTGTACTTCGTGTTCTACCATGTGGTGGGAATCGGGTACTTAAGCGCCGACGAGTACCGTCGCGAACTCGATCCCGATTATGTGCGGGCCGAGAGCAGAAACGAAAAGGTATTTGGCGTGGTGCCGATGTATCACGCGCCGTATTATGACCCAATGCGGGACCAGTCACTTGCAGGCAAGGTACAGAAGCGTTCCCTGGCGGGATTTCGTGAAGAAACGCGCGAATCGGATACGGTCACCTATGTTGCGCTGGCCGAGCCTTCGAACATAGAGTCGGGCAAGGTGATCTTCGCAAGCAAGTGCGCCAATTGTCACAATACGCTCGGGCAGGGGAATATCGGTCCGAACTTGACCGACGATTATTGGCTCCACGGCGCGGGAATGACCAACGTCACCAAGACCGTCAAGTATGGATACCCGGCCAAAGGAATGCTCGCCTGGCGATCGGAACTGACACCCCAACAAATCCTTGAAGTCTCCAGCTTTGTGCTGACTTTGCACGGTACCAACCCGCCCAATCCCAAGCCGCCACAGGGTGACTTAGTGAAACAATAGGGGATTGTGTGACTACGACCCAAAGCGGTGAGTCGTTTCGCGATTCGCTGGCCACTATCGATAAGCGGGGAAGACGCATTTGGGTCTATCCGGCCAAACCGCAGGGTCGTTTTCATACGGCTCGGTCAATTGTAGCGGTTTTCCTGCTCGCATTTCTATTCGGCGCACCTTTTATCAAGATAAGCGGCAACCCGTTTCTGCTGTTTGACGTTATTCACCGACGGTTCTTCCTGTTTGGTCAGATATTCTGGCCGCAGGATATGTATCTGTTTGTTTTGGGTACTATCTCGTTGGTTGTGTTCATTGTGTTGTTTACTGCCGCCTTCGGTCGACTCTTCTGCGGCTGGGTCTGTCCGCAAACGGTGTTCATGGAAATGGTCTTTCGCAAAATTGAATTTTTGATTGAAGGAACCGGGGCGCGTCAGCGCGAGTTGGATCATGCGCCGATGTCGGCGACGAAATTTTTCAAGAAGACCGCCAAACACACAATCTTTTACGCGCTGTCGTTTATCGTGGGAAATACTTTTCTGGCGTATTTCATCGGGATGGAGGCGCTGTTTGATATTGTGACGTCGCCGCCGACCGAACATCTGGCCGGTTTTGTCACCATGGTGATTTTTTCGCTGATCTTCTACGGCGTCTTTGCCCGTTTTCGTGAACAGGCCTGCACGCTGGTTTGTCCCTACGGGCGACTCCAGTCGGTACTGCTGGATCAAAACAGCATTGTGATTGCCTATGATTTTGGGCGTGGCGAAAAGCGCGGCGCCTGGCCGCGGGGTGGCCGACCGGAGGGGCAGGGGGATTGCATCGATTGCGGCGCCTGTGTGCGGGTCTGCCCGACCGGTATCGATATCCGCAACGGGACCCAGCTTGAGTGTGTCAATTGTACTGCCTGTATCGATGCCTGCGACAAAGTGATGGACCGGATGAAACTCCCCCGCGGGCTGATCCGTTATGCTTCGTTCAAACAGATCGCTCATAAGGCCGGGATGTCGTTCACGCCGCGCATGAAAATGTACACCGCGGTGCTGGCTCTGCTGGTCGTTGCTACTTGCACTCTGCTCTTTCTGCGCACGCCGGTCGAAGCGACAATCCTTCGTACCACCGGATCGATGTTTGAAGAGTTGGCGGACGGCACTGTCAGAAATATCTATTCGGTGAAGGTCACCAATAAGACCGGTCAGGCGATGTCGCTTGACCTGTCGCTTGTCTCTCCGAAAGGTGTGATTGCGGTGGTCGGACCGCCGCTTAATCTTCCGCCGCAGGGGCAGGTGCAGACAGTCATCTCGGTTGCGGTGCCGAAACAAAATCTCTTCACTTCCAACTCGCTGGCTGAAATCGATGTTTCCAGTGGAGGGAAAATCATCCAGAAAGTCCGGACAACGTTTGTCGGTCCGGAGCCGCTGAGGGACAAATGAGAAGCACGCCTGATAAGAAAAGATTTCACTGGGGGTGGGGGATTGTAGCGCTGTACGGCGGCTTTGTGATATTCATGCTCGGAATTGTCGCCTATGCCTCGCTCCAGCATTTCGATCTTGTAGACAGAGATTACTACGCGCGGGGAGTTGACTACGAACGCCAGATTGAACGAATCAAACGGGCCGACTCGCTTGAGATTCAGCCGACAATCACCGTTGAGTCTGCGACTGATGAATTGCTACTACGTTTTCCCCAAGGCGGTTCTCCGGGCGACATATCGGGGACAGTCACACTATTCCGACCGTCGGCGGCGAGCCTCGATTTTGTCGTACCGTTGCACTTGGGAGAGGATTTTACCCAGCGGATTAAGCCGGACCGTCTCGCCAAAGGAATGTACCGCACAAAACTCCTGTGGGTAGTGGCCGGTAAAGAATACTATCAGGAGCGGGAACTGCTACTGGAGTAGTGAAAAATGACACCCATCATTCTATCAGCATTGGCTCTGGGATTCCTTGGGAGTTTGCATTGTGTAGGCATGTGCGGGCCGATCGTGCTTTGTTTGCCACAGGTGGGATCGTCAAAGATGAGTTTTCTCATGTCCCGGCTCGTCTACAACCTTGGAAGAGTAGTCACCTATGCGGCCATGGGGGCAGTCTGCGGGCTTATCGGGCGCTTTGTTTCGATGGCCGGTTACCAAAAATGGCTGACGATCATAGTTGGAGCGGTGATTCTCCTGGCAATACTATTGCCCTCACACTTTGCCCAGCGCATCGGGCTACTCAATCCACTCACTAAGTTCGCGGCGATCGGCAGGCAATGGTGGAGCCGACTGCTGAATCGGAAAACCTATCTTTCGCAGTTTGGCATCGGAATTCTCAACGGGTTCTTGCCCTGCGGATTCTTATACATCGGTCTGGCGGCGGCCACGACCACCGGATCGGTCGGGTCGGCGTCGCTGTATATGGTGCTGTTTGGTCTGGGGACAGTGCCTGCGCTGTTGATAACGGCGATTTTCGCAGGATTCATTCGATCATCGTTTCGTGCCCGACTTCTCAAAGCAGGCCCGGCGGTCGCGGTCGCAATGGCGCTCTTGCTTATGCTCAGGGGGATGTCGCTTGGCATACCATACCTGAGTCCTCGCCTTTCTTCGCCGCCTACGACGCTTTCATCTGGCACGGTTCACGACTGTTGTAAGTAGATCACCCCGTTTGGGGGCATCCAGATCATCTAAAGCATTTGGTTCAATTGCCGAAAACAGGGACAAGAACTCTCTGCTTCACGACTGACCCAGATATTTACTGTGGCTGGAGTTTGTTGTAGAGCTTGAGTTTAAGCGAAGTGATGACAGACGCAAACGAAATGCTCGCAGTACAGAAAAAAAGACATGTTCGGATGGCCGGAGTCATAGCGCTTGCGGTTCTCATCCTGACCATCGGTGTTTTCAGCTTACAAAGCCGCTCCTTTGCCGAAAAAGCGTCGGCGATCACCATCCCGATGAACACCATCCATCAGCTTGAAGCCCTGCTTGAGTCGGCAATCCAGCCCGAATCTACGAACAATAATTCAGCGGACCCTCAGGCGGAGAGCCGCCGCAACGCACAGATACTCGACGCGATAGCTCTTGTGGGAGAAATTCATCACGGACTTACGTTTTCAGGCGCCCTTAACGGCACTGAGTTCCTCCGGCCCGTCGATATGCTTCTTGCCGAAATTCAAGCTGATGTTGATGGCTTTGTGGTTCCATCACTCAGGGACGAGCCTGCGAAGATGGCGGCGGCTGGGTGGGAAGTGATGGAGGACATTAGAGAACTGGAGCGAATGCTCTATAAGTTTCAGGCAATCGCCCAGCACCGTGCATCCACCTATTCATGGCTCATTCTGGCGGCGTCGATTTGTTCGTTATTCCTGCTTGTGCACCTGTATTTCGCCGGAACTCACGAGAATCGACGCCATCGGGCGCACCGTGCCCGACTGATTCGAAGGCTGATCTTGGCTCGCCGCCAAATAGAAGAAACTAATGCGCAACTCGCGCTTGATAAAACTACGATAGAACATGTGTCCGACGCAGTAGAGATTTTGGACAACTCAGGGCGATTTGTTTATGTCAACGAGGCGGCCTGTGCTCAAACAGGATACTCGCGCGAGGAACTGCTGGACATGCACCTCTGGGATATTGCTCCTACGCGGGAAGAACACAAGTGGAGTGCGCTCTGGGATTCAATTAAGCATGACCGCCATCGCGTTGTACAGAGTAATCATCGGCGCAAAACTGGAGAAGTGTATCCGGTTGAAGTGCATGTTCGGTATTTCAAGTTCGGCGGGCGAGAATTGATGCTGTCAACCGTTGTCGATACTACCAAACTTGAGTTTGCCAGAGCAAATCTTGAAGAGAGCCGGCAATTGTATCGTGAACTCCATGAGAGCATCGATGTTGGTATCGGTTTGGTTGATGCGGACGAACGATTCGTCTTTGCCAATCGTACCGCTCACCAGATATTCGGCGTCCCGGAGGATTCGCTTCGCGGGAGGACATTGCGCGAATTCTTAAGCATCGAGGAATTTGCAAAGTGTGAGGCACAAACAGTCAATCGCGAGCAAGGACAAGCGGCGGCTTACGAACTGGAAATCACACGTCCAACGGGCGAAAAACGATTGATTGCTCTGACTGCCCGGCCGCGTATGATCGACGGCAGTCACTTTATCGGGACCTTTGGGGTTTTTCGAGATGTGACCGATGAGCGGCGGCTTGCGGCAGAAAATGAAAAGATGGAGGAGCGGCTCAATCGTGCGTCGAAAATGGAGGCCATCGGGCTGTTGGCCGGCGGGGTTGCCCACGACCTGAACAACATGCTCAGTCCACTAGTCGGATACCCGGAGATGATTCTGCGCAAACTGCCGCCCGATAGCCCCGTCCGCAAGTGGGTGGAAAAGATTGAGAAAGCGGCCGAGCAAGCCGCAGATGTCATCAGTGACCTTCTAACGATGGCGCGGCGTGGAAGGTATCAGATGAAACCGACTTCGGTCAATGACGTCTTGCGGGACTATGTCGACTCACCGGGTTTTGCGAGGGCGCTGAACCGTAATCCGGGGGTGGCATTCACGGCCAATCTCGACAACAGTCTTGGTGCAATTACCGGTTCGGGCGCCCACCTGGCCAAAGTGTTTATGAACGTCATCACAAACGCGCTTGAGGCCACCTCTCCGGGCGGATCGGTTTCGCTCAGTACGTTCCAGTGTTGCCTCACGAGTCTTCACAGCGGCTTTGAATCTATAGTGGCCGGTGAATATATCGCTGTAAGAGTTGTCGATACCGGTATGGGGATTTCGCCGGAGGATCTCAGCAAGATATTTGAACCGTACTTCTCGAAAAAGAAAATGGGAGCCAGTGGTAGCGGCCTTGGGCTGGCGGTCGTGTACGGTGTCATGAAGGACCACGGCGGATACTACGACGTCATTTCCGAGGTCGGAAAAGGTACGGAGTTCTATCTGTACTTCCCGTATGTTCAAACACTCGATGATCGCAAGGAGTCTGCCCCGACCATAGATTTGAAAGGGAAGCACGCGGTCATTATAACCAGCGATCCAGAGGTACAAGAATTGACCGCGCTCATGCTCGAGTCGCTGGGACTTACCCATTCTACGGTTCCAATTGATGTGTTGGAGCGAACCATGCTTGAACACTCGTTTGACGTGGCCATCCTGGATCTTCCTGCCGAGAAATCCTCTGATATCGAGTCCAGCCTAAAGACACTTCGAGCCGATGGGATGGTAAAGCCGGTTGTTTGTCTGGTGGATCGGATGGAAAAGTCCGATTCTGAATTCATGCCATCAGCCGCACCAGTCTTCCCAGTGAGGAAACCTGCAAAATCGTCTGTGCTCGGAGAAGCAATTCAGTCGCTCTTGACCAGCCAGAGCCCAACCAACTTGTCACAGGTTGACGTGGCCAGTAGTGCGCCGGTCGAGACAGTCGGCTGAGTCAATACGCCAATACCCGACCAAGACTGTCACTCCTGAAAACAAGCACCGGCGCCGGGCCAAGCGGCAGGCGTCTATCAACTCATTGACATTGCCGCTAAAAGATCGCTTTATAACAACGCCGAGATTAGTCGATGATCGCCCCCTCGGCGGAAACAGGGAAAAGTGACCGCATTAGCCGGACGTCTGCAAAAGTTACTGGAAAAACGCATCCTCGTGCTCGACGGAGCGATGGGGACGATGATTCAAGCGTACAAGCTGACTGAGTCTGATTTCCGAGGGGAGCGGTTTGCCGGCCATCACAAAGACCTCAAGGGAAACAACGATCTTCTCTGTCTGACCCGTCCGGATGTCATCGCGGCTATTCATCGCGCCTATCTTTCGGCCGGCGCGGATATCATCGAAACCAATAGTTTCAACGGCACCGCGATCAGCCAGTCCGACTACGGGACCGAATCGGCAGTGTATGATATCAACTTTGCCGCCGCCCGGCTTGCCCGAACGGCGGCCGACGAATTTACGAAGTCTCATCCTGACAAACCGAGATTTGTTGCCGGAGCGCTCGGTCCAACCAACCGGACCTGCTCGCTATCACCGGATGTGAACCGTCCGGGGTTCCGAAATATTTCATTTGATGAATTGGCGGCCGCTTATAGGACACAGGCCGAGGGGCTCATCGATGGCGGCGCCGACATTCTCCTTGTCGAGACGATCTTCGATACTCTCAACGCCAAAGCGGCGCTGTTTGCGATACGCCGTCTTTTTGAAGAACGCCAAGTGGATCTGCCGATTTGGATTTCCGGCACGATCACCGATGCCAGCGGGAGAACGCTTTCAGGACAGACGCCCGAGGCTTTTTGGATTTCGGTGGCCCACGCTGAGCCGCTCTGTGTCGGGTGGAACTGTGCTCTCGGGGCAGAGGCGCTCCGTCCGCATTTGGAGACAATCTCTGCTATGGCGCAGACGTTTGTCTCGGTCTACCCGAATGCCGGCCTTCCCAATCAATTCGGCGAATACGATGACACGCCGGAATATATGGCCGCACAGATTGGTGAGTTTGCTCGGGCCGGGCTGGTCAATATTGTCGGAGGCTGTTGCGGCACTACCCCAGATCATATCAGAGCGATTTCAGCGGCGGTGGCCGGGATACCACCGCGCAAGATTCCGCAGGTTCCGGATTATCCGCGATTGGCCGGACTTGAGCCGCTGACTTTTCATCCCGATCTGCTCTTTGTCAATGTCGGCGAGCGAACTAATGTCGCCGGTTCGGCGAAGTTTGCAGGGTTGATCAGGGAAGGGAGATTTGAAGAAGGCCTTGCTATCGCCCGCCAGCAAGTGCAAAACGGCGCACAGATGATCGATGTCAACATGGATGAGGGGATGCTCGACTCGGTCGCCGCTATGACCACCTTCCTGCAGATGATCGCCTCTGATCCGGAAATCAGCCGGGTACCGATCATGATTGATTCTTCCCGATGGGATGTACTCTCAGCCGGTCTTAAGTGCATTCAAGGAAAAGGGGTCGTGAACTCTATCAGTCTCAAAGACGGTGAAGAGGAGTTCAGGCGACGAGCGCGGCTGATCCGACAATTCGGCGCGGCTACGGTCGTGATGGCTTTTGACGAGAATGGTCAGGCCGACACTCAGGCCCGAAAGGTCGAAATCTGCCGGCGGTCGTACAAGATCCTGACAATCGATATCGGCTTTCCCGCCACCGACATCATATTCGACCCGAACATTTTTGCCATCGCGACCGGGATGGACGAACACAACCGGTATGCTATCGACTATATCGAGGCCTGCCGGATTATCAAGCGCACATTGCCCGGTTGTCTGGTCAGCGGAGGGGTGAGCAATTTGTCGTTCGCGATACGTGGCAATTCCGCTTTGCGCGAAATGATGCACGCAGTCTTTCTGTATCACGCGATTAAGGCCGGGATGGATATGGGGATTGTCAATGCCGGTCAACTGCCGGTATACGAAGATGTGCCCATTGAGATCCGAACGGTTCTCGAAGACGTCATTTTCGACAGATCAACCGGAGCGACTTCGAGACTTGTGGAGTTAGCGACACAAAAAACGGCCAGCGCCTCGCGGGCCAAAGAAGAGTCGGTCTGGCGATCACTCCCTATCGACGAGCGGCTGTCGTATTCGTTAGTTCACGGGATTAACGAATTTATCGAAGCGGACACGATGGAGGCATTTAACCAACACGGCGAGCCACTACATGTTATCGAAGGCCCACTTATGTCCGGGATGAATACTGTAGGTGATCTCTTTGGCTCGGGAAAAATGTTTCTGCCGCAAGTAGTGAAAAGCGCTCGGGTCATGAAACAGGCGGTAGCAGTGTTGACACCGTATCTGGAAGAGCGAAAAAGCGCAGGTGCGTCAAATTCAAACGGCAAAGTTCTTTTGGCGACAGTCAAAGGCGATGTGCACGACATAGGCAAGAACATTGTCGGTGTGGTGCTCGGGTGCAACAATTACGAGGTGATTGATCTTGGCGTAATGGTACCGGCCGAGAAGATTCTCGATTCGGCCAAGGCGCACAATGTCGACCTGATCGGCCTGTCGGGATTGATCACGCCGTCGCTTGATGAAATGGTACACGTAGCTCACGAGATGAAACGCAGGCGTTTCAATTTGCCGTTGTTGATCGGCGGCGCGACAACTTCGCGTGTCCACACAGCAGTGAAAATTGCGCCGGAATATGACCAGATCGCCGTTCATGTGCCCGACGCCTCCCGCGCGGTCGCGGTGGTCGGAAATATTCTCAGTCCCCAAAAACGCGAGTCGTATGCGCGACATATTGCTGAACAGTACGAGAGTGTTCGAAAAGAACATGCCGGTCGCAAAGAAGTCACACATCTGCTTTCGCTCAATGAGGCGAGAGAATTGCGCGTGGCCATAGATTGGGCGACTTACACACCGACCAAGCCGACAAAGTGCGGCGTGACGGTTCTCGATGATTATCTGTTGAATGAACTGGTCAGCTACATTGATTGGACTCCGTTTTTTATGGCCTGGGAATTGCCGGGTAGGTACCCGGAAATTCTCAAGTACAAACATCTTGGGGATCAGGCGCAAAAGCTTTTTGATGACGGCAAGCAACTGTTGGACCGACTTATTTCCGAAAAGCGCCTGACCGCGCGCGCGGTGTTCGGGCTCTTTCCGGCCAATTCAGTCGGCGATGACATTGAATTATATCAAGACGATTCCCGCCGCGAGATTTTGGCTGTCACTCATCATTTGCGACAGCAGAAAGACAAATCCGCCGGCAAGAGCAACGCCTGCCTGGCCGACTTTGTCGCTCCCAAGTCGAGCGGAATTGCTGACTATGTCGGCGCGTTCGCGGTGTGCGCCGGTTTCGGGCTTGCAGAGTTTGTGGCCGAGTGTGAACGTAAGCACGATGACTATACTTCAATCATGGCCAAGGCTCTGGCCGATCGCTTGGCCGAAGC
The DNA here is from genome assembly GCA_964571235.1 of uncultured Ignavibacteriales bacterium. Classification (GTDB taxonomy): domain Bacteria; phylum Zixibacteria; class MSB-5A5; order GN15; family FEB-12; genus JACRAV01. Next base: position 228,998 of record CAZNAI010000010.1, on the reverse strand, counting down.
ACTTGCCGAGCGCCTCCATCAGCGCATTCGCACTGAGTTCTGGGGATATGCCAAGAATGAGAAGTTGACTCATGAGCTTCTGCTCAAAGAAGAATACGCCGGAATTCGCCCGGCGCCAGGGTATCCGGCTTGCCCCGACCACACCGAAAAAGAAATTTTGTGGCGACTGCTTGATGTCGAAAAGCAAATCGGACTGAAACTTACCGAGAGTTTCGCGATGACACCTACCGCGGCTGTCTCGGGCTGGTACTTTGCCCATCCAGATTCGTATTATTTCGGTGTGGGGAAAATCGGCAAGGATCAAGTGGAAGACTACGCTCGTCGCAAAGGAATGACAATCGGTGAGGTCGAGCGATGGCTCGCCCCCAATTTGCTTTACGATCCAGTGAGAAAGGGATAAGACAAGATCATGTTTGTGACCGAACATCTGGCCCGGGCCAAAGATCCGTTATTTAGCTATGAAATTATTCCGCCGCAACGCGGCTCAAGTGCACAGGACATTTTGGCAATTGTCGAACAGGTCCTGCCGTACAAGCCGCCCTTTATCGATGTTACCAGCCATCCAGCCGAAGCATACTACGACGAACAGCCCGACGGCACGATACGCCGCCGAGTTCGCAGGAAGCGTCCCGGAACAATCAGTATCTGCGGGATTATTCAGAACCGGTACGGCATCGATACCGTGCCGCATATTTTGTGCCGTGGCTTTACCCGTGAGGAATCCGAAGATGTCATGATCGAGCTGAATTATCTGGGTATTCACAATGTGCTGGCGATCCGTGGCGATGAATCGAATTATCACAAGCCGAAGTCAAACGGCCACACGGTCAACGAATATGCAATTGAACTGGTCGAACAACTATCGAATCTCAAGCTGGGGAAATACTTGGAAGACCTGGTCGAATCATCGCCGATAGACATGTGCATCGGTGTCGGAGGTTATCCCGAAAAGCACTTTGAGTCACCCAATGTGAAATCAGATATCAGTTTTCTAAAGGCCAAAGTCGGCGCGGGGGCTGATTATGTCGTGAGTCAGATGTTCTATGACAACGCCGCGTTCTACCGGTTTGTGCAGGAGTGCGACAAGGCGGAACTGGGTGTGCCGGTCATTCCCGGAATAAAAATTATCAATTCGCTCCACCAGTTGACCAGTATCCCGCGCAATTTCTATGTGACAATCCCCGAGCCGTTGGTCGACGAAATCCAGGCCAATCCCAAGCATGTCAAGGAAATCGGCGTGCGCTGGGCGACCGAACAGGCACGCGACCTCTTAAATCACGGCGTCAAGTGCCTGCATTTCTATATCATGAACGACGCACAGTCGGTGACAAAAGTGATCGACTCGCTGTAGCGTTTCGCTCGAATTTCATTTATCTTCTGATCCACGGGCGCACACTGTCGTTGCGAGGAGCGACTTCACCCTGAGCCTGTCGAAGGGTCGGTCGCAACGAAGCAATCTTAGGCACACGCCGTTGTCGTACGAATGTGAAGGAGTCTAATCCATGAAAGAAATCCCACTGGTGAATGACCGCAAAGTCCAGATCGAAGCGGCTGAAAAAGAGTTGATGGACGCCAAAAAGCATCTGGTGGCCCTTCGCAAAGAACTGCCGCCCCGCGAGGTCTCCGATTACACATTCAAAACCTGGACCGGCAAAGAGACTACTCTTTCCAAGTTATTTGGCAAAAACGACGAGCTGATGGTCATTCACAATATGGGCAAGCAGTGTCCGTACTGCACGCTTTGGGCCGACGGCCTCAACGGATTTTGGAAACATCTGGACAACCGCGCTCCGTTTGTAGTGATCAGCAACGACAAGTACACGGTGCAAAGCAAATTCGCCAAAGGTCGCGGCTGGAAATTCAAGATGTTTTCGTCACACAAGACTTCGTTTTTCGCCGACATGGGATTCGCCGGCCCGAAAGGGGAGCCGTGGCCGGGAGTTTCAACTTTCAAGCGCACCGAGGACGGTAAAATTTGGCAGGTGGCCTCGGCCGGATTTGGACCGTGGGATGATTACTGTTCCCTTTGGCCGCTGATTGATCTGCTCCCGCGCGGCATCAACTCCTGGGAGCCGAGGTATAAGTATTAGAATCTGATTCGATTTCTTCTGTAGGTCGGGACCCTTGCGGTCCCGACATGATTTCTCCAAATGGTAACAGGCTTCGACAAGCTCAGCCTGACTCTATCAAGACGAGTTAAACAAGACGACAAGCCACCAAGCGAAGAGTCACCGTGAGCTAGTCGAAGGGTGACGCTTTTTGCAGTTATCCGCTCGTCGTCTTGCCAAAATTCTTTAATCCAAACCCCCCGCCCACTTGTCTAATAGGGGAAAGGTGTTGATATTACCCGCCCTATGAAACGCAAAACGACTTTCATGACTATCGGCCTTGTCGCGGTCGCGGCAGTGGCTGTCATAATTTGGGCCCGCAATGGCAAAGCCAAAGCCGAAACCTATCAATTTGCCAAGATCGACCGCGGCGATGTGCTAGTCGCGATCAGCGCCACCGGTACGCTGAATGCCGTTACGACTGTACAGGTCGGCACACAGGTTTCGGGCACGATTGCCAAACTCTACGCCGATTTCAACTCGCAGGTCAAGCAGGGACAATTGCTGGTCCAGCTCGATCCGACTTTTCTTAAGGCTTCGCTCAACGAACAAAAAGCGAATGTCGACCGGGCAACCGCCCAACTCAACGAAGCCAAGCGAAATTCAAGCAGAACCAAAGAGATGTTTGAGCGGCAACTGGTGGCGCAGATCGATCTCGATGCCGCGACCACTAATCTGGAGACCGCTGAGGCGAGCTTGAAACAGGCGCAGTCGGCCCGCGACCGCGCAGAAGTGAATTTGCAGTATGCGACCATTCTCGCTCCGATCAGCGGTGTGGTGATCTCGCGCAATGTCGATGTTGGCCAGACAGTAGCCGCCAGTTTGTCGGCGCCGACTTTGTTTACCATCGCCAACGACCTATCAAAAATGCAGGTGACTGCCTCGGTCGACGAGGCCGATATCGGTCAGGTCAAGATGGGGCAGAAAGTCACGTTTCGCGTCGATTCATATGCCGACCGCCAGTTTGAAGGAGTCATCAGCCAGGTCCGGCTCCAGCCGGTAGTGACTCAAAATGTGGTGACTTATAATGTCATCATCGATGTCAACAATCCCGAACAGAAACTAATGCCCGGTATGACCGCGACTTGCTCAATTGAGGTTTCGCTTGCCAAAGATGTCCTTCGCGTACCGCTTTCGGCTCTTCGTTTCACTCCCGCCAACTGGACGGGTGATTCAGCGGATCTTAAGCGTGGTGGCCGAGAAGGCGGCGCGATGGCGGCCCCCGCAGTGAGTGCAAATTCAACTGGTGATTCAACAGGACAAAGGCGCGACGAACGGTCGGCACCCGATAGTACGCGTCGGGCACAGCGGGCAGAACGGCGACAGATGGGTGGCGGCGACTCGACCGGAAAGCGCCAATGGGGTGGAGGTGGAAGTGATTCAATGGCCGGCGGCGAAAGTATGCGGGCGAGAATCTGGACAATGGAGAACGGTCAGATCAAGCCGGAGCGGGTAATTCGCGGGATACAAAATCAACGGTTTGTCGAGTTGGTAAAGTGCTCGCTCTCTGAAGGTGATTCTGTCATTGTCGGGACAAATTCTGTCTCAGCAACTACGCAAGTGAGCGGCGGCACGAATAATCCGTTCATGCCACGGCCTCCGGGAATGGGCGGAGGCGGACGAGGTCGTTAACAGGTATGCCGATCTGGGAAACCATTCGAGTCGCTATCGATTCGCTTTTGCGTCACAAGACGCGGGCGATTCTGACCATGCTCGGCATCATTATTGGTGTCGGGGCAGTGGTCGCGATGGTGGCAGTCGGAAGCGGCGCACAGAAAGCTGTCGAATCGCAGATCGCGGCGCTTGGGACAAATTTCCTGATGATTTTTCCCGGTGCGCTACAATACGGTGGCGTGTCCTCGGGGTCGGGGGCGGCGCAGTCGCTGACCGAAGAAGATGTCAAAGCAATTTTGGATGAATGCCCGGCGGTCAATAATGCCACTCCCAACACTCGAACTAATCGTCAGGTGGTGGCGGGAAATCTCAATTGGAGCACTCAGATTCAAGGGGGGAATCCGCCCTTTTTCTATATTCGCGACTGGAAACTCAAATCGGGTGAGTTCTTCACCGATCAGGATGTTCGTGGCGCGACCAAAGTCTGCGTGATCGGCCAGACAGTTGCGGAAAATTTGTTCCCTGATCAGGATCCGATTGGGCAAACAGTGAGAATTGCAAAGCTCCCTTTTCAGATAGTAGGAGTTCTGGCGGAAAAAGGACAAAACGCAATGGGGCAGGATCAGGACGATCTGATTGTCGCGCCGTTTCCGACTGTTCAGCGCAAACTGACCAATCAAAATTATGTCGGGAGCATCTTAGCTTCGGCCTCGGCCGCCGACCGGGTCGATCAGGCCAAACAACAGGTTACTAATCTGCTACGACAACGTCACAAACTGGCTGATTGGCAGGACAATGATTTCACCATTCGCACGCAGACCGAAATTTCCGCCGCGGCCGGATCGACTACGCAGATTATGAAAGTGCTCCTTGGGTCGATTGCCTCGGTCTCGCTTTTGGTAGGCGGAATTGGCATCATGAATATCATGCTGGTCTCGGTGACTGAGCGAACCCGCGAGATCGGCGTGCGGATGTCGCTCGGGGCGCGACGCAAAGATATCCTCAAGCAGTTTCTGATCGAGGCCATCTTACTCAGTATGCTTGGCGGGATAATTGGCATCGGTCTCGGCGCTGGGGCGGTGCAACTGATCGCCAAATTTGCCGGCTGGCCTGTGTTGGTGACCGCCGATACAGTGCTGATGGCTTTTGGATTCGCCGCCGCAGTTGGAGTATTTTTCGGATTGTATCCGGCCGGCAAAGCGGCCAAGCTCAGCCCGATCGAGGCGCTCAGATACGAGTAAGTGGCTACTTTTCTTTCGATCCCAAGATTCTGAATTTGTCAGGGAATTCTGTGGTGCGTAGCCAGAGGCGGATATCGTCTTTGTCAAACGGAAGATAACGCGCACAGAGTCGCTCAAAGCTCTCCGCCGTAGTGGCAGTGCCTGCAAAAAGCTGTTTGCAGAAATTGGCAAACGATTTGTCGCCCATTTTCACCCGAAGATAATTCAGAAATAACAGAGCGCGGTCGTTAAGCACAAATCGGTCTTTGTAATCGCCGACCTCGTCGGCCGTCAGCGCGAGAAGCGGTTTTTCAGTGGGGAGAAACCGTCCGCGCGAATCAGTGCCGGTCCGTTTGCGATCCAGATATCCTTGTTCAAGTGCGGTCAAAAAATTTGCGTACCAGTCGCGTCCCCAGATCGCGCCCAGCGCCGGCAAATGGAAATAGCTGGGGAATCCTTCGATTGCTAGCGCATAGAGCGAGTCAGATTTCGGCGCATTGGCGTTCACAAACGGATGCACCAGCTCGTGCGCCAGTGCCACCCGGGCGTGGACTTCTTCGTCGAATGTTTTCCATGTGTCCACCGCCAGCCCGGTGGCATTCCCCGATGAAATATCGCCAAACATTGGCAATTCCATGATGAATTGGTCGCCCGCCATTGCTTTCGAATTGTAGTTGGCGCGGTAGGAATTGAGAAGCTGGTCGGCAAATTTCAAAACTTTGTATGCCTGAGTGGTCGATTGGTTGTCGGGATAATGAAATGTGTAGAGCGATCCTTTGCGCACGATTTTCCACTTTTGCGCCGAACATTGAGCCGAAAACAGATCGATATCTTCAGCGGCCCAGGGAGAGATTCGCATTCCGCCGCTGAGTGTGTCGATCAGATATTTCCCGCAGAAAACTATTTGGTACGCGGACGGAATTCGCAACACAACTGGCCTAAATGTTGTCATGTACGACTCGGCGCCATCGGCCAGAAAGACCGGAAACCAGAGCGAATACCCCCAGGCCCGCAGGAGCACGCCGCTTGAATCGATGCGCATATAGTCTGAGGGTGTACGGGCTTTCGACGGCGAAAAATATCCGCTGTAGAAAATCCGGAGTGAATCGCGAGGCAGTTGGCTGTCGAGTGTGACTTCGACTTTGTCGGCGATCAGTGAATATTCGTATTCGTAAAGAACCTGAGACTCATCAAAGTTGACCGATTTGCCTGATTGCAAAATCGAATCGACTCGCAGTTCACCGTGCAAATGGAAAGTCACTTTGGAGTCGGACATTTCTGTCTTGTCGAAATAGGCGCAGACATTGCCTGAAAGCGTCCCTTCGTTGGGTTGGAATGATATGTCTAGTGCATAACGCGAGACTTTAGGAAATGGCGAGGCAGAAAGTGAGGAGGCAGTGAATACAAAAAGCAGGAATAGGTGTCGGAGCATCAAGTCCTCATCGTGTCGATCTAATGTTTGATCTCGCCGACTAGAGAGTGGCCGTCGAGTGAATCGGGGGACTTAATCCCCAGCAAATCAGCCATAGTCGGCGCTACATCGACAGTACGCACCCGCTCCCCGAAATGTTGCGCTCTTATTCCATGACCCCAGAAAACGACCGGCACATGCCGGTCGTACCACCAGGGAGAGCCGTGGCTGGTGCCGGTTTGGGAGTTGGTGAGGTACTTCGATTCTTTCAATATCACCATGAGGTCGGGCATACGCGGGGAGTACCAGTTGTTGGCGACCTCGGTTGCGATCAGACCGTCGATTCCTGCTGGTGTAAGTATCGAAGCACTATCGAACACACAGTCTACGTGCGGAAATGCCAGAACAACCTTTGCCGCAATAGCCGTAAGTTGAGGCAATTCAAAGTTATCACCCCGTGTACGATGAAACATGATATCCGAGCCGAGCAAAAATATCGCGCTATCGTGGAATTGTACTGAAGCCGAGTCGACAACGCCTGTGCCCAACGCTTTCGCGAACTGTTTCTTCTCTATCCGATCGTGGGCCGGCGGAAGATCGAGCACGCCATGATCGGAACTTAGCGCGACTACATAGTTGTCCCGCCCCACCAGTGTGTCCAACTCACACAATAGCGTGTCCAGATATCGGTCGAGCCGCAGGTAGTAATCGAATATTTCCTGGCTATGAGGCCCATACGCGTGCCCGACTGCATCGGCCGCCGAACAGGAGAGCAGGAGCAGATCGATCGTTTCTCCTGCCCCGATTTTCTCACGGCGCACCATCTCTCGCACAAACCGAACAAGCAATTGATCGGCCAGTGGCGTTCGGTAAACCGCGTCGTAGTGCCCGGCGCCTTTTCGCTCAATATTGAAGTAATGCGGGAATGTCACATGCACGCCGTCATTTTCCAACACCACGCTGTCAGGGCCGATTGACTCGTAAACCGGGAATTTTGCATCGTCCAAAAGGCGATTCCAGACTGAATCCTGCCAGACATTCTTGTTTGAGCCGCGATTGAAGTCATCGACCCACGACGGCAATTTCTGAGTGTACGCAGTCGACGTAACAAAATCGCCGGTCTCGAAATCCCACCAGTAGATGCCGTTGGGCTGGTTCGCTGAATCGATCACTTGCCCAGCCATCAAAATAGCGGCACGGTCTTTTAGTGATACCGAAAAGACCCGCCCAGTCATTTCACCTTTTAGCCAGTTTCCGATCGACGGTTTCATCAAGTACTGCGGTGATGCTCCGAGCGAGTCGACGCGTTTTAAGTCAGCCACTGTCGTACGCACAATTCGGGTAAGAGTGTCGTCGACTGAATAGACAATCTTGTCGTGAGCGCGGTCATAAAAATCATTGCCGACGATGCCATGGTGCTTCGGAAAGCACCCTGTTGAAAGAGTTGCATGGCCGACGGCGGTCTCGGTATTGGCATGTTCATGGGAGGCGGAATCGAACACAGCGCCTTCAGTCAATAGGCGGTGAAGCCCACCGGTGAAGTACGGCCCAAATCGCGCGGGGTAGTCGCCGCGCATCTGATCCACGACAATCAACACGCCCAGCTTTGGCTTCTTGGCTGAATATTCGCTGTCGGCGTTGACACTGGCAATTCCAGTAGCGACGAAAGCGACGAGTATACAAATGGGGAGTTTCTTCATCGTTAATTCGACATTTGACGCGGTGTTAAGCTGAAAATCGTCGCCCCAGCCGAAATTGGCAAGCGAAAAACTATTAGAAGTTCATTTGGGAGACCTACATGTGCGCAATTACTGAGCAAAGGGTCGACGATAGAACAATCTTTGACATACGTCTCGAAGTAAGCCCGCCCGAGCGAAATTGCCTTTTCAGCCTGCCGATAGCGAAGGCATGGTCTGGAGAAACGCCATGTCGATTGGATTTTTCGCGGCAGTTGTATTGGCCGGTGTTGGGGTAATCGCCCAAAGCGAAGATCACGACAATTCGAAGTCAATCTCAGCGCATAAGACGCTCGACTGCGCCCAATGTCACCAGGTCGTGGCGTCGATTGGGAGTACCTCACCGGGGCCTTCGCCGATCCAGCAATGCCGGACTTGTCATTCGGTGAGTTCGTTGTCCCACGGTGAACTCGGCAAGACCTTTCACGCCAATCCCGAACGCGCCTGCTCCGAATGCCACTCGTTTCATCATACTACCAGAGTCACCGCCGCCGATCAGGAATTTGGCTTCTCCGCAGAGACCGGGGTCGCTCTTTGTGCCGCTTGTCATAACTCAGGAGGTAGCGTGGCGACGCTTTCCCCCGGACATGTCGAGGCCGCCCGGCTATATCATTCCAACAGCGCAATTCTCTCTGGGCTTAACGCCTCGCAGGCCTGTCTTGTTTGTCATTCCGAGAACAGAACAACTATAGTCGACGGAATGAAACTGTCGAACATGCCTCGGTTCAGTGAAAGGCATACCCACCCGGTGGGCGAGATTCGCGCGACCTCGCGAGGAGCCGACGGATCGACGATCCGAACCGAATTTGACCCCCGCCTTCAGCTTTTCAACAACCGAATGGAGTGCCAGACCTGCCACCAATTGACCGCCCAGACCAGGCACCGGTTGGTACGGTTTGAAACGCCGCAAGCGCTTTGCAACGGTTGCCACAATCTCCACTGATCTAATGCCACCCTGACAGAGTTCTTCAATGGCAGGTACTGTGGTACTGTCGCCTGAGTGACTGTGGTCTAATCTCTACAACTTGGTATCGTATTATCAAATACGTATTGACTTGCCGGACCAATCTTGTTACCTTTTTCACAAACTCAAGGTTGGCTCAGCAGGATGGAGCGCAAGATGCAGTGGCATAAATGGTTCAAGTTATCAACAATCTGCTTGGTCCTGTTATTTGCGGCAGGTCTTGCGGTCGCCGGTGACTCCACGCAGGTGGCAAAGCCAGCCTCACTCGGGTTGGCGCCTAGTCATCAGGTGGCAGACACGTCGGTCGACACGACGCAGGTTTTTGTCATCGAGATTAGACACCGGGTCTTTCAGGACTTCCTCGAAATCGACACGGTCTTCTTCAACGAACGATTTCCGATAGGAGAGGGAGACCAGATCGCTCAGGTTTTTCTGTTCAACCCGGATCTCGCCATTTCGGAAAAGGGAGAGTATTGGCAGGGATCGGACACATTATATAACCCGGCTGTCCGGGTTCGAGTGTTTGAAAAGGACTCTATCCTTCAACAAAGCTGGGCATTTCACTTTGTCGATGCCCCGCATTATCGCCGAAACGACATGCTGGGCTTCCGCCTCATCAGTTTTCAGGTAGCCGAGAAGTACATCAAGGCGCCCGGTGCGCGCCAACCTGAAATGGCGCCGGTCGACACAGCAAGAAAAGACAAGTAGGTTGATCACATGCAATTCCTTCGATCCAGCCGAATCCTGTTCGCGGCGCTCTGTTCGCTCGCACTTGTCTGGCTAAGTCCTTCGTCCGCCCATGCGGCCAAAACCTGTTACGACTGCCACAAGAAGCAGAAGCAGGAATATTCATCAAAGAAGGTGATTCATGAGCCGGTAAAGTCGGAGAAGTGTGAGTCCTGTCACAAGCGGCACGGATTCTCGCAATCGCTGGTGCTTGTAGCGACCGACAACGAGCTCTGTTTTAGCTGTCATAAAGACCTCAAGGACAAATTTGCTTCGGGGACCGTTCATTTCCCGGTCGAGAAAGGGGTCTGTTGGGATTGCCACGACCCGCACGCTACCGATAAAAAAGCGCTATTACGGGTCGGAGCAACCGGCGTTAATGACCCGGCGTCTTGCCTTGTCTGTCACGACGAAGCCCTCGCGCCATCGTTGAAGGCTACTCACCAGCACAAACCGTTTGCCGACTTACAGTGCCTCTCCTGTCACTCCGCACATAATAGTCCGCACGCAAGCCTTCTCAATCAAGAGGCGGGGGCGCTTTGCAAGAGTTGCCATCAGAAAGACGAAAAGCGAATTGCCGCGGCCCACGCCGGGAAAAATACCGAGGCACTGTCGTGCATCGACTGCCATTCCGGTCACAGCTCCAGCGAAAAGGGACTGCTCTCCGACCGCACCCACACGCCTTTTGCATCGGGAGACTGCGAGACATGCCATTCTTTGCCGGACACCGCCGGCCAGGTGGTGTTCGCCGAGGGAACCACGAAGAACTCTGTTTGCGCTACCTGTCATGATGAACATGCAAAGTCAGAATCGCGACCGTATCCTCACGCCGGCGTAACGGCCGACAATTGTACCGACTGCCACAAACCGCATAGCTCAAGATTCGCCAGTCTGTTGGTAAAAGACGAAGGCAAGGTTTGTCAGGATTGCCACACCGATATTCTGACTGCCTCGGACAAGGGAAAACACCTGCCGGTACTGCTTGGAGAGTGCGGGAAGTGTCACGAGGTTCACGGTTCGGATAAGCCGCATCTGCTCAAGAAGAGCGGATCGGAGCTTTGTCTGGGTTGCCACACGACAATGGCAACGGCCAAAGATTCAGCGGCGTCGGTACACGCGGCGGCCGAGGACTGTCTTGGTTGCCACAATCCGCATGAGGGATTCGGCAAGTCACTTCTGAAAAAGCCGGCCGACCAGTTGTGTGCGGACTGTCACCAGCCCGACCCGAAAGCACTGACCGCCGGGTCCAGTCATCATCCATACACAACGACTAATTGTAACGCCTGTCACATGCCGCATTTCAGTGCGCAGGCTCACCTACTGAAAGAATCGGGTACAAAGATTTGTTTGAGCTGTCATGCGGATATTGGTATCCGGGTGGGGCTCGCTCACCAGCATGCTCCGGCTACCGAAGACTGCCTGACCTGTCACAAGCCACACTTTGCCGCTGAAAAGGACTTGCTGGTATCGCCCGTCCGCACCTTGTGCGTGGGATGCCACGACCCGGCCGACCTGGGTATGGACAAGGCATTTGTGCATACTTCTGCCAAAGACGGCGATTGCACAGGATGTCATGAACCGCACGGATCGCAAAAAGAGAAGTTGCTTTCGTCGCGATTCACGAGCACGGTCATCAAGGGACAGATTGTAAAGCAGGCGAAGCCACTTTCAGACAAGCGGTCGTCACTGTGTTACACATGCCACGAGGCGTTCGGCGACAAGATTGAAAAGTCGGCCGCTCACAAGCCGGTCAAAGAGGGTAATTGTGATGCCTGCCACAGCTCGCACGGCTCCGATCATGATGGATTTGTCAAGCTGGCCGCGCCGGCGCTGTGTCTTCAGTGTCACAAGATTGACAGCACCCTGCTGGCGCCGCACTCGGGATACGATATAGCATCAGCGAACTGCCTGGAATGTCACAATCCGCATTTGTCCACGTCGCCCAAACTCGTTCGGACAAACTCGCATCCGCCATTTGCAGAAAAGTCGTGCGACAACTGCCACGAAAAGGGCGAAGGCGGATCGGTGAAACTGGCCAGCGAAATCACAGCCATTTGCTCCAATTGCCATGACGACATCTCCTCAGAGATGAAACTGCCGACCCTCCACGCACCGTTTGGCGGCGGCGAATGTGTCAGTTGCCACCGGGTTCATGCGGCCGATCAGCCCAAACTGCTCAAGTCCGAAGTCAGTACGCTCTGTTTCGGCTGTCACGAAGATCTGCGTAAGTTAGATACGCTGGCATTTGTGCATCGTCCGTTCGGCGAACAGAAGTGTCTGGATTGTCACAAACCGCATGGTTCCAACTATCCTGGTCTTTTAACCAAGCCCAAAGAGAGCTTCTGCTTCGAATGCCATAAAGACCTCAAAGACCAACTGGATAACGGGATGGTCCACTCCCCGGTGAAGTCGGGTGACTGCAACTCTTGTCACCATCCCCATGCCGGCTCAGTCAAGGCGTTGTTGGTGACCGATAAGAAGGAGCTTTGTGGCAAGTGCCACAATTTGACCGGTCCGGCAATTACCACTGCACACAAGGGATTTGACATCTCCACCGCTGATTGCCAGAATTGCCACGCCTCACATGTCGGTCAGAAGGGAAAGAAGGGACTTCTCCTTCCCAAGACACACAAACCATTCGGGACAGGCGACTGCACCGTCTGTCACTCCGGAAACACCGGATCGCAGTTGATTGCCACTGGAAAAGACCTCTGTTTGAAGTGCCATCCCAAGACTCTGCCCATGCTGTCAAAAGCGGTAGTGCATCCGGCTCTGGCAAACGAAAAGAGCTGTGTGGCATGCCACGGTCCACATGTCGGGTTTGGCAAAGGACTTCAGAAAAAAGACGGCGTTCAGCAGTGTCTGACGTGTCACACTACCAAGGAATTTACCGGCGCCAACAAGCATAAGCCGGCATTTGAGGACTGCGGAAACTGTCACGACCCGCACTCCAGTGATTACAAGAAACTGCTGAGCACTCCGGATATGATGGAGCTGTGTCTGACTTGTCACCAGGACGCGAAGAAAACGCACTATCATCCGATGGGTAAGGGAAAGATCGACCCCCGGACCAAGACAGAACTGGTATGTACCGGTTGTCACTCGCCCCACTCTTCCGATGAAGGCACTTTGCTGGTCGCGGAGAAAACACGCAAACTGTGTAATCTCTGCCACGGCACATCGCACGAGTAAGAAAGTAGGACGGCAACTATGACATGGGCGGTTTTACGGCAACGACTAATAGTCGTAGCTACGCTCATGATCTCGGCTGGTTCGGTTTGTGTCGCGCAGTCAAATGACCGCGCTCCTATGGTGGGACGGGTTGTCCCAATCCAGATCTCAAAGCCGGGGCAACTTGCGTTGGCCGCGACCGGAGATCGTCTCGCGATCACCGACCGATTCGCCAATCGCATAACGGTTATGGATACCCGGGGGAATCTACTCTGGCAGATCGGTGAGGGAGTAACACTGAACCAGCCGTACGCTGTCATGATGGTCGACGCCGCCACAATTTTGTTCGGTGAGTGGGGTTCGTGCCGGGTTTTCAGAGTCTCTGAGAACACACCAAAGACTATTGATACCGTTGCTGACCTGTCGTCCACTCTCGGCGACCGCGCCCGCATCAGACGGATGTATACGTTGCACGACGGCACAATCCTGGTACTTTCGGAAAATCCCGATCGTTTGGTGAGATATGCGGCAGACTGGAAAGCACCGCAAGAGATTATCCCTGAGGGCTCGGGTAAGGGAAAACTCGACCGGTCGGCGGATTGTGCGCTCCTTTCAACAGGCCGACTCGCAATTTCCGGGGGTGGGCACAGCCCGGTGCAACTATTTGATCTCTCCGGTCGACTACTCACTATCACCGACTGGAACTCGCCCACGCCAAAAACCGGATGGGTAGCCTCGGCGATAACCACCGATCAGCAGGAGAGAATTTGGGCCGCCGATCTGACCCACGCCAAATACAGAATCTATGACTTGTCCGGCACACTCGCAGATGAAATTCCTTTCGGCTCGCCATTGGCAAAGCCCTGTGAAATGGAGATTACGCCGGACAACCAGTTGTTTGTGGTCGATGAAAACGGGCGAGTGGAGATTTATGATCTGGTACAGGAATAGTCGCGTACGAACCTCGTTCTTAAGCGGCATTGTCGTGGTTTCCATGAGCGCCGCCGCCACACATGCAGGTGATTGGCACTTCGGCTCAAACCTGCATTGTGGAGATTGCCATGTGGAGCACGGGATTGCCGGCGGAGACCCGATCCCCGGCGGACCCTACTCGACTCTCCTGAAGAAAAGCACGGTCAATGGGCTTTGCCTAAGCTGTCACGATGGCTCCGACGCAAGTGCGCCCGACGTCTTGGCACCGGTCACCATGTACAACCAGACGCTCTCGCTTGAGAGTGCCGGTGGGCATCTGATTACCCCCGGTGTCGCCAATCTGACCGGCCACACCCTTGAAATTGCGGAGGCAACACCGCTGAGTTCGGCCGGCAAAACACTCTCGATGACCTGCGCGAATTGTCACGACTACCACGGGAATACCAACTTCCGAAATCTACAGTATGACCCGGCCGGAACAGGTGATTCAATTCCGATTGAGTTGGGAACAGATGTCTTCCAAAGTGTGCCACCGGGCGACCCACCCAGTTCGGCAAGTGCGCCGGCGGCCTATGAGCGTGGGAATATTGGCTACAAGTCAGGCTGGACTCGGTGGTGTACTTCGTGCCACGATCAAGTGGCGACAAACTCCCAAGCGCCAGCGCCGGCCCATTTCAGTGGGCATCCGAGTGAAGTTGCGTTTGGAATCGCCTTCAGTGGCAATCATGCCGATGTTTCTCACTGGCTGGCCGGAATCGGTGAGGGGTTTTTCGGGAATAGTCAGGTTCCCGGCGAGGGAGTAGCGCGACTGCCGTTTGTCCAGCCCACGGCGACAGATTTCGTTTCATCCCGAGCGGTGGCCGCGACCAACAGAGCGACGTGCATCTCGTGCCACTCATCACACGGTAGCACCAATAGCAAGGCACTGCGCTGGCCGTATGTCGAGGGCGGCGTAAACTATTTGTCCGGCTGTCAGCAATGTCACAACAAGTGAGATGAACCAGTATGAGTAGATGGCTAATCGGTGTGACAATTGTGGGAATTGCGGCTCTGCTGATAGGAGTCTCGGCCGCGAATAATGGAAAGTATCGCACTACCGCGCACAGTTCACCGGCTTCGGGGGTCTTGCGCCTGTCTGACTATCCGCGAGGAAGCTGTGCGCAGTGTCACTCCGCTCATGATGGCGGGACCTCGCTCCCCTTCGGCTTATTCGACGACAACGCCAACCGACTCTGCTTTTCTGCGTCGCTGGGTGGCTGTCATGCCGACCGCCCCACAGGAGGGTCGTCGGGGTATCCGGCGCAGGAGTTCGACCGTCTGCCTATCGGCTCGTCCGACCCCGGATATTTTGAATACAATGCGGGGGGCCAGCGGATCGCCGGCGTGCAGAATCTGGTCCGATGGCCGGGGCAGTTTATCTGGGAGGACGCGCAGTACTCCCCGCACTACGCAAGTCCGTCGATGCCGATCAAAGATGCTCAGGGTAACGGCGCTTGCGACAACTGCCACAGCATTCACGGCGGCGGCGGCAGTCATGACATGACAGATACAACCTCCCTCGGTATTGTCGGGTCCCAGAATGGAGTTTTGCCCGCGAATTACGAGCAGTGCCTTGGTTGTCACAGCCAGTTTGGCCCCGCAGGAATGGACGACACATCAAAGACAATTGCGAATTTCTATGATGAGTCTGTAAGCGGAGAAGGCAAACCGGGTCACGGTGGCATTTCCGGCGGATACGTACCGTCGGGCGCTCGACTGCCCTGCTACGATTGTCATAACCCGCACGGCTCGACTGGCAATAGCAACGGGGGCGCCAACAGGTATCTCATCAGTGATCAACGGCAGGGCTGGTATGGACTGACCGATATCAAAAACGATAACGCGCAGGTGCGCCGCTTCTGTTTCGGTTGTCACCAATCGTCCGATGGCCAGGGCGGCGGTACCGTCGAAGGAACAACTCCGGACCGACTACCGAGTGAAATTGCAGAACACCAATTCGGCGGGACAGTACATTGCTACGATTGCCACGGGCGGGATTATAGTTCACCGTCCGGCTCCAATGTGCACCGCCCGGACGTGCCGTAGCCCAAGATGTGGGTGCTCAATTTACAAGGCAAGGCTGTGCCAGGTCCCATTTCAAGAGGAAATGTAACGAGGAAAGTATTATCTGCGCTAATAGTGCTTCTTGTCTTGTTGGGATTTGGTGCACCGGCGAAGGCTCAGCGATGGTACGGCAACTTTTCTCTTTCGGCCCAGAGGACCCGCACGGCGCCGTCCGCCTCACCCAACACCGGAATGTACCTGGCGCAGGCAACGGTGAATGTCGAGGATGTGGTGTTTTATAAAAACCGCTTTCGGTTAGCGGGGAACTTCGACTGGCGAGATGATATGTATACCGCCTTTCACGAGTATCGTCCGATTTTCTATGGCGATCTGTACGGCTACGGCTATGCGCTGAACACGACCTTCTCGCCGTATAAGCGAATGAGCGCCCGTCTTGGAGACTCCACTGGTGCGGCGACAACCAATGTGTTTAATCGCGAATGGCGGGCAACTTTTTCGTTCAATCTTCCGAAGTATCCGACACTGAACATTTCACACACGCGGTACCGGCAATTTGATAACGAGCCGACACCTGTATACAATTCACAGCGGCGGTCCTGGGTTATTGAAACGGGATTTCAAAGAGAGCAGTACTCACTCAGGACAAACTACAACCGGACAAAACGCGAGAATTTCGTGGATCGAAGCCAGGACGATCGCGTTCGATCAGTCGTTGGGACAATCTCCGGCCTGACCCCGGCCTCGCGCATCGGAACGCTGGGCGCGACATACAATTACTACGACACCAAGCGAGCCGTTTCGGGCACGGCCGGTGACAAGAGCAATACTCATTCAGTTACGCTCATGGGATCGTCGGCGCTGGTTCGCAAAATAAGTGTTGCGGCAAGTTATTCGGGACGGTTCACCGAATCCACCGACCGTTTTCAGAACAGCATCAACTTCCGCTCCGAGACGATGAGCGGAGCGGTTACCTACTCGCCGGCCGGATATCTTGAATTGCAGGCGGCCAAAGCGTACCAGATGGATAACAGACAACAGGTGTACGATATTTCGGAATATATCACCTTGTCGGCTTCGCTCACCCGGTACATTCGACGGGGGATAGACACCCGCCTGGCCATGACCCGTACGATCTATCAGCAGTCGAACCGGACAATTGAATTTTTGGACACGGTGGGTACGGTCGATTCGAGCCGTCGGATCAACAAATACACAATCGATAGCTGGTACGGCTCTGTCAATTGCAGTCCGGTGCCGTACGTGAAGACCAATGCGGCATACAGCATCAGCCGTGACAGCGATCCGATCTCGGCCGACCGGACTTTTCAGTCGACGGGGACTGCCGACGCCCGGCTTGCAGTCACCAGGCGCATTGAAGCGCGATTGGCCTATACCAGCAGTTACCAAGGGGAGCGCCTTCGCCTCGGCCATGCCTTTTCCGAAAGTTGGAATGTCAGCGGGACCTGGATACCGAAGGGGACACTTAATCTCTCGGTGGCGTACAACGTGGCGACCGTTAATACCGCCAGCAAGAACACCAACGAGAATCTTTCCGCATACATGAGCTACTCATTTCGGCGGGCTTTTTCATTTTATCTCTCGTATGGGCATCAACAACAGACGCAGACTGTCGGCGCCGTCGAGTCCAATGTGCGTCCTCAGAACTGGAACGCCCAATTGACGATATACACCGGCAAACAATCGACGCTTTCCCTGGGGTATATCAAGTCGCTCAGCAATTTTGATCTCGGGTCGACCCGGCGAATTTCCGAGTTATATCAGGCAGTTTTCAATTTCAGAATATAGGTGAACAATGAACAAACAAAAATTCATAGTGCGAACGGCTATTGGTCTGGCGGGAGCTCTGCTTCTCTCGTGCACACCCGTACCCGAGTACATCAACCCGGAAGCCGACTTTGCGTTCTACCAAAAAGTCGGCGTGATTCCGTTTTCAAATCTGACAAGCGACCGGATGGCCGCGGAAAAGGTGACATCGAGTTTCACGACTGAACTCTTGATGCACGAGGATATCGAGGTGGTGAACAGCGGCGACTTCTTTAAGTCGGTGAGGGAAGTCATCAAAGGCGAGCGCACCAACCATCCGGAAGAATTTACATCAGAGGAAGCGCTCGCACTGGGGAAAGCCACACAGGTGGAGGGTGTCTTTGTCGGCGCCGTGCGCGACTACGGTGTTGTTCGAGTCGGTTCCGACGAATTCCCTTTGGTGGGGATTATCGTCCGGCTCTATGATTGCCAGTCGGGGAAAGTGGTCTGGAGTTGCGAGATCACCCGTAAGGGCGGTCCCAAGTTCCCGATATTCTCGTTCGGAGAAACTCACACCCTGGGCGAAATGACTTCAAAAGTCTGTCGCGAAGCGGCCGGCCGGTTTGCCGCCGCTCTCAAGTAAGGAGCCACGGCGATGTTGCGAATATTGGTTGTTGTAGCGGGTGCGCTCGGACTATTGAGTGGGTGCTCTGGCGGACTTAAGACTGCGCGTTTGGTGAATGAGCCGCTCGCCCGAGGAGCACGCGTTGCGGTTCTGCCGTTTGAGAACTTGAGCGGGCAGGAAGGGGCATCGGCGAAGCTGGCTGAGTATTTTGTGCTCTCTCTGCAGGGCAGAAAGACGCTCGACATTCTACAGGATGGTCAGGTGTACGAGCAATTGCGCCGGTTCCGGATTCGATCAGCCACTTTGATGACCAACGCCCAGATCGACAGTCTGTGTGCGGCGATGTCGGTAGCGTATGTTGTGGTCGGCTCAGTGTTGGAATACAAGGAAACCGATAATCCGTATCTTGGCAAAATCCCGCAAGTTTCCATGAATCTGCGCCTCATTGAATGTGCCGGATACAAAACGGTTTGGACTGGGGTTGTCAACGCCCGTGGCGATCAAAGCGAGTGGGTGTTCGGATTGGGCGCGGTTCGATCACTTGACGAACTGGCCCGCTCTGCGGCCGATCGCGCCGCCTCGGACTTAAGCGCCATGTTTGCGCGGTAGATAGATTATGAGATTATTCGCCGCTCTCGCTGTCCTTGCCCTGGCGCTCGTCCTGCCCTTCGATTCGAGGGCGCAGAGTGAGTCTGATACCATCCAAAAATACGTCACGATTGGCGGCATTACTTATGACGATGGTTTTGGTTTGGGATTGAAGGATCCGGCGGGAGTATTTTATCAGAAAACATCGGGCGAGGTTTTTGTCGCCGACGCCGGCAATGGACGAGTGATCATTTATGACTCACTGCTCGGCGCCACCTATACGTTTAAACACTTTTTTAAAGACCGTCAGACCGGCAAGTCCGAGCGGGGAGAGCCACGGGCGGTAGTTGTCAATAGCGAGGGAGAGCTTGTATTGCTGGATGCCCGAAGCGACCGGATTGAATTGCTCGACTTTCGCGGGCGAGTACTTAAGTCTGTCGCGCCCAGCCGCCTGCTCGGCGATTCCTCGCTCAGGTTGATTATGTCGGCGGCGACTATTGATAACTCCGATCAAGTCTACTTGCTTGTGACCGGCGCAGTCACGCGAGTGTTGATTCTCGATCGCGACTTGGAACTTGTCCGCCAATTTGGCGAGCCGGGAGACCTTCCCAATCAGTTATCTTCGCCGAGTTCGATAGGGGTCTGGCAAGGCAAAATCTACATTGGTGATATTCGCGGCTTGCCGGCGGTAAAAGTCTACGACTCCACGGGGAGCTTTCTCTTCGGGTTCGCCTCCCATGATGTCAATCAAGAGGATATTTCTCTGCCAATCAGCTTCGGGTTTTTGGAAAATCCCATCACCGGGCCGGTGATCCTAGTGCTCGACGGTCTCAGGCAGGCGGTCAAGCTCTACAATATGGAGGGAGCGTTTGTCACCACGATCGGCGGATTTGGCTACCTGCCGGGCCTGCTCCAGTATCCCTCGGGGATTTCAACTGATGGAGTAGCAAGGTTTTACGTTGTCGAAAAGGGCGGCGGACGGGTTCAGCGATACGATATTAAGTAGACATGTTTTCGGCATCTCTTATTCCATCACATAATAGTATAGATTGTCTGGACGGGCGTGAAATCATCTACTATTGAGTAGGCATTTCCCACGAAAGTTGTCAAAATTATCCTTAAATACCTCTTGACAGGAATTGTCCTGATTGATATATTTTTCACAAGGTTTTTGATATTAGGTAAGAAATAGACAGAACGACATGTACCAAACACACGACAACCCAGCGAAGCTCAACTCACCATTGCTAAAAGTTTCACAAAGTTGTCATTGTTCTGTCACGACACAAGTCACACGAGAAAAATCTTCCGATCAAACGCGGACAACTGAGTCCGCGCAATTGTCGAAATGTTCATCCACACAGAACTCAAACCACACTAGTCCCATAAACACCATTAATGCTCTTCATAAGGAGTATAGTATGAAAAAAGTTCTTACTGTGACGTTCGCTTTCGTGGCGTTAGTGGCAGTGGGCGCCTTTGCCGGTGACTATCACAGCGGCACAACGCTCTTCTGCCAGGATTGCCACGTAATGCACGCCAGCCAGACTCACGGTTACAACGCCAACGGCGGTGGAACTTATGTTGCCACCAGCCCGACTGCTCACGAGTATTTGCTTCGTGACGAACCGAATGCCATGTGCTTGAATTGCCACGACGGAACGGGCTTTGCCCCGGACGTTTTGGCTGACAACGGTGGTAACCTCCCGGCGGTTGGACGCCAGGCTGGTGCGCTGAATCGCGACAACGTTGCCCCGTACTTTGCGGCAACCGGTCACACCCTGTATTCTACTGATGTCGCCCCGGGCGGCACCTGGACAGCCGGCACCCACGGGTTGGCTTGCATCAATTGCCACACCCAGCACGGCCGGTCTGCTACGATTGCCGGTGTTTCGACACCGATGTATCGTAACATCAATTTCGGGATCGTTTCTGGAACCACCGCCGGCATCACGTATGCTATCGGAACCAATGATCTGACCAAGGACGTTTTCGAACGTTCGGCCACATATGGTGGCGACCACTACAGCATCAGCAACATTGATTTCAATGAACCCGACCAGACCAAGTCCGGTTATGCGGCGTTCTGCAAATCCTGCCATACCAATTTCCACGGCACCTCGGCTGACGCGAATATGCGCAACACCGCTGGCGCCGCCGGCACCGAATGGTATCGTCACCCCACCGCTGATGCGAACATCGGCACGGTTGGCGGCGGACACTCGTCAATGGCTCAGTTCAAGGCCAATCTGTATCGCACGAAGGTCATGACCAATTCAGGCGACTGGGGTACCCAGGGCGCCGCGGTGACCAACACTGTGACCGACTATAGCCCGAGCTGTTTTAGCTGTCACAAGGCCCATGGCAACCAGAACGCTTTCGGTCTGATTTTTGCCACCGGCGCTGTTGCGATCGATGAAAACGGCGATGGAACCAACTATCGTCAACTTTGCGGCCAGTGCCACCGTCAGGGACCGGTCCTATAATCGAATAGTTAGCGTGCTGTAAAGCACAAGTTCTCCAAGAGGAGAAGAGCCGGGCTCTTCTCCTCTTTTCTTTTGTCATTTAGGCTGGGTAGAAAGAATTACTCGCCGCGGTATGTGCAGGCAGTCGAGCGGGATTCGCGAATTGTGATTTCGATCAACTGAGGGAGAACGTCTTTGAGCCGGATCCACAACCAGCGGGCTATGTGCTCTGTAGTCGTGAACTGCAAATCGGCAATATCATTCAGATGCGTGTGATCAAGCCGCCTAATAAGCGGATCGGCGGCCCGGCAAATATCGGCGTAGTCCATGAGAAATCCGGTTGTCGGGTTGACCTCACCCTCGATGACCAGCTCCACAATGTAACTATGCCCATGCAGGGGGAAACAGGGGTGACCGGGACCGAGATGATCCAATCGGTGCGAGGCCTCGAATGAAAATTCGTGTGTTAATCTTGTCTTCATATATCTTGTTGCTACTTACCTCTTTGGTTACCCCAGGCCATGATATGCAATCGAGGCGAAAAGCGAAATCCAAATTCGCGGCAGGCTTCGATTACCACGGGCAGAGCCGCCGCTTGCGCGGCAAGCGTCGAACCCTCGGCCATAAGCATAATCCGGTCGGCGGAAACGTGGAGGCCAAAGGTGGCGAGAAGTTCATCAATATCCTCACGTTTGCGAATGACAAACTTGAAATCGGCCTTCTTCGTCTGAAGTATTGCTGAGATCGCCTCAACATTCAGATTCTCGTCTACCGATAGGCCGTTGTTGGAAAGCTTGGGGGAACAGTTCCACCAACTGATGCATTCGCAAATTTCCGGGCTTGGGATAATTGTCCCGTTGGTTTCGATCTCAAAGAATTCGAACCCAGAGCTTCTGAGTTTAGAAACCAGTCGCTCCAAATTCTCATGGTGCAACATCGGTTCGCCGCCGGTCAGGACAATGTGCAAATTACTGCGGTCAGACTTGCACGGCGTTACCGCTTCGACTCTGGCAACAATTTCGTCGATCTGCAAGAGTGTTCCATGATCGATTTTATCTTTATCCCAGGTAAACCGTGTGTCGCACCAGACGCAACCCAGATTGCAATAGGCCAAACGTATGAAAATAGCCGGATACCCCGCCCACCGCCCTTCACCCTGAATCGAAGAGAAAATCTCTACGACCGGTAGGCGACCTTTCGGATCGCGAACAGTCTCGACCAAATTCGGCAGGTACCCTTGCTGACTCATAACCGAGCACCCTCGATATATCGCGTCGGATCGGCAACGCCGGCGTCGGCAAACCCGCGCTGTCGTATGCGACAGGAGTCGCATTGTCCGCAAGCGCGGCCGTTGCTGTCCGGCGCATAGCAACTCACCGTCAACGCATAATCAACTCCCAGCCGGGAGCCCGTCTTGATTATGTCTGCCTTGGTCATATTCACAAGGGGAGCGGATATGGTCACAGATTTCCCCTGCACACCGACCCTCGTCGCCAATCTTGCTGTCTCATTGAATGACTCAATGAACTCCGGGCGACAATCCGGATACCCCGAGTAGTCGATAGCGTTTGCGCCTATCAGGATATTTGCCGCTCCCAGCACTTCTGCCCAAGCCAGCGCCAGCGAGAGAAAGATCAGATTGCGCGCGGGCACATACGTAACCGGAATATCTTCCTCAATCGACAAGTCTCGATTCTTCGGTACTGCGATCGCCGAGGTTAACGCCGAGCCGCCGATCTGTCGCAGATCGATAGTCTGAATCAGATGGCGTTCGGCGCCAATAGATCGGACTACCGCCTGCGCCGCCTCCAGCTCAACCCGATGTCGCTGGCCGTAGTCAAAGCTCAGCGCAAAGAGCCGGTCGCCGCGATCACGCGCAATAGCCAGTGTGGTGGCCGAGTCTATGCCTCCACTTAACAGGACAACCGACGCCGGCGTTGTTGGTTGAATCATCTTGATAATATACCGGTCCGGGGGGAAAATGGAAGGGTCGGGGGCGTTGATTATCGGCCGCCGTTGGGTATATTGCCGCCGATGAAAGATGAAATGAGTTACGAGGGACGGCAGGACGATATCCGCGAGTGGAAAACGCCGCCGATTGAGACCTTCCGAAATATCTATCCCGACAGAGAATACGAAGTGCGGATGCAGACCAGCGAGTTTACCTGTGTCTGTCCCAAGACCGGGCTACCCGATTTCGCTGAATTGACCCTCTTGTATGTCCCCGACAAGGACTGTATCGAGCTGAAGAGCTTCAAAGAGTACCTGATGGCCTACCGGCAAAAGGGGATTTTCCATGAAAATGTCATCAACCGGATTGTCGATGATATTGTTGCCGCGATCAAACCACGGCGGGTGCATCTGGAAGGGCGGTTCAATTCTCGTGGAGGGATTCAGACTACTGTTTCCAGGGAGTACCGCCGCCCGTAGTGAATCGCTGGATTATGGACGGTGGCGATCCGGATGCATGGCCGACCCAATTTGAATATTCATTTCTAACTGGAGTAAATGTACATACATGACCCCTCTGAGACTGATCGGCACTGACGGAACCAACTACTATACATGGGATCTCACCCCCGGCGTGTACACGCTCGGTCGGTCGCCGGAATGCCAATTTGTCGTTCCTGATAAAACGGTCTCGCGTAAACATGCCCAGATCGATGTGGCCGAGAGCGGCGACCGCGCACTCATTACCGACTTGCAAAGTCATAACGGCACAGTAGTAAATGGTTCCCGGATCGCCTCGCCGGTGGCGGTCAAGTCAGGCGACAATGTCATGTTCGGGCAGGTCGAGTTCAGATTGTCCAGCAACGGCAACACAGTGGTTCCGGCGAGCCGTCCGACCGCGACACGATTGTCAACTGTTGAGCCGGAGAAGTCGGTGTTTCTTTCGATCAACGAAGCGCTCAAGCCGTTGCCCTCGAAAGTTACCGACATGGCCGACTTTCTTCCCACACTCTCTGAGATGGCCCGCATGTTGGTTCTCCCGGAACCGAAAGAAGAAATGTTGCATCGTTCGCTCCGGCTGGTTTCAAAAGTTATTCCGGCGGAACGACTGGCAGTCTTGTTCACCTCTGATGACGGCGCCGAAGTATACACCGCGGCCACGCTACTCCCGAACAACAAAGACCTCGGCACGTTTACTTTGTCGCGCACGATTGTAAAAGAAATTCTCACCAACAAGAACGCAATACTGATTGGTAATCCGGCCGACGATCCCCGTTTTGCTTCGCAACAGTCGATCATCATGTCAGAAATGCGCTCGGCTATGGCAGTGCCGCTTTTCGATGAAGGCAAAGTGCTCGGTATTTTGTACGCCGACACTTCCAATCCACTACATCGGTACAGCAACGATTACCTTCGGCTTTTGGCGACGTTTGGCAATATCATCGCCTCTCGCCTGACCAACTACACGCTCTTGCACGACCGCCAGGAAAAGCAACTGATCGAGCGGGAACTCCAGCGCGCATCACTCATCCAACGCAATCTGCTGGCGAAGGAATCGCCGGAAATCGACGGGTACACTATTCACGCTTTCCAACAACAGTGTCTGGCCGTTGGCGGCGATCTGTATGATATCGCCTCGCTCCACGACGGCCGGGTACTATTTCTGCTCGGCGATGTTTCCGGTAAAGGGATGGGAGCGGCACTACTGATGGCCAATATACTGGCGTCGTTTCGCATCATGCACCATGAGCGGGATTTTTCATTGGCACGGGCGGTAAAGCAGATGTCGACGCTACTGTTCCGGTATTCCATGCCGACCGATTTCGCGACTCTATTTGCCGGGATCATCGATCCTGCGACCGAAACGCTCACCTTTGTAAATGCCGGCCACAATCCGCCGCTGTTAGTGCGGGCCGATGGTTCCATCGAGCGGTTAAATCCGAGCGGTACGATGATCGGTGCATTTGATTTTACAGACTGGACCGAAGACAGCCGCACAATGTCGCCGGGAGACCTGCTGTTTGTCTATTCTGACGGCGTCCCCGAAGCGCAGGGAGCCGCTACACAATTCGGCGACGACCGGATGGATCAATTCATCGTCAACGCGCGCCGCGATCCGCTGGGAGATGTTACCGCGCGTCTGATGAAAGAGATCGAAACGTTTGTGGCCGACACGCCGCGATCAGACGATATTACGATGCTTCTGCTCAGAAGGGAGTCTTGATGCTGGAGCCGGGAAGACAATTAGGACATTTCAAGATCATTCAGAAATTGGGTCAGGGCGGCATGGGTGCGGTGTATCTGGCTGAAGACCAGAAACTCCACCGGCAGGTCGCGCTCAAGACACTTTCAGCGGAGATGTTTGACAATCCCGAGCATCGGGAGCGGTTTGTTCGCGAGGCGCGCACCGCCGCACAAATTTCTCACAGCAATGTGATGGCGATTTATGACATCGATTCGGCAACCGATGAGGCGACCGGAAAATCAATCCAGTACATAGTCATGGAATATATCAAAGGGCAGTCGCTTACCGGCTACCTGAAAAGCTCCCGAGTCGACATGCCCGGCGTGGTTCGTCTGGCGGAAAAAATCGGTGCCGGCCTGGCCGCCGCTCATAAATTGCGGATCGTCCATCGCGATATTAAGTCGGACAACATCCTGATAGATGAACATCAGGAGCCGAAGATTCTCGATTTTGGTCTTGCCAAGCCGATCGATCCTGTGCAGATGGACGGTGGTGATGTCACCAACACCGTCTCGCAGGAATTGACTCGCGCAGGAAAGATACTCGGTACTGTTTCGTACATGTCACCCGAGCAAATCCGCGGTGAACAAGTCGACACGAGATCGGACATTTTCTCCTTTGGAATCTTGCTCTATCGGATGGCGACAGGTGAATCGCCGTTCGACGGCGGCACGCAGGTTTCGACACTTGCCAAGATTCTTGAATCAGCGCCCGAACCACCGCACATTCGCAATGCCGAAATCCCGGCCGAGCTTGAGCGGATCATCGACAAGTGTCTGCAGAAGGATGCCAATGACCGGTATCAGGACACGCGCGATCTGGTTGTTGATCTTCGGAATCTCCGCAAATCGTACGACAGCGGGTCGACCGACACTGTCTCGGTGGTGCGTGAGCATGCCGCGAGAAAGGCGAAATCCAAGACTTCAGGATTCAGTTTGAGCTGGAAAGGTATGACCCTGGCCATCCTCGGCATGTTCTTTCTTTTTATAGTGATTATCGAGCTAATCGAGGGGGATGGCCCCGGTAAGCGATCCGGCGGCCTGCGGGCCGGCGAAACCGGTATCGCCATCTTGAGCTTTGAAAATCGGACGCAGGACACATCACTAAACTGGCTCGGAACCGGCCTACCCGAAATACTGATGACCGATCTGGCCGAAAACAAATCTATCAAGGTGATCAGTCGTCAACGACTGATGGACGCGGTAGAGTCAAACGGCAAGAATCCGACCGACGACGAGTTGCGCGAGGCCGCCGCCCAATTGGGAGCGTCGAATCTGCTGTCGGGCGCCTATTTCAAACTTGGCGATCAGGTTCGAATCGACGCCCGCCTTGAGGATATTGGGTCGGGCAACATTGTGCTGGCCGAAAAAGTGATGGGGGCTGATCCGTTCAAATTAGTTGATAGTCTGTCGCAGAAAGTACGAGGCGCCCTGAAAATAGAGTCACCGACATCGACAAGCGCCAGTGTGACTCAATTGACATCGTCATCACCCGAGGCATACAAACAGTATCTTGGAGGGATGAAGAAGTTCAGCGACGGCGAGTATGATTCGGCGATTGTCGATTTTGAAAAAGCGCTCAAGATCGACTCGACCTTTGCGCTTGCCCACATGCGAATCGGCATGGCGCTGATATTCTCAGGAAAACAGCAGAAAGGGATGCCGTATTTTGCGACGGCCCGAAGTTTGCAGGATCGCCTGCCGGTGCGGGAGCGGAGTCTGGTCGATGTCTACGCAAATATCTGGCTGGATCGGCGACTCGCGGACGCGTCGGCCAAACTTAAATCAATGGTCACGAATTATCCCGATGACAAGGAAGTCCGCGCGGTGTACGGAATATTTCTGGGGCAGTTGAATAAAGATACTGTCGGTGCCTACGCCCAGTTCGATTCCGCGTTACTATTGGATCCAACGTATCAGTTCGTAGTCATGCTCTACGGTCAGCTCAGCGGCCAATATCAGAATTGGACCAAGGCCGAAGAGTGGGGCAGACGGTTGGTGGCGATAGCACCGCTTGCGCGTAATCATCGCACGCTGGCGATCTACTTATCCCGTCAGGCCAGATTTGAAGAGGCGGCCGCAGAAATCGAAAAGGCGATTGCGCAGGAACCGGACAATATCGACAATTACTCTACTCTCATTTCGCTGTACCTTCGCACCGGCCAGCTTGAGAAAGCGGAATCGCTCTTGCCGAAAGAAAAGTCGTCGGCCGGAGACGACCCGTACCGCCTCATCGATTATTACGATGAGGAGTCGAATATCTTCGCCTGGAAAGGACAGTTCCGCAAATCGATTTCAAGCGCACAGGAATCGTTACGTTACGCGCGCAAGTCGGGGGACAGTGTGCTGATTTTTGGTGCCATGTCGTCGCTCGCCGGAATGTTTGAAAACCTTAAATGGGACGACTCCGCGGCGGCGTATCATGCCGCGGCGGATGTCTACGCCAATGTATTTCAGAAACTGTCCTACCCGATGGCACTCATTGGAGCCGATCTGAAAAACGAAAGCAAGGCGCGACCACTCCTTGTCGATCGACTCAATAAATTCAGGGAGCGACTCCCGGCCGCGATGTGGCCGATGGCCGACGCCCTACAACACATTTTCGATGCAGTCTGCAAAGTTGACTCGGCGGCCTTGATTCGCGGCTACGAAGAAGTTATCGCCGCTCAGAACCAACCAAGCTCGGGAAACAATTTTGAACTGGGCATGATACAAGTTGAGCGCAAATTGTATGCTAAAGGTAAAGCAGAGCTGGAGCCGCTTGTGCGCGGACCGCTCCGTAGCACGTCGGGATTTAACTACCCCCGCATAGCGTACTATCTTGGGAAAGCGGAAGAAGGTCAGGGGAATCGGCAGAAGGCATCGGAGTATTATCAGGAGATGCTGAAGTATTGGGGCGGGGCGGACATTCAGTTACAGGAAATCAAGGACGCGAAAGACCGGCTGTCAAAATTGACCGGTTGATTAGACTTCGACTGAACCAAAAATATGAAAGGCCGCTGATCAGACTCAGCGGCCTTCATCATTTACGCTCAACTGATACTGGATCGACGCAATCTAACTAGTGCCCGCCCTTTTCATCGGTCTTCGCCGGATAATCTTCTTTGGTTTGCAGGTCCAGTGCTTTTACGTACTTGGCAGGCTCGGCCGCGAACTTAGTAGCGCTTTCTTTATCGGCGAAATAAATCCGACGCCCCTCAAAGTCTGTGAACACTTCTTTCTTTTCTATCGCTTTGCCGCTAACGGGACAGCGTTTTTGGATATTCTCAAAGAGAATTCCCTCTTTTGCGGCCTGCTTGAAATACTTGTCCGGATCGGCCGCCAATTTCTTTTGGCACCCATTACAACAATGGTACACTCGTTGTCCCTGAATATTACTGTACGCCGCCGAATCGATCTTGCCACCCATCACCGGACAATTGATTTGGTGCTTGGTCGGCTCGGTGATCTTGGGCGTGTCTGCCTTGTCTGCCGACGCAAGCGCGATATTAATCATGGAAAAAACAAACAAGAGCGAGATCAAGAGGCGGAAATTCCATCGTGACATATCGTGCGTTCCTTTCATGTGGCGCGGTCGTTGATTCTATACACCATTATAGAATGCAGTTCTCGTGCCGTCGTGGCTGTGATCGTAAGTTGTTGTGTTGGTGGTGCTTACAAAATTGCTGTCACCCACGACTGAATAATTGTATCACTTGAAGCAGAAAAACTGTAGAATATTCTACGTTGAGCCGATCCCAGATTGACCGGCGAAACTAAAAACCATGAGTGCGCTTAAGGACAATCGCGGAAAAGTATTGGTGCTATGCGCCGTCGTAGCGGCGACGATTGCCATTCACTACGGCTGGGTGTTTCAGCCGCTCTTTGGTCATCAGGAATGGGTGCATGCACTTCACCGACGGTTCTGCTATATCCCAATCGTAATCGGCGCCGCTTGGTTCGGTCTGCGCGGTGGCCTGGCGACAGCAACAGCTATTTCTCTTCTTGTCATCCCGTACATTTATCTTTCCGACCATGCCGCCGATCCGTTTACTGAATACACCGAGATCATTTTCTATTATGCACTGGCAGTTCTCTCCGGCTGGCTCTTTGATCGAGAATTGTCAACGCGCCGTCGGCACCAACAAGCCCAACTTGAGCTAGAGCGCGCCAAGCGGCTGTCGCTGGTCGGCCAACTTGCGGCAGGCGTGGCGCATGAAATAAAAAACCCGCTCGCTTCAATTCAAGGTGCGGCAGACATATTGTGTGATCCGGCTTCCTCCGACGCTGACCGCACTGATTTTTCGGGAATTCTCAAGAGCGAAGTAAAGCGGATCGATTCAACGGTCGGTGAGTTTCTTGCATTTGCAAGGCCTCCTAAAGCAGTGTTAACTCGATTGGACTGGTCGCGCTCAGCCCAGACAACTATCAAGCAGTTTCAAAAACAAGCCGAAGATCAGGGGCTGACTCTGAAAATCCAGATCGAGCCGAACCTGATCGTTCTCGCCGATGCCGCCAAGGTACATCAGGTGCTTCTCAACCTGTTACTGAATGCCGCACAGGCCACACCCAGTGGCGGATCGATCACGGTCACATTGCGCTCAGGCGGCGATACATGCGCCGAGTTGATTATCGAAGACACCGGTAGTGGGATGAGCGGCGACGATCAGGCAAGGATATTCGAGCCGTTTTTTACTACGAAAAGTCGCGGTTCGGGTCTAGGGCTGGCGGTGGTAAAATCGATTATCGATGAACATCGCGGTACAATTCAAGTGACGAGTCAAGTCGGTCGCGGCACGAGTATCACAATCTCACTCCCTGCCGAGAAGTAACATATGCCGCTGAGAATCTTACTCGCCGATGACGACGCCGCGCTCCGAAAAGTAGTCGGCCACAAACTCAAACGGCACGGGTATGAAGTCACACCGGCGGAGAACGGTCTTGAGGCATTGGCACTTTTGGACACGCACGTATTTGATCTTCTTCTTTCCGACATGAAAATGCCCAGAATGGGGGGATTGGAGCTTCTCGAGGCCGCAAAGAAGAAGCGACCGGGGCTGGAAATTATACTGATGACTGCCTATGCCGATGTGTCTCAGGCGGTGAAAGCGGTCAAGCTCGGCGCGTTCGACTATCTCACCAAGCCATTTGATGACGATCACTTGTTCATGTCAATCGAGCGGGCGCTCAAGTTTCGAAATCTCGAAACCGAAAATCAAAAGTTGCGAGAGCAATTGGAACGGACTCCGGTTGGCCCTAAGATAGTCGGCGTCTCGCGACCAATTCACGATTTGCTGGCGCTGGTTGAAAAAATCGCGCCGACTGATGCCACTGTGCTCATTTCCGGCGAATCTGGTTCGGGCAAAGAGTTGATTGCACGGCTGATCCACTCCCAGAGTCAGCGATCGAAGGGGCCGTTTGTGGCCGTAAATTGCGCCGCCATTCCGCGGGAGTTGATCGAGTCGGAATTGTTCGGACATGTGAAAGGGGCCTTCACCGGCGCCGTTCGCGACAAGAAGGGAAAGTTTGAGTTGGCGGAAGGGGGCACGCTGTTACTTGATGAGATCGGACAACTTGGAATTGAACTGCAGGCGAAACTCCTGCGCGTTATCCAGGAACGGGTGATCGAGCCGGTTGGGGGAGAGAAGCAGATCGAGATCGATCTCCGGATCTTGGCCGCGACCAACGATGACCTGTCCCATAGAGTTCAACACGGGCAATTCCGCGAGGACCTGTATTACAGGTTAAATGTCATTCCGCTGGTTGTGCCAAGTTTGCGTCAGCGGCGCGAAGATGTTCCATTGCTGGTTTCGGAATTTTTGGTCAAGTTTAGTCCGTCGACTCAGATTCAAGCCGACGCTCAATTGTTAGACAAACTAAAATCATACGATTGGCCGGGGAATATACGTGAGCTGGAGAATCTAATTGAGCGAATGGTCGTTCTACGGAAATCAAATCACCTAACAGTCGTCGATCTTCCGCCTGAGTTTCTCTTAACGCGCGAGCCCCGCCGACCCGAGGATTCGGACATTGGCTTTCACGACGCCGAAAAACAACTGGTCCTCTCGGCCCTGCAGAAAAACAACTGGAACAAATCACGGGCGGCCGCTCAGCTTAAAATCCCCCGCCACATCTTGCTCTACCGAATGAAAAAGTACGATATCAGGCCCCCCGAACATGAGTGATCTCGAATCGGCGAAGGGGAGGCAGGCGAGCTGGCTATTAACATTTGGTGCGACCTGTATCAGCTTCGCGCCGGTCTTTGTCAAACTGATCGATCCGCATGCGCTCGGGCCGACCGCCATAGGATTCTGGCGGACACTTTTCGGCGC
The DNA here is from genome assembly GCA_964571235.1 of uncultured Ignavibacteriales bacterium. Lineage (GTDB taxonomy): Bacteria > Zixibacteria > MSB-5A5 > GN15 > FEB-12 > JACRAV01. Next base: position 197,104 of record CAZNAI010000010.1, on the reverse strand, counting down.
GATCGTACTGTTTTGCTGGGCATTGTTCGCTCGGCGACCGCTTTCAATTTCGCGCGAGAGTCTTAAGTACGCCATCCTCGCGGGATTCTTCTTCAGTCTCGATTTAGCCTTCTGGCACCGCTCGATCTTGTACACCGGTGCAGGGATGGCGACAATTCTTGGCAATACTCAGGTTTTCGCGACTTCGGTATTGGCCTGGCTAATCTTCAAAGAGCGGCTGTCGTTCCGCTTTGCCGTCGCGGCGGTCATCGGAGTTGCGGGCGTGTCAATGCTTGTTGGCCTGTGGAGCCGCGAGATTATCTTCTCGCCAGATTACGTCGTTGGAGTCGCTTTGGGAATCGCCACTGGCCTTTGGTATGGATGTTTCATATTGAGTATCAAAGCGGCGATGCAACTGCAGTCTCCACCCGATCCGATAGGGTTCATGGCTTGGGCGTCGGTATTTACCGCACTGTTCATGGGTGTCGCCTCGATGATTGAATCGCATCCGGCGGTACCACCCGATCTCACCACAATTTTAGCGCTCGTAGGGGTGGCGGTTGTCGCTCAAGCGGTCGGATGGCGAGTGATCAGCGGGACACTCTCGCATGTACGCGCCTCGCATGCGGCACTGATTATTCTACTCCAACCTGTCCTGGCGACCGTCTGGGGTTTCCTGTTCTTTGGCGAATCGCTGACATTGTTGCAGGGAATCGGCGCGGCGATCACACTTGGTGCGATCTACTACGGGACAGTGAGAAGGCCCTCAACATAGTTTCAAGTTGGTTGTTTCACTGTCCGATAACATCGCCGCGACGAATCAATCTCTCCTAGGAATTTCCATTGACCACACGCAGACTATGTAATATAGTTAGAATACCCCACCATAATAAGTGGGCCACCCAAAGGAGATCGCACTCACAAAGGGCAGGAAATGTCTTGGGCCAACGGCCGTTGGAAACTTAGTTATGGTACAAAGCAATGCGTATCGATTAGCGGAACTGAAGATCGAAAAGGCGAGGGCGACAGGCGCCAAAGAACTCGATCTAAGCGACTATTCCCTCTTGGACGACAAAAAGCGGACTGAAAAACTGACTGCAGTCCCGAACTCGCTTGGCCGGCTCACGCAGTTGGAGTCGTTGGACCTCGGCGGCAACAACCTAACTTCGCTACCAGAGTGGCTAGGCCAGCTCACACAGTTGGAATCGCTAGACCTCCGTGGCAACCAGGTAACGGCGTTGCCAGAGTCGGTTGGCAATCTAACGCAATTGAAGAGTCTGAACCTCGAAAAAAACCTGCTGAGGATTTTGCCAGGATGGTTGGGCCAACTAACGCAGTTGCAGTCGCTAAACCTTGCCAACAACCAGCTGACGTTACTGCCGGATTCGCTGGGCCAGCTAACGAAGTTGAAGACGCTACTCCTCTGCGGCAATCAACTATCGGCGTTGCCAGAGTCCCTCGGCCAACTCACAAGATTGGTATGTTTTCTTGTCGAAGACAATCAGATTTCCGAGCTTCCACCGTTTCTTCGGTCTCTCCGAAATCTGGAGGACCTCCGTGTTAGCAATAATCCATTGAGAACAATCCCCGAATGGATCGGCGAATTGAAGAACCTTCAGTTACTCGAAATCGCGAACAACTCTCTAACAGAGCTCCCTGTCTCTATTTCTGAACTAACTCTTTTGCATGACCTTTATCTGGGGGACTTAGCCACAAAAGGGTTGCGAGAGGGTCGGAATACTTTTTCTTCATGCCCAGAATGCCTGCGATCACTCAGGGGTCTCAAGGTTCTCTGGCTTAACGGATGTTCACTGAAAATCGTCCCTGACTGGATTTGCGAACTAGCGGAACTTCATAGCCTAAATCTCGAAGACAACCAGTTAACAGACCTTCCTATGTCGATGAGAAATTTGCCGAAGCTCCTTAGCGTTTATTTTGATAGAAATCCTCTGAACCACGAACTCGCCGCCGCGTATGCGGATGGCCTCGACGCAGTCAAACGCTATCTAACTGAATTGGCGAAGGGAGCGCAGGCGCGTTATGAAGCTAAACTTCTTATTTTGGGGGATGGGAACGAAGGAAAGACCTGTGTTTCAAGGGCATTGCGCGGCCTGCCATTCAAGCAACAAAAAACTACTCGGGGAGTAGATGTCGTGCCTTGGAAGTTTACACATCCCGATCACATCGGCGACGAAACAAAAGCTATCACACTAAATGTCTGGGATTTTGAAGGACAGGAGATCAGTCACCAAACCCATCAGTTTTTCCTCACTTCGCAGTCGCTTTACCTGTTGGTGTTCAAATGCCGTGACCAGTTCCTGCTGGACCGCGCCGAGTATTGGTTGGACACAATTCGAGCCCGTGCGCCCAAGGCCAAGGTAGCAGTTGTTATTTCTCAATGCGAAGGACGGATGCCTCTTGTGCCGCTGGACCGCATCCAGGCTCAATACGGCGACCTGCTGACCAAAGAATGGTTTTTTCCCGTTGGATGCGAGAACGGACTGAATATCCCGAAGTTGCGCGCATTTCTTCAGCGATCGGCAGCGGATCTTGAATTTATCGGGAAACCATGGCCGATTAGCTATGGGAAAGCCGAGAAAGCAATAGAGACTAGAGCAAAGTCTAGGAAACCAAGTATGGAGAGAGCCGATTTGGAGCGTATTCTTAAGAAAGCGGGAGTCGACGAAGATGGCTATGACGATGCAGCAGCGGCTCTATCGCGCTTGGGGAAGATCACTCAATTCCCGGATTGCCCAGATCTGAGGGATTTTATCGTACTCCGTCCCCAGTGGCTCACTAAGGCGATCAGCAAAGTAATGGAGGACGGGCAACTCTATAAGGACCAAGGTGAAATTGCTTTGCGACGCATGGAGTCGATGTGGAAGAATGACTATCCCGGGTTATTTGTGATGTTTCATAATTGCATGAAAGAGTTTGAACTCTGCTATGATCTGGAAAGTGGTAATCGAGGTTGTTTGGTGCCACTTCGATTCGGCTATTTGAAGCCAGAGATCCCTTGGACTGAAGCAGAGGAACTCAAAATAAGGCGCGTGGAATACAAGCTGAATATCCGGCCGCCGCTGGGAATTATGAGTCGGTTCATTGTCAAGACTCATCACTTGATTGTAAAGACGAATGCCAAACCAAAAGGCGTTTACTGGCACAACGGAGTGTTCTTGCGTTCGGGCGAGGGCCCGCTCCAGAGCGAGGCGCTCTGCGAATTTATTCCCGATGATCGAAGATTGTGCATCGAAGTCCGGGCAGCTTATCCCCAGAACATGTGCGAACAAATACATGCATATGTCAATGCAGTATTTTCTTTCTTCAGCGGCCTGAAAGCCGAGCGCTCGTATGGTTGTATCAAAGTGGGTGACTCGACCCGTGTTGAGGGAAAATGTAGCGGACTTCACACGGAAAAGAGAATCTACACCGCGATCTCCAAGGAGAGAGAGACAATTGACTGTGAGTTTGAAAGTCACGAAGTGGATCCGCGCCGGCTTGTGTCGGGATTAGGTAGCTTTGGAGAGTATGTCAAAGAGCGGGGACTTACAGCTGAGGATTTGCACCGCGAGTTTAATCGGGAGCCAGAGTGGGCGAAACCGTTTTTGGTGGGCATCGATTCTCTTCAGAGGTGGGTCGAAGCGAATGCTACAAATATAAACAAATTGCTTCAAACTCAGTATAACTTGTCAGCTGAATTTAAGCAGGAATCTGAACTCAAGCTTTTTGAGTACCTTTCTTTGGTCAACAAAATGCTCGATGATCGAGATTTCACAGCTGCGCCCGGACTGTTCTCATTAAATACAGTGGATAAGAGTAGATGGAATCCGAGAGGATATTTCCAGAAGACATTCGTTCTTACCCCATTTTGCGAGTGTCCGGGAAATATCCATGCATGCAAGGACGGTGCAACTGAGTTCACAAAGGACAAGATTTGGTGGGAGAAAACAGCTCCATGGGTTGCGCGCGCAACGAAATTCTTATCGGTCGGCTTAAAGCTGGCCTTTTCTGGAATGCCTCTCGCTCTCGGCGACGCGGCGTACGATCCCATTAAGAATGACGTCGAGTTCATGAAGGAGTTGTCGGATCATATGACGCTCGAACTGGACGAGAAGCATCGAATCGACGGTAAAGATCCATACCTTGAGATTGAGGCTGTAAAGGGAGGGTATGCTGATGATCCGCACTCGAGATTGACACGGGCAGCGCTGGCTCGTTTACTCGAAGAGATTGCACCGACGAATTATCGCGCGCGTCAGTGGGGGACCCTGCAACGAATAAGGCTTAGCGACAATTCCTATCGTTGGCTTTGCCTAGATTGCAGTTCCCGGGTCCGTTGAAGGTCTCTCAATCACAACTCCATTCGTGTTGATCTGCTCAACGAAAGTTGCCAGTAAAATAGTCAGGCGGGTCCGTCTTCGAACCCGCCATTTTTCAATCCAATCTTAATCTACGAGCACTTTTTCCAGTCGCTCGACAATGTAGTCCGCGTCGCTCTCGCTGATCACCAGCGGCGGCGAAATACGGATCGTGTGGCCGTGCGAGTCGTTGCACAGCATATTCAATTCAAGCAGTTTACGGCAGTAGATCATCGCGTCGCCGTTGTTGACCTCGACACCGATGAACAATCCGCGCCCGCGCACTTCTTTGACATGCGAGGATTTCGCGCAGACCGCCATGATTCGTTTCTTGAGCGTTTCACCAACACGCGCCGAGCGCTCGGCCAGATCTTCGTTCACGATCACATCCAGCGCCGCAGTGCCGGCCACACAGGCGAGCGGGTAGCCGCCGAATGTGGAACCGTCACGACCTGGCTGGAAGACCAGGTCCATCACCTGCGCATTGGTAACAAATACCGATAACGGCACTAATCCGCCGGCCAGCGCTTTGCCAAGAATGAGGCCGTCGGGGACGACATTCTCATGCTCGAATGCAAACATCTTGCCGGTGCGTCCGAGTCCAACCTGAATTTCGTCGAACACGAGCAGGAGGTTGTGTTTGTCGGCCAGTTCGCGCAGACCTTTTAAGAATCCAGCTGGTGGGATATGCATGCCGCCTTCGCCCTGCATCGGCTCAACCAAAATACCAGCGGTGTTCGGGGTGATCGCTTTTTCGACTCCGGCCAGATCGCCAAAGTCGACCGTGACAAATCCCGGAGTCAGCGGGCCAAACCCGGCTTTGTATTTCGGAGTCGGCGAGAAAGAAATGGTCGTGATCATCCGGCCATGGAAATTATTGCCAAAGACGATGACTTCCTGCTTGCCATCCGGGATTCCCTTGGCCTGGTGGCCATACGCACGGATACACTTCACTGCGGTCTCGACTGATTCCACGCCGCCGTTTTTCGGAAGGACTTTGTTTTTGTTGGCGCCGAAACGAGGACCGAGTTGAGGGATGAGGGTGGCCAGCTTTTTTAGGAAAACTCCGAGAGCGTCGGAATAGACGACATTCGAGACCACCGAGCCGTAGTTTCCGTGGAGTGCCTCGACAATCGCTTCGACGATTTTCGGGTGGTGGTGTCCCTGATTCGCCGCCGAGTAGGCCGCTAAGCAGTCGAGCACCTGTCGTTCATCCTGCGTGGTGAGCCATGCTCCCTGGGCTTTTCGCACGACCAGTTGCAGACGACCATAGTGATGAGCGCCGTATGCCTGCTCAAACTCGTAGATTTGGTTGTCGGGAATCTGGGAAAAGCCGAAGGCAGGCTTGGTCAGACTTGTTGTGTCGGTCATGATCTACCTCCGTTCGGTTGGTTGTGAATTACTCGATACTTTCGAGCTCTAATATACTCTCTTAACGGCAATTTCCGCTGGAAAGTTGATGGCGCGAAAAAATAAGTTAAACTGTTGCGCCACAACGCATTGTCGCCGAACAATCTTCGGCGAATAAGAATGATTGACGGCAACATGGCCGTTTGACTACAAAATCGTCGCAGAAAATGGCCTAATGCAAAATTTCCTTCATGCGTGAACGCAGGCGTGCGTCGATCTCAATTAGGTCTTGAGAGGTCGCCGAGGTCGACAAAGGCCGGAGTGACCAGGGGGACAAATCAGCATGACCGTTGCTTGTGCGATAATTTTGCGCGGTCTTCGGTTTAGCCTGCGCAAATAGAAAATCAATTTCGGCGCTAAGCTCGTCGGCGTTTTTTGGGCCGATGATATGGCCCGCATCCGACATGAGTCTTACAATGATGTCCGCTGTCGTCATGCCGTTGGCAGGCGCGCCGATAGCGCCGGTCCAGCGTCGCTTTCCTTCCCAGTTAGTGAGATGTCCCGACGTTTCCAGATAGTGCGAGAGCGGTAGGAAGACATCGGCCATTTGCGCGGTATCGGTCAGATACAGATCGGCCACGACGAGAAAATCCAGATGGTTGAACAGGTGATTGTACTGTGGCGCAACGCCGGGGTTTTCGCCGAAGATCACGGCTGATCGGATGGAATTGTCTGACAATTTCTGCCTGATATCACCGCGCGAAGATTTGACGATCTTTTCAAGATCAACTTTCCACAGGGCGGAGACTTCATGTAAAATCGCTTGATTATTTATCGTAAGTCCGCCGGGAAGGAGAGCTGAATCACATCCGGTCATGCGGGCGCCAGACGAGTTGGACTGCGAAGTGGTGAGCGCGATGCCACTGCCGTTGATTCCGAGTTTGCCCGTCACGGCCATCAATGTAGCGAGCGCTTTGAGATCATCGGGCGAGCGTTCAGAACGTGAGTCCAGATTATACCAGGCGACGGTCTTGAACTTGGGGTCAGCCAGTAGATTAGCAATCTGAGTGATCTTCTCGGGCGCGACTCCGGTTACGGACGCGACCTCGTGCAGATCGATCTTTTCGAGTAAGGGCGTTAAGCGATCGAGTCCTGAAACTCTCTCTCGAACAAATGACTGGTCAACTTTTCCGCGACGGACTATTTCTGCGATAACTGCCGTCAACAAGAGCGTATTAGTACCACGCCGGGCGTCGGCCCAGACCTCGGCATACTCAGTCAAATCGATGGCCGCTGAATTGATCACGATGCCGCGGGTGCCGTGGCGCATGCGGCGCTTCATCTGCCACCCCTGCACTGGATTGTCAGAAGTCGGGTTGCCGCCCAAGAAGAGATACAGATCGGCCGACACAATATCTTCACTTGTCGCGCTGGCCGCGGTTTCGCCAAGCATAGCATCAAGCGCGTTGTACTCGCCTTGCGAATTGAGACGCTGGAATGAAGTGAGATTGTTGGTCCCGAGCGCCGCGCGGGCGAACCGTCCAGCCAGATAAAGCTCTTCGTCCAAAAGTTTCGGCGAGGCAGAGACCAGTATCGAATCGGAATGGTAAGTCGCACGAATACGATTCAGTCCGGCTTTCACAACCGCAAAGGCATTGTCCCACGTCGATTCGACCAACTTGCCATCTTTGCGAACCATAGGCGTCGTAACACGGGAGCCGTCGAGGAACTGCTGATATCCAAAGCGTCCTTTCACGCACAGCTCGCCGTGATTCGGCTCCATGTCAATCGGTGCGCCGGTGACAAAATAAATGTCCGGCGATTTGACTTTGAGCGTGATGTTGCACCCGACCGAACAGTAGTTGCAGACACTAAAATGCGAATCCATTTTCCACGGTCCCGAGCGACGGAACGGCATTTTTTCGACTATGGCGCCGGTGGGGCAGACGTCGATACAGTTACCACACGACACACAGTTGGTTTCGGCCAGCGGTTTCTCAAGCGCCGGCTTGACAATTGTCCGGAAACCACGATTGACAAAACCGAGCGCCGAGACATTGAGAATTTCTGCGCACGTATTCACACATCTTCCGCACCGGATACACTTGTTGGCGTCGAGTTTGACAAACGGATGCCGAGAATCGACTTTGTACCGGTTGAATTCGCCGACAAAGCGTTGTTGATCGACGCCGTACTCCGTGCAGTAATCCTGCAAAATGCACGACAGGCCAACATCGCATCCGCACTCGGCACAGCGGAGTGCTTCGTCTTTAGCGGTCGAATGATCATAGGCGTCTTCAACTTCGGTAAACGACGCAACCCGTTCCATCACCGATTTCTCAGGCGCATGATGACGGTGCGCCTGTTCAAGGTGCGGCAGGTCCTCCGGTTTGAGCTTATGAAAATTGTCGCGCTTGCTTTCAAACCGGTCGGTGAATTTCTCGACGATACCAGTATGCACGTATCTTTCGATTGCACGAGCCGCCATGCGTCCCGCGGCGATGGCGTCGATTGCGTCGGCTGGACCAGTGACCACATCGCCACCTGCGAATACGCCCGGGCGGTTGGTATCGAATGTTCCCTTTTTCGCTTCGATCGTCCGCCACTTGGAAACTTTGATCTTCTGGTCGTGATCGACGCCGTCCAGATCCGGTTCCTGTCCAATTGCGGAAATAACCCAGTCGCACGGCAGTTCGAAGTCTGAGCCTTTCTGTTCGACCGGTCGGCGGCGACCAGACGCATCCGGTTCGCCCAGTGCCATGCGAATGCACGTCATCGAAGATACGCGGTCGTTTTCGACATTCACCCGCACTGGCGCGGCCAAAAATTCAAGTTTGATTCCCTCTTCGTCGGCGGCGTGGATTTCCATCGGGTTGGCGGGCATTTCAGCGCGGGTCCGACGGTACAATATGACAACTTCGGTGGCTCCCAGTCGGAGCGAGGTCCGGGCGGCATCAAGTGCGGTATTTCCGCCACCGACTACTACCACTCGACCGCCGATCTTTGGATTGGTCTTCAGTTGAACCTGCTTGAGGAATTCTACACCCGACAAGACGCCGTCGACATTCTCATTCTCAACTTGCATCGGCTTGCCGATTTGTGCGCCGAGCGCGACAAAGACGGCTTTGAAGCCACTCTTGAAAAGACTGTCAAGGGTGAAGTCTTTTCCGAGCGTCTTGTTGGTTTTCAGTTCCACGCCGAGATCCAAAATCCAGTTGATCTCTTTGTCGAGAACTTCTTTGGGAAGGCGGTATTCGGGAATGCCGAATCTGAGCATACCCCCCGGATCGGGAAGTGATTCAAATATCGTCGGACGATACCCTTCGATTGCGAGATAGTACGCACAGGTGAGTCCGGCCGGGCCGGAACCAACTATGGCAATTTCGACACCGTTGTCGGGCTTGGTTTCCGGTTGCCACATCTTGCCAATCATATCCTGATCAGCTGCGTACCGCTTTAGAAAATCAATGCCGACTGCCCCTTCGAGCATCGTGCGACGGCAATTCACCTCGCACTTGCGGGTACAGACACGGCCACAAACCGACGGCAACGGATTCTTTTCTTTGATGAGCGCGACCGCCTCGGTGAATTTTCCGAGCGCCACCAGTGACATGTATCCTTGAATATCTACATCGGCGGGGCAACTCAAACGGCACGGCCCGAAACAGTCAGCATAATGATCTGACAAGAGAAGTTCGAGACAAGTCTTGCGGGCGCGGACAACTTTCTCTGAGCGCGTGACAATTTTCATCCCCTCGTTGACTTTGGTGGAACAGGCGGGGAAGAGGCGTGACTGACCTTCCACTTCAACAACGCACAGGAAGCACGAGCCGAACGGCGGGAGTTTGTCGTCGTAGCAAAGGGTCGGGATCGAATCGAGATTTTGCTCCCGGCAAACCTGAAGAATCGTCTTATCAGGTGAAGCACTGATCGACTGGCCATTTATTGTCAGCTTTACCATATCTATTCCTTCAGTACCGAGTCGAATCGACAAACAGTGAAACATTTCCCGCACTTGATGCATAAATCCTGATCGATCAGGTGCAGTTCTTTCTTCAGGCCGGTGATTGCGTTGGTCGGACAGGCCCGCTTGCAGACTTCGCACCCGGTGCAATTATCGAGTATCGTATAGGTCAACAGCGACTGGCAGACATGCGCGGGGCATTTCTTCTGCTCAATGTGAGCGACATACTCATCGCGGAAGTACTTTAGCGTGGTGAGCACAGGATTCGGCGCTGTCTGGCCGAGCCCGCACAATGATGCCCTGCAAATCTGATCGGACAACTCTTCGAGGTTATCCAAATCAGCCATTGTCCCCTGACCAATCGTGATCCGCTCCAATATTTCAAGCATCCTCTTAGTTCCGACACGGCAGAAGGTACACTTGCCACAGGATTCGGCTTGTGTGAAGGTAAGGAAGAACTTGGCGACGTCGACCATGCAGGTCGTGTCGTCCATCACAATCAACCCGCCCGATCCCATAATCGCGCCGGTCTTGTTGATCTGCTGATAGTCAATCGGAAGTTCGCACATATGGGCTGGGATGCATCCGCCCGATGGTCCACCCATCTGCACTGCTTTGAATGTGCGGTCGTTCGCGATGCCTCCGCAGACGTCGAAGACGATCTGATTGATCGTGATGCCCATCGGGACTTCAACAAGGCCGGTGCGTTTGACCTTTCCGGCCATGGCGAAGACTTTGGTCCCCTTGCTGTCGGCAGTGCCGTAACTGGCGAATTTCGCGCCGCCATTTAGAATGATCCACGGGACATTGGCGAATGTCTCGACATTGTTGATATTGGTCGGCTTTCCCCAAAGCCCGGAAACCGCCGGATACGGTGGACGAATGCGAGGCATGCCGCGTTTGCCTTCAATGGACAATATCAGAGCGGTTTCCTCGCCGCAGACAAAAGCGCCGGCGCCCTCTTTGATTTTGATTTCAAAGTTGTGCGACGAGCCAAGGATCTTCTCTCCCAACAACCCGCGACGTTTCGCCTGGCTTATCGCCTGCCGCAAACGTGCGATCGCCTTGGGGTACTCAGCGCGGCAGTAAATATACGCTTCATCGGCGCCGACCGCATATCCGGCGATGATCATACCCTCAAGCACGGTATGTGGGTCGGACTCGAGCACCGAGCGATCCATGAACGCGCCGGGATCACCCTCATCGGCGTTGCAGATGATGTACTTCTTGTCGCCTTGTGACGCCCGCGCAAATTTCCATTTTGTGCCGGTTGGGAATCCGGCGCCGCCACGGCCACGCAGGCCGGAAGCGACAATCTCGCCAATCACCTGATCGGGGGTTAAGCCGGCGAGCACTTTCTTAATCGCCTCATACCCGCCGCGAGCGATGTAGTCTTCAATCGACCCCGGATCGATCTCGCCGCAATTGCGCAGGACGATACGAACCTGATTTTCGAAAAAGCCGGTCTCCCGGCCTTCACCGGAAACCAGCCATTCGTCGACCGGCGTGTCATGCTGTATTTCTTGTTCGATCAGTTTCGGCACTCGCTCAGGGGTGATTTCGCCGTAGAGGCGCTTCGTGCCGTTACCATTGGAGATCTCTACCAGCACTTCCCGGTAACACATCCCGATACATCCGGTCTCGCCGAGTGAAAATGCGTCGGGGTGTCTGCGAAGTTCTTCTTCAAATGCCTGGTAGACTTTTTCGCCGCCGGCCGAGATGCCACAGGTACCGAGTCCGATCGCGATTTTTTTCACCGGCTATTCCTCCGCTCCGGTTGTGGCGGCGGCCTTGTGTTTCATCTTCTGTTGTCTGATAATCTTGCGGAGCTTCTGGGGTGTCAGGCGGCCAAAGGTCTCGGTATTTATCGTAATGACCGGCGCAAGCGAGCAACACCCGATACACGCCACCGAAAGCAAACTGAAATTGCCGTCCTCGGTTGTTTCTTCGTAGTTGATATGTAGTTCGTCCTGAATGACTTCGTACACACCCTTGGCGCCGTTGACATGGCAGGCGGTTCCGTTGCAGACGCGGATTACATTTTTTCCCAACGGGCGGGTGCGAAATTGAGCGTAGAATGTGACCACACCGTAGATTTCTGCGGCCGGAATACCGGTGACATGACTGATGTAATCAATTGCCTTTTCAGACACATACCCGTAGGTGTTCTGCGCCGACTGCAATAGAGGGATGAGAGCGCCGGCGTGGCCGTCGTGTTTCCACAAATCGACGTTAAACGTCTTCAGTTGGTCGGTTGGTTGGTCAGCCATATATCCTACAGTGAAGTCAGATTGATGACACGATTTCGCTTCAGCCGCAGGATTCCATCGAGTGGCTGTATACAGCGGTTGATAATCTGGTCAACATCGTCGAGCGTTTTTGCAGTGATCAACGCAACCAGATCAGCGCCTCCCCTGGTTGCCAAAGTAAGAGCGACGCCGCTCGTGGAAGACACTTCTTGTCGCACAGCTTCTTGAAACGATGGTTCCACATCGGCAAATACCCAGGCACTGCAACCGCCATTCGTGGAAGACGGGTGACTAATCGGCTGGGCAGGAGAAAGGACCTCACACATCGTCATGGACACGTCGCCGGCCAGACGGTGGAGATAATTTAAGAGGGGATCGGAAGAGCCTTCTACAATCACGATAAGGTTGGCGTGGCCGTCGACCGCATACCACCCCGACACTCCGGAAACTGTACTCAAGTCCTTCATGATCGGCACCAGCCGATCATGATCGGGGATAGTCAGCACAAACAACGCCACACGATTCACTTTTGTCCTCGCACGATCAGGCGGTCGAACTTTGGGAAATCTTTCACAAACAACTCCAAAAAAATCCGGCCGACTGCGGCCGTCATTAAATACTGTTATCGGATCAAAAATAGTCTTAGAGTTCGTAGCTGTCAATAATTAGAGACAAAAAAGGTTCCCTCTCTATTAGTGTACGGCATTGTAGTGTATTAACTTGGACAGAAGCGAGTGCATGGCATAATGATAACGAGTCAGCAAGTGAAGTCGGCGGCCTATGAGGCGGGCTTCGATCTTTGCGGAATAACCTCCCCCGAGCCGATTCCGGAGTCGGCTTTGCGGTTTCGGCAATGGCTGGAAGCCGGCCATCAGGGAGAAATGTCCTGGCTGAATCGCACCGCTGAACGACGATCCGACCCGCGACTCTTGATGGAGGGTGTTCGCTCAGTCATCATGCTTGGGCTAAATTATTATCAACCCAACTCACGGAACATGCCCGCACACTTCGGGCGAGTATCGCGCTACGCACGGGGCCGCGACTATCACAAGGTCATCGAAAAGAAAACCCGCGCATTTGTCGAGAGATTGCGAGGTGAAATCGCATCCGAGGCAATCTCAGAGGCTGAGCAACTGGCGGTTAAATGGTGGGTAGATTATGGGCCAATGCTGGAACGGGCCTACGCCGCCAAAGCGGGATTGGGGTACCTTGGGAAAAATGCGATGCTCATTAACCGGAAATTCGGTTCGTGGCTGTTTCTCTCCGAAGTGATCACCAACCTTGAATTAGAGTTCGACGATCCCAAAGCAGTGAATCATGGCCGATGTGGGACCTGTCGGCGGTGTATCGAGGCCTGCCCGACCGGCGCAATTATAGACGACGGCATCATCGACGCCCGCAGGTGTGTTTCGTATCTTACTATCGAGCGACCCTCAGAAATCCCAAAAGAGTTGGCGGGTCGAATGGGGGATTTGATTTTCGGGTGCGACGTATGTCAGGAGGTCTGTCCGCACAATGGAAGAGCAGTCCCGACTACCCAGAGAGATTTTGACTATTCGCACGGTGTGGGGGAGTTTCTGGACACTACCAAAGTACTCAAACTGCAGTCGCGGGAGGAATTCCTGGCGCTCACCGCCGGAACGCCGCTCACTCGGCCCGGGCTTGAGAATCTACAGCGCAACGCCCGCATTGTGATTGAGAACCAGCTCTCCGGGAAACCGCCTTCGAGTGTGGATAAGTAATAACGCCATTTGTGGATTTACTTGCGATTAGGTCAACAGAGCGACAAATTACCCTTATGCCGCTTATTGCCCCATCCGTCTTGGCCGCCGATTTTGGGCATTTGGCCGATGATCTCAAACGAGCCGAATCGACCGGCGTGAAACTATTTCATCTAGACATCATGGACGGTCACTTCGTGCCGAACATCTCCTATGGTCCCGCGATTGTGAAAGTCATCAACGGGCTGTCGGGTCTGTTTTTGGACTGCCATTTGATGCTCACACAGCCGGAGAAGTACTTCGATGCGTTCGCCGAAGCCGGCGCAGACAACATTACTTTTCATTTGGAGGTCCATCCCGATCCACGCGCACACGCCAAACGGCTCCACGAAATGGGTATCAAAGCCGGCCTGTCGATCAATCCAGATATGCCCATAGAAAAAGCCCTGCCATTTCTAGGGCATTTTGAGTATTTGCTCATCATGTCAGTATTCCCTGGATTCGGCGGGCAAAAGTTCATTCCGTCGGCGATTGAAAAAGTAGCGGTGGCGCGCGATTTTATCAGCAAGAACAAGCTAAAGACCCTTATCGAAGTCGACGGCGGTGTCGACGGCAGTAATGCAAAAACACTCGCTGTCGCCGGAGCCGATATTTTAGTCATGGGAACCGCTTTTTTCAAAGCGCCCGACCGGCAAAAATTGGTGACCGATATTCAGAAATGAGAGTCAGGTGAAAACGAAACGACAAAACCCCGGCGCAACTCTTATCGTCAATCCGGGTGATGCTGGACGTCGGTACACCAAGTTAGTTGTCACCGGCAGTCGTCAACATATTCTACCCGGGATCATGTCGCGCCGGCCGTCGGTAATCAGCAAGAAGCCCGACTTGCAAAGTCTGATCGCCAATCGGCTTGGTTGGGTTGATATCGCAACCCAAATGCAAGGCCAGGTTAACCAGATTGACTCGTTCGGCAATGCCGTTGTCGCCGACGGACTCAATCAGATAGTGGTTATCGGTATGGGCGGATCGTCGCTTTGCCCCGAGGTCTTCAAGCTAATCTTCGGCCGCCGCAAGGGGATCAAGTCGATAGATATTCTCGATTCGACTGACCCGGCGGCGATCAATACTGTGGCGAACCGACTTGATCTGCACAAATCGTTGTTCATTGTCGCTTCCAAATCAGGCGGAACTGTGGAAACCAGATCGCATGAATCGTTCTTCATTGAGAAATGCAAAGCGGCTGGAATATCAGAGTACGGCCGTCATTTCGCCGCTATCTCCGATCCCGGTTCGGATCTGGAGAAGTTTGCGCGTGAACACCGCTATCGGCAGATTTTTGTCAATCCCCCGGATATTGGCGGGCGGTATTCTGCCCTTTCGTACTTTGGTGTTGTCCCCGGTTGGTTCGCGGGGATAGACGTATTGAAGCTAATGGGCTCAGCGATTTCGATGCAATCAATTATGCAGACTCGCAATGATGAATCAAATCCCGCGTTGGCGCTGGGCGCTTTTATGGCGGCATGTTCTGTCAGCGGCCGCGACAAGCTGACTTTTGTCGCCGGGCCGATAATCGCGCCGTTTGTGCCGTGGATTGAACAATTAGTTGCCGAATCTACAGGGAAACAGTTGAAGGGGGTCGTGCCGATTGAATCCGAACCGGTCGGCGCAATGCGTGAATATGGGAATGATCGGGCATTTGTCTTTCTCTCGATGGCCGGTGAGAAATCTGCGGCCAATGACTCGCTCTTCAGGCAGTGTACTAAGTCAAAAGTGCCGTGTGTCAGAATCACCCTCTCCAACAAACACCAATTGGGTAGCCAGTTCCTTCTATGGGAGGCGGCCACTGCCGCCTGCGGTGCGTCCTTGAAAATCAACCCCTTCGATGAACCCAACGTTACCGAGAGCAAGAACAACACTCAGGCGATCCTCAAGGCGTTTCAAAGTTCAAGAGTATTCCCCAAACAAGAGCCTCAGCGGCGCTGGGGGAAACTATCGCTGGTCGCAGTCGAGTCACGTAAGCGGTTCAAGGAGGCGGACTGTGCATCGCTTGATTGTATTCTCAGGCACTTCCTGATGGCAGAGAAGTCACCTAAGTATCTGTCGATCCTTTCCTACTTCGAATCGACCCGCGCTTCTGAAAAAGCTATCGCTGTATTGCGGTCGACCATTCGAAAGCGCACAAAGATGACAACTTTGCGCGGATACGGCCCGAGATTCCTGCATTCGATTGGGCAGTTGTACAAAGGCGGACCGCGCACGGGCGTGTTTATCATTTTGGTGCGAGAGAAGTACGAGAACCTGCCCATTCCGGGCCAATACTTCTCATTCGGCGATCTGATCAGCGCCCAGGCAATCGGCGACACTCAGGCCCTGGTATCGCGCAAGTTGCCGGTGCTCGTGCTGGCGGTCAGCGGAAATCCGGCGAGCGCTATCGCCCAGTTGGAACAATCATTGAAAAAAGCGTTTACAAAATAAAAGGACTGCTGAAATGGAATTTTCCCCCTGGCGCGGTTTTCGCGAGCCACAACTTTCCGCCGAATGGCACACCAAGCTTTCTGATATGGCCCGCCTCTGCCGCGGCAATATTCTCAAAATGACCACTGTCGCTTCTTCCGGTCACCCCGGCGGATCGATGTCGTCACTTGAGATGTACCTGACGCTGTACAATCTTGCCAATGTCGATCCGCAAAATCCGATGCGCGACGACCGTGACCGGATTGTTGTTTCACATGGCCACACCACCCCAGGAGTCTACACTGCGCTTTCGGCCGCAGGTTTTTTTGACATTACTCCGGCGCTCCACGGATTCCGTCAGGCCGGATCGCCGTTTGAGGGACATGTCGAACGAGACATTCCCGGAGTCGAATGGGATACGGGAAATCTCGGCCAGGGCTTATCGGCGGGAGTCGGCAAAGCCATTTACGCGCAGATATCCGGACAGAAATTCCACACCTGGGTTCTCATGGGTGACGGTGAACAGCAAAAGGGACAGCTCATCGAGGCCCGGCACGTCGCCGCAAAATTCGGCCTTCGCAATCTCACCGCCTTTATCGATTACAATGGCCTGCAGATCTCCGGAAAGATCGATGACATTATGCCGATCAATATCCGCGCCGAATGGGAGGCCTCGGGGTGGCAGGTGATCGAAATTGACGGTCACGATCTTCGCCAAATCTATTCTGCTTGTTACAAAGCGATGAACAATACCGGTGCACCCATAATGGTGCTCGCCAAGACCGTGATGGGCAAGGGTGTCAGTTTCATGGAGAACAAGGAAGACTACCACGGTGCTCCGGTGAAACTCGATCAAATTGGCGCGGCGCTTGCTGAAATCGGCGGCACGGCTAACGATGTCGAGGCGCTGATCGCCCGCAGGAAACAAGGGCCGCCGCCTAAGTTCGAAGAGAAGCATGTGCCGTATCCCGAAGTGCTTCCCGGTGCGCCGATTATTCTTGGCGCTACAGAAAAGACCGATTGTCGAAGTGCATTCGGCAATGCGCTGGTATCGGTCACCGAGGCAAATATCGACCGCCCCGGATTTGCGATCGCTGTCTTTGATTGCGATTTGGCCAAATCGGTCAAGACCGATGGATTCGCCAAGAAATTCCCCGCTAATTTCTTTCAGGTGGGTATTGCAGAACATTCAACCGCCGCCACGGCCGGCGCTCTGTCGGCCGAGCGGGCGATTTCAGTCTGGGCTGATTTCGGCGCGTTTGCCATTGACGAAACCTACAATCAGGCCCGTCTGAATGATATTAACCATTCCAACTTGAAGTTGTTCTGCACGCATTCGGGTGTGAACGCCGGAGAAGATGGCAAGACACATCAGTGCATCGACTATTTCGCTTTGCTCAATTCGACCTTCGGTTGGAAAGTCATCACACCTGCTGACCCAAATCAAACCGACCGGGTGGTCAGATATGTCCTTTCAACACCGGGAAATTTCGCCGTTGTCATGGGACGGGCAGTTGTGCCGATTGCTTTAGATGACACGGGGAAACCATATTTCGGCGAGCAGTACCGGTATCGCTACGGACGGATGGAAACGCTTCGCAAGGGAGAATATCTCGCCATCGTCTGTGCCGGGAATATGACTCAGCATGCTCTTCCTGCCTGGAACAAACTCAATCAAAACGGCAAGCAAGTGACGCTCATTTCGGTTTCTGATTGGTCGGACCTTCATCCGGACGATCTGCGCATGATCGCGGAGTATGATCAGGTGGTGACAGTCGAAGACCACAACATCAAGACCGGTTTGGGTACGACTATCGCCGCCCGGCTATATGAAATGGGGTTGGTCACCAAATTTTCCAAGATGGGAGTTGAAGCATACGGGTCATCGGGGAATCCCGACGATGTCTGCCGCTTGCTGGGGCTCGACGCCGGTGGCATCGAACGGAAAGTAAATTCACTTCTGCAATCAGCACGGGTGTCGCGATGAAGATTGGATTTGTTGGCCTTGGGAAAATGGGGCTGAATATGGTCACCCGGCTGACTCAGGGGGGACACCAGATTGTTGCCTTTGCAAGAAGCGAATCGGCCGTGGCCGAGGCGGTGAAAGTGGGCGCTGTGGGTGCAACGTCGCTGAATCATCTTGTTGAACAGCTCCCGTCGCCGCGAGTCGTTTGGGTGATGGTTCCATCCGGCGACGCCACACGACAGGTGATACATGATTTGTCGGGATTGCTCAGAGTGGGCGATATCATCATCGACGGCGGCAATTCCAATTTTCACGACACCAAAGCACAGTGCGCGGCGCTAGCGGGAAAAGGGATACATATGCTCGATTCCGGGACCTCGGGAGGCGTCTGGGGACTTAAGGTCGGGTATTGCCTCATGATCGGTGGCGAAAAGAGCGCTTTCGCGACAGTTGAACCGATCTTCCGCACACTGGCTCCACCGAACGGTTATATGCACTGCGGCCCAAGTGGCGCCGGGCACTATGTCAAAATGATCCACAACGGCATCGAGTACGGCATGATGCAGGCCTACGCCGAAGGATTTGAAATATTGAAGGCATCGGAATACAAAATTGATTTGGCGGCGGTGTCTAACTTGTGGAATCAGGGTTCGGTCGTGCGGTCATGGCTTTTGGAACTGGCCGCCCGCGCCTTTGCCGAGGATCCCAATCTGGACAAGCTGAAAGGGTACGTCGCCGATTCGGGTGAGGGACGCTGGACAGTTATCGAAGCGATTGACCGTGATGTTCCGGCGGTGTCTCTTACCTACGCTCTGATGAGTCGGTTTCGTTCGCGCCAGGAAGATTCGTTTTCGGCTAAAGTGTTGGCGGCGCTGAGAAATCAATTCGGTGGCCACGCGGTCAAAGAAGTCAAATGATCAATTCCGATATTCAGATCGAAAATCCACTCGCCTCACACCTGAGCTCCACGCGACGAGCGGGCGCTTTTTCGTTGGTCATATTCGGCGCGTCAGGCGATCTGACTAAGCGAAAACTGATTCCGGCGCTGTTTAACCTGTTTGTCGATGGATTCCTTCCTGCGCCCTTCTCAATCATCGGTTTTGCGCGACGCGAAAAAGACGATGACCAGTTCCGGGCGGAAATGGCCAAAGCGATCACTACTTTTTCCCGGCGCAAGCCGGAATCGGAAGAACAGCTCGCTCGATTTGTCTCTCATCTATCGTATGTCAGCGGAGAATTCCACGACGAGGTGGCGTACCGAAAACTCAATGATTGTTTGCGTCACTTTACCCTGGAGCGGCACTCCGATCACAATTGCCTGTTCTATCTGGCGACTCCTCCCGATGCCTTCGAGCCGATAATTCACAATCTCAGCGCGGCTCAGTTGGTGAGCCGGGCTGACGATTCCACCGGATGGTCGCGCATCATTGTTGAAAAGCCGTTCGGTCACGACACACCGTCGGCCTGGCGACTCAACGGAGTCCTGCATGGCGCGTTTTCCGAATCACAGATCTTTCGCATCGATCATTATCTCGGTAAAGAGACTGTTCAGAATATCTTAGTCTTTCGCCTCGGTAATTCGATCTTTGAACCACTCTGGAATCGTCGGTATATAGATCACATCCAGATTTCCGTTGCCGAATCGATCGGCATCGAATCGAGGGCTGGATATTTCGATTCGTCGGGCATTATTCGCGATATGGTGCAATCACATATCATGCAGGTTTTTGCTCTGATCGCGATGGAGCCGCCGGCCTCGTTTGAAGCGGGAGCGATTCGCGATGAAAAAGCGAAAGTGCTCA
Source organism: uncultured Ignavibacteriales bacterium (assembly GCA_964571235.1). Taxonomy (GTDB): domain Bacteria; phylum Zixibacteria; class MSB-5A5; order GN15; family FEB-12; genus JACRAV01. The sequence continues at coordinate 177,261 of CAZNAI010000010.1, read as the reverse complement.
AGTCCATGCACCCGTTCGAGCGGGAGGAGCTCTCGGAGCGCGTTGTTCGGGGACAATATGTCGGCGGTTCGGTAGGCGGCGAGCAGGTGGGCGGGTATCTGCAGGAGAGCGGTGTGCCGCCAACTTCGAAAACTGAGACATTTGTCGCGATGAAGTGTTTGATCGACAATTGGCGTTGGTCGGGAGTGCCATTTTACATTCGCGCCGGCAAACGTCTTCCCAAGCGAGTGACTGAAGTTTCAATAGTCTTCAAAGCGCCGCCGCTGGCGTTGTTCAAACAAACAGAGTGTGGCAAACGAAGCCCCAACATTTTGCGGCTCAGAATCCAACCGGCTGAGGGGATTTCGCTTTCGCTTGGCGCAAAAGTCCCCGGCCAGCTCTCGCGGATTGCGCCGGTGCGTATGGACTTCATGTACTCGAGCGCATTCGGTGTGGCTTCCCCGGAGGCATATGAGCGTCTCATTCTCGATGCCGTGGTCGGCGACGCGACTCTCTTCGCACGCGAAGACGAAGTCGAGTTGTCGTGGCAACACATTGATCGGATTACCAATCACTGGCAGAGTTTACCGTTGAGTTCATATCAAGCCGGAAGTTGGGGGCCAGGCGAGTCCGACCGGTTACTTGAGCGCGACGGTCGCTCATGGGTCCGGTTATGAGCGGTGCGCCGGATGTCATCCTTGAGGGTGGTTATCTACCTGTAAGCGCCGATCTGATTGAAGGCCGGCTCAATGAAATCTGGTCGCAGGGATCACAGGATGATGATAGCAAGCGTCTGGTGAAAATCTGCCTGGCAAACGTCTTGATCGTAGCGGATGCCGCCGCCCGCCTTTCCGCCGAAAACCTGGCTCAGCAGATCGCCACTCGCCATCCCTCACGGGTTTTTCTTATAATTGTGGACGAAACGCTTTCCACCTACTGCGCCTTTGTTCGCACCGCCTGTGAATTCAATGCAGAACTCGATGCGTTGGTTTGCTGGGAAATTATCGAGATTTTGTCCGACGAGCCTCGATCGAGTTTCATCGGCGGCGCTGTGCGCTCACTGCTGGTCGATTCCGTGCCGGTTCTCACCATCGATTTTCGCGCCTATCAGTTTACTCCTGAATGCGACGCCGACCTGCGAGCTATGTCGGACTATTATCTCGTTCAAGCCGAAGTTGTGTCCGTCGCGGCAGAATCCGACCGGTTGGTGCCGCTCTCTTGGTACCGAACGCTCGATCTGCGGGAAATGATCGGCGCGGCGTACAGCGCCGTGTTGGCCTCAAGTTCAGATTCAACTCTCGTGCGCATTGTGATCTATTTCGATAACGCTCATGCACGTCTCGATCCGTTTCTCGCCGGATGGTTGGTTCATCGCTTGGCGGACGGAGGTAAGTTTGAGCAGTTCGGGGGAGAGGTTCGCTTTACTCGTTGCGAACAGCAGGTATCCCTCACGTGGGCGCCGGCCGCGGCTCCTGACAAAGTTTTGGAGATTGAGTTCGCCGATCAGTCGAAACTTAAGATCATGGCAAACCGATCTCGCCACGGCGGATACTGCGACAGCCGGGCACTCGTTGACGGGCGCTTGGTTGCTAGTCAAACCGGTGTGACCGGCCTGGCAGAATATGTCCTCGCGGCGACCAACGGTGGCGGCGACGATTTTCGTGAATATGCCGCAGTTCAGCGGGTAATGACGATGTTACGAATTCCGTAACGACAAGATAACAGTAGACAACGTTCGAAAGGAAAGTTCACCATGCTGGTAGTAACAACCAACAATGTCGAAGGGAAAAAAGTCATTAAGTACATCGGACTTGTCTCCGGTGAGGCGATTCTCGGCGCCAATATCTTCAAAGACATCTTCGCGAATATCCGGGATATTGTCGGTGGACGATCCGCCGCCTACGAACAGGAATTGTCCAAAGCCAAGACAATTGCGTTGGACGAGATGTGTATGCAGGCGACCCAACTGGGCGCCAACGCCGTGATCGCGGTCGATCTTGACTACGAAACGGTCGGTACCGGCTCGATGCTCATGGTGTCGGCCTCCGGCACAGCGGTTGTTCTCGAATAGGGGAGAGGAACTAAATCTCAATGGCAGTCCGGGAAATCGTCGTCTGCTCCGACCTAAATGCGCTGGCTTATGCCGCCGCACAGTTTGTGCTCGGCGAGATCGGACTTGTCTCCGGTCGACGATTTCTCCTGGCCCTTTCCGGCGGCTCAACACCGGCCCTGATGTATGATGTGCTTGCGGCGAATCGCTCCAACGGCGAATTGCTTAACTCACACTGTGAGTTTTTCTTCTCCGATGAGCGATCTGTCGCGCCGATTCATCCCGACTCCAATTTCGGTCTGGCGCAAAGCCGATTGTTTGAACCGCTGGGGGTCTCTCCGGGTATCATTCATCGTATGCAAGGAGAGCTAAGCAACTTGTCAGCCGAGGCCGATCGCTACTCCCGTCTGATCCAAGATAAAGCAGTCGTAGGAAACAACGGTCGTCCACAGCTTGACCTGACGGTACTTGGTATGGGAGCGGACGGCCATACCGCATCGCTTTTCCCGGGCGAAGATTCGGGAATTGATAAAGGTGACCTCGTAATTGCCCCGTGGATTGAGTCGCTCAAGACCCACCGGCTCTCGTTTTCGATGAAACTTATCAATGCCTCACGGGCAGTTCTTGTACTCGTTTCGGGAGAATCAAAAGCGAAGGCAGTCAAATCGGCTCTTGATTCGACCGCAGAAACCAGTAAACTGCCGGTGTCGCAGGTGGCGGCCGAACGGACAGTCTGGCTTATCGATCAACCCGCCGCCTCGCAACTGAACTGGACCGGCCGAATACTGAGCTTATGAAAGAAATTCTCACCGGATACATCGGCGGCGCTCATGTCGATCTTGCCCGCATTCGCGAATCGGGGGAGCGCCTTGAATTGCGCGAGTATGTGCGATACCTAAGCCGCGACTTTCGCGATTTTGGATCCATACTCGAACTATATCTGAAAAAGCACAGCCACAAGTTTACCGCCGCCTGCCTCGGCGTCGCCGGGCCGGTACTCCAAAATGAAGTCACGACGACCAATCTCCCCTGGCATATCATCGCTGGGAATCTGGAAAAGAGATTCAGCATTCCTAAGGTGAAATTGGTCAACGACATTGTCGCCACCGCCCACGGCTTGCCGCGGCTTTCGGCCGACCGGTTCTTCACCATCAACAGCGGCATCAAAGCCCACACAGGGAATCTCGGGCTGATTGCCGCCGGCGCCGGATTGGGTCAAGCGCTCATATATTCTGAAAACAGTCATGTCCACCCGTATGCTTCTGAAGGCGGCCACGCCGACTTTGCCCCCGGAAACCAGCTCGAACTTGAACTCTGGGAGTTTCTCTATGCGGAACTAGGTCATGTAGAGGTCGAAGATGTCGTCAGTTTGCGTGGGCTTGAGAACATCTTCAACTTCCTGGTAGACACACGGGGCCTGCCGCGTCCGGATTGGTTTGACCAGCCGGATCGCCCGACTCACATTATTGAGAATGCGCTGGCGGGCAAAGATGAATCCTCGGTTCGCGCGCTCGATATTTTCATCGATTGCTATGCCTCGGAAGCCGCCAATCTCGCCCTTAAGGGTATGACAACCGGCGGGATATTTATCGGCGGTCGAATCGCCCCGCAAATCATCACAGCTCTGGACAAAGGAAAGTTCATGGAGCGGTTTGTCAAACGCGGCAAGATGGAAGCCCTCCTCGCCAAGATGCCAGTTGGCGTTATTATCGAAGAGAAAACCGCTCTCATGGGCGCTGGAAGTCTGGCGCTCACATTATAGTCCGAAATGAACTCATTCGCATTATTTCTGCATGGAACGTACGGTCGTCGTGATCTTCCGTTTTATAAGGCGCTTGCAAAGGGCAGGTTTTGTATCGCTGTCGACGGCGGCCTGAGCTTTTTTCAGAAAACGGGTCTCAAACCACGGATGATTGTCGGCGACTTCGATTCGATCAGGCGCGACCCGAGGCGCGAATTCCCCAAATCCGAAATTGCCATTTTCCCGGTCAACAAAGACAAAACCGACACCCAACTGGCAGTCGAATCGGCGATTAAGAACGGTGCGACTGCTATCGATATTGTCCAGCCGATTTTCGGCGAAGCCGATCATTTCACCGGCAACCTACTGCTCTTGGCGTCGCTGGTGGAAAACCGGCGCAATCGCCATCTGAAACTCCGGCTGGTCAACGCCGCCTACGAGATCATCTTTCTGCGTGACGGCACCTGCGTTATTTCAGGCTCGGTTGGTGACACGGTCTCAGTCGTTCCGCTCACCCCATCAATCACATTGAACTGTGTCGGGACCGCTTTTCCTGCCGATCGGTTACGGGTCAAAAGGGGAGAGACTGTGGCCCTACGCAACAAGATCACATCCAAACGGGCTACGATAGCAGTCCGTGGGCAGGCGTTTTTGTTCCACCAGTTCTCTAGCCGCTCCCGGTGACTCGCCGCTGTACCCATCGCTTGACACATTGCCCCATCCTGTTATATTCGGACTCGCGTTGCAGGCCGCTGGCCTTTGCGCTATCCGGTCAGGTGATGCAGTACCGTGAACTGGGAGATCGTCCAACGGTAGGACATGCGGCTCTGGACCGTAGAATCGGGGTTCGAATCCCTGTCTCCCAGCCAGACTTTGTCTGGACTCTGGGGCTTCGCCGATTTGTATCCAACTGTGAACTAGGAATTGATGGTGACGCTCTTTTTGGATGGGTGTGGCTCAACCTTGGGGCTTCGCCCTTTAACATCCAGTTTTCTAAGAGAGACAGATCGTACCGGACTTCACCCTGAGCTTGTCGAAGGGTCTGTCTGCTTGGATTAATCCCGATCACAGTTCAATCGAAAACTTCTGCCACATTGGCGTCATACCGGAGAATTGATGACTTGAGATATTTGTTGGTACACCTGAGAAACGCGCCGTCAAGCGCATTATCTACGTTGTTTGGCGACCCCCAAAATAAACCCCAGCACCACCGACCAAATCGCCGCCAGGCCAATCTGGTATTCTGCTGGCAGACTGAATGTCACGGTGTGAGCGGGAATCCAAAACCAGATGAGTGTCCACCACGCAGTGGTCAGGCCCTGCGTATTCCATTTCCACGCGATCAAGTTGTCTTCGAGGCGATGAAAGAACATCATCTGCGGCCCGAAGAAAAGATTGGTCAGCACTGAGACAGAAAACGCCCAGCCGACGCCATTTGAGAGAAACTGTGGAAACATCTGATGGTCCAATAGTGCCTGAGTGAATCCTTTCATGCCGGCAAACCCGTACTTAATGACAACCCCGAGTACCGCCCAAGCCAGCACTTTGGCGAGTGTTTGCCACCAGTTTCCGGGAAGCGACGGCCGACGGCGTTGCAGGCTCGCCGACAGCATTTCGCCCAGCGTCCCGAGCAATCCGAACTGCACGGCGGCCGACCAGAGCGGGTGTTCGGCCACCCATTGTAGGTACCAAGTCATAATAGTTGAACAAGATGTAGACGTTTCTCCCTGTCGCATCAAGAAAAAACTTGGGGCCGAGAATCCCCGTTGCAAAGCCCGAATCGAATGCGTAACTTTTCGGCGCGTAGAACAGATTTCAAATCGACGAAAGGCCGCCGCCATGCGTTTCACAATCAGATTGTTCTCTGTCCTCTCCGCACTGCTATTTCTTGTCACTTCCTGCGGGAAAAAATCCGAAGCGGATAGCAAAGCTAAATCGGGCACGTCCACAAACTCGGGTGTTGTAATCGGTGTTTCCTTACTCACGCGCACACATCCGTTTTATCAGGACCTTGAAAGAGGCCTGCAGGAAACCGCCGACGCCAACGGGTATACGCTTTTGATCACAGCTGGCGAATTCGATGTCGCCAAACAGAAAGATCAAATGCAAGATTTCATCGTCCGCAAAGTCAACGCGATCATTCTCGCTCCGTGTGATTCAAGATCGATTGGCACTGCAGTCAAGGCCGCCAACGACGCCGGCATTCCAGTTTTCACGGCCGATATCGCCTGCTTGGCCGAGGGCGTTCAGATTGTCTCGCACATCGCCTCCGATAACGAAGCCGGCGGTCATTTGGCCGCACAGGCGCTTGCGCAGGCGATCGGACAGAGCGGAGAGGTGGCGATTATCGATCATCCGGAGGTCGAATCGGTAATCCAGCGGGTCAAGGGGTTCGAGGATGAACTCGCCGCTAATTTCCCGAACATCAAGATTGTGGCAAAACTCTCCGGTCACGGTGTCAAGGATCAGGCGTTTCGAACGGCCGAGGACATTGTGCAGGCGAACCCGAACTTGAAGGCGATATTCGGCATTAACGATGATTCCGCTCTCGGCGCACTGGCGGCAGTTGAGAAAGCCGGCAAACTTGGGTCGATTCAGATTGTCGGTTTCGACGCTATCCCCGAGGCCCGCTCAGCAATCAATGCGGGCAAGATATACGCCGACGTAATCCAAAAACCGCACGAGATCGGCCAAAAGACAATTGAGGCCGTGAAGTCATACATGTCCGGAGTCGCCGTGTCGGCCACGGTATTCGTGCCGTGCGGCCTCTTTACCAAAGAAGCCGTCAACTAAGCAGTACCGGTCGTCCCATGAACGACACTGCGACCAGCCCGCGGAGCGGCGCTCCCTTGCTCATTATGCGGGGGATTCGAAAATCATTTCCTGGCGTTCAGGCGTTGTCCGACGGTTCCTTTGAGCTGAAGGCGGGAGAAATTCACGCCCTTGTCGGCGAGAACGGGGCGGGAAAGAGCACTCTGATCAAAACTCTCACCGGCGCCCAATCGGCTGACGATGGAATTATCCTGCTCTCAGACAAGCAAATCACTTTCACCTCTCCGATAGAGGCCCGCGCGGCCGGTATCTCCGCCATCTATCAGGAATTCACCCTCGTTCCCATGTTGAGTGTGCGCGAGAACTTATTTCTCGGAACGCGTGGACAGGGATTTGGTTGGGTGGATGTCGAGTCAGAGCGACATGCCAGCCTCGACGTATTGTTCCGGCTGGGAATAGAACTCGATCTCGAAGCGACCGTTTCGACACTCCCGGTTGCCCAACAACAAATGGTCGAGATCGCGCGAGCTCTGCTCCTTGACTGCGAAGTCCTCGTTATGGACGAGCCAACCGCCGCTCTTGCTCCGCGCGAAGTAGATCGATTGTTTGGACTCTTGCGCGAACTTGCCGGCCGGGGGGTCGGCATCATCTTTGTCAGCCACCGACTCGACGAAGTCCTCGCGATTTCCGACCGAGTTACCGTCATGCGCGACGGCCGCACGGTAGCGTCTAAAGTGACTGGTGAGTGGACTCGCACCACTCTCATTGAGCAGATGGTTGGTCGGTCACTCGACCAGGAATTCCCGCGAGTCGCGCACGAGTTAGGAGAGAAGCAGTTTGAAGCTACTGGCTTGTCCGGCGGCAAAGTGCGTGACATCTCTTTTTCTGTTCGGGTAGGCGAAATTCTGGGTATTGCCGGGCTCATGGGGGCAGGAAGAACCGAACTTGCCCGACTGATCTTTGGCGCTGACCGACGCGAACGTGGAGAGATTAAACTGGGCGGCCGCCTCCTCGACATTCGCTCCCCCCGCGACGCAGTCCGCGCTGGCATTTGCCTGCTCACCGAAGATCGGAAAGGCCAGGGGCTAATCTTACACGCGTCATCGAAAGACAATTTTGCTCTGTCCAATTTATCGCGGTGGTCCAAAGCCGGATTCATTGACAGGAGCACAGAGAGATCGCGCTTTATGAGTCATGTGGAACAACTTAGCATCCGCATCGCTTATCCGGAGCAACGAGCCGCAAATCTATCCGGCGGCAATCAGCAGAAACTGCTTGTCGCGCGGTGGCTTGAGACCGAGTCGCAAGTAGTGATCTTCGACGAACCCACCCGCGGAATCGATGTCGGCGCGAAATACGACATGTATCTTTTGATCGGCGAACTGGCCAAACAGGGGAAATCGGTCATTGTCATTTCATCAGAACTCCCCGAAATCCTCGGCATCTGCGACCGGGTCTTGGTGATAAAGCAGGGAAGTGTCAGCGGCGAGATTACCGATGTCCGTTCCGCTACTCAAGAGCAGGTTATGGCAATGGCCGTGTGAGATAAATCATGCCACTTTCAACTGCTACATCACTGAAACTCGGACGCATGTTCCGCGACTATGGTATGTTGGGTGTGCTGATTCTGCTTTGCGTTCTATTTTCCGCTCTCACGCTGACCGATCAGCATTATGCAGGAAAAGACGCGGCGTGGGCTGTCGAACAGCTTCTTCCCAAAACTGGGAGTATCCTAGTGCTGGCATCTTCCTCTCCGGAAGATTCGCTCTTCACCAGCGAACTCGTCCGCCGCTCAAGTCAAGCTACGACCGTCGAAGTTATTCAGGGAAGTCCAGATGCAGTACGCCAAGCATTACTTCGGCTCGACCAACCATTTTCTGGCATTGTTACAACTGAACAATTCGCACCGGTGGTCCGCTCACTTCTGGCAGGCATTCCAAGCCTTGCCGGTGTAAGCGTTATCACTTCGCCGTCATATCGTTGGCCGACGTTTCTATTGGCGGCGAATCTTCGCAATGTCGCCAATCAGATCGCAGTCATCGCGCTGGTTGCCATCGGCATGACCCTCGTTATCATCACTGCCGGAATTGACTTGTCTGTAGGCAGTCTGATCGCTCTGTCCGCTGTATTCGGCGGGTGGCTGATTGCATTATTTGGCGGTGACGGTGCCTCAACTTTCACCATGATCTGGGCGTCGTTGGCCGCTATCGTGCTCTGCGGGGCGACTGGCGCTTTCAGTGGCGCTGTCATCACACGTTTCAACATTCCGCCGTTCATCGCCACCCTCGCCATGATGCAAGTCGCCGCCGGAGTGGCGTATATTATCTCGGAGGGAAAACCGATCTACCAAATTCCGCAGAGTTTTACAACACTTGGTCGAGGGGTCGATCCTTTTCTTGGTATACCGTACGCCGTGATATTGATGGTCGCATTGTACGCGATTGCGCATGTTGTCATGTCGCGCACAGTCTACGGCCGGTATATCTATGCGGTCGGCGGAAACGCCGAGGCCGCTCGTTTGGCCGGTATTCGCGTGAAAAGTGTGGTCTTTTCGGTTTATGTCATCGCCGGCATTCTCGCCGGTCTTGGCGGGATAGTGCTCGCTTCTCAATTGAAAAGCGGTGCGCCGACTTACGGTCTCTCATACGAGCTTTATGTAATCGCCGCCGTAGTCGTCGGTGGCACAAGTTTGAGCGGGGGAGAGGGCAAAATTCTCGGCACCCTGATAGGCGCATTTATCATCGCCGTTATTCAAAACGGCATGAACCTGACCAATGTTGAGAGCTATACGCAAAAAGTAATTCTCGGGCTGGTCATTCTCGGCGCGGTCTTGCTCGATCGTTTGAAACAGCGCGGCCTGAACTGGAAGTGGAAATCAACGCGCGTCTAGCGCTTTGGAATATTGAGACCTGGAGGTGGAGAAATGAAATACACAATACTGTCGGCATTCGTTCTGTTGTGCGCAAGCACACTTGGCACAGCTCAGACGACTGATCAAGCACAAATCGCGCCCAAACGGCGGCTTGGTGTTGTCGGGACCGCCCACTTGGACACCCAGTGGCGGTGGACAATTAAAGAATCAATCAACGAGTACATCCCACGAACTTTTCTTGAAAACGAAAAGCTCTTTAAGAAATTCCCGAATTATGTCTTCAGCTTCGAGGGTTCATTCCGTTACCAACTTCTCAAGGAATACTACCCAGAGTACTACGCCCGTCTGAAACAGTACATCGCCGACGGCCGCTGGAAAGTTACCGGAAGCTGGGTCGACGCGGTCGATGTCAACATCCCGTCGTTTGAATCTCTGGTTCGCAATACTCTTTACGGCAACGGATTTTACAAACAGGAATTTGGCAAGTCGAGCCGCGATATTTTCCTTCCGGATTGTTTCGGTTTCGGGTACGCTCTTCCGTCAATCGCCCACCATTGCGGCCTCCGGAGTTTCTCCACGCAGAAGTTAAGCTGGGGATCGTCAGTTGAACGGCCATTTGATATCGGACTTTGGCGTGGTGTCGACGGCTCTACTGTTATCGCCGCAATCAACCCCGGTAGTTACGGCTCCCAATTCCGTGGTGATCTCTCGCGCGATACCGCCTGGCTTCGCAAGATCGATAAGCAAAACGAAATCTCCGGCCTTCCGCTCGGATTCGCCTATTTCGGCACCGGCGACCAGGGTGGCTCGCCCGATTCGCTGTCGGTTGAGTGGCTGGAAAAATCGATGAAGAGCGACGGCCCCATCGAAGTCCACAGTATTGGCGCCGACGAAGTGATCGACATGGTCGGTAAAGACTCGTCGAAACTTCCGGTCTACGACGGCGAACTACTGCTCACTCGCCACGGTGTCGGCTGTTACACCTCGCAAGCCGCCATGAAACGCTGGAATCGCAAAAACGAACTGTTGGCCGACGCCACCGAGCGGGCCTGTGTGATTGCCTCAGTCTTTGCCGGCGCCAAATATCCCGGCGACGAACTCAAGAAAACCTGGGAGCGATTTCTGTGGCATCAGTTCCACGACGACCTGACCGGCACGAGCATCCCCGAGGCATACGAATATTCCTGGAACGACGAACTGTTGTGTCAAAACCGGTTTGCCTCAATGCTCACCGACGCGGTCACCAACATAGCGCCTATGCTCGATACGCGCACCAAGGGCCTGCCACTCATTGTCTTCAATCCCGTTTCAGCCTCGCGACAGGAAGTAATGACTGTCGATATCCCAACCGACGCAAAGACTGTCAAAGTAGTCGGGCCCGATGGCAAAGAGTCGCCGTCGCGACTCATTCAATCCAGTGGTTCTGCACAGTTGTCATTTGTCGCCTCGGCGCCTTCGGTCGGGTACGCGGTTTATGATCTTCAGACCGACGTCGCACCCACAAAAGTGATCGACAAATTCAAAGTGACAGATCGGATGATCGAAAACGAATATTATATCGTCACGGTCGACAACAACGGCGATGTCTGGTCGATTCTTGACAAAAAGGCCGGGCACGAAATGCTCGGCGCGCCGATACAATACCAGTTCCTATTCAACAAACCCAAACAATGGCCGGCGTGGGAAATCCAGTACGAAGACCTCCAGTTGCCGCCTCAAGTTCGGTTTGTCGGCACACCCGAATTCAAAGTAATTGACCAAAGTCCTGTACGGGTAGGACTGCAAATCGACCGCAAGACCGAGAAGTCGAAATTCAAACTCATTATCTGGCTTGCGGCAGGTCAGAGCGGCAACAAAGTCGAGTTTGAGAATGTTATCGATTGGTACGAGCGCGAGACTTTGCTCAAAGCCGCCTTCCACTTCTCGTTCCCGTACGACAGTGTGACCTACGATCTCGGCCTTGGCACGATCAAGCGCGGCCTCAACACACCCAAGAAATACGAAGTCCCCGGCCAGCAGTGGGCCGATTTGACCAACCAAAGCGGCAACTACGGTGTCGCCATACTCAACGACTGTAAATACGGCTGGGATCACCCCGACGCGCAAACGGTTCGCCTTTCACTCATTCATACTCCCGGCGTATTTGAAAGTTGGAACTGGGTCGGCGACCAGAGTTCGCAGGATATGGGGCGCCACGAATTCAAATTCGCACTTGTCGGCCATTCGGGCGACTGGCGCGACGGCAACATCGTAGTCGAAGCCGCCAAATTCAATCAGCCGCTGATGGGATTCTATGCGCCTCAACAAACAAACGGCAAGCTGGGCAAATCACTTTCGTTCGCGAGTGTACAATCTCGAACAAACACGGCGCAGGCGCCATCGGTAATGATCTCAGCGCTGAAAAAATCAGAGAACTCAGATGATTTCGTAGTTCGACTGCGCGAGACGGCCGGGAAGATCGTCGAAGGTGCTTTGGTGAACTTTTCGCTACCGGTGACAACGGCAACAGAAGTCAACGGACAAGAAGAATCGATTGGATCGCCGCTCCCTCTTAGGGGTCCGATGCTTTCAAGTTTCACTCCCTATCAACCCCGCGCCTATGCTTTGAAATTGTCGCCGTCGAAACTGAAGACCCCCGAGAAGCCACAATACCAACCGCTCAAACTTGAATACAATCTCGACGGCATCAGCACGGATGACAACAAAACCGATGGCGACCTCGACGGCCACGGCAACACCCTCGCCGGCGAACTGCTACCGGATACGGTGTGGTTCCAAGGGGTACCTTTCGTAATCGGGCCGAAAACTGCCGGACAATTCAATGTAATGGAATGTAAGGGGCAGCTCGTTGCAGCGGATCAGCAGGGCATCGTCAAATTTTTGGTTGTTTCTACTTTGCAGTCCGTAGTCGATAGTTTTAGGTGGGTCTCAACCGCCGTCGGGCCATATAGTCCTCCCCCGGGATATAAGCCATGGTCAAGCTCGTTCAAGTTCCCAGAATACAGAGGGTCGATTGGGCAATGGAATAATCGCATGAGAAACGGCCAATTTACCAATATCGGCACTGAAATCGTGCCTGAGTACATTCAGCGAGACGCAGTTGGTTGGTTTGGAACGCACTATCATAAGAGTACCGGAGAAAACAGCAAGTACCTTTATTCAATTGCCTACGTCGTTTCTGTCCCTATAGGAGCATTCTCCGAATTGTATTTGCCAAATAATGGAAACCTAAAGGTACTTGCGGCCACGCTCAAGAGACGGGCATTGATAAAATGGGGAAAAGACTTCGGACTTGTAGATGCAGTCGTCACTCCCGCCCAACCCCTTTACGACGTTGCAGACGCCGCTATCGCTCGCATATCTGTAGACCGCACCGCCTTTGTCGACAGCGCGGTTGTGACACTTTCGTCACCAAATGTCGGTGCAGAATTGCGCTTCACACTCGACGGCTCTGCTCCGACTACCCAGTCAGCCAAATACGACCGGCCGTTTGCTGTCACTGATTCGCGGATGGTTAAAGCCCGCGCATTTGTGCCGGGAGTCGAGGGAGATTACGTTTCCTCCCTCTCTGTCCAAAAACTCCTTCCGCATTCCGCGGTGACAGTCACGAATACTCTGCCGGGGCTTTCGTGCAAATATTACGAAGGCAATTGGGACAAGCTCCCCAATTTCGATACGCTCAAAGTCCTCAAAGACACAGTCACCGACACTATCGCTGTGCCGCTCTACGCCGCCGATTCGCTTTACGGCCTCGTCATGGGCGGATACATCACTGTCCCAAGCGAAGGTATGTACGAGTTCGGTCTCAGCTCCGACGACGGCTCACGTCTCTGGATCGGTGATTCGCTGGTAGTCGACAACGACGGCCTCCACGGCTCCGGTGAACTCCCCGGTCAAATCGCATTGAAAGCCGGCACTCATCCGATCACACTGAAAATGTTCCAGTGCAAAGGCGACGAAGCGCTCGATCTGTGGATCACCGGTCCGGGACTTGAAAAACAAATTGTCCCTCGCACAATGCTCTCGCGCGACATGCCGGCGAAGAAGAAAGGGAAGAAGTAAACGTAGGGCAGGAGCCCTGCGCTCCTGCCATCATTGATGTTGCCTCAACCGCCATAGCGACGTGGCGTCGTGCGTCTCGCGTGACGATCTTTGATGCACACGAAGCGTGTCAGGCGGGGACGCCTGACACCACGTCGGAATGTCTTAACCCGTTGCCGCTACAATTCTTATGGTCAATGACTGGTCCGATTTACAAATAATCCATTGCCAGATAACGACATATGTGATATATTTCACATAGACAAAGGCAAAATTGTCGGATTTCTGTTTTCGCGATCTCAATGGAGTCGCATTCTCCGCCGCGCCGACAAACAAGACGAGAATTGGGTGACATATGTTAGCCGATATTAACCACCGTGTTCGCACCGACAAGTGGCGGATTGCGCCACACGTACTCCAACTTGAAACTTCGATCATCCGTGAGATTCTCAAAATATCCTCTCAGCCGGGGATAATTTCTTTCGCCGGTGGTCTTCCGGCCGCCGAACTTTTCCCGATTGAGTTGATGAAACATGTCACCGCCGAAGCGCTCGATCGGTACGGTAGCGATGTCCTCCAGTACGGACTCTCGCGCGGCGTGCCGGAACTGGTCGACATCATTGCCAAGCGAGCCACCGAACGAGGCACGCCAACAATCAAAGACAACATTCTCGTCACCTCGGGCGCTCAGCAGGGAATTGAGTTGGTCGCCCGCGCTTTCATCGATCCCGGCGATTATGTCCTGGTGGAAAACCCCACATACCTCGGCGCACTGCAGGCATTCAATTACTATCAGGCGAAGTATGTGACGGTCGACATGGATCGTGAGGGAATCTTAGTCGACCGCATCGAGCCGCTCATCAAGCAATACAAACCAAAGCTGATCTACACCGTCTCCAATTTCCAAAATCCAACCGGCATCACAATGTCAGTCGAGCGTCGCCGTGCTCTATGCGACCTGGCGATTCAATACCATGTGCCGATTGTCGATGATAACCCGTACGGCGATGTCTATTTCACGCCCGACCGCCTTCCGACTATCAAGTCGTACGGCGGCGATGAAGTGATCGCTCTTCGATCATTCTCAAAAGTTATCAGCCCGGGCCTTCGATTGGGGTGGATGAATGGCCCCAAAGAAATCGTCTCGCAATTTGAGAAAGTCAAACAGTGTGCTGATTTGCACACCAGCACGTTTTGTCAGTATGTAATCTACGAGTTTATCCGCCACGGATTTCTCGATCCGCATGTCGAAAAAATACGCGAGGACTACCGGCACAAGCGTGATTGGATGCTTCGTGCGCTCGAGGCCTGGTTCCCGGTGGAAGCCAAATGGACACGTCCCGACGGCGGCCTGTTTATCTGGGTCGAATTACCCAAAGGGATGTCGGCTGAGGAACTATTGCCCAAAGCAATCGAAGAGAAAGTGGCGTACGTGTACGGCTCGCCTTTTTATGCCAACGGTGGCGGCGAAAACACTCTGCGGCTGAACTTTTCGTGTGCGTCGATGGACGAAATCGACGAGGGAATCAAACGGCTCGGTAGAATTATCAAACAGCAAATGTAGCGAAATCTCAGAAACCGTGCGGCCCACCAGCCGACGGGAGGCAATATGGCGATCAAGAGTTACGACCAATACCTCGAGTCTCTCCGCTTACTCAAACCGAACATATTCAAATTCGATCAGCAGATTTCCGATGTGACCACGCATCCGGCGACCAAACGAACAGTCGAGGGACACGGCTGGACCTACAAAGCCGCCGCCGATCCGCTCCTGTGCGATCAAGTGATTACCAAGTCGCATCTAACCGGTGAACCAATAAGCCGCTACCTGTCGATCATCATGTCGGCCGAGGATATGTACGCCAACAGCAATATGAAACGACTGATGTTTCACATAACCGGCACCTGCACCGGTGGACGGTGCGCCGGGTGGGCGGCGCTCAATTCGATGTTTGTCACTACCTGGGAGATGGACAAAAAGTTTGACACGAACTATCACCAACGACTCATGACCTGGCTTAAGGAGGCGCAGGCTCGCGACATCACCATTGCCGGGGCGCTCACCGACGCCAAAGGCGATCGCACCAAGGCGCCATCTGCGCAAAACGATAAAGATGTCTATCTGCATCTGGTCGAAAAACGGCCCGACGGTATCGTGGTCCGTGGCGCCAAACTGATGATCTGTGGTGTTGCCGCCTCCAATGAGATTTTCGTCATACCGGGGTCCAATTACAAGGCCGCCGACGCCGACTGCGCCATTTCGTTTGTCATCCCGCGCGATATCGATGGGTTGACCATCGTGGAAACGCGCCATCCCAACGATACACGTGATGAGGAAGAAGGATTTGACAATCCGGTCACCGAAGGCGGCATCACTCAAGCATTCCTGCTTTTTGACAATGTCTTCATCCCGAACGAGCGGGTCTTCATGTGTGGCGAATACGATTATGCGATGATGGCCGTATCGAATTTCATCATGCCCTACCGCGCCGCTATCGGCGGCTGTGTCGCCGGACAGGGTGACATCAAGATCGGCGCGGCTATTCTCACCGCCCGCACCAGTGGACTTCAGGCGAAAGTCTTCAACGACAAGTTAACGCAGATGTACATCAATAATGAAACCACCTACGGTATGGGGATCGCCGCCGCCGCGATGGGGCACAAGCACGAGTCAGGCGCTTGGCTGTGCGATCCGATGCTTTCCAATGTGAATAAAGTGCATGTGGCCACGCTTCCCTATGAAACCTCGGTGCTGGCGCAGGACATCGCCGGCGGAATCGCCGAAACCGGATGTATGCCATCATCCAAAGACTTCTATTCAAAAAAATACGGCCACTTAATTCAGAAATACATGACCGCCAAGTCCTCACCCGAGGCCCGTGCCCGCGCCGCTCGTTTGGTCGAGTGGTCGACAGTCGGTTCAGGTGTTCCGGGGTGTATGCACGGTGGCGGATCGCCTGATGGCGCCAAGCTTGTTATCCGGGCCAGCGCCGAACTTGAGAAGAAGGTTGAGATTGCGCGGCGGCTTGCAGGAATTGCCGAGCAGATTCCGGAACCGACCAAGTAACCGCCAGAGACAACGAATCGACATCGACTTTCGTACCATATAATGACTGTGCCGGTCGCGGTGGCAGTGCAGTCGCCCTCCCTCATGCGACACGGCCAAAGTAACCGGAGGTATGCGATGAAGACGTTTGTCATGATGACCAAACTCGCCTCCTCGGATGCACATCTTGTCGAGGTGGGATCCCGGATGCAGGATCATGCCCGTAAAGGTCGTTCCTGGATCGAGCAGATCAAAACCAAGTGCCCCAGTGTGACTTTCAAGGCACACTACGCCCTGTTGGGGTATTGGGACTACATGGACATCTACGAAGCCCCCGACGACGAGACCGCCGCTGTGGTTTCGATCATCAGTCGCGGTCACGGCGCTCACCAAGTTGAAAACTGGGTAGCCATTCCTGCCGACCGAATTTTGAAAATTTCGGAAGACTTCTGCTCGGAATAGGCGATAAGTTTCGTCCTGTCTTGTGCGCAAAAGATATCTCTTTTGCTTGTATCAAAGGCAAGTTTGTCCTATTTTATTTCCCGATGTCGGCGGTCGCCATACGACGCCGTGCTATATGATTACATCAGAAGAACGGCCGCAAACCGGCCGCCTCTTTGAAAAGGAGAAAGGTATGACAAGCAAAGTTGCCGATCTGGCCGGACCGGGTATCAGCACGTATGAAGAAGTGGAGAAGATTCTACCGGCTAACTACAAACCGCTGTTGAATCGCCTCGAAACGCAAAAAGCGATTTACGCCATCAAGCGCTCTATCGAAGACGGTCTGAGCAAAGAACTCAATCTCTCGATGGTACAGGTACCGTTGATCGTTGACCGCGACAGCGGAGTGAATGACTACCTCGACCGCGACGGCTCCCGCACGCCGGTAGAATTTCCCTGCGGACTGGGGATCGATCCGCGCTTGACCGCTCAGGTCGTGCAGGCGGCTACCAAGTGGAAACGAATGGCGCTGGCGCAATTTGATTGCAAAGTGGGTGAAGGTGTTTGCACCGATATGCGCGCAGTCCGCAAAGATTATTTCCTTGATCACGACCACAGTTCGTATGTCGATCAATGGGATTGGGAACGAAGAATCACCGAAAAAGAACGCAACTTGGAATATCTCAAAGATACAGTTCGCCGTATCTGGAAAGTCATTGTCGGAGCGGGAAGAGTCGCGCAAAAGATGTACCCGGCGCTAAAGGACTCCAAATATCCGGACTTTCCGGAGGAACTGACTTTCATTCACGCCGAAGATCTGCTGGCCAAATACCCCGATCTCCCGCGCAAACAGCGTGAGACGAGAATCCTGCAAGAGTACCCGGCGGTGTTCATCATCGGAATCGGTTGGGTGCTCAAAGATGGATACCCCCACGAAATGCGGGCGGCCGACTACGACGACTGGGTGACACCAACAAACAAAGAAACTGGTCGCGACACCCACGGCCTCAATGGCGACATTCTTGTGTGGAACCCGGTGACCAAACGTCGTCACGAATTGACCTCAATGGGAATTCGAGTCACCAAATACACGTTGAAACAGCAACTGGAGATTTCGAATCAACTCGACTTTCTCAAACTGCCGTATCATCAGGCGATCCAACATGACCGGATTCCGCTCTCAATCGGCGGAGGTATCGGACAGGCCCGCACCTATATGTACCTTCTACGCACGGCGCATCTGGGTGAAGTGACAGTCACCGTGTGGCCGAAACAACTGAAGGATATCTGCGCAAAGAAGAATATCCACGTACTTGAATAGACTGTAGTCGCATACAAAAAAAGAGCCGGACATTTCTGCCCGGCTCTTTTTCATTTGGAGACAACTTACGCCCGGACCAATTTCCGGTACCGGTTGCGGCGGTTCTCAAATTGATGTCCACCGGTTTCTTTAATCCTAAGCTCTTCATATTCTTTGAAGTTTCCGACAAACCAACGAAGTTTTCCGTCACCTTCAAAGACCAGAAGATGCGTGCAAATGCGGTCGAGAAAATACCGGTCGTGACTGATCACCAGCACCGTTCCTGCAAAATCCAGCACCGCTTCTTCGAGCATACGAAGCGTATTGACATCCAAGTCATTTGTAGGCTCGTCGAGCAAGAGAACATTCCCGCCGACTTTCAACAGCTTTGCAAGATGAAGCCGGTTGCGCTCACCGCCGGATAATTCGCCGGACATCTTCTGTTGATCTGCTCCCTTAAATCCAAAGCGTGAGAGATATTGGCGCACCGGGATCGATTGTTTGCCCAGGATAACCTCTGCCGCACCACCGGAGACTTCGTCAAGGAGTGAAACATCGGTCGACAGGTTTTCGCGTCCTTGATCGACATACGCGATTTTCACAGTCGAGCCGATCTCGACTTTCCCGCTGTCGGGTTTCTCTTGTCCTACGATCATCTTGAATAGCGTCGTCTTACCCGCGCCGTTCGGACCAACCAGTCCAACCACTGCATTACGAGGAATACTGAATCCGGCAGAATTGAACAGCACCTGATCGCCGTACGCTTTGGACACGTCAGCGAACTCGACCACCTTGTCACCCAGTTCCGGTCCCGGAGCGATTTGAATGACCGAGGCATCATCTTTCAAAGTCGCTGTCTCGCGGGCGATAAGCTGAGCATATTCCATGATGCGGCTACGGGCCATCGCCTGACGGTCGTTGTTGCTCATCTTAAGCCAGCCCAGTTCTCGATCCAGTGCGCGAGCGCGGGGCGAGTTCTTCTTTTGTTCGGCCGAGAGCTTGGATAACTTTTGCTCAAGCCAGGAAGTGTAGTTTCCTTCCCACGGTATTCCGACGCCCCCTTCGAGCTCAAGAATCCATTTGGTGATGTTATCCAAAAAGTACCGGTCGTGTGTGACAACAATCACCGTACCGGGATATTCCTTGAGTTGAATTTCCAACCAGTCGACCGTCTCGGCGTCCAGATGGTTGGTCGGTTCGTCGAGGAGCAGTAAATCCGGCTTTTCCAAAAGCGCCTTGCACAGCGCGACCCGTCGTCGTTCGCCGCCGCTGAGTGTACCGACAATCCGGTCGTCATCGGGAAGACAGAGGGCATCGGAGGCAGTTGCCAATTTCTGGTCAAGATTCCAAGCATCAGCGACATCGAGCTTGTCCTGTAATTCTCCCATCCGGTTCATCGCGGCGGTCATGTCATCGTCCGACATCGGTTCAGCCATTTTGCCGGTAAGAGTGTCGTATTCTTTGAGAAGTGTGGTAATCGACGAAAAGGCGTCTTCGAGCGTTTGCCGCACGGTCTGGTTTGAATCAAGTAGCGGCTCCTGCATCACGAGGCGGGGCTGATACCCCGGCGTGATAAACGCCTCGCCTTGAAACGCGTCGTCCATTCCGGCCATGATCTTCAGTACGGTCGATTTGCCGGAGCCGTTTTCGCCGACAATGCCGATCTTGGCGCCGGGGAAGAAACAGAGATTGATGTTCTTGAGCACCTGCTTTTGGCCATAGTATTTGTTCAGCCCAAGCATGGTAAAAATGTATTTGTCTGCCATACGCTCCTATACTTCGTCGTTTGAGATTTCGCGGGTGGTAAGTTCAGCCACCGGAGGCCACAAGTCAAGCTGAGAAGTGCGAGGCATTCGGGACAGAAATCCCAAACTACTTTTGGTTTCGCGCCCCAAAAAATCTACCTATACTGTCCATGTGAACAACCACAAAACCAAAGGCGCCAGGTGATTTCAGTCACTTTTCACGGCGCGGCTGGAACTGTCACCGGCTCGAAGTATCTGGTCGAGTGCGGCGGCGAGAGCATCTTGATCGATTGCGGCATGTTCCAAGGGGCAAAAATTCTGCGCGAGCGAAACTGGATCGACCCAGCCTTTGATCCGGGAAAGCTGTCCGCCATTGTCCTCACCCACGCGCATGTCGATCATGTCGGGTACCTTCCGAGGATGGTGCGTCAGGGATTTGCCCGTACGGTGTTCGCGACGCCGCCCACCTGTGATATCGCATCGATTACCCTTCGTGATACGGCCCAGATTCAGGAAGAAGACGCGGAATATCGCAACAAGAAGCGGGCCACCCGCCACGACCGGGCGTTGCCGCTATTCACTTCCGACGATGCCGAGACCGCAATCGGTATGTTCAATTCAACGCCATTCGGCTCGTGGACACAGATCGGACAACACTTTCGGTTTAAGTACCATATCGTTGGTCATCTGCTCGGCGCCGCCTGTGTTGAACTCGAAGTCACTGATAACGACCAGAAACGAACGATTCTCTTTTCAGGCGATATAGGTCGATATTCAGGGCCGATGGTTGTCGATCCGTTACCGCCGCCGCCATGCGACTACTTCATTTGCGAATCGACCTATGGCGGGCGGATTCATGAACCGGAAGATCCTTTCTTTGCGCTCGCCGCTCTTATCGACGAAGTTGTCGCGCAAAAGCGTGTTCTCCTGATTCCCGCGTTTGCCATCGGGCGAACTCAACAAATCATCTATATGCTAAACCTATTGGAGCGTGACGGCCGCATTCCCCACGTGCCGGTTCATATTGACTCACCGATGGCCATTTCGGCGACCGACATTTTCGCAAAGTACTCGTCGTATCACAAGCTGGGGGAGAATCCCGCCGATGTTTCTGCGGCGCTGGAAGGGAAAGGGGTGACTCTTCACCGCCGGCGTGAGTCATCAAAAGAGCTCAACACGCTCAACGGTCCGGCGATTATTATTTCCGCCAGCGGCATGATGACCGGCGGGCGTATCATGCATCACCTGATAAACCGTTTGCCAAGCAGGAGCACGACAGTCGCCGTTGTGGGTTTCTTGCCCGAAGGCACAGTCGGTCGTCGCCTCCTTAACGGCGATAAGACCGTGTACATCCACAAACAAGTGGTCGAGGTCAACGCCAAGATTGTCAAGATTTCGGGATTGTCGGGTCACGCTGACTACTTCGAAATCCTGCATTGGCTAAAGCCGATGGAGAGCGCCCCCAAGCGGGTGTTTATCACCCACGGCGAACCGGATCAGTCGACGGCTATGGCCGGACATTTGCGCAACGAGCGCGGATGGGAATGCACAATCCCCAAGCTGGGGGATCGGGTCGAATTGGCCTAACGCGCCTTGAGCGCCTGGACAATTCGGAGCCGCGAAGCCCGCACCGATGGCAGAAATCCACCGACCAAGCCCATAACAATCGAAAAGATCATTCCGGAGACGACAATATCACCCGTCATGCGGAATGAAAAGGCAATCTCGGCAAAGGTGTCGAAGTTGGTGGTTGAAATCTCAAGGAATCTCAACACGGTAGCCAGCGCGATGCCGATCGCCCCGCCGACGACAGAAATAGCCAGTGACTCGATTAAGAATGCCAAGAGTACCGAGGGACGCCCAAAACCAAGTGCCCGCAGTGTTCCGATCTCCACAGTGCGATTGGCCACCGCCGCGTACATCGTAATCATCGCGCCTACAACAGCGCCAAGTGAGAAGACAATTGCGATAAACATCCCGAGCACCCGGATGAAAGTAGTAAAAGCCGCCGACTGTTTTCGGTAGTACTCCGGCTCAGACATGACATCGACAGTCAATCGCGGGTCACCCTCTAATCGTTTTTTCAGCGCGACAAAGTCGGTCCCCGGTGTGATCTGAAAAGTCAGTGACGAAAAGCTCGGCCGATTGAAGGCCGCGCCAAGTTGATCGACATCGACCCATATCTCCGATTCAAATCCAGACCCATTGGCAGTAAATACACCGACAATTGTCCATTCCCGCCCGCCGAATCTGACCCGATCCCCCTGGCCGGTACCATGATATCCCTGCGCGACCTTGGCGCCGACAATCACCTCATCTGCCCCCGGCCGAAACTCGCGGCCCTGCGTTATCTTTATCATCGGTCTGGCAACGAACGACTCTTTTGTCCCGCCGCGCACGTTGACATTGACCATCGTACTGTCTGATTTCTTTGCCAGTCCGATAAGAATGAGAAGTTCGTTTGCAAAATGCGGAGTACCGTCGGCATCTCTTGCAATCGCCGGATCGGACTTGATAATGTCGGCGTCACCGCGGACCAAAATCGAGACCAGCTCGGTGTTCGCTGACTTTCGCACGGCGATCACGTTGTTTGGGCTTCCTGTTTCGGCGAGTGTTTCTTCAAGCCCCTTGGCCAGCATAAGCACCGCGCAGAATACGAAGACAACCAGCGCCACACCAACCACGGTGAGCGTGCCGGTTAACCGCCGAGCGAAAGCGTTTTTTACTGAATATGATACAAGCAACGGCATATTAGTCCAGCATCCTTAATCCGTCGACAATCGATGTCCGCACAGCTTTGAAGGTTGGAAAGACGGCGGCCAACAGACCGACCACCAGCGATGCTACGAGGCCAAGCACCAGCGTGAACATCGATATTCTCACCACCGGCAAAAAGTCGCCCAATGCCCGCTCCAAGAGTGGAACGACCGCAAAAGTGGTTAGGAGCAGGCCGACGATCCCTCCCGCGGTCGCAATCACGAGCGACTCTCCGACAATAAGCCCCACAAGATGGCGGGGCAAAAAGCCGAGTGTCTTGAATACCGCGTACTCGCGTATTCGTTCCCGCGCCGTCATCGCCATGGTGTTAGCCAGCACCAGGAGAATGATTCCAATGACGAGAATAGAGACAATGCGCAGTCCACTTATGATAGTACCCGACATTTCCACGAAACTGAGTGCGAATGCCTCTTCCGTCTGCGTTTTTGTCTCGTTGGCTGAATTGACGAACAGGTCGTCGATCTGTTTCGATACCGAGGCGGCCTGCGATGGCTCGCCAATCTTTACAATCAACCAGCCGACCTGCCCGGCACGCTGAGGGGCGGTTTCGCGCATCCGTTCGTCCAAATAATCGTACCGCGAAAACCAGTTGAGTTCATTGGCGCCGTCAGTCGCCCCGGTGTAAATACCCCGTACGACAAAGTCCCAATCACCGGGATAGATATCCCCCATAATCCGGACAACGTCGCCGAGCTTCCATCCAAACCGATCGGCCAGCTTGCGCCCAATCACAACCGCGTTGCGCTCTCTTTTGAACGCCTCCAATTGATCGGGCGGCACTACCCATTGTTTGTACAGGTCGAAGTACTCATTTTGATCGACGACGAACTTGGCGAAGAAATTTTTTGGATCAACATACGTGCCGCCAAACCAACTGGCGTGGGAAACGGATTTGACTCCTTCGATCTGTTTCACTTTGTCAATCGACGAGATCGGCAGGGTGAAGACAATCGATACCCGGTTGACAGTAACCAATATGTCCGGTGACGTGGCCTTCGAGTCGGCATACCAGGCGTCGATAGTGGTGCGTATCACACAGAACGCCGTTACTGCGATCGCCAGACCAAGCACTGTGAGTAGGGTTCGGAGCGGATGCCGAAATGAGTTTCGACTAATCAGTTTGAGTACTTTCATGCGGTCGCCAATTCCCCTTTGTCCAGACGCATGATCTTGTGAGCTTTTTCAGCCGCGCGAGGATCGTGAGTGACCATGACAATTGTCTTGCCAAATTCTTTGTTGAGGCGGCTTAACAAGAGCATGATGTCCTCGGCCGATTGCTTGTCCAAATCGCCGGTGGGTTCGTCGGCCAGCAGAAGATCAGGGTCGGTCACCAATGCGCGGGCAATCGCTACTCGCTGTTCCTGTCCGCCCGACAGTTGATTGGGGTAATGCTTCATCCGGTCGCCCAATCCGACAATGGTGAGGGCCGTTTCCACCTGCTTTTTCCGTTCCGCTTTGCTCATCTTGAGTAGTAGGAGCGGTAACTCGACATTTTCAAAGGCATTGAGCACTGGGATCAGATTGTAGAATTGAAAGATGAATCCGACATGCGCCGAACGCCAGGCCGCCAGGCCACCCTCAGAAAGCGATGACAGATCAGCATCGCCGACTTTCACCCGTCCATTCGACGACCGATCGATTCCCGCGAGCAAATTGAGGAGCGTTGTTTTGCCTGATCCAGATGGCCCCATCAATGCCAGAAATTCCCCTTTGGGAATCTCAATTGTGATATTGCGCAGGACCGGGATTTCCAGCGAGTCCCGCCAGTACGATTTTGAAACC
This sequence comes from uncultured Ignavibacteriales bacterium, assembly GCA_964571235.1. Taxonomy (GTDB): domain Bacteria; phylum Zixibacteria; class MSB-5A5; order GN15; family FEB-12; genus JACRAV01. The sequence continues at coordinate 152,714 of CAZNAI010000010.1, read as the reverse complement.
GACTCTACTCTGACTAATGTTTCTGCCATACCATCCGCTTTATTGAATAATGGTTATCTTCTGACCTGTTTCCAGCTTTCCCGGAGGCGACAAAACTATTTTTTGTCCGGGCTGAAGACCGCTGGTGATCTCTATCTGTGATCCGATCTCTTTTCCAGTCTGCACGGTTGTCATCGCGACCAATTCGCCGACTACCAAAAACACAACTTTGTCGGTGCCGCGCGAGGTGACAGCATCTTTCGGCGCCGTGACCATACTCGCGCCGCTGGATTGGCGCAGATCGGACGAATCGACAAAGAAACTTACCCGCGCCGACATTTCCGGCAAAACCCGCTCATCGAGTTGACTAAACGCGACGCGCGTCAAGACAGTTGCTCGAGCCCGGTCGGCGGTCGGCACTATTTTTTTCACCGAGCCGGGATAGCGCACGGTCGGATAGGCATCCAAAATGATCTCGCACGGTCTGCCCACCCGCACCCGGTCCAAATTTGACTCTGAAACGTCGGCCTCGACCTCAAGCGATGACATGTCGGCCAGCGTGACCACCGATCCTTTCGACGACGCCGACGACGCAAACGGCGCAACAATCTCGCCGACATCGGCGTTCTTGGTCAGCACAGTGCCATCAAACGGCGCTCGAATGTAGGTGTTGTCAAGACTCACTTCCGCCACCCGCACATTTGCCTTGGCCTGCTCTACCATCGCCGAGGCATTCCGGTAAGCCGCCTCGGCCGATTCCAGCTCAGCGTCGGTGATTGAACCTGATTTGAACAGTGATTTCGCCCGGCGGTATTTGCGCCCTTTGTCCAGCGAGTCGACTTCGGCTTGTTGCAGAGTCGCTTTGGTCAAATCGAGCGTTGCCATAAAATCCTTGTTGTCCAGCCGCGCGATCACCTGCCCAGCCTTTACCAAATCACCTTCTTCAAAGCCGAGATATTCAAGCCGGCCGGTCGCCTTGGAAGCAACTTCTGCTTTGCGTTGAGCGACTACATACCCTGACGCGACCAGATTGGCAGAGGCGTCGTTTCCAGTTACGAGAGTTGCCGACACCACCCGCACCGACATGGCGGGCGTCAATCGTTCGCGCAACAGGAAGTACCCAATCACGAGCACTATTGCGACGACTATTATCCCCAGCCAGGTCCACAGTTTACTCGGCGGACGGTCGGAAGTCTTTTTGCTCTTGTCTATTCTTAGCGAAGAAAGGTCTGCGTCGGTCACGTCCCAATTCCAATCGGTTCAGTCTGTCTATTTTGACTGCCAATATGCATTACGAGTCGAACGCGTGCAAGTTGTCGCTGACAGAATGCGATACTGAAATGTTAGAGTTACGTTACCAGATACCGAGTTGATCCTTGGCCAAATCGGAAGCCATTTCCTTGGGGTCCCACGGCGGGTCCCAGACCAGCACGATCTCACACTTGGTGACACCGTCGAGTTGCTCGACCTCGCGCTGGCACATCCGGATCAACATCTCGCCGTACGGACAGGCGGGGGTGGTGAGTGTCATCTTGACTTTGACGTCGCCGCTTTCGGAAATTAGAGCATCATAAATGAGTCCCAGGTCGACCACGCCGATCCGGATTTCCGGATCCTGCACCGGCCGTAGCGCCTCGAACACTTCTTGTTTGGTTGGAATCGCCATCGCTATTATGCCTGCGCCGAGGGTTCGTCGTCTTCGGTGTTGATCATAGTCTTATCGTGCGGGTGACCGTCGCGGTATTTGCGAAGCCCTTCAACCAACGTCACCCAGGCGAGCAGAGCGCATTTTACGCGCACCGGGAACTGCCGGACACCTCGCAGAGCATCCAAGTCGGCGAGTTCCTTAGGTATTTCAGCGACATCCCCTTTGAGCATTTTCTTGACAGCCTGTGCCAGTTGTTCGACCTCTTCAAACGATCGCCCTTTAACCGATTCGGCAAGCATCGAACCTGATGCCACCGAAATAGCGCAACCGCGGCAATTGACATGCACATCCTTAAGTACGCCGTGGTCCATTTCGACCTGCATTGAGATTTCGTCGCCGCAGGATGGATTCATGCCGTCGGATGCAAAGTCAGAATGTTCCAGCGGCTTCTTCCCGCGGGGTGCGCGGAAATGATCGAGGATGATCTCGCGGTACATGTCGTCGAGGGGCTCGCTCATACTCCAAAATACTTTCTCATTTCAATAAGAGCGTCACAGAGGGCGTCGATATCACCTTTGTCGTTATAGACATACAGTGAGGCCCTTGCGGTGGCGACCTTTCCCAGCGCCTTGACCAGCGGCTGGGCGCAATGGTGTCCGGCACGAATGGCTATGCCACGCGAGTCAAGATAGGTGCTGATATCATGCGGATGAATATCCGGGTCGGTAAACGAAATCGCTCCGCCGCGAAGTTCCACTTCCTGCGGACCTTGAATCTCAAGCCGGGGGATTTGGCCCAGTTTTTCAAGGGCGTAGGCGGTCAATTCCATTTCGTGAGCGCGAATGTTCGCCATGCCGAGTTGTTCCAAATAGCTGAGGGCGGCGTCAAATGCCACCACGTCGGCGATATTCGGGGTACCGGCTTCAAATTTGTGTGGTAGGTCATTCCAGGTAATCTTGTCGTAACGTACTTCACGAATCATCTCGCCGCCGAAATTGAATGGAGGCATGGCCCCAAGCAGTTCCTTGCGTCCCCAGAGAATACCCACACCGGTTGGGCCGAGCATCTTGTGAGAAGAGAAGGCGTAAAAATCGACACCAAGTGTTTTCAGGTCGACCGGAAGATGCGGCGCCGCCTGGGCACCGTCGGCGAGAACTACGGCCCCGACCTGATGCGCCAGCTCCGCAATTTGCGACACGGGCGAGATTGTCCCCAGCACATTGGACATGTGCGAGATTGCAACCAGTTTCGTGCGTTCGGTGATTATTTTGTCGATGCCGCTCAAATCAATGTGTCCGCAGACCGTGATCGGGATTCGCTTGAGCACTGCTTTCTTGCGCTGTGCGAGAATCACCCACGGAACCAAATTGGCGTGATGTTCCATCTCGGTGATGACAATCTCGTCACCTTCTTTGATATTTACTTCGCCCCAGGTGTAGGCGACCAGATTGATCGACTCAGTGGCCCCCCGGGTAAAGATAACCTCTTCGCGATTGACCCCGCCGATAAACGAAGCCACATGCGTGCGTGTTTTCTCGTATCCTTCAGTGGCCCGTTCCGATAAGACGTGAAGTCCCCGATGGACATTGGCGTTACTCTTCCTGTAATACTCGCTGATCGCGTCGATCACCACGCGCGGTTTTTGAGAACTCGCGGCTGAGTCAAGATACACCAGCTTGTGGCTGTTGATCCTCTCGTCTAAGATTGGAAAGTCGGCTTTGATTCGGGCAACGTCGAGTGTGGTATGAGCAGTCGTCGGTCCGGGATTCGGTGTCGTCAGTTTTTCTGTCATGTCGGACGCTTTCATAGGAGTCCTCACTCCAACCAAACCAGAATATCGGCTCCATCGACCTTTACAGTCAAGATATCAATTGGCACAATCGCCGGCGGAGCGGTTACTGCGCCGGTTTTCAAATCGAACCGGGCGCCGTGGCGCGTACACATGATTTCGTTGCCTCGGACCCGCCCGGAGCTAATCGGTGCGCCGTCGTGGGTGCATTCGTCGGCCACTGCAAAAAATCCTTCCTGCGAATGGGCGAGGACAAACTTGTGGCGGCCGACTTCGAATCCTTTCAATTTCCCCAGCGGTATGTCGTCGACCATTGCCACCCGAACAAAGCCGGCCATTTACTTCATCGCCTCCAGCCGGGTATCGATAAGCTCAGCAACCCGCTGGCGAAGTTCTTCCGGTACCAGATCGAGCGTCTTGCCCAAAAATCCGGCGACAATCATCCGCACCGCAGTGGCATGATCGATTCCACGGCAATTGAGGTAGAAGACCTGCATCGGATCGATCGGTCCCACCGTAGCGCCGTGGGTGCAACTCACATCTTCGTTTAGAATTTCCAGTTCGGGAATGGTCTCTGCTTTTGTGCCCGGCGTCAGAAGCAGATTGCGGTTTTCCTGATACGCCTGACACCCCTTGGCCGATTGGTCGATTCGAATCAGTCCGGTGTAGGCCGAAGTCGCTTTGTCGCGAAGCGCGACTTTGAAATCGATATTGGAAGTTGTCGATCCCGAGGCGTGGTGATGCAAAGTGTGGTTATCAAATTGCTGATACTCGGTACCGAAAGCCAAGCCAAACATGCGCGAGTCAGACCCTTTGCCGTTCAGGATCACGCCGAAATTCTGCTTGGAGAGATTTCCGCCAAAGGCCAGCGGGATTGTCACCATCTGAGCGCCCGCGTCAATGCGAGCGCGGTGAGTCAAATACGAGTTCATTCCCAGCGCCTGACGCTGTAGCGAAAGGTATTGGATCCGGCTGTCTTGTCCTCCGATGATCTCAACAACGCCATGCGACGTACTGGTTGCAGTTGCAGTATCGTCTGAGCCGCCGGTGTATTCATCGACAATGACAGCCTGTGAATTCTTTCCGGCCACAATCAATAGTCGGGGGAATTGATGTGAATTTCCGGAACCCGCCTCACGAACCAAATGAATTGGCAGTTCGAGTGTCTTGTTATCCGGTAGATAGATAAAAATGCCATCCTGCCAGAGTGCGCCATTGAGTGCTTCGAATTTTCCGGTCTGGCTGTTTACAAGCGCATACAAGTTCGGCTGAACCAATTGTGAATGCGAAGCAAGCGCCTGAGTCAGAGGCAGAACCACCAATCCAGCCTTTTCGGCGATGGCCGACAGCCGCACCGTGATTTTTTGTCCGCCGCGATCGAAAGCCAGCGCTGAGATTTCGCCGTTATCGAGTTGAGTCGATAAAAGCGCTTCAGTCACCCTGGTGTTGGCTGATTCGGTAAATGAAGTGGTGCTAAGATCACCGCTCAGGAACTTGGCCGGATCGGTGTACCGCCACAGGTGCAGTCCGCGGCGGGGGAGAGGGGTGTCGTTAAACTGCAATCGCTGAGCATTTCTCTTTTCCGACAACCATTCCGGCCCCTGCGCCACTCCCGTAGGAAGTTTGTCAATTGTCATGTCTTTGTCGATCATCCGATTGACCCTTCCATTTCAAGCTGGATCAGCCGGTTGAGTTCGACTGCATATTCCAGCGGCAGTTCTTTGGTGAACGGCTCCATGAAGCCGTTCACGATCAACAATCGTGCATCGTCTTCGTTCAAGCCACGGCTCTGCAGGTAAAAAAGCTGTTCCTCGGCGACTTTGGACACCCGCGCTTCGTGCTCAACACTCACCTGATCGTTGTCGATTTCCATTGTTGGGTAGGTGTCGCTACGGGCATCCTCGCCTATCAAAAGCGCGTCGCACTCGACCGAGACTTTCGAGTTGACTGCGTTTTTGTGAATTTTCACAAGTCCGCGATATGATGCACGGCCATTGTCTTTGGAAATCGATTTCGAGGTAATCCGCGACGACGTATTCGGCGCGGCATGGATCACTTTCGCGCCGGCATCCTGATGCTGGTCCACGCCGGCAAACGCCACCGAGAGGATTTCTCCCTTAGCGCCCTCTCCGACAAGTTGGATACACGGGTATTTCATTGTCAGTCGCGACCCGAGATTTCCGTCGACCCATTCCACAGTCGCGTTCTTGTGTGCTTGCGCCCGCTTGGTCACCAGATTGTAAATATTTCGCGCCCAATTCTGAATGGTCGTATACCGGATGTACGATCCTTCCATTGCGATCAACTCGACTACGGCCGAATGAAGCGAATGGGTCGAATAGACCGGCGCGGTGCATCCCTCGATGTAGTGCACGCGCGATCCTTTGTCGGCGATAATCAGTGTCCGCTCAAACTGCCCCATATTTTCGGCATTGATACGGAAATATGCCTGGAGCGGCACCGTGACATTCACGCCCGGCGGGACATAGATAAACGATCCGCCCGACCAAACGGCCGTATTTAGCGCGGCGAACTTGTTGTCCATCGACGGTATCACCGAGCCAAAGTACTTGCGTACTATCTCCGGCTGTTCTCGTAGGCCCGAATCCATATCCAGAAAGATGATTCCCTGTTTGACCAGGTCCTCTTTCATGGAGTGGTAAACGACCTCTGATTCGTACTGAGCCGACACGCCACCCAAAAAATTCTTTTCGGCATCCGGTATCCCGAGTTTGTCAAAAGTCTTCTTGATGTATTCCGGAACATCATCCCAATTCCCCTTGGTGGAATCGACCGACTTCATGTAGTAGTAGATATCCTCGAAATCGATTTCGCCGAGAAGTTTTGAATTTCCCCAGTCGGGCATCGGCTTGGATAGAAATATATCAAACGCCTCGTGCCGAATTTCGCTCATCCATTTCGGCTCTTTCTTATGGCGAGAAATCATCTCGACCGCTTCGTGGTCGAGCCCTTTGTTCCCTTTGAAATAGTCGACCGGATCACGGAACCCGTACTTGGTCGCGTAATCGGAATTCAGCTCGGTGAGATCCCGGCGCTGGCTGTCGGCCTTGTTCTCAGACATTATTTCGCCATCGCTTTCTGACCAGTTTCTTTTTCCACCCAATCGTACCCCTGCTCTTCGAGCTTGAGAGCCAGGTCGGCATTGCCTGATTTGACAATCCGGCCGTCCATCATGACATGTACAAAATCGGGCTTCACATAGTCAAGCAAACGCTGATAGTGTGTGACCAACAGGACGGCGTTGGTGTCGTTGTGATAGCGGTTGATCCCCTGCGAGACGATCTTAAGAGCGTCGATATCCAGGCCTGAATCGGTCTCGTCCAAAATCGCCATCTTCGGTTTCAGCATCGACATTTGCAAAATTTCCAACCGCTTTTTCTCGCCGCCGGAAAACCCGTCGTTGACATATCGGGTGGCGAACTGATCTTCGATATCAAGCGACGCCATCTCGGCCTTGAATAGTTTCCGGAAATCTGACATGTCGGCATCCTTGCCGCGATGCGCATTGAGCGCCGCCCGCATGAAGTTCGCGACCGTTACACCCGGAATGGCCAGAGGGTACTGAAAGGCCAAGAAGAGCCCCGCGCGTGAGCGCTCGTCGGCTTCCATTTCTAAAATATTCTGGCCGGCCAGGGTCGCCGTGCCTTTGGTGATCTGATAGAGCGGGTGGCCCATCAGCGCGTTGGAAAGCGACGATTTCCCCGAGCCATTGGGGCCCATGATCGCGTGCGTTTCGCCGGCGCTGATCGCCAGTGTCACACCCGAGACAACTTCTTTTCCGTCGACCTCCACATGGAGATCGCGAAATTCAAACAGCGGAGTGGAAGATGACATCTATTTGTCCTTTTTGGTCTATGCTACTATTTATGCTCCCGCGTCTTGCGGAAGATCGTGTTCCGGTAATTCAGTCTGCAGGGCCGCCTTATTCAATACAACCAGATCGCGCTTGGGCACAAAATGTCGCTGGCTGTGGTCGGCATTGATTATTTCGGCCAAAGATTTCCGCGACAGAAAATCCTGCACCATCCCCGCCAGCCCTCCCAGTACATCGTGCATCGAACAATTGTTGATATGCACACATTCGTCATGCTGGCCGGAATACTTCTGGCAATGGTTCGGATCGATGAGCGGCCCACCCAATGAAGTGAGGACTTCGTACAAGTGGATTTCCTTTGGATCACGTGCGATTGTGAATCCGCCGCTTCGGCCACGCGCCGCGATCACCAATCCCGACTTTCGCAATATGCCTAAGAGTTTCGAGGCATACGGGATAGAAAGCCCTTCGGCCTGCGCAATCTCGGAAATAGAAAGCTGGCCAGTCGGGCCGACTTTGGCCAGCGCCAGCAAACACCTTAGTCCGTACTCTTCAACCGCCGAAATTCGCATTACCTTTTCTCCTTCAATTCTATCTCAGACCACAATCTACAAAACAATACGAGATTGTAAAGTATCTTTTGAACCCAAAAGATGTCGACTTTGTTCCTATTTTCACAATATTGATGGGACCTCGGCATGGCTTTCACTCCATATTTCATTGACAGGTAACAGCTTGAGGGGTATTTTCAGCACCAAATGATAAGTGAAATTGGGAAGTTGGCGAGATGACTTTGGCGGCGATTTTGGGGCTGGCGTTTGCGCTTGGATTTGATGCCTTTGCGGTCGGTATCGCGGCCGGGATTCGGCTCGGCAAGATCGATAGATGGACCGTTTTTCGGTTGGCCTTTCATTTCGGGTTCGCCCAGTTCGGCATGCCTATTATCGGGTTTACCGCCGGCGAGTATTTGTTTCGTGTGATCGGACACTGGGGGAATTGGATAGCGGCGATTATCTTGTTTGGGATTGGGGCGCATATCATCTGGCAACAGATCTTTCCGGAGAAACTCCAGTTCAAAGGAGACCCGACTCGCGGCGCAAGTTTGCTCGCGCTGATGTTTGCGACATCGGTCGACGCCCTCGCGGCGGGAATATCGCTCGCGCTTGTTGGCGTTGACATTCTGCGGCCGGCGATGACGATTGGATTTGTGGCGGCGGCGATGACAATTCTCGGGTTGGTCTTCGGACGATTTCTCGGGCTAAGATTTTCGCGTACCGCCGGATTCATCGGTGGCCTGCTCTTGATTGGCCTTGCCCTCAAGACGGCGCTGACGTAGGATCGAAATTTCCACCTAAGGACTTCACCCTGAGCTTGTCGAAGGGTCCAACACGTGCGTGGTGTACGTCCGCATGCACCACAAGATTCCGCGCGTGCGTTCTCGTGTGACAAATCTTGGTAACTCGACCTTTAGGTCGGGCTCTTGGCCTTGGTAACCCACCATTTATGGTGGGCTCTTTTCTTTGTGTGTGGCGTACGTTCTCTTGCGCCACGCGAGAGAAAGGCTGGCGCACAAGAATGTACGCCAGCCATAAAATGACCGCCCGTCAACCGCATTCAGTTGTATCGACTTCACCCTGAGCCTGTCGAAGGGTCTTTTTCGTCTACCGCCCGAGCCACTGGCGGGCTTGTTCTATCGTCTTGAAAATCATGATCTCTTTGCGCCCGATGGTCTCATTGTCGCGGTACGACTGATACATCCTCGCCATGCCGACTGCCATATCGCTCACAGCAATAATAGCCATTTTCCGTGAAAAATTCGCCCAGTCCATTCGTGCCGAGATATGTGTGACTTCTTTGATCTTCGACGGCCCCTCGTAGTTGAATCCTTCAACAGCGGATACATCGACAATCTCGTCGTACCCGACTACTTGTCGTTTCGACCAGGTCTCAAGCTGATAGTTCATCATTTCTTCGGCTGTCATTACTCCGGTCACACGGGCTATGACTAGCTTGAGGTCATCGAATATTTCCACAGAAATCGGCACGACATATCCTTTCCGCCTCTTTTAAGTCGATACGAGTAGAGCGTGAAGTTAAGGCAAATGTACAATAAATCGCAATCCGATGTGACGCCACAAGAACATACGGGGTAGGTGCGACAGGGCCCCAATGGGTTTGGTCGCAAAAGTAAGCAAGCAGATCGCCTGGCTTTACTATGAAACAGCCCCCAAACGACTTCACCCTGAGCCTGTCGAAGGGTCCATTGCGTGGGTGGTGTACGTCCCCGTGCACAACGAGAGCTCTGATTGCCGAACAGCATAATATCTACTATATAGTCAGTGATACGGTCGGAACTGTTACATTTGGAAGGTTGATGCGATATGACTTCACTAGGACGCCAGTGTGTGAAGACTATCTATGCCGGCTTCATGCTCATCATCGTCACCAGCAGTCTCACGTTCGGTGGAGAAACCGGTCCCGATGACCCGCGCCAGATTAAGGGAGATGTGTGGGGCAAAGTCAGGCACGACACTCTCTTCGTTCGATTTGATATCAGGACAGACCATTTCATCGCAGATTCAATGTTCATTCTCAAGAATGGCGGGGCATGGGATTCGACAGCCGTATGGAAATTGATTCATCTAAGTCCGCGATCATCAAGCGAATTTGATAGCCTGGACAAAGCGATCAAGTTGGCAAGCCGAAGCTCAGTTTGTGGAGTTGACACCTTTGTAATAGGGGCTCAGGGAACATGGTGTGGACTGTGTTTTCGCGCCAAAGGCAGGGATGGGAGTGGGCAGAAATTTGAGGACATGGTTTTTCCAGCAGTCACAGCGGCTCCCGGTGGCGCAATATTGGGGTTTAACTACGGCTATGGTCACTATGGAGGTTTGATCGGAGGCAAAAGCACTGACTGTTTCATTTCCGGACTTACTGTTGGCGGTACGAACAATTCCACTAAGCGTAGTATTTCAGTGGAGGTATATGGAAGTTTCGGCGGGCCAAGTGAAAGTCAATTCGGCAAGTGGGGAGCAGAGGGCAAGTTCACTTACTTTACGGGGGATCGCACGAATTATCTGCCGGCTCCGTTTGCGGGAGTTGAGTTCACCAGATTATCAGTAAAGACAGACGGCTTGTGGGTCAGGCGGAGCTCCGATCTAGGAGGTGTAGTCGGAGTTGGTCTTCACGGTAGATTTGAGCGTTTGGCATACACTTATCACACAACCCAGCATGGATTCCATGACGTTCAACTATTTATGGCCGTGTCAAGCGCCGGTGAATCGAGAGTAGGTACTGTATTTCGATTAGAAGCTAATAAGAATTTGTTGACGGTCGGGCTTGCTCTCCGGGCGGAGGGCTTGGATGCCGACGGAGTCGCTATCGGATTTCACAGGTTTGAAAACAGACCGTGGTGGCATAGAGCCTTGTCGTATGCCTCAATCGCGCCATTCATGCCCTTGGTGTTAATCGGTAAGGCATTTCAGAAACACGACGAATAATAGTCGATCAGTTCGTATCCGCCTGATACCATATCCCCCCCACAAATCCCCTTGCCCTTTATCCTGTTTTCTTCTACATTGTGAAGGAATTCACATGCGGCGAGAGGCCGCATGAAAACATGGGCCCCGGATCGGCGGGTCGCACTGAAATGCGACCCTTGTCCGGGGTGACAAGAGAAAAGAGAGGCGAGATTGCTTCGGTCAAGTCGACCCTTCGACAAGCTCAGGGTGACTTGACACTCGCAACGACGATGTTTGTAACAATGGAGTTGAAGTATGGCTGAGCCAGGAATAAGAGAATTGCTATCTGGAAACGAGGCGGTCGCGCGAGGAGCGTACGAGGCCGGGGTGCGATTGGCCGCGTCGTATCCGGGGACGCCCTCGACCGAGATTTTGGAGACACTTGCCGAGAAGTTTCCAAGCATCTACTCGCAGTGGTCGCCCAATGAAAAAGTAGCGTTCGAGGTGGGTATCGGCGCGTCAATGGGTGGTGCGCGGACTTTGGTCACGATGAAACATGTCGGCCTCAATGTCGCCGCTGATCCGTACATGACATTCGCCTACACCGGCGTTGGCGGCGGTTTTGTGATTGTCTCGTGCGACGACCCCGAAATGCACTCGTCGCAAAACGAACAGGACAACCGCTTCTTTGCTCGCATGGCTAATGTGCCGTTTCTCGCTCCGTCAGATTCACAGGAAGCCAAAGACATGCTGGTGACTGCGTACGAAATGTCGGAAATATTCGATACGCCAGTCATGCTCCACATGACCACCCGGATCTCGCACTCCAAAGCAATTGTGGAACTGGGTAGACGAGCCGAGGGGCCGGACAAGAAGTTTGAAAAAGATCCGTCGAAATACGTGATGATCCCCGCCAACGCCCGCAAGCGGCATGTGGTGGTCGAGGCACGACTCGAGAAACTCCGTCACTTTGTCGAAGAAACGCCGTTTAACCGGATCGAAAACAACGGTTCGGAAATCGGCATTATCACCGGCGGGGTGTCCTATCAATACTGCAAGGAAGTCGCGCCGGAATTCGACTATCTCAAGATCGGGCTTGGGTATCCGCTTCCGTTTAAGAAAATCGAAGCGTTTGTAAAAGCTCACAAGCGAGTGTTGGTTATTGAGGAGCTCGAAGCATTCTACGAAGACATGATCCGTGCGCAGGGGATTCCGGTCGAGGGAAAGAAATTCACCGGCACCCTCGGCGAATTGTCGCCGTATCGGGTGGCGATTGCGCTGAACAAAGCGGGAGTGCTCGACAAAGTGCCGTCGCCTGAAATTTCGTCAGATGATCTTTTCCCGCGTCCGCCGGTGTTATGTCCGGGGTGCCCGCATCGCGGCGCTTTCATGGCCCTGAAAAAACTTGGCGTAGTGGTGACCGGGGATATCGGTTGCTATACGCTGGGTGTGACCGAGCCGCTCAACGCGCTGGATAGCTGTATTTGCATGGGAGCATCGATCGGCAACGCCATCGGCATGGAAAAAGTACAGGGATCGAAAACCGGCACTGTGGCCGTGATCGGCGACTCGACTTTTGTGCACTCGGGGATTACCGGTTTGCTCGACGCCGTCTATAACAAATCAAACGTTACGGTTGTCATTTTAGATAACCGAGCCACCGCCATGACCGGCGGGCAGGAGCATCCCGGCACTGGCAAAACGCTCATGGGCGAACAAGCCGAACGGGTCGATCTATTCAAGCTGTGTCATGCGCTCGGTGTCGGCTCTGTGCGAGAACTCGATGCCTACGACTACGACACCGCGATTGTCATGATCAAAGAGGAAATGGCCAAACCGGGGCCGTCGGTGATTATCACCACCCGGCCGTGTGTGCTGATGCCGAAACGGATCATGGATGAGCCGTATCTTATCGACGCCGAGTTGTGCAACGGTTGCTCGGCCTGTTTCAAAATCTCCTGTCCCGCCATTTCGGCGTCGCATGAGATGAATAAGCATGGCCACCCGAAAGCAGTGATCGACGAAACGCTTTGTACCGGATGCACGCTTTGTGCGCAGATATGTCCGACCGAAGCGATTCTACTGAAAAGCCAATTTGGACCGGGGGTGACGAAATGATACAGTCTGACAGAGCAAATATCTTGATTGTGGGAGTTGGCGGACAGGGTGTCCTTTTGGCCTCTGAAGTTATCTCCGATGTCGCCATGAACGCCGGGTTGGATGTTAAGAAATCCGAAATCCACGGCATGTCACAGCGGGGTGGAGTGGTGTCATCTCATGTCAAGATTGCACCGAAGGTGTATTCGCCGACTATCGGCGACGGTCAGGCCGATATACTCATGGCGTTTGAACAAGCCGAGGGGCTTCGCGCGGTGGGGTGGATGCACTCCGACGGTATCGCAATTGTCTCGCGCACACAACTGATCCCGGCGATTGTCTCAGGCTCGAAAATTCATCACTATCCGGAAGACGCCATTGGTGATCTGCGCAAGAAGCTCAATCGTGTGATCTCTGTTCCCGCCGATCAAATTGCTGGAGAGCTGGGTAATCCGCGATTGGTGAACACGATTTTACTCGGAGTGCTGTCGAACAATTTGCCGTTTGATGATCAACTCTGGCTTGATACAATTCGCGCCAAAGTGAAGAAGAACCTGGTGGAAATCAACCTAACCGCCTTTCAGCGGGGACGAGCCATAACACTTGAAACGATAAAGGCATAGTCGATGCCAGACTTGTTACTGATCATCAATCCCGGGTCAACCTCGACCAAGATGGCGCTCTTCGACTCAGGCCGCAAAGTCAGTGAAGAAACTGTTCGCCACGACAGCGCTGAACTGGCCAAATTCGACAATGTCGCCGACCAGTTCGAACGCCGCATGCTTGAGATCGACAAGTGGATTGGCTCACTCAATCTTCAAAGCGGTGATGTTAAAGCGGTCGTCGGCCGTGGTGCGCCACTTAAGCCGCTTGAAGGCGGCGCGTACGAAATCTCAGAGCAAATGCTCGAAGATCTCCGCTCTCGTAAGTACTCCAATCACGCTTCCAACTTAGGCGCGATCATCGCCGATCATCTTGCTAAGCGGTACAACGTGCCGTCGCTGATTTCCGATCCAATCACGATTGACAATTTCACAGATGTCGCCCGAATCAGCGGCGTTCCGGAAATCGAACGCAAATGCCGTGTGCATGCGCTCAATATCAAAGAAGTCTGCCGCCGCGAGGCCGCCAAATCGGGCAAACGTCTCGAAGACGTCAATTACGTTGCGGTACATATGGGTGGAGGGGTGTCTGTCGCGGCGTTGCAGGGTGGAAAAGTGATCGATGTGAATGACGCGCTCTTGGGAATGGGACCGTTCTCGCCCGACCGCGCCGGCGCTCTGCCAATTGGCGGATTGGTCAAGCTCTGCTACAGCGGCAAGTTCACCGAAAAACAGATGATCGACAAACTTTCAAAATCATCCGGCTTGATTGCCTATCTTGGAGTCGCCGACCTGCGTGAAGTCGAAAAGCTCATCGATAGCGGCGACCAAAAAGCACAGCTTTACTTCGATGCCATGGCTTATCAAATCGCCAAGGAAATCGGACAGGCAGCAGTTTCACTGTGCGGAAAGTTCGACGCCATCGTCTTGACCGGCGGGATGGCCAACTCGCAGCGGCTGGTCGCCCAGATCAAAAAATATGTTTCATTCTTAGGCGCTGTGCGCGTGGTACCGGGTGAATTTGAAATGGAAGCCCTCGCCGCCGCCGGCATGAGGGTGTTGTCAGGTCAAGAGAAATTGAAAGTGTATTGATATCGCCATGCACGTCGAACCTATTCGCTCATCCGACGATTTAATCCGTCGCGCCATTCAAATCGCCCGCGACGACCGCCCTATGCGAGTGTCAGTCGCCGCCGCGCAAGATGCGGATGTGATCGATGCAGTGAGCCAGTGCGCGGCGAAAGGATTTCTGTCGGGACACTTGGTGGGTGACCGAAAATCCATAGAGAGACTTGCCGCTGAACATAGCATCGATATTTCGCATCTTGAGATCATCGACCATAGCGACCCACTCAAAGCCGCACACCACGCAATCAATCTGGCATCCACCGGCCAGGCCGACCTGATCATGAAGGGCTTTTTGCCGACCTCGTCGATTCTGAAGGTGGTTTTGGACAAACGATACAATTTGCGCGGCGAAAACACCCTCTCGCACTGTGCGGTGCTTGATATCCCGGGGTATCCGCGACTTTTGAACATCACCGACGGCGGCATGGTGGTACAGCCAGATCTCAATCAGAAGTTTCAGGTTTTGCAAAACGCGTTGGTTGTTGCGCGGGCACTCGGTTGTATTCCGACCAATGTCGCGGTCAGCGCCGCGACCTGTCATATGCATGATCTTCCGCCCGATCGGCAGGGTGCGATGGAAGAATTTCTCTCGATGTGTAAAGCACGCTGTACCGACATTCATATTCAAGGGCCACTCACTCTCGACGCTGCCACAAAGCCCGAGGCCGCGCAGGCCCGCAAAGTCGCCGGTCCAGCGGCGGGCGAGGCCGATGTGTATCTAGTCGATTCGGTCGAAGAAGGAAACATTGTCGCCAAGACTTTGATCCAGTGTGCCGAAGCTGTTTTCGCTGGTGTCATCGTCGGCGCCAAAGTTCCAGTTGCGCTTGTCTCGCGCACCGACACAGTGCGAAATAAAATTGCATCACTGGCCGTGGCATGTGTCGTGGCAGATTATCAGCGCCATCTGAACGCGGGGGTGAGGCTGTGACCAATCTCATACCCAGCGTAACCGGCTTTGATCAAATTTTGTCGCTGGCCAAAGAACGCCTCGATTCCAACGCCAAACCTCGCGCGGTGATGACATCGTACGCTAGTCATCTCACTCTTCAGGCCTTCGAACGTGCGTTTCTGAGCGGATTGATCGAACCGGTGGTGGTCGGCGATCCGGCCCACTTCGAACAAGACATCGCGCAGTTTGCGCCCGCGCTTGATTCAATTGAAGTGATCGAAGAAGAACAGCCGGTCGACGCGGTGCGAATCGTCGCCGATATGGTCGCTGCCAAAGAAGTTGATCTGGTTGTTCATGGTGGGATAATTTCAGCGGCAATGATTCAGGAACTTGTCGGCGGGCAATCGAAATTGATTCAACCGGGGAAAACAGTCTCACACGTTGCCGTGGCTGAATCAACCGCGTATCCGAAGGTCGTGCTCATATCTGACTGCGTCGTGCATGACCAGCCGGATTTTGTTACAAAGATAGGTATCACACAAAACATCATTTCTCTTGCGCATCAGATTGGGATTTCAAAACCAAAAGTCGGAATCCTGTCTGCGGTCGAAGTTGTCTATCCGCAAATGCCAGTCACCATGGAAGCCGCCGTGCTCGCCAAAATGGCCGACCGTGAGCAGATAAAGGGAGCGTATGTCGACGGCCCGATTTCAGTCGATGTAGCGCTTGATAAGATTGCGGCGGAAGCCAAAGGAGTGAAGGGGTCGTCGGTCGCCGGTGATGTCGACGCCTTCGTCGCGCCCAACGCGGCAACAGCGCTTGGAATGTACCAGGCATTGCATAGCTTCGGCGAATGCAAGCTGGGCGGGGTGGTGGTCGGCGCCAAAGTCCCGCTGGCGCTCAGTTTCCCATCCGATTCCATCGACACACGGTTTCATAGTATTTTGCTGGCGGTGCTGGCGGCGGGATTGTAAATCGGATCGCCATTCCCCTCCGAATCTCCTGCGATTCCCCGCCCCTTGACTGCCGCGTTGAACACCGGTATCATCCATTGCTAACCTATTGAAGGCGATATTGTACGATGATTTATGGTATTATCATGGCCGGAGGCAAAGGTGAACGGTTCTGGCCCTTGTCCCGTGCCGAACGGCCCAAGCAGTTTCTGAAACTTACGTCTGATCGGACCATGCTCGAAGAGACCATTGAGCGGGTCCGGCCGATTATTCCACTGGAACGAATTCGCATTGTCACCGGCGAATCGATGATGCAGTTGATTCTCAATTGTGCGTCGTATTTGGGCAAAGAGCATGTCTATTCGGAGCCGGTTGGTCGAAACACCGCGCTGGCTATTGGTCTGGCGGCGGTGCACCTTCAGAAAGCTGATCCGGATGCGGTTATGGTAGTGCTCTCCGCGGATCACTTGATTAGGCCGCCGGAGAAACTGCTCCGCATTCTCGAAGATGGGTGCGCAATTGCCGCTGTCGAAGACCGCCTCATAACGATCGGAATCGTGCCGACCCGTCCGGAGACCGGATATGGGTATATCAAATTCGGTGAACTGCACAAGTCCGACCGCGCCTCGACAATCTATAAAGTGGCGTCGTTTGCCGAAAAGCCCAAAGCGGCGGTCGCGCAAGAATATTATTTTAGCCGGAAATATCTCTGGAACAGCGGCATGTTCATCTGGTCGGCCCGCTCGATTCTTAAGGCGATTTCAACATGTCGTCCAGATATAAGCGCACATTTGGAAACGTACAGCAAGTCAATCGGGACACCATCGGAGCAATCGGCTCGCGAGACCCTGTACAACACCGCGCCGTCAATTTCAATCGACTATGCCGTGCTTGAAAAAGCCGACAATGTGTTGGTAATGAAAGCCGACATACTGTGGGATGATATCGGGAGCTGGAATTCGCTCGACCGTTTCAAGGAACGGGACAGCGAAAACAATGTCCATGTTGGCAAGACGCTTGCCCAAAGCACGTTCGAAACGACCATCTACAATGATTCCGACGGCATAGTTGTTTGCCTCGGCCTATCCGACCTGGTGGTGGTGCGGTCGGGCGATGTCACATTTGTCGTCCACAAAACTCGGACAGGCGAGATAAAAGAATTGCTGGCCAAACTAAACGAGCGAGATGACACGCGTACCTATCTATAGCACTGCGGCCCTGATCGTGATCATATCGGGACTGTTTGCCGCAGAGAAAAAGGCCACGCCGAAAAGTGTCGCGGCTCCGGTAACTACAGTGCGAGGGATCGACCCGCTTTCTCTACCCGCCGATTTGATTCTGATAACCAGTGTCGCGCCGCAGACTACTCCGATTGGTGGCACAGCCGCAACACACACCGGTTCGGGCCGCGCGACTTTGGTGTTCCGCGTACAGATACTGACTTCTCAAGGATTCGCCGAGGCCCGCAAAGCCGCACAAGTAGCCGAAGAGATCTTCGATCAACCGGTGCATGTTGATTACGAAATTCCGAATTTCAAAGTGCGGGTCGGCAATTTCGCCGACCGTGGCTCTGCCGAAGAATACCGCCGGGTCGCGCAACAACTCGGCTACAGCAACTGCTGGGTGGTGCCGGTGACTATCGGCATTGTTTCAGTATCACCGCTGTACGACTCACTGCGCGCACCAATTGATACGGCTGTTACAAAAGACACGGCCAAAGCTCGCAATGGTGGAAATTGATATGTCGGCCCCAGTCATTGCTGTAAACGATCACCAGTCGATTCTGGCGGCGGCGCGGATTGTTGCCGACGGTGGCTTAGTGGTGGCGCCGACCGAGACCCGGTATGGAATATTGGCGCGGGTGGATAGTGAGGTCGCGATACAACGGTTATTTGACCTCAAGGGGCGCAAAGTACAAAACCCAACCGCCGTATTTGTCGCCGCCAAGTCGCACATCGGCAGACTGGCATTGGTAACACCGATCGCACAGGAGCTAAGCGAAGCATTTCTCCCCGGTCCGCTCACGCTGGTGCTGGAGTCACGCGTTGACTGGAGTGCGCCGCTGGTGGTCGACGGCAAAATAGGAATCAGACTTTCGTCATCAACGCTCATTCAGCAGTTGGTTGAAGCGGTCGAGTCGCCGCTCACGGCGACATCGGCCAACCTTACCGGTGAACCGGATCGTGAGACAATTACTGATATTCAGAAAGACTTTGGCGAACGGATAGATTTGTACATCGACGGTGGCTCTCTAACCGGCCCGGTGTCGACCGTGGTTGAATGTGTCGGCCAGTCGTATCGCATACTTCGCGCCGGCGCAATCTCAATAGAGCAAATCGAGCAAATTGCGGGGCGGGCGTAATAACATGGCTGATCCCTTTGTCATACTAATTGTCTGTACGGGGAATACGTGCCGTTCGCCCATGGCCTCAGCGGCGCTGAAAGTCCTGCTGGAAAAAGAACGCCCCGGCAAGTATGACGTAATTTCGGCTGGAACCGGGGCCACCAACGGATTCCCCGCGACCATGTACGCCAACGAGGCGGTCAAAATCTGGCACGGCGACCTGTCCCGGCACAAGTCCCAGCAGTTGTCGCGTTCATTGGTTGATGGCGCCCACTTGATTCTGGCGATGACCCCCGAGCATTACCGGGATATTCTAAAATGGGCCCCCTCGGCCAAGAACAAAACCTACCTGTTCAAGAATTTCCCTGATCCCAGCCAGCGCGGCGAACCGGTCGATGATCCGATCGGTCAATCGCTGGAGCGGTACAATGAGACTTTTCTGGAAATCGGCGAATATTTGGGCAAGCATTTGACACAAATTGTACAATTGATTGATGAGCATCATGCGAACGGGTAAGAGATTCTTCCTGCGGTTTGTCTTGCCGTTTTTCCTGCTTTCGCTGGTGGGGGGCGTGTCGTATCTGATCAGTCTAGGGCTTGGTCCATCGAGTGTGACCGCCGAAACCTCCAGCGATCCAATGGTCGACTCTGCGCTGGGACGAGAAATTGACAATGTCGCTTTTGGCGTAGGGGAACTGCTGTCATTTGATATTAACTACGGGTTCATCAATGCCGGCACGGCCACTATGGAAGTCGGCAAACTGATTGAGTACGAGTCGCGCCCCTGTTACCAAATAACCTCGCGCGCCAATTCCAACAAGTTCTTTTCCAGCTTTTACAAAGTTGAAGACCGGATCGAGACTATCGTTGATGCAGTCGGCATTTTCCCCTGGCGATTTGAAAAACATCTGCGCGAGGGAGGTTATAAGGCCGACCGATTGTCGGTGTTCGACCAGAAGAACAGGCGGGTGATCGACGGCAAAGACACCACCGCGGTCGAACCATACTGTCAGGATGCGCTGTCGGTGCTTTACCTGATCCGCACTGCCAAGCTCACGGTTGGTGAATCGGTCTTTGCCCACAACTTTGTCGACGGCAAGAAAGTGAACCTCGAGGTCAAAGTACTCAAGAAAGAGAAAGTCACCGTCGGCGCAGGCACTTTCGATTGCCTTGTCGTCGAACCATTGACTTCGTCGGTGGGTGTGTTCAAGAACGAGGGCACGCTTAAGGTCTGGCTAACCGACGACCGTCTCCGCCTCCCGGTCCTGATGAAATCGAAAATTCTCGTTGGCTCGATTTCTGCTGAACTGACTCAATATCAGCTCGGCGAAATAAGCGAGTTGTGATGATAAGTATATGGAGCAATTGTTGTGAGTAGATTAGTTGAATGTGTACCGAATTTCTCGGAAGGACGTCGCGCCGAAGTTATCGACGCCATCTGTTCTGCCATTACTTCCGTTGAAGGCGTTTCGCTTCTCGATCGCGAAATGGACGGCGATCACAATCGCGCGGTTGTGACTTTTGTCTGCCACCCCAATGTGGCGGTCGAGGCGGCCTTTCGTGGGTATCAGAAGGCGGCCGAGCTAATTGACATGCGAACCCATCAGGGGGAACATCCGCGCATGGGGGCCTGCGATGTCTGCCCGTTCATACCGCTGTCGGAAATGACTATCGACGATGCCGTCGAACTGGCCAATCAACTCGGTCGCCGGGTAGGAGAAGAATTGCATATTCCGGTCTACCTCTACGAGAGTGCCGCCACCAAGACCGAAAGAAAAAATTTGGCCAACGTCCGCACGGGCGAATACGAAGGCATTCGCGACAGTATCGAAACGGACGCTGGTCGCAAGCCCGACTACGGTCCGGCGAAGATGAATCTCAAGTCCGGATCGACTGCCATCGGTGCGCGCTTTCCGCTGGTCGCGTACAATGTCTATTTCAATACCAACAAGAAGTGGATCGCCGACAAAATCGCCGACTCTGTGCGAAATCTTCGCGGCGGTTACCGCTTTGTCAAAGCACTTGGCTTTGAGATTAAAGAGCGGAATCAGGTTCAGGTCTCGATGAACATGACCAACTACCAGCAAACGCCACTCTTTCGCGTTTTCGAGACGATTAAGCGCGAGGCCGAACGATACGGTGTCGCCGTAACCTCATCTGAAATTGTTGGTCTGGTGCCGACCGAAGCAATTCTACAGTCGGCCGACTTTTATCTCCAGCTTGAGAATTTTTCCAAAGAACAATTGCTCGAAGAGAAACTCAAAGCCGCGGGGACTTTCGGTCTGCCGCCGCAAGAGAGTTTCTACGACCAAGTGGCGTCATCGGCACCCGCTCCCGGCGGTGGATCAGTGTCGGCATCAGCCGGTGCGCTGGCGGCGGCGCTCACTGCGATGGTTTGCCGGTTGACCGTATCGAAAAAGCAATATGCCGAAGTGAAAGACGAGCTTTCTGACATCCGTGATCGGGCCGACGTGCTTCGCAAAGAACTTGAGAAACTGATCGACGACGACAAGAAGGCCTTTACCGCCGTCATGGACGCCTTCAAGCTCCCCAAGTCGACTCCCGAAGAAGTGGCAGTCCGCGACGCCGCAATCGAAAGCGCCACCAAACATGCCGCCGAAGTCCCGCTCACAGTAATGAAAACAACTCTCGAAGTCCTGCATTTGGCCAAAGTTGTCGCGATCAAAGGAAATCAGAATTCCCTGTCCGATGCCGGCGTTGCCGGACTAATGGGTCATACCGCAGTCGAAGGTGCGGGATATAACGTCAGGATCAATCTGGGCACACTGAAAGATCAGCCGTATGTCGAGGGAATGCGGCGCGAGGTGCAGACTGTGCGTACTCACGCGCTTACAGTCGCCGACGAAATCCGCCGCCATGTCGAGTCACGCCTCGGATGAAATCCAAAATCGACCTGCACATGCACACCAATCACTCCGACGGTGTGTTGACGCCGGCTGAATTGCTGGCCAAAGTGCGGTCGGCCGAACTCACCGTATTTTCGGTTACCGACCACGATACCGTCACCGGATGGCGCGAGGTGAACGCCCTTCGTGTTTCCGGCGACGCCGAACTTATCTCCGGTACCGAATTATCAGTCCGTCTTGAGAACGACGATATTCACATCCTTGCCTACTTTTTCGATCCCGAGAACCGCGAATTCAACGACGCGCTCGATTTTTATCAACGCAAGCGAAGTGAACGGGGCGAGGAGATCGTTACCCGGTTGCAAAAAATGGGTCTGGGCATTACCTTTGCAGATGTGAAGCAAACTGCGCTCGACGGCGTGATCGGCCGCCCCCATATCGCCCAAACTCTGCATTCGCTCGGCCTTACTAATCAATACGAAGAGGCCTTTTACAAGTATATCGGCAATGGCGGGCCGGCGTACGTCCCCAAATTCATGCTCGCACCGAAAGAAGCGTTCGATCTGGTGCATCGTGCCGGCGGGATAGCAGTCCTGGCCCATCCGGCGCTCGGCGATATGTTTCGCCATCTGCCGGAGCTTGTCGCAATGGGGCTGGACGGCATCGAGGCTCTGCACTATTCACACAAGCCGCAGGACACCCGGAAAGCCAAGCTCGCCGCAAAAGAGTACAATTTGGTATTGTCGGGCGGCACCGATTTCCACGGCCGCGGCCTGCGCGAGGCCCCCCTTGGTTCGATCAATATTCCTCCTGAATATATAGACCAGATGAAAAGACGGGTCCAGCTCTACCGGAGTGTGTCGTGAAAAAGATTCTCGCGATTGTAACGATATTGTCGCTTGTGGCGGTTACGGCGTTGGCCGACTCAATGGCGCTTGATGACCAGAAACGATTGTTGACCAGCTACGGCATTGCCACTGGACAAATTCCGGCTCCGCCGCTGACCGACGAACAAAAGCAGTTGCCGCCCGATAAGTGCGGGACATCGATTGTAAACGAATTCTGGCAGAACCGTGATCGTATCGACCCATCGCTGATGACGGCACTTGGCATTCAAGCGGCCGGACGGCCCGATATCGCGCTGTTGCCGCTGTCATACGGTTCACCCGCCGGGCGGTTCTTGATCCACTATGCCGACACCGGCGCACACGCTGTCTATCAGCCGACGGTGCGAACACTTGAAGACACTGTCCCCGACTTTGTCGTCATGGTAGCTCGAATCGCCGACTCAGTCTACACGCACATTATCGATTCGCTCGGATATCCCCAACCTCCGGTCGATGGCTATTATCCAATCGGCCTGGATGATCGGTACGACATCTATTTGCAGGACCTGAGCGCACAGTTTTACGGACTGACGTACATTGAAGCATCGGTGACATCACAGACGGCCACTTCCTATTTGATTCTGGACAACGACTATCAGAGTATCGAGAAATATGTGACTCGGCCTCTTGATGCAGTTCGGGTAACCACCGCGCACGAGTACTTTCATGCTGTTCAGTTCGGCATGGACGTAACCGAATACGACGGCTACCCCTCAAGCACGCGCAGGCAGTATTGGATGGAGATGTCGGCAGTCTGGATGGAAGAAGAGTGCTACGACGCCATCAACGATTACTATGCGTATTTGCCGTTTGTTTTCGAGTTTCCAACTATTTCTTTGCAATCGTTTGGATCATCGGGGAGTGATCTGCATCCATATGGCTCGGTCACGTTCGCGTTGTATTTATCTGAGCACTACGCCGCCGATAGTATCATTCGAAATATCTGGGAGCGATGCGCGGCGCTCGGCTCTGGTTCCCAGTTCTTGCAGGCGTGTGAACAGATCGTGAATTCGTACAACAATCAGGCGTCACTCGCCACCACGATGAACGACTATTCGGTGTGGAATTATTTTACGGGGCAGTACGCCGGGCTCGCGCCAGCGGGCGTGGGATATTCTGAGGGACCCGACTACCCGGTGATTCCGCTCGACAAGATGTTGACGGTTCGTGACTACCCATTACTGGAGTTCAGTGGTGTAGGTGATTTTCGGCCCCAGTATAACGGCACGGCGTACTTACTCTTGTCTGATATGCAGAACCGGACGGGCTGTTTTGTAGACTGTGACAGTGTTCTGCCGATCTATGTTGGGCTCCAGCATCCGGGCTTCGTGGAATGGTCTATTTCGGTGATTTATCAGTTCCTGAGTCCCGCCGATTCCTTCTTTATCGACAAGCTGGTGGTACCGGTCGGCCCGATTGCCGCCGACTCGATTCTGTTTCTCGAGGTCGACGCTTTTCATCCCAATCAATTCAAAAATATAGCTGTGACAATCACGCCGACAACCGTCGCACCTGCGTCATTCTTGAATTTTACTGCTCCCAATGTTGGCTATGCTATTTCTGATAGTGGCGGGTTTGCAGTGCGCCCTTCAGCCGTCCTCACTCCCTATCCCAATCCGGCGGTGGTCACAAAGATGGGGAGCAGTCCGCTCACTTTTCGTTTCCAGGTCGCCAACGACACCGCCAATGCAAATGTCTCGACCAACCCGGTTTTGCTCATCGATGTCTACACTGTCGCGGGTGAGTTTGTCAGATCTATCAACGCCGGCTTTGGCGGCGAAGACCGACTGGGCGTTCACTCGGCCGGTATCTACGAAACCGGCTGGGATATGAAGAATTCGGCGGGGAAAGAAGTTGCGTCGGGGGTTTATCTGGCTTATGCCCGCCTGTGGGATTCGCCGAATAAGGGTAAACTCCTGGCCGAGAGCAAAGTCAAAGTAGCGCTGATCCGCTGATGTCGCGTTTGCGCCTTGTCACTCGCATTGCTCTTTTTTCTGCGCTGGTATTTGTGACATCGTGGTCGCTGACGGTTCTTCCGAATATCAAAGTCTCATTTTTCATCATGTTTCTGGCCGGTTTACTCTGGGGGGCGGTCCCCGGTATGTTGGTGGGGATTATCGGAACCGCGATCTGGTCTCTTTTCAATCCCTACGGCCCCGTCGCTCTTCCGATACTAGTGGCGCAACTGATTGGTAGCGCCACCTGCGGAATAGTCGGCGCACTTGCCCGGTTGGTTGATCTCTTCACCAAACCAATATCGGTTGCGCTCGCTGTATCAGCATTGTGCGGAATAATCTGCGTGGTCGTCTATTACCTGCCGGTCAACGGCGCCGATGCCTGGATATTTAAACCGTTCTGGCCGCGCTTCATTGCCTCATTGCCGTGGACTCTCGTCGCGCTCTGCGCCAACACAGTCATTTTCCCATTGCTTTTCCCCGTGGCCCGGCTTTTATACGACAAAGAGAAACTGGCAGTATGAACAGCAAATTTGTCATCGGAATTGTAATCGCTCTTTGCGCGTCAGGAACAACGCTGTTCGCCCAGGGATCGCCTCGCTCTGCCGAACCGGTGACAGTTGACACCATGCTTCTCATCGACACCTCGCAAAATGCCAAGCCGACGAGATTCCGCAACATCAAGCCAAAACTCGATGAGGCAAAGCTCCAAGCCCGGCGCCGTCCGGCATTTTCGTTTTCCGATTCGGTAACCGGCTGGTTTGGATCGCCTCGGTATGACCAGAAACCAGTTTCGGACCGGTTTACCTTTCGATCTGACGCCGACTACTTCCGGTTTACTCCCCAGTTTTCCGCGTTGCCGTATCAGGAAGTCTCTATGCGAACGACAGTATCGCCGTTCGGACTCCCCGGCAGACGAATCACACTGGCGCCGGGAGGACGTGCGGTCACACTGTTTGAGCATGTGCCGGCAACCGACGGCAATGTCGATTTCGAAGATCTCCCCAACGCCCTTGATAACAATGCGTTTGTGATCCCCGGCCCGATTGGATTGCTTTACGGCGGCGATCAGGTCGCAGGTGCATTGATCACCAAGCCCCAACCGCTGGCGACAACCAATCCGCAGAGTGCGCTCATTGTTGACAAAGGCGATTACGGCTCCGCGCTAACACGCGGCCGTCTGAACAAGCTCTTTGGTGACGGCCGTCGTGCGGACCTGTCGGTGGCGTATCGCAAGACCGACGGCGTCGTTGTGGCCCGCCGCGATGATTCATACCTCTACGACGGTACTTTCTACTCTCCAGTCGGCACTCATTCGGCGATTTCCACAAGCGGCTGGTTGTACACCCGCGACGGCAATGTCTCGGTCGATTCAGACGATTTTTTCGGGACCATTGCGCGATACCGGTTTGAGCGGCACCTCGAAGTGTCGTACATGAAATTCGATACCGCCCGGACTTCGCGGCTGGAACTGGGGTATCGCCACGCCAGCCAGGGATCGCACATGGACTTAAAGTATCGCCAATGGTTTGAACAGATCACCCACACAGGTTTCGCGAGGAAGGAATGGTCGGCGGGTAGTACGGTCTTTCGCGGCAATGCACAGCTTGAAACTCAGCGGTACGGGTATTCGCTGGGAAAGAAAAACCGCACGACCGGCGACCTGTCCCTATCAGCTC
Source organism: uncultured Ignavibacteriales bacterium (assembly GCA_964571235.1). GTDB lineage: Bacteria > Zixibacteria > MSB-5A5 > GN15 > FEB-12 > JACRAV01. The sequence continues at coordinate 126,601 of CAZNAI010000010.1, read as the reverse complement.
TACGGCGAATGGGCGGGTGGTCGACTGGGACAACTATCGGTACCCGGTACACCAAGGACTTCAAAACTCTTCCGTATGCCTTGCTTACCACAATGCGTGAGACACAACACTCATTTTTGCATCTGTCAGCGGGGTATTTGCAACATGCGCCAAGCCAGCATCAGCTTTTTCTGCCGTACACAATTTCATCGTTTCGGTCCGGAGGAATTTACAGCGATAGCGGCAACGCCGCGCTGAAATCTGAAAAGCAGATGATCCTAAGCGGCTACGCCGAGTACGGCTCAATCGATAACGCACTGGGCGTGAGCATAGCTGGGGGGAAGATCAATGACGCTGTCGACTGGGTGCGGTATTCAGCCAACGACACGGTTGTTCAGACGCCGGAAAACGTCGACCTGACATTTTATGATATTGCCGGTACAGTCAGGTTTCGCGTAAGCGATTTGGCCCGATTCAACGCCGGCGCTGGATATCAGCATCTGACGCGCAACGACAATCGGCCACAGTATTACGCGCCCGATATAGTTGCACATTCGGGAATGGAACTGCATTGGTTCTGGAAACCAAAACTCGTGCATTTTTACGCCTACGGTGAGCTTGCATACATTGGCAAATACACCGGATATGTCGTGCCCAACTTGGGCGATCAGGTGACCGCCAGCGCCCGGTTCTCATTTGAAATGGGACCGTTCCGATTCAACTACGATTTCCACAATATCACGAGCGTCGATTATCAATCGCGCGACGGACTCTATCTCAACGGTCGGTTTATCTCGTACGGCTTCACCTGGAAATTTATCAACTAATCGATCAATTGTAGATACCTCCTGTCAATCTTGACTTGCTCGGGCCGCCCCGGCATATTCTATCTATGACTGCCACGCTCTCCCGAGAAACCGCCTATCAATTGGTTGAATCGAAAATTGGCGTTAACAATCTGCTCAAACACATTCTATCAGTCGAGGCCGGGATGCGGCGACTCGCTGAACATCTCGGCGAAGACCCCGACTATTGGGGGCTGGTAGGACTTCTACATGATCTGGATTACAACGAAACCAAAGACGACGCGCCGCGTCACACCTATCTGACAGCCGAGTGGCTGACCGAGTATCAACTTCCCGCCGATGCTCTCTACGCCATCCATGCGCATCCGGGGCACGTTCCGTGCAAGTCGCGCCTGGATTGGGCGCTGTATTCTGTCGATCCGACCACCGGTTTTGTTGTCGCCTGTGCGCTGATGCACCCAACCAAGAAACTGGTCAATATCGACGCCGACTTCATGCTGAGGCGTTTCGATGAAAAGCGCTTTGCCGCCGGCGCGACCCGCGACAATATGGCCGCCTGTTCTAATCTTGGACTGTCGCTCCCTGATTTTCTTCTGCTCGTCCGCGACGGCATGCTACGCATTTCTGACAAGTTGGGATTGTGAACCGTTCTGACTTGAAATCTGTCTGGCGGCGTGATGTTATCGGCTGGTCGCTGTACGACTTTGCCAATACCATCTACTCTATGAATATTGTGTCGCTCTATCTTAAGCGATACCTGATTGAAGACCTCAAACTGGACGACCGGTATTTCGATATTCCCTTTTCGATTGCGATGGCCATTGCCGCGCTTGTACTCCCTGCGCTCGGCGCTTTGTCCGATCATTCGACCAAGAAGAAATTGTTCGTGATGCTCTTTACCGTGACCTGCTGTATCGCAGTCGGCGCGATGAGCATCGTGCCGGCTTCAATGGCCTTCATCACCTTAGGGCTTTTCATGATCGCGCAGTTCTGCTACGAAGCCGGCCAGCCGTTTTATAATGCGCTCTTGTATTCAGTCTCGGAGGGAAAGCAGGCGCGCTATATCTCCGGGATCGGCGTATCGCTTGGGTATGTGGGTTCGATCCTTGGCATGTTCATGGTCCTTCCGTTTGTATCGGGTTCAATATTCGGGTTAAGCTTCGGTTTTGACGGATTTGGCAAGGTCGGCGCTTTTCTTCCGACCGCGGCGCTCTTTTTGCTTTTCTCTATCCCGCTTTACTTATGGGTCAGGGAATCATCCGCGCATCTGAAAAAGAAAATATCGTTTGCACAAGCGTATCGCGATGTCTGGGACGGGATCCGTCAGACCCGCAAATACCCCGGCGTACTGCGTTTTCTCATAGCCGATTACTTTATCGAAGACGCCGTCACAACGGTTATCCTGAATATTGGTATCTATTGTGCTGTCGTGCTCAGCTTGAGCGACAGCCAGATTACGACATTTCTCATTATCTCAACAGCCAGCGCGATGGTTGGCGCATTCGTCTTTGGCAGGATTGCCGAGCGGTGGTCGCTCAAAAACCTGATGATGATCGATGTCGTCGGTTGGATAATAGCGCTTCTCGCGTTCGTCTTTACTGACTCGATGACTGTAGTCTGGATACTCGGTTCCGTGGTCGGGATTCTCTTGGGCGGTTTGTGGACAACCTCGCGCCCGCTTTTGGCCGAACTGGTCCCCCACAACGAACTCGGCAGATTTTTCGGACTGTTTGCGCTTTCCGGTCGAGCCGCCGCGATAGTAGGGCCGCTGGTGTGGACCAGTGTGGTCTATTTGTTTCAACCAAACCGACCGCTTGGGGAATGGGCACTGAACACCTGCAATATCGATTCGGCTCACGCCGGGCAATTGCCGTATAAAGCAGGAGTGTTGTCTTTGGCGGTGCTGATGCTGATTGGATTGATTATCTTCCGCAAAGTCCCGCACACCTTGAGTAAACACGATGATTGAAGTAAACGGCAAATACCACTACTCCGGCGCGATTCATATGCACACAACTGAATCGGACGGCACCGTCACGCTTGAGGAACTTGCCGCAATCGGTCAGCAATCGGGGCTGGATTACATGATGGTCACCGACCACATGAATATGAACAACCGCGACAACGGCAAAGAGGGCTGGTACGGTGACACTCTTGTCGTTATCGGATACGAACACAACGACACCGCCGATATTCACCATTATCTAATTTTCGATTCACCCGGTGTCTATCCACGCGAAATGACGCCGGTTGAATATGTCGCCTCAGCCGCCCAAGACGGCGCCTTGGGAATCATCGCGCACCCGGACGAAATTCGCGACATCATGCCCAACTACCCGCCGTATCCGTGGAATGACTGGCATGCGACCGGTTTCGACGGACTCGAAATTTGGAACCAGATGTCCGAGTGGATGGAGCGCCTGACACCCGCCAACAAAATCCTGATGGCCTTTTCGCCGCGCAAATCGATGGTCTCGCCGACCGATCGTGTTCGGAAAAAATGGGACGACCTATCCGCTGTGCAAAAATGTGTCGGGATCACCGCTGTCGACGCCCACGCTTTCCCGATCCGCCTCGGGCCGTTCACTGTTCGGATTTTTCCGTACAAAGTGCATTTCAAGTCGCTCCGCACTGTGGTCATCTTCGATGAGCCGCTCTCAAAAGATTTCAAAACTGCGGCCAAGAAATTGTATTCCGCCCTCCGCAATTGCCGGTGCTACGGCGCCAATTTGCGATGGGGAGACACCACCGGTTTTGATTTCTGGGCCGAAAACAAAAATGCTCGTGCCGGAATGGGGGAGAGCATAGCGCTGGCCTCACAGACCGTGTTTCGGGCACAACTTCCGCAAAGCGCACGAGTCGTAATTGTCAAAGACGGCTCGACCGTCTTTGAAAAATCCGGCCGAAGTATCGAATTCCCAATAACCGAACCGGGTGTCTACCGCCTTGAGGCCTGGCGCGGTAAACGGGGCTGGATCTTCACCAATCACATCCGGGTGACACGTTGATTTTTTCTTCCCGTAGGGCGGGTTCTTCTTTGAACCCGCCATCTGTAGATATTTGTCATCGAGACGCCGAAAACACGTCATTGCGAGCGTCACGCGCCGCGGTAGCGGCAAGCGGGACCGAAGCAATCACTCTGATCTGATTAGCTATGACTTTCCACCTCCTCGACTACAACGGCCTCTTATCCGAGCAATCGCTCACCCATCCGTCGGCCCAAGAACGCCAGGGCAAATTCATGCTCGTTGAACGAAACGGTGTTGTGCATCTGGTGATGGGAAGCATCAACGTCTACGGCTACCACGCCGACCTATTAGCGAAATTCTGCCAGGACAATGGTATTTCTCACGAATGGATTTCGCGCCCGGCGCATTTGGCGATTCGCGACGATTCAGTCAAACTCCACGGCGGCGGCTGGGTGGCAGTGAAACCGAAAGAGGGTAGAGTCGTCTTCTTCGGCAAATCCACCGCCTACGGCCCCTTTGTGCGTGATATTCTGGAGCCGATGCTGACGCAAATATCGGTGGCGGATGGAGTGACGGTTACGGTCGATTAGATGTTGAAGAATGTCAAAATCGACTGACAGTAGTTGTCAGTGCACGATCATAGATTTCAGCGACGAGAGTATCACCCCGCCCCTTCTGTCACCCCGACGAAGGTCGGGGTCCAGTCTTATCGTGTTTATGTACTATGTCTACATCATGGCAAGCCGACGGAACGGGACAATTTACGTTGGCGTTACCGACGATTTGGTCAAACGCGTGTGGCAACACAAAGAAGGCGTTTTCGACGGATTCACCAGGCGATATGGGTGCAAGATACTTGTTTGGTTTGACGCGACCGAAGACGTTATGTCCGCTATTCAAAGAGAGAAGCAAATCAAGGAATGGAAGCGACGATGGAAGTTGCGGCTGATCGAGCAGGCCAATCCCGAGTGGGCTGACTTGTATGTTACGATCCTTCCCTAATTGGGGAGGAAGGAATAAGACTGGATACCGGCCTCCGCCGGTATGACAATTTCGGGGCCATGACCATTAGGCCAGGTCAACTTGCCTCAGCCAGCTATCCTGTCACCCCGACGAAGGTCGGGGCCCAGTCTTGTATAATTGTTCTTCTTCCAATTCATGTGGGAGTGCGGTAGCTCTTGATTTGAGAGAAAAGCTAAGACTGGATACCGGCATTCGCCGGTATGACATGAGGTGCAGGCATGATAAAATCACTCGACCCCTCCGGGGCAGGGGGTTTGACCTCCGAGACTGACGCATCGTAACAAGAGAGTCCGGAGAAATGATGCGACGACGAGAACAGGCTTGGGGCTCCCTGGAATACACCCCCCTTGTGATTTATTTCTCAAAAAGAGTTGACTTTACTCCTACTTTTTTTCAGATTCCCCCAAGTCAAAAAATATGTTTTGTTAGTAGATTGGATTAGTTGATCTTACGCCATGTTTGAAACCTTCTTTCCGATTCTCGCCCTTGTGATTGTCGCCGCCGGAATCGCTATCCTTTTGTCAGGATTATCGATTCTCATCGGCCGTCGCACACGACTTGGCAAGAAGTTTCAAGCTTACGAATGCGGCGTCGACCCGGTCGGATCAACTGGTGAACGCGTGCCGGTCAAGTTCTATATGGTGGCTATTTCGTTTGTACTCTTTGATATAGAGCTTGTATTCCTACTGCCATGGGCAGTGGTCGCACGCGATCTTGGCATGTACGGTTTCTGGATGATGATGGTTTTTGTCCTGATTATCTTGATTGGATATATCTATGAACTTTCTCGAGGAGCGTTGAAATGGGGTTAGAGGAAAAAATCCCTGATTCAATAATCCTGACTACGCTCGACAAAATGGTCAATTGGTCGCGCAAGCGGTCGATGTGGCCGTTTGGGTTCGGGCTGGCCTGTTGCGCGATCGAGATGATCTCGACTTTTTCGCCGCACTTTGATTTGTCGCGCCTCGGCATGGAAGTCATGCGGCCGTCGCCGCGTCAGGCCGACCTGATGATTGTCGCCGGACGGGTCTCAATGAAAATGGCGCCAGTCCTGCGCACGCTCTACGATCAGATGCCGAACCCCAAATGGGTGATATCGATGGGCGCTTGCGCCTCATGTGGCGGCGTGTTTAACAACTACGCAATCTTGCAGGGTGTGGACCGGATTGTACCGGTTGATATGTATGTCCCCGGTTGTCCGCCGCGCCCCGAACAGTTGATCGACGGGATTGTCAAGCTCCACGAAAAAGTAATGAAGGAATCGCTTAAGGACCGCCACGAAGAGTGGGGAACCAAGATCGCATAGGGGATAGCCCCGCAGGGATGAGGCGCGATACTTAACTGACGCTTGTGAAAAATGGAACTTAGCACGCCCGACATGCAGTTGAAAGTCAGAGAGTTTCTTTCGTCCCGTTTTGGCGAGGCGATTGTCCGCGAGGACAACTTCCGTGATCAGCAATCGTTCTACATCCGGCCGCTCTTTCTTTTGCCTATCTGTGAATCACTTCTGGATTCACTGGAACTCGATGTCAAAATGTTAGCGGATATTACGTGTGTCGACTGGCTGGAACATCCGATGGCCGACTCCGGCCGCTTTGAAGTCGTCTACAACTTCGTTTCGATTACAAACAAGTATCGCTTTTTTCTCAAAGCCCAGCTCCCGGCCGACAAGCCGGAAATTGCCTCGCTCACGCCGCTGTGGAACGGCGCCAATTGGCTTGAGCGCGAGGTCTTTGACCTCTTTGGAATAGTCTTCACCGGACATCCGGACCTGACAAAGATTCTGACTCCAGACGAACTCGAAGGATTCCCCCTCCGCCGCGATTTCCCGCTTACCTACGAAGTCCCGCATTTCAATTTCAACAAGGACCTTCCCCCCGAGGTGATCAAGTGACGACCGAAAATCGCACGATGAACATCAACATGGGGCCACAGCATCCGTCGACCCACGGCGTATTGCGGGTCGAGCTTGAAGTGGAAGGGGAGACGGTCATCAAGGCGCGTCCGATTATCGGGTATTTGCATACCGGTATCGAAAAAACGATGGAATCCAAGCTCTATTACAAGGCCCTCCCGTGTACTGATCGGATGGATTATCTCGCGCCGATGTCGAACAATTTGGGTTATTGCCTCGCAGTGGAGAGACTGCTTGATGTCGAAGTCCCCGAGAAAGTCAAATACGCGCGTGTCTGCTTAGCTGAATTATCGCGCATAGCCTCACATCTGGTCTGGCTCGGCACTCATGCCCTCGATTTGGGGGCGATGTCGATGGTGCTGTATGCATTCCGTGAACGCGAGCTGATTATCGATATCTACGAGGCCTGCGGCGGCCAGCGGATGATGACCTCGTACATTCGCATCGGGGGATTATCGCATGATCTCCCGTCCGATTTCGAAGAACGGGTTCGCAAAGTGCTCAAGGTCATCCCCCAGCGACTGGAAGAGTACGAAACGCTGTTGACCAACAACCAGATATTCATCAGTCGCACCAAAGGTGTGGCAGTGATTTCGGCCGAGGACGCTATCAATTGGTCGCTCACCGGGCCGATGCTCCGTGGCTCGGGCGTCAAACACGACACGCGCAAGGCGTTTCCATACTCTGGATACGAGAAATTTGACTTTGATATTCCAATCGGCGAAAATGGCGATGCCTACGACCGGTATAAACTTCGGCTTGAAGAAATCCGTCAATCACTACGCATCATCCGCCAGTCGCTTGAAGGTATGCCCGCCGGGCCGTATCGCGCCCATCTGCCCGGAATTGTACTGCCGCCCAAAGAAGATGTACTCCACAAGATGGAATCGATGATTTTCCACTTCAAGCTAATCACCGAGGGATTCACTGCGCCCCTAGGCTCGGTCTATCAGGCAATCGAAGGCCCCAAGGGCGAGCTTGGATTTTTTGTCACCGGCGATGGCACAAACATGCCGCGCCGCATTCGTGTCAGGCCCCCGTCGTTCATAAATCTGGCATGTCTGCCGGCGCTATGCGAGGGACGGCTCATGTCCGACGTCGTCTGCGCGATCGGATCAATCGATATCGTACTGGGAGAGGTCGACCGATGATTCTGACCGCTGAATCAGTTCGCGAAATGAAAGAGCGGGCTGGCAAATACCCGCACCACAAATCGGCTGTACTTCCGGCATTGACTATTGCCTATCGCCAAGTAGGGCATCTCAATGATGACATTTACCGCGAAATCTCCAAAGTAATCAATGTCCCCTATGTCGAAATTGCTGAGGCCGCGACATTCTATACCATGTTCCCCAAAGCGCCGGTCGGCAAATATCTGATTCAGGTCTGCCACAACATTTCGTGTGCACTTATGGGCGCTGATAGTCTGGTCGAGTATCTGGAACAAAAACTCCAGATCAAAAAAGGGGAGACCACCAAGGACAACCTGTTCACACTTATTTCAGTCGAATGTCTCGGTTCCTGTGCCACCGCGCCGATGATGCAGATCAATCAGGATTTCTACGAAAATTTGACCCCGGCGAAAGTTGACAGCATTCTGGCCGAGTTGAGGGTGCGCAAATGAGTTTCTATTCGCCCGTCATCACCAACGCGGCTGAAGCGGCCAAGAACGAGAAGTTGCATCTCTTCAAGTATGTTGAGGACCCCAATCAGATTCACGTCGACACCTACGAAAAGCATGGCGGGTACTCCGCCTGGCGCAAGGTGCTGGCCGGAATCCCGCCGGAAAAAGTGGCCGAGACAGTGAAAAACGCCGGACTTCGCGGACGCGGCGGCGCCGGTTTCCCCACCGGTCTCAAATGGGGATTTGTTCCGAAGGGCTCACCCAAGCCGAGATACTTGGTCTGCAACGCCGACGAGTCCGAACCCGGCACCTGCAAAGACCGCGTCCTAATGGAGCGTGATCCGCATGCTACCATCGAAGGGATGGCGATTGCCGCGTATGCCATTGGTTGTCACACTATGTTCATCTATATTCGGGGCGAATTCAATCACAGCATCGACCGGATGGAAGCGGCGGCGAAAGAATCGTATGCCAAAGGGCATCTCGGCAAAAATATCTACGGCAGTGGGTACGATCTTGATTTAATAGTTCACAGCGGAGGCGGCGCATACATCTGCGGCGAAGAGACCGCGCTTCTCAACTCGCTCGAAGGTGAGCGCGGGATGTCGCGCATTCGGCCGCCATTTCCCGCTATCGAGGGTTTGTACGCCTGCCCGACGATCGTGAACAACGTCGAGACGCTTGCCACCGTGCCACACATCATCAACAACGGCGCCGAATGGTACCGTAAACTCGGCACGGAAAAATCAGCCGGAACCAAGTTGTTTAGTTTGTCCGGCCATGTAAAGAGGCCCGGGAATTACGAAGTTGAGCTTGGCTTCAGTTTGAAGAAGTTGATCTTCGATCCGCAGTACGGCAACGGGATGCTCGGAGACAAGAAGCTAAAAGGCGTTATCCCCGGAGGAGCCTCGACTCCATTTCTAACTCCCGACATGATCGATGTCCCTCTGGACTATGAATCACTGACCGCCAAAGGTTCCATGCTCGGTTCCGGCGCGGTGATCGTGTTCAACGAAGACACCTGTATCGTCTGGGTTTTGCTCAAACTCATCCAGTTCTTCCATCACGAATCGTGCGGCAAGTGCACTCCCTGCCGAGAGGGAACCGCCTGGCTACATCAGATCATTCAAAATATCGAAGACGGCCACGGCAAACCCGGTGACCTGGAAAAAATGGACGAGGTCTGCTCGAACATTCTCGGCCGCACAATCTGCCCGCTCGGCGACGCCGCCGTCATGCCGATTCAGTCGGCTATCCGGCTCTACCGCGACGAGTGGCAGTATCATATCGACAATCACCGGTGTCAGGTAAAGACCCGTTTTGAATTCAAATAGGATGATGACGTGTCAGAACCAGTGAAAACAGATTCCGTGCAGGCAGTGGAAACGGTCACGTTTACCATCGACGGCCGCACCGCGACTGTCGCCAAGGGCACTACTGTCCTTCAGGCGGCGCTTGGCATGGGAATCGACATTCCATTTTTCTGCTGGCATCCCAAACTCAAACCGGTCGGCGCCTGCCGGATGTGTTATGTCGAAATCGAAAAGATGCCCAAGCTCCAGGTCTCCTGCGCCACTGAGTGCACCAACGGCATGGTGGTCTTTACCAACTCCGACAAAGTCAAACAGGGTCGTAAAGCGGTGATCGAATTTACACTCCTGAACCACCCGCTCGACTGCCCCACCTGCGACAAAGGGGGAGAGTGCGACCTGCAAAACCTGACCTTTGCCCACGGCTACGATGACTCGCGCTTTGAGTTTAACAAACTGCGCAAGATCGAAGACAACGTCGGCACCACCTTCGACGACATCAAAATCGGCCCGGAGATCATGCTCAATCGCAACCGGTGCATTCTTTGCTACAAGTGCGTTCGAGCAAACAAAGAGGCCTTCGGCGAATACGATCTTGGTGCCTTCGAGCGCGGCAACCACACCGAAATCAATTCCGCCCCGGGTCAACTGGTAGACAACCCATTTTCAGGAAATCTCGTGGAAATCTGCCCGGTCGGGGCGCTCACCAATTCCGACTGGCGATACAAAATCCGCGTCTGGCTGACTCAGCAAGTCCAGTCGGTCTGCCCATTCTCAAGTTCCGGTTCGAACATCACGCTGTACAAAGAGAAGCATCAGAATACGATCTTCCGCGCCACCGGCCGGCGCAACGACTCAATCGACGACGGCTGGATTGCCGATGTCACCCGTTACGGCTACCAGATCACCCACTCGCCCGATCGCCTTAAAACGCCGCTCATTAAGAAAAACGGAAAGCAGGTACCGGCGACCTGGGACGAAGCGCTGGAACTGGTCGCCAGTCGTTTGACCAATATTCGCGACCAAAAGGGAAGTGTCTGCCTGGGCGGGCTGATCTCGCCAATGCTGGACAACGCGACGCTCTACGCCTTCAACAAATTCATGCGCCTGTCGCTTGAAACCAACAACGTTGATTTCCGAAGCGAGTACCGCCGCCTCCCGGTCGCGTCTGGCTCTATGTATGATACTGTCGCATCTCAGCCGTTTTCGATTTCCGACATTGATTCGTCCGACGTGATTGTGGCGTTTGGCACTGATCTGCATCGCGAGCACCCCAACGAGTATCTTCGGATGCGCAAAGCGGTTACATTCAATCGCTCGCGGGTTTTCTTGCTCAATCCGTACTCGACCAAAGCCTCGGATATTTCTTCCCTTGAACTGGTATATTCACCCGGAACCGAAGAGGCATTCCTTGCCGCGATTTGCCTGGCGGCGATAGAGTCGGGGACGGTCTCCGGTGTCGACACTGAAGACTTCAAGCGCAAATCGGCATTCACATCGGCCTCATCAGCCGCAAGTGCCTGCGGCGTTGATTTGGCCGAAATTCAGGCCGTTGCGCGTGCGTTGGCCGAAGGCAAAAAGGTTACTTTCTTCGCCGGCGAATTGGTCACTCGTTCGCTCGCCCGCGAATCCATCGCATCAGCCATCTGTAATCTGAGTCTTTTGTTTGGAATTCAGAAGAAGGGCCAGATTGCGATTCTGGCGCGATACTCTAATTCAATTGGCGCGGGAAAGCTGGGATTGTCGTCGCACAACTCGCCGAAGTTGACTGGCGAACTAAAAAATATCTGGGGACACTACCCCGAAACCTCGGCGCTCAATGCCGATGCCATGCTCAACGCCGCCAAGAAAGAAGAACTCGATGCTATGGTCCTCTTGGGCGTTAATCCGGTCGGCATGTACCCCGACCGCCAATTTGCCCAGGACGGTCTTGAGCGGCTCGACTTTTTGGTCGTGTGCGACTTGTTTGAAACCGCGACCACTCAACTGGCCGATGTCGTACTACCGCTATCCGGTTGGGCCGAATATCCGGGCGACTATGTCAATTTGGAAGGTCGTCTCCAGCACGCCGGTCAGGCAATAAAACCCCAGCATGAATCCCGCCCCGGACACCAGATTATCTCCGAGTTATCTGATTTGTGCAAGGCCCCGATCGAGCAGACTACCGGCGCCAACAACGCCGAGATCACCCGCCTGCTTGCCCTCAAATCGACTCCCGCATTGCCGAGCGCTCTTGTTGAAGTGAAGTCTTCGCCCGAGCCAATCACCGGAGATTATCCTGTTGCACTCTTTGTCGGCGACGATCCCCATCACTGTGGTCATCTCACCGAAAAGTCGCATTCTCTGGCCGCATTCTGCGGTGAGGCGTATGCCGAAATTTCGCCTGACTTGGCCTCGCGCATCGGTGTCAAACATGGTGGTTCGGTGCGAATTGAATCGCCAAGCGGGAAAATTATTGTGCCGGTACGACTGTCGGACCATATTGACAATGATGTCGTCTTTGTGCCACGGAATTTTTCTTCAGCGCCTGTTAATGGGCTCTTGTCGCGCAAAGTTCGGACAGATCGGGTGAAACTGACAAAGGTAAGCGACTGATCATGCTCGAAGTTGCCCTCATAAGCGCAGTCAAAGTTGTAGTCGTCGTGGTGGCGGTTCTCACCGGATGCGCCTATGCGACTCTCATGGAGCGCCGTGTGCTGGCCTTTTTGCAGAATCGCGTCGGACCGAACACCGCCGGACCATTCGGCCTGTTGACACCTCTCGCCGACGGTCTCAAGCTGATCTTCAAAGAAGATATTGTCCCGGCCGGAGTCGAACGGATCACCTATGCCATCGCCCCGATCCTCGCCTTTGTGCCGTCGCTGTTGGCGTTTGCCGTGGTGCCGTTCACAAACGATTTCACCCTCTTGGGAACGCCGGTAACCGGAGTCTTGTCCGATCTGAATATTGGCGTAGTGTATATCTTTGCGGTAACATCGCTCGGCGTCTACGGCATCTGTCTGGCCGGGTGGTCCTCGGGATCCAAGTATTCTCTGCTTGGAGGAATTCGCTCTTCCGCGCAGATGATCTCATATGAACTCAGTTACGGCCTTTCGATCATCGGCGTGATCCTGATTGCCAACACCCTTTCCATGCGCGAACTGGTCGCCCAACAGGATTCGATTCTGCACTGGTTCATTTTCAAACAGCCGTTCGGATTTCTTTTGTACCTGACCTGCGCGATCGCCGAAACCAATCGAGCGCCGTTTGATCTGCCCGAAGCCGAATCGGAACTGGTCGGCGGTTATCACACCGAATATTCCTCGATGCGCTTCTCTATGTTTTTCATCGGCGAATACGCCAACATGATCGCGGTCGCTTGTGTCGGCACCACTATCTTTCTGGGCGGATGGCAGGGGCCGTTCCTGCCGCCGTTTGTCTGGTTCTTTATCAAAGTCTTTTGCTTTATGTTCTTTTATATCTGGCTCCGGGCGACATTCCCACGGCTTCGCTACGACCAGCTCATGAACTTCGGCTGGAAAGTACTCTTCCCGCTGGCGCTGGCTAACACGGTCGTTACCGCCTTTTTCGTACTGTGGAAAGGTTGAGAGGCAGGACAAGATGAAAGAAATATTCAGGGCGATCATCAATGTCTTTGTTAAGATGCCGCAGGGTTTCTTGGTAACCATCCGGTACTTCTTCAAGAAACCGGTTACTCTGCAGTACCCGGATCAGAAGAAACCGATGTTCCCAAGGTATCGCGGTCGGCATTTTCTGGAACGCTACGATGACGGCTCGGAGCGATGTGTGTGCTGTGGTTTATGTGCCGCCGCTTGTCCGGCCGACGCTATCTATATGGAACCGGAAGAAACTACCAACGGGGAACGCAAAGCGAAGGTGTACGAGATCAATCTGCTCCGGTGCATCTTCTGCGGGTTCTGCGAAGAAGCCTGCCCCGAGGAAGCGATCTTTATGGGACAGGAATACGAATTTTCGGCCGACACCCGTAATTCGTTCATCTGGACCAAAGAAGACATGCTGGTGAAGCACCCCCGTCGCGACAATCCCTTTAAGGAAATTATTCGCCGTGTGCGCCGCGTCTACGGTGTGCCGTCGGCAAAATAAGAGTATATGTCTGGCGACCTGATCATATTTTTCTTCTCTGCGCTGGTGGCGGTTTTCGGCGCGGTCATGATGATCGCTCAGAAGAACCCGGTTGCGTCGGTGATGTATCTCATATTATCACTGGTCGCCCAGGCTGTCTGTTATGTCCAGCTCGGCGCACTCTTTCTTGGCGCGATTCTGGTGATTGTCTATGCCGGCGCCATCATGGTGCTCTTTCTGTTTGTCATCATGCTCCTGAATCTCCGGGGCCGGGAGGACCTCGGCATTCCGCCGCATCCAATGCGAACAGTCAGTAAGCTGGTCATCACGGTTCTGTTGATTGCCGAACTGGTCCTGGCGGTGAAGAGTGTCTTCATGCCGACCATCGCCGACGGTTTCATGGCTCAGCCTCAAATGACTGATTTCGGCGCAGTTAAGCAAGTGGCCACACTGCTGTATACAAAGTACATGTATCCGTTCCAACTCACCGGTGTGTTGTTGCTGGTGGCGGTTGTGGGTGCCGTGGTGATGGCGAGCAAAGATGAACATGAAGACGAGACTCCCGACACTACGAGCGAATCGGGCATGCGCGAAACCTCGCAGAAAGTGGGAAGGTAAGCATGGTCCCGGTTGTGGCGTATCTTGCCTTGGCAGTCATTCTCTTCGGCATCGGCGCCACCGGTGTGCTTATCTCGCGCAACATGATTTTGCTTTTCATGTCCGTTGAATTAATGCTCAACGCCGCCAATCTGGCGCTTATTGCATTTTCCAAAGCAGTGGGCGTTGTCGACGGCCATGTCATGGTCTTTTTAGTGCTCACGGTGGCCGCGGCGGAAGCGGCGGTCGGACTGGCGATGATCATTACTATTTACCGAAACCGCGATACGATTAATATCGATCGCTTAAGCCTGATGAAGTGGTAGCGGCGCAGTATGTCTGAATACCTCTTTTTGATTCCGGTACTGCCCCTTATCGGGTTTCTGATCAACGGCCTCTTTCTGGGCCGCCTGCCCAAAACACTTGTATCAATTGTCGGTTGCGCCTCGATCGGTCTATCGTTCCTGTTATCGCTTTATTTCTTCTTCCAACTGAAGGGGATGTCGCCCGACAACAGAATCATAGAACAGGTTCTGTTCACGTGGATTCCGTCGGGTGATTTCAATGTCAGTTTCGCTTTCCTTTTGGACCCGCTTTCGGCGGTGATGATTTTGGTCGTGACCGGTGTCGGTTTTCTGATTCATGTTTATTCGACCGGATACATGTCGCACGATCACGGATATGGCCGCTATTTCGCCTATCTGAATTTA
Organism: uncultured Ignavibacteriales bacterium; assembly: GCA_964571235.1. Taxonomy (GTDB): domain Bacteria; phylum Zixibacteria; class MSB-5A5; order GN15; family FEB-12; genus JACRAV01. Next base: position 111,585 of record CAZNAI010000010.1, on the reverse strand, counting down.
TTCACTTTCTCAATGCTGACTCTCGTACTGGCCAACAACTTCCTTCTCATGTTTGTCGGATGGGAGGGAGTAGGGCTGTGTTCGTATCTATTGATCGGCTTCTGGTTTGAAAAGAAATCGGCTTCCGACGCCGGCAAGAAAGCCTTCATCGTGAATCGCATCGGCGATTTCGGATTTCTGCTGGGCATGTTTATCATCTTCTGGCAGACCGGGTCGCTTGATTTCCGAACCGTTAACCACATCGCCCCGACAGTTTTCATCGCCGGAAGCGGCCTGATCACCGCCGCCTGTCTTTTGCTCTTCACAGGTGCAACCGGCAAGTCGGCGCAGATTCCGCTCTATGTCTGGCTCCCCGACGCTATGGAAGGCCCCACGCCTGTCTCGGCGCTGATCCACGCCGCCACTATGGTGACCGCTGGTGTCTACATGATCGCGCGGTCGAGTGTCTTATTTGTAATGGCCCCGGATGCTCTCATGGTTGTGGCTGTGATCGGTGGATGCACCGCCCTTTTTGCCGCCACTATCGGCCTTGCCCAAAACGATATCAAGCGTGTGCTCGCCTATTCAACTGTCAGCCAGCTTGGATATATGTTCCTCGCCTGCGGTGTAGCCTCGTTCACAGCCGGCATTTTCCACCTTATGACCCATGCCTTTTTCAAAGCGCTACTCTTTTTGGGCGCCGGATCGGTCATTCACGCCATGTCCAACGAACAGGACATGCGCAAAATGGGCGGACTCAAAAATCACTTACCGATTACTTATCGGACTTTTCTCATAGCCACCCTCGCCATCTCCGGTATTCCCGGATTGGCCGGATTCTTCTCCAAAGATGAGATTCTGTGGAAATCGTTTTCGTCTACGCACGGCCACATGCTCCTCTGGCTGATTGGCTTTGTCACCGCCGGATTGACGGCATTCTATATGTTCCGGGCGGTCTATTTGACATTCCACGGCTCCGAACGAATGGATGACCACACCAAGAACCATATCCACGAATCGCCGTATTCGATGACCGTGCCACTCATGATATTGGCGACGCTGTCAGTTGTCGGCGGATATGTCGGGATACCGCACATTCTCGGCGGCACAAATTACTTTGAAGAATGGCTGGCGCCTGTTTTCGCCGGCGGCGCAATCGAAATGGAGCATGCGCGTCTTTCCGGCTCGGGAGATACCGGGCTTGAGTGGACACTGATGATTCTGTCAGTTGCCTTAGTGCTTGTTGCAATTTATCTGGCGCGGTACTTCTACAAATCTAATCCGCAGGCGATGTCCCGTTTGGCCGGCAAATTTGAAGGCGCCAAAAGAGTTTTGCTCAACAAGTATTATGTCGACGAGGCCTACGGTGCGCTGGTCATCCGGCCAATCGTCGGATTCTCGGTCTTCCTGTGGAAAATAGTCGACGTCCTGATAATCGACGGCCTCTTAAATGGTCTTGCGATTGTCTGGCGCGAAATCAGCGAAACATTCAAACTCCTTCAGACCGGTCGGGTGCGTAGTTACGCCACGGTCTTTCTCTTGGGTGTGTTGGTCTTACTTGCTTATATGGCAGGATGGGTGGGAAATGGGAATTGACCTGTTAAGTCTCGTTATTTTCCTGCCTGTAGTCGGGATTTTCCTTTTGATGCTTGTGCCATCAGGTTCTCACAGCGCCATAAAGATGGTGTCGCTATTGATTGCGCTTATTACCATGATCGCATCGTTCTTTGTCTGGGCGCAATTCGACGTTGTCGCTTCGGGGATGCAACTGGAAGTCAATCTCCCGTGGGTTAGTTCGTTCGGAATCAACTATCATCTCGGCATCGACGGCATCTCGCTGTTACTGATAGTGCTAACCACCGTGCTGACAGTTCTGTGTATCATTGCCTCCTGGCGTTCGGTTACCCACAGCGTGAAGGGGTACTTTGCCTCGATGCTTCTTCTGACTACCGGCATGATCGGGACATTCTGCGCTCTTGATCTGTTCTTGTTTTACGTTTTCTGGGAGGTCATGCTGATCCCGATGTATTTCATCATCGGACTGTGGGGTGGGCCGCGCCGGATGTACGCCGCGATCAAATTTGTGCTCTTCACCATGTTCGGATCGCTCTTGATGCTGGTCGCCATTCTGTATCTGTACTTTACCTATCACGCTTTCAGTGGCGAATATTCATTCGATCTTCTGCGCATCATGCAAATGCCGATACCGTACGAGCCTCAACTTTGGTTATTCGGGGCGTTCGCGCTCGCTTTTGCCATAAAAGTCCCGTTGTTCCCGTTCCACACTTGGCTACCGGACGCCCACGTTCAGGCGCCAACCGCTGGTTCGGTAATTCTTGCCGGCGTACTTCTGAAAATGGGAACCTACGGCTTTGTCAGGTTTTGCATGCCGCTTTTCCCGCAGGCCACAGTGACGTATCTGCCGTACATCTGTGTGCTGGCTGTGATCGCGATTATCTACGGCGCTCTGGTGTCGATGGTCCAGCGCGATATCAAATCGCTCGTGGCGTTTTCGTCGGTCTCGCATATGGGTTTTGTCATGCTCGGCCTGTTCGCGCTCAATATGCAGGGAATGCAGGGGGCGGTACTTCAGATGATCAACCACGGTGTTTCCACTGGCGCACTGTTCTTGCTGGTAGGCATGATCTATGACCGTCGCCACACCCGTATGATCGAAGATTTTGGCGGGATTGCCAAACCAATGCCGGTCTATGCAACTTTCTTCATGATCGTAATGCTTTCGTCGATTGGTTTGCCGCTGACCAACGGCTTTGTCGGCGAATTTTTGATTCTACTCGGCGCCTGGGCTTCAAATCACTGGTACGCGTCCTTTGCCGCAACCGGTGTCATCTTGGGAGCCTGTTATATGCTCTGGATGTATCAGCGTGTGATTTTTGGTAAAGTAACAAATCCCGAGAACGAAAAACTTACCGACATCACCACCCGCGAACGACTGACTCTTATCCCGCTAATCGTTCTGATTTTCTGGATCGGTATTTATCCCTCGCCGCTACTCAACCGCATCGAGCCTGCAATTAGTCAGTTGCTGAGCCGCTTGGGTGCGCAGAAGACCTCGGCGATTGTGAATCCCACAGAGCCCAGGGTCGTCGAAAAGCCTATTTCATTTGAAACGGGGGAGAAGTAAAATGGAAGTTACCATCTATACCAAGCAAGGGTGCCCGTACTGTGCGGCGGCGAAAAAGCACTACGGCGAGATTGGCGTGAAGTATACCGAAATCGACGTTCACTCCGTCCCCGGCGCACAGGACAAAGCAACCCAACTGGCTGGCGGCAAGCGGATTGTGCCGGTGATTATCGAAGATGGCCGGGTGACCCTCGGCTTTGGAGGCGGCTGAGGATTTTGAATGAAGGCGACGGTCGTCGCCGGAAAAACTGAACCGATATGACTGACTTTGTCTCAACACTGAATATTGATCTGTCGCTGATTCTGCCGGAGATCATCCTCTTCACGGCGGCATCGCTGATTCTATTGCTCTCGTTCATGCGCAAGGCAAGTAGTCTTGCGATTGTGCTGGCCGCGGCCGGTCTGGCCGGCGCCATGGTGGTCGCCGCGACTCAGTGGAACGTTTCCGGGAACGCCTTTTCTGGCATGGTCACGCTCGACAAGTTCGGCGTGATGTTCAAACTGCTTTTCTGTCTCGGCTCGCTGGTGTCGCTCTTGATCGCGTACCGATATTTCCAAGTGAAGGGGATTGAGCGACCCGAATTTTACGCCCTTCTGTTGTTCTCGACACTCGGCATGATGGTCATGGCCACCACGACTGATTTGATTGTCATGTTCCTGGGGCTTGAAATCATGTCGGTGCCGCTGTATGTGATGGCCGGTTTCAATCGCCATTCGGCGCACTCCAACGAGGCCGGCGTCAAATATTTCATCATGGGTGCATTCGCGACCGCCTTTTTGCTTCTCGGCATCGCGTTCATATTCGGAGCCTCCAAAACGACTGATCTGCGCGTGCTCACGACCGATTACGCCTACTTTGCCGCCCGCTCGGCCGGGTATCTCTACACCGGTGTCGGACTCGTATTAATCGGGTTCGGCTTCAAAGTCGCCGCAGTTCCGTTCCACGCCTGGGTCCCCGATGTCTACCAGGGCGCACCCACACCAGTCACCGCCTTTTTCTCAGTTGGTCCCAAAGCGGCCGGAGTAGCAGTACTGCTTCGCATTTTTCTCTTCGGATTCGGCGCGATGCCGAATATCTCGACTGCCTTCTGGATTCTGGCTGTTCTCACGATGACTGTTGGCAACATCTTGGCTGTACGTCAGGATAATGTAAAAAGAATGCTCGCGTATTCGTCGATCGCCCATGCCGGATATATTCTTGTTGGACTGGCCGCCGGTGGAAGCGAGGCAGTTTCCGCCGCGATTTTCTATTTGGTTGGCTATACCATGTTTAACCTCGGCGCCTTTGCAATATTGTCGGCGCTTGAAATGCGGCGCGGATGCACGTGCGACTTTTCTGAACTGACCGGCTTGGGTAAATCCAATCCGATACTGGCGGTTCTTCTGGCCCTATTCATGTTCGCGCTGACCGGCTTTCCGCCAACCGTGGGATTTTTCGGCAAGCTTTATATTTTCAGCGCCGCCGTGAAAGCAGGGATGATCGGGCTGGTCGTGATTGGCGTGCTCAATTCGTTTGTCTCAGTGTATTATTATCTTCGCGTAATAAAAACGAGTTTCTTCGACGATGTAACCAGCGCCCCGTCACCGGCCACCGTTTCTCCGGCGATCATGGCGGCCATCGCCATCACCGCTATTGGCACACTTTTGCTTGGCTTATTCCCCGGACAGTTGCTCCAGTTCTCGCAGGAAGCTCTATTCGCCGCGCTTTGAGTTTGTAGGTCGAAACCCCTGCCGCTTTGCGGTCTCGCCGCAGGCGAGAGGTTTCGACATCTTTCTTTCTAGGGCGGGTCCTTCTTCGAGCCCGCCATCTTACGCTTCTCTCAAATGAAAAAGGCGGGTTCAAAGACGAACCCGCCCCACGAGAACACTGTAACTTGCTTTCACCCCAGCGAAAACTTGCCGTTGATCGGCGGCACCTTGATCGGGTACTTGCCCGAGAAACAGCCGTGGCAGAAATTGGAATTCGGCAGTGACGGCATCGACAGCATATTATCCAGCGACAAATATCTCAGCGAATCGACTTCCAGATACTTCTCTATCTGCGGAACAGTCATGTTCGCACCGATCAATTCTTTTTTGGTCGGCATATCGATCCCGAAAAAGCAGGGTGAAATAATCGGGGGAGAGGAGACCCGGAAATGAATTTCTTTGGCTCCCGCCTCGCGAATCATCTTGACGAGCTTTTTTGATGTTGTCCCGCGAACGATAGAATCGTCAACGACAACTACTCTGCGGCCGTGCAGAACACCTTTCACCGGATTGAATTTCAGCTTCACATCTAGATCGCGGATTTTCTGATGCGGATCAATAAATGTCCTGCCAACGTAATGATTTCGGATCAGCCCGATTTCATATCTAATCCCCGATGCTTCCGAATATCCAAGCGTCGCCGTATTGGCCGAATCGGGAATACCAATCACTATATCCGCCTCAACCGGATGTTCTTCGGCCAGAGCGCGACCCAACCGACGGCGCACTTTGTCGACATTTTCGCCGAACACCTTTGAATCGGGGCGGGAGAAGTAGATGTATTCGAAAATACAAAAGGCCTGCTTGGTACTCTTCACTGGATAGGTTGACTTGAGTCCCTTGTCGCTAATCTCCAGAACTTCACCCGGCTCAATATCGCGCACATATTTCGCGCCAATAATATCAAAAGCACAGGTTTCCGATGCCACCACCCATGTCGCGCCCATTTTCCCCAGCGCCAGCGGACGAAACCCTTGCGGATCGCGCGCGGCGATGACGGAATCTTCAGTTAGAAAAACCAGAGAGTAAGCCCCGGTGCATTTGGACAGGGCGTCGCAAATCCGGTCGAGCCGAGTTTTCTTTTTCGAAACCGCCGCCAGATGCAGAATCACTTCGGTGTCCGAAGTTGTCTGGAAAATCGACCCTTTGGAATCAAGCTTTCGTTTCAGTTCAAGCGCGTTGGTCAGGTTACCGTTGTGGGCCACCGCCAAATTGCTCGATCTGTTGGTAATGAGAAATGGCTGGATATTAATCAGCGACGACGCTCCGGTGGTCGAATACCGATTGTGGCCAATCGCAACATTTCCGATCAACTTGGCAATAGTCTCCGGGCGCGAAAAAACCTCCGGAACTTCCCCCATCGCTTTGTGCAAATGAAATACGCCATTGTCAGATGAGACAATACCGACCGATTCCTGCCCACGGTGCTGGAGCGCATACAGCCCGAGGTAGGCCAGTTCAGCCGCCCGACTGTGGCGAAAAACGGCAAAGACGCCGCATTTGTCGTGTACTACATCATCTATCATTGTTTTACCCCCCACGGCTGTCCGCGGGGAAAGGGCAAGTGTATCGGCTTTAACCGGGTAAGTCAATAGGTAGTTCAGATTCCCGCAAGATATGAACCACCCTGCATCGAAGAGTTCAAACCAGCCGGTCAAAGTCGTACCGCCTACCTCAATCCTGCTGGCTAACCCCCAGATTTTGCAGTATGTTACCGCTGTACCTACGATTACTACCAGACCACCCGGTTTATAGCACTCGGTTTGCTCAAAGGGTATCTGGGTCCAAAGGCCCGGCTATGCAAGATCAGGAATTGAACAGGTTTGACATTTTGCGCGGTTTGGCGCTGGCCGGATCGCAGGGGGAATCCTTGCGCGTTTCCGCTGAGCCGGCGCTCCGTCAGACCTGCCAACTCATGGGGCTTTCCGCCGCCTCGCTGTATGTCTGGAACGACAAACGCGAAATGGCCTTCGAAATCGCCCACGCCACATCAGAGGATTCCCGCAAACGTCTCACCGCCCTGGAAAATGATCTCTTCGCCGTTTTACGCGATCGACGCCAACTTGTCTCCGCTTACATGACCTTTGGAGGAGAAGCGGCCTATCAGGCGTTCACCCTTCCGCTCCACCACGGCGACAAGATATTCGGCGCAGTAATCGGGCTGGCTCCGGCCGGAATCAAACTGGTGGGGGAAGATGTCTTTCTGGAGGCGTTGTCGGCCTCGCTGTCGCTTAACGCTTTGGTCGACGGTCTCTCGCGCGATGTCAGCATCTCCAAAGACATCGTCGACAAGGAACGTCTCGCCGCGATTATTGAAATGGCCGTCACGGTTAACCACGAGGTTAACAATCCGCTGACAGCCATCCTTGGAAACGTCCAATTGTTACTATTGAAACGAACCGATTTGGATCCGGAACTTCAGGCCAAACTCAAAACGATCGAGACCTCAGCCCTCAAAATCAAAGATGTCACCCAGAAACTCCTGCGGCTGACTTCCGCCCGCTCGGTAAAATACACCGAGGGAACCAACATGCTCGACCTGTCAGACGAACCGTGATTCCCTCGAAACTCTGCTTACCTCGTGTCAGCCTACAAATAACTCTCCCGCATCGCCTCCATCATCGACTTGAGCGCGGTCGCTTTGGTCCGGAAAGCGGCCAAATCTTTCTTTTCCACAGATGTCGCCATCTCGCGAGCAATCAGGCCGGCGTTTGTGAATTCAGCTTTCATTCGTTCAAGATACGGGGCGACCTCAGGCGTGAAACTTGAATCTGTTATGTTGTCCAGTTTCATCAGGATGGTCTCCGTTGATCCCGCCATCCCATCCCAGTTCTCCGATGGAATGTGCATATCCAAAATCACGTCGACCGACACCAAGATGCCATCAATCGGCTTGAATTCAAACGGATAGAGCTGGGACATCGCATTTTCGAAGGCGGTATGAAGATCCGGCAAAAGTTTGTACGCCAACTGCTCGTCTTTGGCCTTACAGGCCGCCGCAAATTCAGCTACATGGTCGCTCATGATTTTGCGATCAGAAGCATAACGCGTGTAGCGTGTCGAGTTGGGTATCCTCGGATCAATCGGTGCTATCTGAGCAAAGGCCTCTTCGAATTTCGGGCCGCTGGCCAAAATCGCCTGGTAATCTTTGTTTGGATAGGCCTCGTGCCAGGCCGGATGCATGATATCATGGAAGGCGTCGAATTTGTCAGTCAACATCTTGACTGAATTGTCCTGCGCTGTAGCCGTCATGGCCAGGCAGAACAAGAGGGCAAGTGAGGTTAAGGCTTTCATAAGTTACTCCCGGTAAAACATTGAAATCGTATATGGCTAAATGACATTTGTCTCTTCAACAACTGCGCCGTGGGCAAAACGCTTCGGGCTGAACTCCTCGATATCAATCGACGGCGACTTGCCCATGACCATCTCGGTCGTTACAATTCCCGCCGCTGGCGCATGCATGAATCCGTGGCCGGAAAATCCGGTCACATGAAAGACGCCTTCTACCGTCGGCTCCCAACCGATTATACCTCTGTGATCGGGCGTCGTTTCATAAAGCCCAGCCCATTTGTTGGCGACTTCGGCTGTCTCCAGTTGCGGAATTCTATCCAGCGCCCGCTCCAAAATGGCGTCGACATAGTCCGGATCGATTGAAACATCAAACGAGGGTTCCTGCGCCTTATCTGCCCACCCCAGGAGCATTCCCTTCGATTCCTTATGACAATACAAACCGGATTTGACATCGACTACCATCGGGAAGAACGGCTGTATGAAATCAAGCGGTCCGGTCGTCACGCATTGGCGACGATAGGGGAGAACTGGAATATTCGCGCCAAGCATCTTTCCGATCTGCCCGGCGTACGCGCCGGCGCAATTGATAACCAGCGGCGTTGAAATCTCTCCGGCGTTGGTTTTGACCCCGGTTACTTTTCCGCCCGCGAAGTTGAACCCTGTCACTTCCGTTTCCAAATTGAATTCGATTCCCATCTCACGGTCGGCATGCTCGTATCCCTGCAAAAACTCGTGCGGGTCACCCAGACCGTCGTCTTTGCAGAAAGTCCCAAAGATCACATCATCGACCCGGCAGTGCGGAGCATACTGACCAATTTCCGAGGGCTTCAATATCTCTACATTCAATCCCACAGATTTCTGCAACTCCACTGACTTACGAAATCCCACCGCGTCGTTTTCATCAGTGATCAAAAACAAGTACCCGACCTGATCGTACAGGGCGTCGTGGCCGGTGTCTTCTTTGAATTGACAGAACATCTTTTCCGAGAGCATCGACATCTCGATATTCCCCTTGGTGGAAAACTGCGCCCGAATTCCGCCCGCCGCCTTCGAGGTCGACCCCGCCCCCAGAAATTTCTCTTTTTCAAGCACCACGATCTGGCCGTATTTAGCCCGCCCAAGATAGAACGCGACCGCCGCGCCGATTATCCCTCCGCCAATGATGACTACATCTGCCTTGGTTCTCATTGAATATCCTTCAACTTCTAACTTCGAACATAGGTTACGTGAATCTTTTCACTAAGGTACGAAAATAGGGTATAGAGTCAAGATGGAGAGTTAGCTATTGGATTGGTAGCCGACCGCTCCGCGGTCGGTAATCCGAGTCTCAAAGCAACATGACTTCACCCTGAGCTTGTCGAAGGGTTCGTTACTCCCAAAACAACAACAGGCGGCCTTCCGAGGGGAGAAGAACCGCCTGTTTGACAAGGGATATTGATTCGTGCGCGGCAGACGCATTCATCGGCCCGCTATCGTCAAGTCGTCATTGCGAGCGTCGCCCGTTGCGGGCGACCGAAGCAATCACTCTTTTTCTTAGCCTTGGTAACCCAACCTTCAGGTTGGGCTCTTAAGAGTACAAGCCTTCGCAACTCATTGCTCAATTACTCTTAAACAACCCGATAATATTCCCATCCGGGTCCTTGAAAAACGCGTACGACCCAACCCCCGGAATATCCGTCGGCGGAACCACCGCCTCGCCGCCCAGGGCATTCGCTTTGTCCAAGTACTTTTGCAGGTTGTCCACCTGCACATACATCACAAAGTACGGCACCCCGTGTGGCGCGGTGTTTATGCCGCCGTTGATTCCACCGCCGCCGGTATCGACCATCCCATAATTGAGCGGATTGTTGGCGTCGATTTTCCAGTCGAATAATTTGGCAAAAAACTCCTGCGTACGTTTGGCGTTGGTCGCCCCTATTTCCCAGTGAACTACCGGATGCGGCATATCGAAGTCTCCTTGATGGCTTGCGGTTTTGGTTGTTGTGTTGTCACATACGCCAATCTATTTCCGCTTGTTTCAGTCCACAATCACATTACGCAAGGGGGGAGAGTGCTTCGTCAGATGTGATATCAGGCGCTGTTTATAATTGACAAAACCGCCCCTGATCCGTTTATTGTGAAAGAGTGGGGTGGTGCCCCACAGGGAGGTTGAAGTGTCTTTTTCAAAGCGCCTGATTCCCGTTACAATCGCCCTTATGTTGCCGGCAACAATTTCCGCCGACACCGAGATCCGAATCAAAAGCGTCACCGGGCTAGCCGGACCGCATATTGAAGCCCCGCCGCCATTCTCTGATTCCGACAGCGACGGTGTCAGCGACGACATCGACAACTGCCCATTTCTCGCCAACGCCGACCAACTCGACACCGACTACGACGGCATCGGCGATGTCTGCGATAACTGCCCAATCTCGATGAATCCCGATCAGGCCGATTCCGACACCGACGGCGTCGGCGACGCCTGCAATACCGACAACACATTCATTCGCGTAACAAAAGTCGACGGCCTCTTGTCTCCTCGAACCGCCCGCGCCGGCGACACCCTCACCTTCTATGTCATGTACGGCAATCGATCCTCATATAGCTATAACTTTTCAAATGCCTACAAAATCTATTCGCGCGCTTCACTCGATTCGGGAGCGGTGGGATCAGGCACTGCCGGTTGGCCGTCGTTCTACACGCCGGGCATCCCGTATCGCGTGAATTTTTCTGCCGCTCGCCCAAGAAGCGGACCTCTTGTGGATACCACCGGCTTTCTCTCCAAACGGAATTTTCAAGCAGTTTATTCTTTTAACTGTTTCAATTGCGACGGTCAGGGCGCAGACACCATCGTCATTTCAGGGGCCGCAAACGATGTCGATCAGACCGCCATTGCTCCGGGCGACTCCGGCGTTGCCTACATCTTTCGAGTAGTGACACGTCTTGAAGACACCGGCAAAGTGATTTGTATCGACTCCTGCACAAATCACCCTCCCACAGGAACCTGGAAATGGGGACCATTCTCGGCGCCACCCGGAACTCCAACCGAACATCCATCCTTCACCGGGCCACTTTGCTATAAACTGGTAACCCGCGATCAGAAACCCCTCATCAAGGTTTCGCCACAATATCTTGACTTCAGTTCGATGAACGGCGAGCCAGCGCCCGAAGATCAGACTGTCACATTGAGCGAGCCGTCCAACTTATCGTACCATTGGAGCATCGAAGGTGGAGCCGATTGGGTGAGCGTGTTACCGGTGTCTGGCGATTCAGTTCCCGCCGCATGTGTGGTACATATCACAAAACCCAACCTATCGCCGGGTCAATATGTTGCACAGTTCGATGTTGTCAGCCCTGATGCGCTATTCAGTCCAGAGTCGTTCTTCGTAACATATGTGGTTGAAGCGGATAGTGACGGTGACGGTATTGGCGACTATCACGACAATTGCACGTTCGTGCCCAATCCGGATCAGACCGATACAGACTTAGACGGATTAGGGGACGTCTGTGATAACTGTGTTGCCGTCCCAAACCGCCATCAGGAAGATGAAAATCACAATGGGATCGGTGACGCCTGCGACGAACCATTGGTCTTTATCAGGGTAGCTCAGACTGACGGACTCGTTGTTCCCGGCGTGGCGCTTGCCGGTGACACTGTTTCATTCCACGTCATGTTTGGCAATCGATCTCATTATCATTTCAACTATACCAACGGTTTCAGAATCTACAGTCGCGCCTCACTCGACTACGGTGAGCCCGGCTCAGGAACAGCCGAGTGGCCGACTACCTTCACCAGCGGACTACCATTTCGATTCACGTTTTCAGACGCTCGTCCCCGCATCGGCCCGCTACTTGATACTACCGGTTTTCTTAGTAGATCAAATTTCGGCGCGGTATTTACATCGCTTTGTTTCGGATGCGATGGTCAAGGTGTGGACACGATTGCAGTCGTTGGTGCGGCAAATGACGTTGAACAAACAGCTATCGCACCGTTCGATTCCGGAGTGGCCTACATCATCCGTGTCGTTACTCGCGCTGAGGATGTCGGCAAAGTGATCTGTATCGATTCCGTCACCCATTTCCCACCTACCAACAGTTGGAAATGGGCGCCTTTCGTCAGTCCCGGAGCTGTAAACCAATATCCCTCATGGTCAGGGGCGCAGTGTATCAAGCTTGGCGTGCGGTGGTCTGGTTGCGGCGAGTTCACCTTTACCCCCGATACGATCAGATTTTATCGCGTATTCGGCTCGGATGTCCCATCCCCAGTTACTTTGGGAATTCATGCCGGCTGTTTGGAGAGGCATTGGTGGGTTTGTATGAAAGATGATTGGTATTCGGCTGACCCCGAGAGAGGCGATGGCGATTCATCAATGATCATTTCAGTCGTCTCGGATACACTTCAGCCGGGCACATACATTTCAAGACTGTGGATTTGTGGTAGCGATCCAAACGTATCTCCACAACCAATCATGAAGTGGGTTACGGTGAAATACATCATCGACGCCGACACCGACGCCGATGGTATTGGCGACACGCGCGACAACTGTGCGCTTGTTTTCAATCCCGACCAGGCAGACTCCAACAGCGACGGTCTCGGTGACGCCTGCGCTGAACCGACCAACGTCGATGATTCGCTTGCGAGTCTTCCCACACATTTTGAAACGTACCAAAACTATCCCAACCCTTTTAATCCAACTACCACCATCAAATTCGCCCTGCCGCAAGCGAGTCAGGTGCAGATTGTCATCTACAACGTGCTTGGCGCAAAGGTGACCGAACTATACAACGGCCGAAAGCCGGCCGGTGAACATTCCGTCGTCTGGAACGGCAAGGACGACCGCGGCGTGTCCGCTCCATCAGGAATCTATTTCTACCGTCTCACCGCCGGCAGTTTTGTCCAGACAAAGAAAATGGTGTTGGTGCGATAGGCGACACGTGACCAAGATAATCTCGTAGTAGGGCGGGTTCGTCATTGAACCCGCCGTCTTTTGCTGTGCGCGGCGTACATTCCTGTGCGCCGCGTCTCTTTGCACAATCGTGGTGTCAGGCCTCCCGGCCTGACACCCATTCACCCCCCGCTTGCCGCCGCGCACTATGCGGCGTACATTATCCCCATGGCGTCCCGCCCAAAACTCCGCTCCGATCTGGTCATTAGTCCCTCCACACAGGACAATGCCACTGTTTATACCGTCAAAGACCCTATCGGCGGCCGCTACATTCAATTGCGTGAACCGGAATACTGGCTGGCGTCGCACTTCGATGGCTCAATATCTCACTCGGATTTGGCCGCACAATTTCGCGCGAAATTCGGATTTGAGATGGGGGAAGAGGACGTCGCGCAATTTGCCGGTATGCTCGACCAGCTTGGCTTTCTTGAACCATCTGCCGACGTTGCCGATCGAGAGCGCCTCATCCAAGCGACATCTCCGCGCCAATCCATCGCCCAACGAATCTTATTTATCAAACTCGGATTTTTCCGGCCGGGGAAATTTCTTGACCGTCTATCGTCAATCTACCGCCCTTTTCACAACTGGTTCTGGTTCGCGCTACAACTCCTGATAATGGCAGTAGGGATTTCCGTACTCTTGGCACACCGCACCGATTTCACTCTCTCGCCGAGCGAACTATTGAGCGTTGGATCAATCATCACGGTCATCGCCGCGCTCTTTGTCTTCATCTCTTTTCACGAAATGGCCCACGCCGTGGTCTGCCGATACTACGGCGGCGAAGTCCGCGAGATGGGTTTTCTGCTACTTTATTTTCAGCCCTGTTTCTACGCCGACGTTTCCGACGCCTGGCTCTTCCCAAAAAAGTCCCACCGTCTGGCGGTCACACTTGCTGGTCTTTGGTCGCAGACAGTCATCATGTCGCTGGCGGTGATTGCTTGGCGTGTAACAGTCGAAGGCACCGCTATTAATACTCTTGCCCGCATGACCGGCATCGTTTGCTGGGCGACTCTGCTTATCAATTTCAATCCGCTGATCAAACTCGACGGCTACTATCTCCTCTCCGACTGGCTTGAAATTCCGAACCTGCGAGCCAAGGCCTTCGGGTATTTGTCCAATGTGATCAAACGACGGTTGCTCGGCTGGCCGATTGAAAAGATCGAGGTCACCCCGCGTCACCGAAAAATTTTCCTCATCTATGCTATTCTCTCGTTTGTTTTCTCCCTGGTGCTCATTGGGTACTTTGTCATACTGGTCGCCGGGCTGTTTACCACTGCCGCCGGCGGGACGGGATTGGTCTTGTTCCTCTGTCTTTTGGCGGTTATCTTGCGAACTACCGTGCAGAGGATATGGCACGGCGCTATCCAGCACACACGATACATGAAAGCACTCATAAACAAACCAGTTCGCCTCGCCACCTATCTGGTGATACTCGTGGCGGTGATTGTGTTTATTTTCACGGTGCCATTCCCGCGCCGCGTATCCGGCGATGTAGTCATCTCTCCTATCGCAGATTTTTCGATTCGCCTAAACGAAATGGGCATGCTCGAATCGATCTACCGGATCGGTGGCGCCAGCCCCGAGAAAAAATCGAACTTCATTCAAATGCTCGCCAACGAGGCGACTGCCTTGGAAATATTGCCGAGAGTCAAAGACGGTCAGGAAATTCACGAGGGCGATACTGTCGCGGTACTCGTCTCCAATCAGATCAATCAGCAGATCGCCATCGCCGAATCGGAACTGGCCCGACTGGGGGATCAGCTTTCGCTTTTGAAAGCTCCACCCAAAAAAGAGCAGGTGGGGGAGGCTGAGGCCGAGGTCGCCGCCGCCAAAACAAATTACGACCAGCTCTTGAAAGAGCAATCGCGGGTTGAGAATCTACTGGCGAAGAGTCTGACCACACAGGCTGAATTCGACGCCGCGCAGTCGGCCACACAGATCGCCAAAGCCGAGTGGAATAACAAAAAGTCGACTCTTGCGCTGGTCAAATCCGGTCCTCGCCAGGAGGAGATCAATCTCTTGGAGCGGGCTATTGCCAAGCAGAGCACCCAGCTTGAGTATCTTCGCAAGCAAGCCGCCGCGCAGGTTATTCAATCGCCGATAGCCGGCCGTGTGTCGCTGAGGCCCGACGAAAAACATCTGCTCACCATCGCCGATATTCAGCGGGTTGAAATCGCCGTGCCGACCTCCGACTTTGATTTGCCCCTTGTGGAAATCGCGCAGGAAGTCATTGTAAAGTTTCGTTCTTTTCCCGATCGGACATTCGACGGTTCCGTTGTGCGCATTCCCGGCGCGGCTGATCTGAGCGCGTCTTCATCGAGATTCCCCGTGACAGTTGTTGTTGAAAACGAATCTGGCGCTCTGAAAGCCGGTATGACCGGCTATGCGAAAATAGAAGCAGGCGCCGCGCCACTTGCCTCGCTGGGTTGGCGCAAGATCAAGTCGGTACTCAAAGTTGAGTTCTGGTCGCTGTGGTAACCGCTTGTCCCAAAGACAGTTGATCGATTGACTCCACGATTAGTGCCGGGGGCAATTTTTTCCTATTCAATGAGACCAAGAGGGCCCACAATCGCACCATTACTGTGCGTCACACACTAGTCTATTGACGACTCCGGATTATTACGTATACTACCGCAGATACATAAGGGAGTAGTTTGCGCAAAAAGCCCCAAGGCGGGGCCTATTTAACAACAGTAAAGGAGGTGAGTTCATGAATTACAAACTCAACATTGAGGTTCTGGAAGCTCGTATCGCTCCAGCTGGTCTTAGTCAGGGCGGTCAGGGTTGATTTCCTGAACTCTCAGTGCTTTGCTAAGCACGGGCAGGGTCAGACCTGCCCGCTTTTTTTTGTCCAAGTATCAACCCCAACCGCTCAATCTCACCAACTACGATTCCCAATTCACGTCTCTTCTGAAAGTCCTGCTTGTCCTGCGGATTTGTCAGCGATTGGGAAATTTGTTTGGCAAGCCCAACCGACTGCCGGTATTCCCGAAACGATTGTTCATAGTCGCCGATCTCGAACTGGAGACGTCCTGCAATCACTCCACACATGAATTGATCGAACAAGTTGCCGTATTGCCGGGCCACCGACTTAGCTCGTTCGCAAAATATCAGAGCCGGCTTCACTCGTCCGCATTCTGCCAACGTCTGCGCCGCTACCATGCACAATCGGGGAAGCTCAGCCTCATCTTCAAGCGACAAGAGTGCTTCAAGATGATTGCCGATTTGAGAGAGAGCTTCGGCGGCACTGCCGTCGCGTACAAGTCGCTCAGCACAATTGAACTGGAAGACTATGCGAAGTCGCTCGAACTGTGACTGCGCTATGAGTTCGGTGACCTCTTCGGCAAGCCCCGCAGGATCAGCCACGCGGGCCAGCAAAATCGCCGCCTGCAATCGCAAAAAAAGATCGGCGTTGGCTGTCGCTCGTGCCTGCGAAGCAAGTTCGCGGGCGCGTTCGAACCGCCCCAGTAGAATTTCGACTTCAGCACAAGCGCACAGATAGTTCATACCGACAGCGGGATCATCGACACTGTTAAGCCGCGCCTTTACCTCTTTCAGTACGGTAACCGCGTCTCCCACTCTACCAAGTCCGGCAAAGGCGCGGGCTTGCGAATTTGAAAGTAGAAGTTCCTGCACGGAGTCGCCGATCTCCACGCTGAGCGTCAGCCCTTCACCCAATAACGAAAGTGACTTGTCGGCCTGACCGGCGGAAATCATGATCGACGATAGGTTCTCGATATTGATGAGAATTTCTTTTCGCGATCCGACGCGCCGATTTAGCGCAAGCGATTCTGAGAGATATTCGACCGCCCGCGCGTTATGTCCGGTCAAGAATGAAATATAGCCGAGATTATTCAGCGTTCGGGCAATCTCACCGGCGTTGCCTATCTCGCGCTTGAGCTCCAGCGATTTCTGCATAAGGAAAATGCCGCGCCCAATTCGGCCAAGCATGCACATGACGCCACCCAAATTGGAAAGGGTCGAAGCTACATCCTCGCGCCCGTTCAAATGTCGCTGGATATGCAATGCCCGCCGATACTGACGACACGATTGCTGAAGATCGCCGATGACCCAATAAATATTCCCCAGATTATTAAGCGTGTGCGAATACTCAAGCTGATCGCCAAGTTGCTCAAATAGCGCAAGTGCCTTTTGCAAAACGGCAAGGCCCGCGTCGAAATCACTCCGCATTTTATACAGATCGCCCAGCTTGTTATACACAATCCCCAGTGTCTTTTCAGCAGGCCGAAGTTCCAATACGGCGATCAATTCGCGGTAGGCCGCCTCCGCGCTGGCCGTGTCGCCACTGTCTTTGAGCAGTGTACCCGAGAGCAAGAGTAGCTCAGACACTTGGTGCAGTCGCGAGGTCAGCCGCGCAAACTCGATCACCCGATTGGATAACTCCAGTGCCTCTTTGCGCCGCTCTTCTTTGGTCAGCCACATCGCGGCCTGCAGAGCGCACCGCTCTGCGCTCGCCAGGTCACCCGCCTGTAACCATAAATCGGTTGCCCGGGAGAAGTCTTCCGATGATTCCACTTGAGGAGCTATCCGTAGAGAATAGAGGCGTATCGTCGAGACCTTTAACAAGTGTCGCAATAGCGTCAACTGCGGTCGAGTCGACGGCTCGGCCTTTGCCAGATCAAGCGATATTGCCTGCCTGACTCGCGCTCGTCTTTCCCCAAATGGCAGTTTTGTGAATGCCCTCAGATGGCAATTTCGCAAGTAGGCAGGAATGCGAACACCGGCTACAAATCGAAAACGGCTGTCGTCGTACGCCAGATTGCCCACTGCCCAATTCCCTGAGATTATCCGAGCAAGATTGTCAGGCTCATCACCTGAAAATGCCGTCAGTTGGCGCTTCACGGTTGGGCTAAGCTCATGCAGAGTTGACAGCACCTGTTCGATCGTCTCATCACCACCAAATAGATACCGTGGCCTTATTCCCTTTTGATAAGGGAATCTCGACCCAGCCTCTGACAACAATCTGCAAACTTCCCACGCCGATTTCGGTCGCGCCCCTGCGTCTTTTGCCAAGAGCGACTTAATAATCCCGACGACCGGATGCCCTGACAGATCGGATCTTACTTCTTCAAGCGGCGTCGGGTCCTCTTCCTGAATCCGCGAATTCACTTTCACCGGCTCACAATCCCCGATCAGGAAAGGATGAATGCCGGTAAGAATTTGATATCCGATAACACCAAGGACAAAGAGATCGGATTGATGGCTGGTTGTCTTCTTAGAGATAACTTCAGGAGCCATGTACCCGACTGTCCCGAGTCCGGCACGCGCAGTTTCCGGCTCACCGGTTTTTCGCCCCAGTGAAAAGTCGGATATTTTGGCGTACCACAGGCGATCTAATGGAAGGCGCGCCCAATCACGCGGAAGGAAAATATTTTGTGGTTTCAAGTCGCCGTGGATGATATTTCTGGCCCGCAAATACTCAAGCGAGAGTGCTACTGCCGACAGAATATTCAGTGCAAGGTTTACGTCATCAATTCGTCCGATCTTATCAATCGTGGGACCTTCGCAGATTTCAAGCAGGAGATACGCAGGATCGATATGCGGCGACTCTACCAGCCGCACCAAGCCGGGGAATCGGTGTCCACCGATCAGCTCCCATTCGCGCTGAACCAGCGCGGCGAAAGCACTCCCATTGTCTGTTTGATCCGGAAGGGGTGACTTGCACGCCAACTCACGCGTGTACCCGGCGATACTTACACGAGATACTTCGGCGGTGCCGCCCCGCCCGAGCGGAGCGATGACTGTTAACCGGCTGTCGCGGCTTGCCACTGCCCCGGTCCCTTAGATGACTTTGCGGGGCTGGAACCTGGGTAGCGAGAGTACAAAGGTCGTTCCTTCGTTCAGCTTGGAACGGGCTTCCAATCGACCGTTGTGTTGCTCGACAATCTTTTTGCAGTTATGCAGTCCCAGTCCATGGCCGCCTTTTTTGGTGGAAAAATGCAGAGTGAATATCTTCGAGAGCGTTTCGGCCGACATACCCACGCCGTTATCGCTGATTTCGATTTGCACGGTCTCTTTAGCCCGATCATACCGCGTCGCCAATCCGATCTTGCGGTCGAGCTTCTCGCCGTTGAGCTGAGCTTTGGTCACCCGCTCTTCGATGGCGTCGGCGGCGTTGTTCAGCAGATTCATGAGCACCTGCTGAATCTGGCCGACATCGAATTCGGCGGACGGGATCGAGTCGTTCATATCAATGGTAAACTGCGCCAGTTTGAATCGCGGTTGTATGCGAAGTGAGAAGAGCAAGTCGTCGATCAGGTGCTTGATGTCGTAACTAATGTACTCCGGCTCGGGTTTGGAGAAGTCCATCAGACTATCAACAAACCGCTTGATCTTGAAAACGTTTTCGGTGATTGACTTGGCATTAAACCGCGCCTTGTCGAATTTCTCCCGGTCCAAATTGACACCCAGCAATTCAGCATTGTTGGTAATAATCGAAAGGAAATTGTTCAGCTCATGGGCGACCGAGGCGGCCATTTCGCCGCGGGCCACCAATTTCTCAGACAGGATGACATACTGCTCCATGGTCACCTTCTCAGTGACATCTTCAACTGCCATAATGAGGCCGTCGTGACCGTTGGGCAACTCGGCCATCGGAGTCAGTTTGATCGAGAGAACTTTTTCTACATACCCTGTATTGTGATAGTACCGGGCGTCGGAGTACTCCTGACCGCTCGCTACCACGGTAGTAATCATCGTTTGCCAGCGCGCCCGTTCGCTGTCGGGAAGAAGCGAGAGGAATTCTGTTGGTGTCTGGGATTGTCCAATCAATTGCAAGTCGTCGCGGTTGAGCTCAAAAACTTCCAGGGCGGTTGCATTAACCGTCGCCAGGCGTCCGTGAGAGTCCATCACCACAATACCGATCGGCGAGGATGAAACGACCGATTCATTGTACTTCTCAAGACGAAGGAGTTGCTCATACACTCCGGCATTGTGCAGTGCATTGGAAACTAATTGGGTATACAGTTCGAACAGATACAAGTCGGATTTGAGGAACATCCGCGTCTGCATCGAATTGTCCAGATAGATCACGCCGATCACTTTTTCGCGCACCACAATCGGTGTGCACATGATTGACCGCAAGTGCAGGTCCTGAATCGATTGTTGCGTGGCGTACCGGTCGTCGTGCATGGCATCGGAAGTGTACACCGCCTTGCCGGTTGCGGTGACCTCAGAGGTGATCGAATTGGATACCTTGAAGTCTTCGTCCATCATCTGCTCTTTGCAGAGATTGTAGGCGGACTTGATTTGCAATTCGTCGTGATGGTCCAACAGCATGATCAGGCCGCGTTCGGCGCCCACCAACTCAATCGCTTTGTGCATTACGCTCTGGAGTACGTCATCAAGCACCAGCGAAGAGTTGATGGCCAGCGAAAGCTGGAGCAGATTTTTAAGGTCAGCCTGATGCTGGACCGCGGTTTCCGTCGGATCGGCCAAATTTTTGTTATTTGTAGCGACCGCGTCAAGTCGGCGCTCCATGTCCTCCAGGAAATCGAGCGAGAGAGGAGAGGTGTCGGACGACTCTTTGGTACTGTCGGTTGTATTCACGTTCAATTCCGTCTTTTCAAGGCCGTGGTGTGCGTTTTTCATCAGGCTTGTCTTCCCTCGTGGTCTATTGGAATATTATCGGCGTACGCAATCACGACCTTAATTGCCTATCTGCTTGAATTTCAGAGCAATAGGGGGGTGGAAAGATTCCAACAACTCAACTGCAGATAATCCGAAATCCCCGTTTGTGGGGTCTCGTAAGTTATTGCAGGATAGTCGATTAAAATTAGAAGTGATGAGCGAGGCGGACGTAAATCTTCGCGCCGGCGTCATCTAAGCGGTCAAGTCGTTTGGCAACGCTGAGCCGGAAACCCGAACCGAGATATCCGGCCATGCCTACAGAGTGCTTTACCTCTGCATATTTCGAGGGAGACCCGATTCCCTGAATCTGGCCGCAGTCCCAAAGCGCGGAGAGAGCGAAGTCACTT
The DNA here is from genome assembly GCA_964571235.1 of uncultured Ignavibacteriales bacterium. Classification (GTDB taxonomy): domain Bacteria; phylum Zixibacteria; class MSB-5A5; order GN15; family FEB-12; genus JACRAV01. Next base: position 90,502 of record CAZNAI010000010.1, on the reverse strand, counting down.
CCGGGAATCACAACGCGGTATTCAACATTGGTCAGCCAGTATCCGTCGCCGCTGAATTCTTTATGGTCATACCCCTGCCAACTACCAAGCCCTCCGAGATAATATCGACGGTGAATCGGCAGATACCCAGCTGATCCACCGAGCTTGCCCCGCAACATCAGCATCGACTCTTTATGAATACGCTGATAGCGGGTCAAACCGACAGTGTAGCGCTTGAAATCAAAGTCCGAACCAAGATCGTTATCCGACCACTCGTAAGCCCCTTCAAAGTGCCAAGCTGACTTGTTGTATACACCAAATGTCGAGCGCGTGTCAAACTCGGCCGAGAGAGTGAAACCGGCGACGGAAGTGGTATCTACTTCCGATTTGCCAGTCGCCCGCCCCGCCGAATCGATAGTCGAGAAATTGTCGCGGAACCGTTTGTTCCCGCCAAAGATAGCCCACAACCGCGGATGCGCCTCCAACCAATTGGTGGCTTCATTGCGATATTCAAGTCCAATGCGAGTGTGCCCTACCGGCGAAAATCCGGTGTAAATCCGACCACCCTCAGCTTCGTAGTAGTCCTTAAAATCTTCACGGGCGAAAAGCACAAACGCCATGTTTTCATAGTCTCCCAGAATCCAGTCATCATCAGATGCGAGTCTACGATATGCTTCGGCCCCAACCACAACTGCCCGCGGTTTGTTGATTGTCTGCGCGATGCCGAACTTGTATCGCCACCGCTCCGATTCAAAGGCGTACCCGCCTTTAGCCCAGACTGTCGGAAGAAGCGAATCATCATCCTGAAATCTCAGTCCAAGAAAGAGCGAAAAGCCATCGACACGGTTATACATGAGGTCCGGATCGATACTGAACTGACGGTCCCTTGAGGCAAGTTGAAAGCGGCGAAGCAATTTTCGCTTGGGCGACACCATGCTACCATACACTGTCGAACTACGGTTAATATCGAGTTGCCCGAAGATTGTCGCAGTGCCGCCACGAACCACTCCGCTGGCTGTCGTGCTGATTTTTCCAAGGAGCGTCACCACATCGCGGTTGACCTCGCCGGCTACCGCGACGTTTCCTGTCACGGTGAAAACACTCCCGCGCACGAATTGACCGCTGTCGACAACAACAGGGGCAAAAGCCGATATGATATTCCCTTGCCTGAGCTTGGCTATCGAACGGCTCGAATCAGCACTGGTGAAAAAGACCACCACCGACGTATCGTGCCAATTCTCAATTCGAATATCCACAATTTCACCATAGAGAAAATCCCTATTGCCGGCGGTCAGTCGATCGGCATGAAAAATCACGCCGTTTGAAAGAACCAGCGCGGTATCGGCAGGGACTGAATCCTGCGGCGGGACATTTGTCAGCACGGGCGACGTCAAGAGCGGCGACGTAATCACCAGTGTGCCACTTTTATCGCCACTCAGCGTGAAAAACCGCTGTAGCTCGGTTGTTCTCTTGAATTCCTTGTAGGGTGTTTGTGCGAATGGGATAGCTGTGGTCAGGAAAACGACCACTGCGGCGCAAGAAATGATCCGTGACAAAAGTTTCATATCAAAAGGGAAGCAACAGAAGTTTATACCCAATCGTCAACAAGAGAGTTCCTTTTCGTTTCCCAGGGACACTATCGACCGGAGATTAACTTGTGATAGTCGACCAGCGCCTGCCGATGCGCTTCAAATGCAATATTTTGTGGCGTGTCATAAGGGTCAAAATAGGCGACCTCAAGCGCATCGTCGGCCGCCTGCAATTTCCCCCCGACCGCTCGGGCGAGATAGAGTATCAGCACCGCATTGGCTCTTGGATCGTCATTCCCGGAGTAGACTTCAAAAAATCGAATCAATTCGATCTTCAACCCTGTTTCTTCACCGACTTCCCGCACCGCCGTTTGCGACGGATGTTCCTGCCATTCCATAAACCCGGCCGGAAAACACCAGTCGCCGATTGCCGGCGGATGCGCCCGCTTTACCATCAGAATCTTGCCGCCTTCTACTACTATCGCACCAGCGGCGGGGACAGGGTTTTGGTAGAATATGAAGCCGCACTCGGCGTCCGGGCATTGCAAACGTCGATGACCGTCAATATCTCGCTCCTTAAGGGGCGTTGCACACCGTGGACAAAACCGATAACCGGAATGAGCATTCTTGAGGGCAAAAAGTCGGACCGGATCGAAACGGCTGAAATCCTCGCTCACGGTCAGCCCGCTCCGTTTATCATTTTCAACGTTATCACTGTTGTATCGTCCTGGGGCGGTGAAGTCGGGTCAAACTCCCTCACGCGAGTGAGCATGTGGCCCATCAACTCGTGCGGTGGCAGGTGGCGCGCCTTGCAAATGTGTTCACGGATTCGCACGTCACCGAATTCCTCTCCGGTTGGATTCATCGCTTCGGATAGTCCATCTGTATACATGAAGAGGGTGTCGCTCGGCTTGATAATTGTCTCCGCCGCCTGATACTCAAGATGTGCAAACGCCCCAATGATCGGCCCGCCGGTGATTAGCAGTTCCATTTCACCGTTTTCTCTGGCCAGCACCGGATAATTATGTCCGGCGTTGGAGTATTGAAGCTGACCGGTTTCCAAATTCAGCTCACCGTAGAAGAGCGTCACATATTTCTCAAGCGACGTACTCAGGCAGACCTGCTTGTTCATATTCCGCATGATCGTCGGAATCGGATTTCCGTTATTGACCTCGCTCCTGATAATCGCTTGAATTTGCGCAATGAGAAGTGCCGCCGGCATCCCCTTGCCCGAGGCGTCCGCGATCACGATCCCCAGCCGCTTATTGGCCTCAATCGGGATGAAATCATAAAAGTCGCCCCCAACCGTCCGCGACGGCATCGACTGGGCCGCGATCTGGAATGCCTTCAGCGACGGCGGCTTGTCGGGCAGTAGATCAAGCTGAATCTGCCGGGCCATCGTAACTTCTTCCTGCAAACGCGCCCGCTCAAGCGAATCGACATACAACCGGGCGTTGGTCAACGCCGTCACCATCTGGTTGGAAAGTGTGCCGAGCATGTTGTAGTCTTCGGGAGTGTACCGATACCCGGCTACTTTTCCGGTGAGCGCCAGGAATCCAAGAAGATGCTTGGAGTCCTTCATCGGCAGAATCAACTTAGTGTCCAAATCGTCCAAAATATTCCCGAGCTCGGAGTTCTCACGGTATTCGGAGAGTGTCGAAAACGGCGTCGGCGAGTCGAGCTGGTTGATCCCGCGAAGCAGGAGATCTTCTCTGTCAAGCACTGTCCGTTTACCATAGTCTTCGCTGTGCAAAATCGCGTACTCGGCGACGGTGTCGTCAAACAGAACGAAATACACTTTCTCAACCAATAGCGCCGTCTTAAGTGTCTCTTCGATGGTCTTGCGAAGCTCGGCCGGATCGAACTGCGAGATCACCTGCCGTGAAAATCTTTCAATGATATTACGATGATCCGACCGGGTACGCATGAACATCGATCGTATGACATTGTCGATCGCTGTCGCCATCGGCTGGAATAAGAGCAATAGAATAACGATGAACACATAACTGACTATCTCCGCGCTGTCGCCGAAAACCGGCGTCAGCCAGTCGCGGCTTCGGAACGCCAGCGCAATGTACACCGCCACCAACAGTGCCGACGCAAACGTGTAGATTAGCGTCTGCCGCAATACCGTCCGCACATCCAGGAACTGATGCCTGATTACTGCGTACGCTACCAAACCGGTCCCCAATACACACGCACTTAGCACAAGTGCGCTGACATACGGCGCCGCATCGGGGGAGAGCCAGAGAAATTTGACCGCCAGCGCGACCAGATACAATCCCAGCCCCGTTCGCGCCGCCCACAAGACTGCTCTTGTTTGCGCCGCCAATCGCGGATTGGTGATTACCCGCGCACCTGATTCCAAAAAGTAAACCGCCGCCGCCGTATACAGCGTATTCACCACACTGAATATTTGCGATTCGTATGCCCGCGCTATTCCAAGCACGAGCACAACTTTGCCAAGGATATATGTAAACGGCTTGATCAATAGCCCGGTGAATCCTTCAGCCGCCGCACCCGAAGTCAACGACTCAAGTGTTCGCGCGATCTGCGGATAGAAAAGCAAAATCACCAGATGAATGATCTGCGGCAGGAAAAGCAAATAGACAATCTTGCCTCGACCAATATCTTTTGTTCGATCCGCCGGGAATGACCAGGAAAACAAAAGCAAAGCGGGGAAGAAGAACTCCCATAAAACGTAGAGATTGTAAAGCGCCGAATCCTGCGCAGTCGGCGGTGATCCAACCGGCGAAACATAGGTAGCGAGCGCCATCGCCAGCGGGCCCAGCCCCGCCATAGCCAGCATAAGACCCGCCAGCCGATTGAGACGGTTGGCAAAATTGTCCCGGGCGATCGTAATGGCCAAAAAGAGCAATAGGCCGCCCGAGAGAAAGAATAAGATGGTCTTATAAATGCCAAGTGTCATGATATCCGTTCCTGCAATCGACGGATCTGATCAGATAGACTTGGTGATCGCGATCGTGGTGCCGCGCGGTGAGGCGGTGATTTCTACTTTGTCCATCAACTGCCGCACAATGAAAATACCCCGCCCGACTTCCTTGAGCAGATTCTCCTGCGCCAGTGGATCGGGCACATGTCCGGGATCGAATCCCGTTCCCTGATCGGTAACCGAAACCGTCAACGAACCGTTGCCGTGCGCAAGTTTCACCGTGACTTTCTTCTCACGCGTGAACTTGTTGCCGTGGACAATGGCATTGTTGACCAGTTCCGAAACCGATATGGCGATATCGGCTACGACCGATTCGGCGATCCCCAGCCCCCGGAGTGTGCCTTCGACAAATGAGTCGATATCGGACAAAAACTCCTGATCAGATGGAATCACGATCGTGTCGCCGTTGATGACCGGTTTGTCCATAGGTGTGTCGCTCCAAAAAAAACAGGCAGACTATGGCTGTCCGCCTGTGGTAAACCGAAGATTATTTTCTGTTTGTGATCATGGCTTGGAAAAGCTGGCAATCGCCTCGTCGACCGAATCGTACGCCTCGAACACCGACACCAGCTTGGTGATGGTCAACAGCGACTGAATCTTATCGGTCACATTGGCCAGTTTGAGTTCGCCCTGATTGTTGCGCAGAGTGGTATACCCCGCGATTAGGATTCCCAGCCCGGTCGAGTTCATCCAGTCGACATCGGCCAGATCGATGACCACCTGACGCTTGTTCTGCTCGATATACTCGTGCAGTTTGTCGTGGAGTAAACTGGTATCCGGACCGCCCATGATCTTCCCTTTGGGCTGAAGTATCACGATATTACTTTGCATCCGGTCGCTGAGTCTCATTCCTGCCTCCAGAATATCGGTTTCGACGGGTCCTTGTGCGCGACTTGTCGCGCGGTGAGACCCGGCGATGTTCCATTCACAATCTTGCCTCGTTTACTATCTACGCATCGCCTTGCGCGATGTTCCTTTACAACATCTGCCCGCTGTGCGCGGTCCTAAATGCAACGTCACCCTGAGCTTGTCGAAGGGCGTCGCAATCTCTCTTCCTCCAGTAGGTCGGGTTGGCAAGTCCTGTCCACCATTGGACGGACGGGACGACGGCTACCCGACACCATCAGTGTTACCACACCATTAGGCCGACTCCCCTCGGTCTAAGTTCTTAATTAGCTTCTTTTTGGCAGGCAAGTCAAGAGGGGGGGGTGGGGCCACCGAAGCATTAGCACAAGGCTTAGGGGGCATTGGTCGACCCGAAAGAGTGTGATTGCTTTTGCTCTTGAGCGGCTGTATACATGTACTCGTGAATGGCTCTTCCAAGATTCCCGAAATACTGCGATTTGGTGAGTTGTTTTGTGGTCCGGGCGGACTCGCGCTGGGTGCTACGCAAGCAAAGGTGACTTTGAAAGGCAAGATCTATCGATTGCAACATGCTTGGGCTTCTGATTATGATCCGGACAGTTGCCGCACCTATTGCAGAAACATTTGCCCCAGTCAGCCAGAAACTATCTGTTGCACAGATGTAAGGGAACTTAAGCTCTCGAGCCTGACCCCCATCGATGTTTTCGCCTATGGATTCCCGTGTAACGATTTCAGCCATGTAGGTGAGAAGAAGGGCTTTGGTGGAGCATTCGGTCCTCTGTACACCTATGGCGTGAAGATTTTGGACAAGTTTGATCCGTTGGTCTTTGTTGCAGAAAATGTTAGTGGCCTAAGTAGCGCGGATAATGGGAAGTCGCTACGCCGAATCCTCGCAGATTTGCAAAGGGCAGGGGGCGGGTACAATGTGTCGGCACACCTCTATCGCTTCGAGCAATACGGAGTTCCGCAGACTCGTCACCGTATTGTCATTGTGGGAATCGCCAATCGTTGCCGAAAGACTTTTCGGATTCCATTGCCAACGGTACACGGCGAGTATGTCACCGCTCGGACTGCACTTTTGAGTCCGCCGATTCCGATGGACGCGGCGAACCAGGAATACACGAGGCAAGACAAACGAGTTGAAGAGCGCCTTAGATTGATTAAGCCGGGTCAAAATTGTTGGCAGGCTGATCTGCCTGCTCACTTACGTTTGAATGTGCCTAATACTCGGATGAGTCATATTTACCGACGCTTGCATCCGGATCAGCCGTCGTATACAATCACTGGAAGCGGGGGAGGAGGCACCCATGTTTACCATTGGGAGGAGCCGAGAGCACTGACTAACAGGGAAAGGGCCCGAATTCAAACCTTTCCGGATGATTTTGTCTTTGAGGGATCAAAGGAAAGTGTTCGCAGGCAAATTGGGATGGCTGTCCCTCCCCTGATGGCGAAGTTCATCTTTGAATGTGTTCTCAAATCACTGCTTGATGTGAAATACCCGCACTATGAGTCAGGGAACATTAATGTTCATGAATCACAGCTGTCTCTGACGTCAATGCATGCGTGAATTCAGTCTTATCGTATTTTGAGGAGCAGGTCAATTGGCGAGCATATCTGAAGATACTCTCGAACGTAGCGCCGCACGCATTGCCTCGCACATTCCAGTGGATGAGAATGAGGCCAAGGTTATAGTATCGAAAGCTATTGCCGGCGGAGAATGCTTATCTCCCGACCAATCAGATGTCGAAAAGTGGATCACGGAACGTCTGCTACCCAACACAGTGCTTATCGGTTTGCAGGGATATACCGAAATGTGCGTGGACGCGCTCAAGATTGCCAGCGGAATTGCCGCCACAGACTATGGTAGTTCCCGGCAACGAGATCTTGGACAACTCTGGGCGGACATGACGCGCGGATACCTCGGCGAGTATGGAATGAAGCTGTTCCTTAAGAACAATTGGGGGATAGATATTCGCCTGGGTCACGAAATTGGGACCCTTGAGGAGTATCTTCCTACCGATATCCCAGAGATGAAGACTACGGGCGGCCAGTGGCGGCAACCGTTGCTAAAAGTCGGTGTTAAGACCACTAAATTCAATGGCATTTGGCTGGATATCCCCGGGAATCAATTTGATCACTCAGACATCCATGTACAGGTAAAGGTTGCGACGGGTCGAGATCACCTGTTTTCTTTCTTTAAACACATCAGTGTTTTCCAAGACAAGGTCTTAAAGAGCGGAATAGGTGTTGGCAGTCTCACTCAAGAGCAAGCAGATGATCTGTTCCTAAAATTGCCAACTTTCCGCGACATTCCCGCGTACGTCGCGGGATTCGCTGAGCGAAAGACTCAATATCCGCCACTTCCTTACAGCGGCAAGAAGGGCAGAAAAAACTACAAGGTCACATCCTGGAACGGCCCCATCCGGTCGGGGGACCTTGAATTGATCAGGCGACAAGAGCAAATAATCGGCAAAATTGAATTTGAAGGAATCGGAGAGTTCGCCCACGACGCCGGCTTTCTTTTTAGCACCGGCAATTTGCTGTGGCAAAGGCAAGATTGGGATCGAGTGATCGCTGAACTGTAGCGATTATGAGAAGGCCGTTACTCTCAATAATTTGAGTTGACCTCGCCTAGGCGAGATTGCTTCGGTCGCATCCCTTTCGACAAGCTCAGGGTGACGTGTCGTTTGTAACGGCAGATTTTCGAACGAAAGCGGGCTTCTACCGCCCTTTTTTGCGGGCCTGGCTGACTCTCAGAGTGTGGCCGTGCAAAGTCGAGCCGTTCATTCCGGAAATCATCGCCCGGCCGTCGGCTTCCAGCGCCACATCAATAAACCCAAAACCGCGCGAGCTACCGTCGGTCGAACTCCGCGCAATATTCACTTTCTCGACATCGCCAAACGCGCCAAAGGCGGAGCGAATGTCTTCTTCAACCGTGTCAATTGTCAGATTGTCGACATGAATCTTCACAAAAACTCCAGTTTTTATCCAAGCCGTCCATACCGCGTCTTGGGATTTGAGACCGATCCAATTTGCCGCTTGCGCCCGTCTTGTTGTTGGCGGTTGCGCGACGGCGGCCGTTCGGTGCGCGGGCCACGCGGTAGGGCGTTGGCGGCCCGGTTACGGCGCGCTTCGGATTCGGCAGTGGCAACGCTCACTTCAATCGGTCGCCCCATCATTTCCTTGCCGTTCATTTGCTCGATTGCTGTCCGTGCTTCGTTTTCGTCGGGCATTTCGACAAAGGCATATCCGCGCGAATCGGAACTGTTGTGCTCGCGCGCTATCACTGCGGAATTGACCCGTCCGAATTGCTCGAAAGCGGCCCGCAGGAAATCATCCATAATCTCAAAAGCGAGATTGTCCACAAAGATCTTCATTACTGTTGTAACTCGTTATCGAAAAGGTTGGCCAAAAAGCACTTCGCACTGCGCGGTGCCCTTCGCGAGTGTGGGACGGTCGGGCGTTATCGGCCCGACCGTGTCGTATTACTTACTACCAGGAGCGACGGCCACGATCGCCGCCACCACCGCCGCGACGAGCACCGTCACCGCCGCCTTCGACGCGCGGACGAGCTTCGTTCACAGAAAGCGACCGACCCTTAAGGTCCTGGCCGTTGAGCGCCGAGATGGCCGCCTGGGCCATTTCTTTGCCCGGCATTTCCACGAAGCCAAAGCCCCGCGGTTCGCCCGAGAATTTGTCCTTGATGATGTTCACACTGGTGACTTCACCATACTGCTCAAACGCCTGACGAATGTCCGCCTCGGCCGCATCATAAGACAGGTTTCCTACGTAGATATTCATTCTACTTCTCCAAATTTCGTTCATCTACTCGCTCAGCTATCCGAATTTCGAATTCGCCAAGACAGACAAACAGTTCACGTGCAGTATTGCACAAGTGCGACTGGATTAACGATTTGACAAGGATTGACTTATGAGGCCGAAAGCTTGAGAAACTATTAACAGAGCACAGTTACGTTCACTATATGGTATCGACAAACGTGGGCAATGTCAACACCCAATTCCACTTTTATTTGACGCAACGAACGCGTCCCGCGGTCACAACTGTCCGCAATGGGAGCCGCGTCGTTGCCCAGGTCGGTCGACGATGTCCCGCATTGTACGACGCATCTATCTTATTGTGGTTCAGCGATGTACGGCGACGGAACTTCTTTGTTGACTCCCCTGTCTCAGTTGGCCTGTTTAGTGACAGAATACGCAATCGAAACACCGCCTCACCGGGTGCCGGCCAAGACTCGCCGGCCAAGAGAAGGGATTTGAAAATGAAAACCGCCTCGATTTTTCTCGCGCTACTCGTGCTAGCCTTTTCGCTCTCCGCGAATGCGACCGATCTGAAAGGGAAGACTGTCATCGATTTTCGCGCCCCTGTTTTTGCACCACTACAACATGGCAGTGATTTTACGTTTGTTGGCGGATCCCGCCAACCATTTATGATGGGCTGGGATTTCGGCGTTGGAATCCGCAAGGGAATCAGCAACCGAATCATGCTCGGCCTAAGCGGAAAATACATGCACACCCATGACGACACCACTGGGTATGAAAACCAGGGTGACGAGTTTACCAAGCTCGGAAACGCCACCGTGCACCTGTCTGGGATAGGATTTGGGCTCGAAATTCAGCGCTACTACGAACCGGTCTGGTTCTTTCAGCCATATTTCCTCGGCGGACTCGGGTTGGATATGTGGAAAGTGAAGAACTTCGACACCGAAGTTTCACATAAGGCCACCGATGTCAACTGGAAACTCGGCACCGGAATATTAGTCCCACTTCGCGAATCGTTCGCACTCGATTTCCAAATCAAGTATAGCCGTGAGTTCGCCAATCTCTCGCAGGACATGCCCGCGGGATTCTACGGCCCGAGTACTTGGGAAGAATTCGACAACCGGCCATTCAAGGGATACCTTGAGCCCTCGATCGCTCTCTGTTTTCTTTTTGGTGGCGAGATCGACTCCGATCACGACGGTGTGGTCGATGCAAAAGACAAATGCCCTGAGACACCGAAGGGTGTAAAGGTCGACAAGCTCGGATGTCCGAAGGACACCGATGGTGACGGTGTCGCCGACTATCTCGATAAATGCCCCGGCACACCTTCTGGTGTGGCAGTCAACTCCGACGGATGCCCGAAAGACTCCGACGGTGACGGAGTCGCCGACTATCTCGACAAATGCCCGAACACACCGGCCGGTGTGAAAGTCGACGCCAACGGTTGCGCTCCTGACTCCGACGGCGACGGTGTACCCGATCAACTCGACAAGTGCCCCGATTCGCCCAAAGGCTCGGCAGTGAATGCTGAAGGATGCCCCAAGGATTCCGACAGCGATGGTGTCACCGACGACAAGGACAAAGCTCCGGGAACTCCGAAGGGAGTGAAAGTCGACACCGACGGAGTGCCGCTGGCCAAGAAGATCACTGAAAAGATCACGCTCAATATCAATTACGTTCCCAATTCGTACGAGCCGGATGAAAAGTCCAAACACCAGCTCGATTCGATTGCCGAGCGGATCATCGCCTGGCCCGACACCAAAATCGAAATTCGCGGATTCACCGACAGTCGCGGCAAGGCCGACATGAACCAGACTCTTTCGCAAAATCGCGCCAACGGCGTGATGGCCTATCTGGTAAGCAAGAGCGTGCCTGCTGATCAGATGACCGCGAAAGGATACGGTGAGGATCCGAAGTATTTCATTGGCGACAACAACACCGACGCCGGTCGCGCGAAAAACCGCCGCACCGAGCTCGAATCGATCAAGTAATCGGCGCGATGTAAAATAAACCCAAATTTGTGCGCGGCAGGCTTCCTGCCTGCCCGTTGGAAAGAGTGCGAGGGTTGCGGCAGGTCCTAGTCTTCGAAGACCTGCCGCGCTCTCCGTCGTTGTGAGCGGAGCGAAGCGAAACAATCTCTTCTTTGATTTCGTGGTGTCAGGTGCCCTCACCTGACACCACATCGTAAAGCAATCACTCGTGTATCGTTTTGTCACACAACAGCGTGACTCTGATGTGACAAAGACCGACCGATTCACTCCATCTTTTTGTTGTGTGACTCGAACCGCGGCTATAGTATTGGGTTATAACTAACAGAAACGCGGGTCTTGCACCCGCACACAAACAGTATCACACACTATACACGGAGGTCCTCACATGACTAAGAAACTGTCGCTGATCGCGCTGATTCTGGTCGTCGCGTGCGCCGTTGCCTTTGCCGGAGATACCAAAATGGGTATGGCTGGGAAACCGACAATGGAAGCGATGAAATCGGAAATGATGAAATGCGCCGTATGTAAACACATGGGCGCCCACATGGAAGAGTTCGGCCCGATCGGCATGGAAGCGGTCAAACTCAACGACGGCACCATGCTCAGCCACTGGGTGACGAGCAATGATGCCAAGAAAATTGCGGCTTACCACGCGGCATATGACGAAATGTGCAAGGCCGCCGAAGGATGCGCTTCAATGACCGATGAACAGGTCAAGACGCAACTCTGCTCATTCTGCCAGGAGATTCACGGCGCCATGAAATCCGGCGCAAAGATGAGCATGGGGAAATCCAAGAAGGGAGATGTGATGGTCATGACCTCCACTGATCCCGGTACCCAGGCCAAGATAGCGGCTATTCAGGAAAAGTGCGAAATGATGGCGTCTATGATGGACATGCCGGCGGGTAAGATGGCCGCCGACGGCAAGTAATCTCTGCATTTCTAACAATTGTAGGGCGGGTTCGTCTTTGAACCCGCCTTTTTGTTTTCTTGGACTCGAAGATAGGCGGGTTCAACGACAATTGCCCAATTGGAAGAGCTTCACCCTGAGCCTGTCGAAGGGTCTTCCTACTTCTTCAACACGAACACTACCCACGGCGCGATGCGTGTTTCATTCACCCACGCGTACGGTTCGCTTTCAAGCCCAAGCGGTTTATACATCGCCATCAATTTCATACCGGCCTTGCGAAATTGTCCGTAGTAGTCGCCATACGTCCAAAACGTATCTTCAACCGGGCGCTTGTCGTCGACATCGTTCATGATCGTCCGGACTATACTGCCACTTGTGGCGGTGCGATTCTCGATGAAACTCGACGTTGAAAATGACGCCCACTCGTTTATGTAAAGCTCAGGAGTCGAATCAAGACAAACAATTGCGCCGTTTGGTGACAACAGTGATCCAAGATCACAAAACAACGACACCCGTTTCTCGACTGTCGGGATATTATCAAAGGTGAACATTGATAGCACCACATCGAGGGAGTTCGGCGGAAATGCCTGCAGGCCATTGTCACCGACCAGTCGATAGTCGCCATCCGGATCGAACGCACGAGCTTTGGCGAGCATCTCAGCAGAAATGTCGACGCCTATTGCGTCATAGCCGTGCTTTTTCAAAAAGCGAGTAGATCGGCCCGTGCCGCATCCGAAATCAAGCGCCCGCTTGCCCGTTGTGTGCCGTGCTACGATTTCAGGTATATCTCGAAAAGCTAAGTAGTAAGTGCCGGGGAATTCGAGCTTGGCATAGGCATCGGCCCGCTTTTGGTCTTCGTATGAATTTGAAAAATCCATATTGTATCAAATGGAACAGCAGGAGCGCAGGGCTCCCGCTTCACGCAGATTTAGTTTCGGCTGAGATGATCGGCTGATAGACCAGCGCCTTGGTCGGGCAGAAGTGAGCGCAGGCCGGGTCGCCTTTGCACAGATCGCACTTCACTACCAGCTCATTCTGCTGGTCATACAGAGAACACCCAAACGGGCAAGCCGCCACACAAGCCAGACACCGTACACACTTCTCGGCGTCCAAATCCATCGCGCCGGTTTCCGGGTTGCGCGTGATAGCGTCAACGAGGCACGACTTGGCGCAGGCGGGATCTTCGCATTGTAGACAAGTCACCGGCACAAATAATTCCGAGAATCCGCCGCTTTGCGGATAAATCCGACTCATTCCCGGTTTGCCATCAACCGCATGCGTGAATGAACATGCCAACTCGCAGGTGCGACAGCCGGTACAAAGAACAGGGGTGACGACAAGTCGTGATTCCATGCTCAACCCTTCTTTTGCCAGTTGGCGATTTTTCCCATAGTCATTGCTGTTTCTGTCCGATGGGCTTTGTCGCCCAGCTTGAAATACTCAGCCGGAATATTCCGATGTTTCGACAAGTGATCGGCAAACTCGCGCGTAACTGTCGGCGCACCGGTTTTTTCGCACTTGAGCAACTCGAATTTCTTTCCCCAGATTTCCCGTGTTCCGCCTTTGTCGGTGTACTTGATATAGTTGGTGGGGCAGACATTCGCGCAGGCAAGACATCCGACACACGCTTCCGGCGCCTGCCAGAGCGGAGGAGCGATTTCCTTGCCGTGACCGCGCCCAGCCGCCGAAATGGCGTGGAAACCCATCTGATCGCAAACCCGCGTGCACAGACTGCACAGAATACAGTCGTTGCCGTCGGGGATTGTCTCGAAGCTGGTCTGCACGATTCCGTATTCCTGCGCCCAACCACGCACAACTTCAGATTGGGGAGATCGGGCGAGGTAGAGGTCCAATATCGTCTTGCGAAGTTCGATTACTTGCGGCGTGTGGGTGCCGACAACAAGCCCTTCTTCGACTGGGTAGAGGCAGGATGTGACCTGACCTTTCCACCCTTTCCAATCTTTGTGAGTAATCTCAACTGTGCAGAGCCGACAGCCGCCGTGAGGTTCGACACTGTCGTGGTGGCAAGCGGCCGGGATATCGATCTTTTCCCGGCGGATAACTTTGAGAAGCATCTCGCCCGGTTCGGCCTTAACCAGTTTACCATTTATTGTCAGCGTAATCATGATTTGCTCAGCTCACCGTAATCGCGTCGTGTTTACAGACCGCTACACAGGCGCCGCATTTTTCGCAGGCGTCCTGACTGATATGGTGCATTTCTTTCTTCTTGCCGGTGATCGCATTGTAGGCGCAAGCGGTGATACAGGCAAGACAGCCGGTACACTTTTCGTTTACTTCAAATGTAATCAGCGCTTTACAGACCGCGGCCGGGCATCGGTGTTCACGGATATGGGTCAGATATTCATCACGGAAATACCTGATGGTCGAGAGCAGGGGATTGGGGCCGGATTTGCCGAGCCCGCAAAGTGATCCGGCGATCACTTGCTCAGAGAGTTTCTCCATCTTGTCCAGGTCGTCTTCGGTCCCCTGGCCGTCGCTGATTTTGCAGGCCAGCCGGTGAAGTTGATAAAGACCCTCACGGCACGGCACGCATTTGCCGCACGACTCGGCAACAAGAAACGAGAGGAAGTACTTGGCGACATCGACCATGCAAGTCTTGTCGTCCATCACGATCATCCCGCCTGATCCCATCATCGAACCGGCGGCGGTGAGCGAATCGAAATCAACCGGAAGATCGAGCTTGTCGGCCGGCAGGCATCCTCCAGAAGGTCCGCCGGTCTGCACCGCTTTGAACGGCCGGTCGTCGATAATTCCACCGCCGATATCGTAGACTATCTCGCGGATAGTCGTCCCCATTGCCACTTCAATGAGCCCGGTATTTTTCACTTTGCCGACCAGCGAGAATACTTTGGTCCCGCTATTATTGGGAGCCCCGATTGATTTGTACCAGTCGGCTCCCCTTTCAAAAATGACCGGGACATTGGCGAACGTCTCGACATTGTTGAGCACAGTCGGTTTATCCCAAAGTCCTTTGACCACTGAATGGACATACTTGGCGCGTGGCTCGCCGATTTCGCCGGCCACCGATCGCATCAACGCCGAGGATTCGCCGCAGACAAAAGCGCCGGCGCCACGGCTGATATGTAGGCGAAAAGAGAAGTCGGTTCCGAGAATATTGTCGCCGAGAATGCCGTATTCAGTCGCCTGAGAAATGGCGAGGGAGAGGTTGACCACGGCCAGTGGATATTCTTCACGAACATAAATGTACCCCTCGTGCGCTCCAACGGCATACGCGCAGATCATCATCCCTTCGAGCACCGCGTGCGGGTCGCCTTCCATGATACTCCGGTCCATAAAGGCGCCGGGGTCGCCTTCGTCGCCGTTGCAGATCACATAGCGCACATCGGAAGGGACATTTCTGCACGTCCGCCATTTCTTTCCGGCAGGAAATCCACCGCCTCCACGACCACGCAGGCCGGACTTGGTTACTTCATCTATCACTTGGTCGGGTGTTGATTTAAGGATGACCCGGGCCAGCGCCTGATATCCGCCGACTGCGAAATAGTCTCCGATATCGTTGGCCGCGATCCGTCCGAGATGGCGAAGTGCGATTCGCTCCTGATGTTTGAAAAACCCGATATCGTGGTAACGCTCGATCTTGGAATTCGAATGCGGATCGGTGTACAAAAGAGAATCGACAGGTGGAGTGCCCAACGCGGCCTGTTCGACTATCGCCGAAACATCCTTCGGTTTTACCTTGGTGTAAAACGTGCCACTTGGTTCAACAATAACGAGCGGTCCCTGCTGACAGAAACCATGGCATCCAGTTTCGCGCACCGCCTCAACTTTGAGATTGGCGGCCTTCTTCTGCCCGATTTCGCTCTGAAATTTCGTGACTACTTCGTCGGCGCCGTTGGCCAAACATCCGGTGCCACAGCACACCATGATCTTCTTCGGCATCGCATCGAGCCGAGCTTTGTTGACGGCCTCCAATTGCTGTAGTTGCTCAAGGGTCGCGATGGTCATGGATTCACCTTCAGCAGTTTCTTGACACCGCTCACTTTGATCTCTCCGTGGTATTTGCCGTCAACCACAACCACCGGCGCCATGGCGCATGCCCCTACGCAACCGACAACTTCGAGCGTGAATTTCATATCCGGCGTCGTGCCGCCTGCCCGGACATCCAGAAGTTTCTCCATCTGCTGTTGAATTTGCGCCGCTCCACGGATATGGCAGGCGGTTCCGACACAGACCCGCACAATATGCTCACCGCGCGGATTCAGACTAAAGGCGTTGTAGAAAGTGGACACCGCAAAAACTTTGGAGAGGGGGAGATTCAACTTGGTAGCGGTGCGGGTGAGAGCCTCGCACGGCAGGTAGTGGTACTCGCGCTGGATTTCCTGCAGGACCATGATCAGCGATTCAGGCTTTTGCGGGTATCGCTCGATTAAGGTGTCGAGATTGCTCAAGTCGTGTGTCACACTTTACTCCCCGACTTTTGGGCCTGCGCAACAAGCTGATATGCTTGTTCCAATGCGGTGTAGTTTACCTGTAGGACACTCGCCTTTGAACTGAGCTTATCTTCAACTGCCTTTCGAACGCTTTCGTACGCAACAATCTTCGACGCCGCGACAAATGCGCCGAGCATCGCGACATTGGTCGCTTTCGCCGAGCCAGCTTCCATCGCAATCTTGCTCGCCGGAATCAAAAACTCAATTATATCACTACGGTCTGTCTTTGTATTGATGAGTGATGAATTGACCAGGAGCAGTCCATTTGGGCGAATCTTCGGCATGAATTTGTCAAATGACGGCCGGTTAAACACACAGGCGGCGAGCGGATTATTGATGATCGGCGAGCCGATTCGCTGGTCGGAAATTACCACCGTGCAATATGCGGTTCCACCTCTCATCTCCGGTCCATACGAGGGAATCCAGACGACGTTTTTCCCTTCTTTGATTGCCGCATATGCCAAAAGTTGCCCGGCCACCAGTACACCCTGCCCTCCGAAGCCGGCAAATGTCACTTCAAACTGCTTCATTTGCTCGGCACTCCTTTAGAGGAGTCCTTGTATAGGCCAAGCGGAAAATACGGTTGCATGTTCGCTTCGAGCCATTCGGTTGACTCGCCGGGGGTTTTTCCCCAGTTAGTCGGACAGGTGGAGAGAACCTCGACAAGCGAGAATCCGCGTTTTTCAATCTGAAATTGAAACGCCCGACGGATTGCCTTCTTTGTCTGAATAATATGTTCCGGGTTGTGGACTGAGACCCGCTCCAAATACGACGGTGTCGCAAGAGTCGCCAGCAGTTCGCACATACGGATTGGCATGCCGGTCGAGGCGGTGTCGCGGCCTGCGGGACAAGTCGAAGTAATCTGATTCGGCAAAGTGGTAGGCGCCATCTGCCCGCCGGTCATTCCATAAATCGCGTTATTGACAAAAATAGTCGTAAACTTCTCGCCACGATTGGCGGCGTGCACAATTTCGCTCATCCCGATCGAGGCTAAGTCGCCGTCGCCTTGATAAGTGAAAACGATCATATCCGGGCGAAGGCGCTTAAATCCGGTCGCCAACGCAGGAGCGCGGCCGTGCGGCGACTCCAAAAAGTCGGTGTTGAAATAATTGTACGCCAGCACCGAGCAACCTACCGGAGCGACACCCACTGTCTTTTCACGCACCCCCAGCTCCACCAAAATTTCGGCGATCAGACGATGGATGATCCCATGCGTACAACCGGGACAGTAGTGGGTGACAACGTCGGTCATCGCCTCCGGCCGTTTGAAGATCACACTGTTGGCGGTATCATTCATGGGTTACTTTCCCGCCTCTGCGACTGCTTTGCGAATTTGCTCTACTACTTCTTCGGGCGAGGGGACGATGCCGCCGGTCCGGCCGAAGAATCCAACTTTCTTGTCCCGGCCAACGATTCGCTCGACATCTTCGAGCATTTGTCCCATGCTCATTTCGATCGTCAGCACTGATTTGATATTCGCTTTGTCGGCCTCGGCACGAAGCTCAGCTTCAGGATATGGGAAACAGGTAATTGGCCGGAACAGACCGACCGAGATGCCGTCGTTTTCAAGTTCATCGATTGCGGTTTGACAAATGCGGGCCATGGTACCGTAGGCCACGACCAAAATTTTGTTTTTGTCCGAAATCTTGTACCGCTCACACAGCGCTTCCTCTTTGCGCATCTGGTCATACTTCTTCGCCAGATCAATCGAGTTTTTTTCAAGCGCGACCGGATCGAGAAAGAGTGATTTGAGTATACGCGGCGGGCGACCATTGGCGCCGGTAGCCGCCCAGTTTTCCGGATGCGAATCATAGGTGGAGATCTTTTCGGGAAATTCGACCGGCTCCATCATCTGGCCAATCATGCCGTCGCCGATAATCATTACGGGTGTGCGGTACTTGTCCGCCAGATCAAATGCCAGAAAGGTCAAATCGACCGCTTCCTGAATTGTCGCGGGTGCCACAACCGGCAATCGGTAGTCACCGTGGCCACCACCTTTGGTCGCTTGAAAATAGTCTGATTGCGCGGGCAGAATCCCACCGAGGCCCGGGCCGCCTCGCATGATATTGAGGATCACGCAGGGAAGGTGTGCGCCCGCCATATACGAGATCGATTCCTGCATGAGCGAAATACCGGGGCTCGATGAAGATGTGAACACACGCTTGCCAGTCGACGATGCGCCAAACAGTATATTGCCGACTGCGACTTCGCTTTCGGCTTGCAGGAAGACTCCGCCCACTTCGGGCATCCGTTTGGCCAGATATTCGGCGACTTCGGTCTGAGGGGTGATAGGGTAACAGAAGTAGTTGGTCGCTCCGGCGCGGATAGCCGCTTCGGCGATTGCTTCGTTCCCTTTCATCAGTACTTTCGACATCGCCTCGCCTCAATATTCAAAGAGCGTAAAAACGGTACCGTGGGCTTTGACGGTGATTGCGGCATCGGGACAGGTCACTGCGCAGATTGTGCAACCGATGCATCGCGACGGATCGTGCATCTGGGCGTAGAAGTACCCTCTCAACGTAATGTCTTTGGACATAGAGAGAATCTTTTGCGGGCAGGCCCGCACACACAATTCGCACCCTTTGCAGTGATTTTTGTCGATGACTATGCCAGGCATCTCATATGCCTCGCTTTCGGGTCATCGAAGTAGGGACGCGTTGATGAGTCTCCCACGGCTTGAGCAGTTCCCGGTCAAGCGGGAGAATCGGATATGCGCCATTTAGTTTTTGTGAAATCTCACTGCACATCGATTCGATTGCACTGACAAAAACAAGGGGGAGGCTGCGGGCAAGTGCAACTTCACGCGCCACCGCGACACCATCAACCACAACCTGAGGGGTTGTTTCCGCAGTCAAATGGGTATTTGAAATGATGCCTGTGATTTTCATGCGCGCCGATTCTTCGATTTCCGCCAGCACTTTCAGCGATCCTTCAACAGTCGCCGTGAACGGCCGACGGACATTGTGCACTAAGTAGAGCTCATACGGTCCGGTGTGGAAGGCATCCGACAGTGAGCTGAGTACGCGGGCGCCGAGATCATCGCCGCCGACATCGAGCACCAACCGATACTGCCGCCGTTCGATGGCAGTACGAATTTCCGGGATGATAATCGGAAGGTCGGCGTACTTGTGCGCACCGGCAGGAATCAGGGAAGTGATGCCGAGTTTTTCAAGCACCTCAGCCGCCGAGCGCGATCGGAAATACGGATTGATAATATCAAGATCAGCGATTGCGACCGGTTCTCCCGGTTCTTGCGAGAGCGCCCGGGCAAGATTGACCGAAACTTCGGATTTGCCGCTACCGAACCCTCCGACTATCACTATAAGGGAGGAAATCAGCCTCGGTTTGGAGTAGGTTGCGTCGCCCATTTTCGGGGTAGCCGCAGTCATGCTAAACTTCTATCCTTCCGACAGTTAAGCACTCGGTCTGGCTCTCGCCGAGGCGAAAGCGGTTTTAATTAGTCCTGTTATAATATCGCCAGAATTGTCGGTTAAGTCAAGGGCAATTGTGAAAAAAATAACGAAATGAGGGGTGTTGACACCGCCCGAAAGTCGCAGTATCCTATTGTTCAATATGGAGTTATGTCGCAATTGTGAAAACGTAAGGAGTTCTCGTCATAAGGGAATTGATGCAATGAATCGAATTCATAAATCACTAAAAGTCGCTGTGGTGGCGTCGGTTGCACTCACCGTTTTGGGTCTTACGAGTTCCTGCGGCAAAAAAGAGGACAAGAAACTCGACACGAAAAGCGTAACCGATAATAGGTATGCGAATTGGAAGTCTGTTCAATTCCAGAATATTAAGATCCTCTATCCTGTGAATCATCCGCAGGAAAGCACGTTTACAGAGATGGGTCAGGCGTATATCTATCTTCAGCGAAAGTTACAGGAGATCCTCGGATTTCCAGCGATCACAGATACCATCACCGTCTACTACTACACCGGCTACGGTCAGGGGAGAGAGTTGACGACGCAGGAATATCCGTTCGCCGATTCCACAACAATTCACTTTTGGTTGCCCAGTTTCTACGGTCCTCCGATGATGCAATATCTTTTGCCGCGTTGGGCGCCCGATCCGCCGAAGAACAAGTTTCTCAAGCACGGACTGATTTCGCTGTTTGATCTGTCGGGACAGAAGTACCACGAATCGACCATCGGGTATATCAACGGGAAGTCGTTTATTCCACTGGACAGCCTGGTGCGCGATACCTCGACTAATTCCAATCTTGAGCGATATCAATCCGGCGAGGCGGCATCGTTCTGTGCCTTTATCATCGGCCAATACGGACCGCAAGCTCTCAAGGACCTATATATCTGCCCTCAGCCGTTTGATGTCTGTGTGCGGCAGACTCTCATGACCTCAGTTGACACTCTGCAATCGCTCTGGCTTGGGTTCGTGAGAATGAATGTTCCCAAAGACTCACTGCACAATTAGATTGTGCGTTGAAGGAGATAAGAAAAGATCATGTCCGACGAAAAATGGAAAACCGCAATTACTGATATCGGTCCGGGGAAGATTAATGTCCGCGGGTATGCCATCGCCGATATCATGCAAAATTTGTCTTACGCAGAGGCAGTCTATCTAATCCTCAAAGGAGAGCGCCCAACTCCAGCCGAGGCGGCTCTCATGAACGCCATATTGGTGTCATCGATCGATCACGGAGCCTCGCCGCCGTCGGTGCTGGGCACCCGCACAGTCTTATCGGGGGGAAACTCACTCAATGCCGCAGTGGCCGGTGGAGTGCTGGTTATCGGCGATACCCACGGCGGCGCGATTGAGCAGTCGGCCCGAATCTTGCAGGATTTTGTGAAAAAACGCTCCGAAGGCGACACTCCCGAACAAGTCGCTGAAAAATTGATCGACTGGCTCAACGCACAAAACAAACGGATGCCCGGTCTGGGGCACAGATTGCACAAAGTCGATCCGCGCACCAATAAGCTGTTTGAGATTGCCGCGAAACACGGGTACTCCGGCGCCCACATTGAATTAGTTCGTGCCCTGGAAAAGGCGTTCGAAAAGCGGACCGGCAAAGCGCTTCCAATAAATGTCGATGGCGCCATTGCCGCGGTCATTTCCGACATGGGATTTGATTGGCGACTCGGTAAAGGATTTTTCATTATCTCACGAGTACCGGGATTAATCGCCCACGCCTACGAAGAAATGACGCGCGAAAAACCGATGCGTCCGCTCGGCCCGCCGCCATTTGAGTACGACGGTCCGGCGGAAAGAAAGCTGTAATTCGTGGATTTGGTAAAGCAAAAGATCAACCAAGCCTCGGGCCTCCTTCGGGAATTCGATATCGACTGCTGGGTCATCTTCGTGCGCGAAACCTCGATGATGGCCGATCCGGTCATGCCGTTATTGATCGGCCAAAATGTAACGTGGCAGTCGTTTTTTGTCTTCACCAAATCGGGGGAATCTATCGCGCTGGTGGGGAACTTTGATGAAGCTCTCTTCTCTCAGTCGGGGCATTTCACCAAAGTGATTCCATACACGCAAGGAGTCGGCGCCGACTTTCGCCAGTTAATTACGCGCCTTGATCCCAAATCGATTGCGCTGAATTATTCCATAGATGACACCGGGTCGGATGGCCTCACCCACGGCATGTATCTCCAATTGTGTGATCACTTGAAAGGGAGTCCGTACACTGACCGATTTGTCTCATCGCTTCCGATATGTTCACGCATACGTAGCCGAAAACTCCCGGCCGAAATTGACTTATTAGAATCCGCGGCTATTTCTGCCTCGAAAGTGTGGGAAACTGTCTTGCCGAATATCAAAATCGGCATGACCGAAATTCAAATCGGGGAACTGATCGATAACGAGATTGCAAAGACCGGCGGAGTGTCCTCATTTGCGACCATCGTCAATGCCGGCGACAAATCCGATCCCGGCCACGGCCACCCGACCACCGCCAAACTCGCTCCCGGCGATCTTCTGCATGTCGATTTCGGCATACTCAAAGACGATTACTGCTCCGATATCCAGCGGCTTGCCTATTTCCCGGCTCGCGATGAATCACGACCGCCTGCCACATTGATCGACGCATTCAACTGTGTCCGCGATATCATCACCGAAACCGGCCGGGAATGCAAACCGGGAGTGAAAGGGCACGAGGTCGATTCGCTCGCTCGAAAACTTCTTCGAGATAACGGCTACGAAGAATATCAGCACGCGTTGGGGCATCAGCTTGGACGATCGGTCCACGACGGTGGCGCAATATTGGGGCCACAGTGGGAGCGATACGGCAACACGCCCAACATCCCGCTTGAAGAGGGGAACGTGCTGACTCTTGAACTTGAGATTCTACTTCCCGGAATCGGGTGTGTCGGCCTTGAAGAAGACGTTGTCATCACATCCGAAGGTGCGCGGTTCTTGAGTCTTCAGCAGATGGAGCTTGCGGTTCGCTGAATCGGTTGACCTGATTGAATCCGGTATCAGGGGCACGTATCGCGACTAACTCCAGGACTAGTCAAAGTAGACTCACGTATCAGTAGCTTCGACGAGTCAGGCAATGAATTGGGCGGCTTTCCCCGTGTCGAGTCAAGAGCGACATATGGCGGCACAGTCGGACGAGACGGTGATGCTTGCTTGGAGTGGAGCCGTTTCTTCTTCCGGCGCTTTTGCTCCCCAGCTTCCAGCTTATCTCTACTATTTTGAAATATGTACGTGTGGTTAGTATTTGTCGCTTCGCCGATATTGGATGGTACTTCGATGCTGGGTTGGCCGTTTGAAAATGGCCAGCAGTTCAGGTCCCCGACATGATCGGATGACCACATAACCCCAAGATACAAATGCGCGGCGACGATGACTAAGAGCCTGATCCAAATTCTGCATGCTTTCCTCGGAATAAACGCGGCACCGAGGCACAACAAACCCGCGCCGACTCCGACAACCAAGCTACAAGGATAAAGCTCCTCTATCGTCTTTCGTAGAAACACAACATAAAATGATACAATGATGCCACCGACTGCCAATGCGCGGCGAATGTGCTCCGCGCTGTGCGCTTGAGCGAATTTTTGTAGTAGATCAAAAACACTTCCAATCAGGTCGTTAGTCCAGTCGTTTGTCTGCTTGAAGTGGTTTTCATGGAGCAATGCGCCATCTTCCCGCTTTAGTATGCGATCAGTATTATTACCCGCGCTCTTATCTACTACCGCTGGATTGCTTCTGCTCCAATCACCCTTGACATTTTGCTGTAATCCGCCGACCACTATCGCGTCAAGGACATCGTCCAGTACTTCCACGCCCAACGTTTTGCCGTCAAGGAGCAACTGGGAGTAACTGGTGCCGAGTTGAATGTAATGGCGTCGAAATGCAATTGAGTAAGGCAACTCCTCAGGTCTCCAGTTGGGCCTGTACTCACGAATGTAGTGGCCAAAGCTCGTATTCCTTTGAGAGTATACGGAATCTACTGTGTCAAACCCTGGGGATCGATTCGGTGAGACGAGTAAGCAATGTGTATAGATGTACTTTGGCTGAAACCCCTGTCCTTTGAAAAAGCCATTGAGGGCTACAGGAGAAAAAAAACGGTTGAAAATTGTATCGTGTATTTTGAGAACACCCTCCCGCCAACTGTCTTTTTTCTCGAGCTCCAAAGACAAGATGAATCGGTGGTTCTTAAAGCCAAAGTTTACATTTCGAATACAATTAGCAAATGGGTCTGCGTCCGTTCCGTTGAGTCTCGATCTGAGGCAGAAGCTTAAAACTTTCTCGTCCTCCCTTGGCCTGAAAAAACCGTGAGGCTCCAAGTCAATTCCTTCAGTCCCAAAGAGCTGATTGCTGAGAGTCTTTGCCAATTGCTCCATGTCGGATGGAAATAACGGTTTGGAATAGAGCATGCCGTTCTCAAAGTACAGCCATCCGATTATGTAGAGTGTTGGGGTTTTGTAAACTATGCTCATTTCAGACTCAGTTCTCGACCAAATGGCGCTTAGTTATTTTAATCCATTGCGGACTACCCTGGACCTCTATCCGTATCTGAAATATAGCTGAAATTGGACAAGACTGTCAAGTTAAGAGTGGTTTAGTCATTTCCAATTCTCAGCGACTGCAGTGAATGTGCCCGCATCCCAATTCTGGCCAGGTAATCCGCTTCAACTATATGGGGTATTTGGTGCCGCCCCTCCCGCCTTTTTAGTTGCAACCGAGACCTCCCTGCCATGATCTTATCTGTGCGCTTCCGGTAGTCGGTTTTCAATTCGACGGCGGAGCGCGATACAGATATTCCATCCGATCATTCTGAAAAGGAGTTCAGATATGCAATTTCGAAATCGCATGATGTGCGCGGCATGCTTGGTAGCGTTGATTCTGCTTGGCAGTCAGTCAGTGTTCGCACAAGACGACCTTGCCAATGTCACCCGGCTGATGGATTCGGCCAAAAACACCTCGGCTGATGTCTTTGCGCCGAAAGCCTACGCCAATGCCGCGGCGAAATTCGGCGAAGCCAGGCAATCGATCGAGCTCAAAAAAGACGCGCGGTCGATCAACGGTTACCTCGCCGAGGCCCGTGAATATGTAGAGAACGCCTTCAAGGCGGCCGGGGTCTGCCAATTAGCACTCAAGGAATATCTCCCGCCACGTGACAAGGCCCGCGCCGCCAAAGCGCCGATGCTCGTCCCCGAGCTGTATGGCAAGGCCGAGGAGCAGTTCATGGTCGCGACCCGCAAGGTCGAGTCGGGCGATGTCAAAGGCGCACTCAAAGACGCCGGCAAATCGTCGCCGCTTTTTGATACCGCCGAACTCGAAGGAATCAAAAAAGACATGCTTGGCACGGCGGCATCGCTCCTTGAAAAAGCAGTCACCGACGAAGCTACCAAATATTCGCTGACAACACTTGATCGCGCCAAGACCGCCTACCAAAAAGCAGTCAATATTCTCTCCAAAGATCGGTACAACCGCGCCGAGGCCAAGAAAGAAGCTGATCGATCTGAATACGAGGCCCGGCATGCCTCCAACATCGCGCAGTCAGTGCGAAGCTTGAATCGCAATGACGCCGCCTGGGAAAAACTCATGCTCGTGTACGAAATCCAGATGGACCGTATCGGCGCCACAGTCGGGGCCGGCACACTCCCGTTTGATCAGGGGCCGTTGGCGGCGGCCGACAGTCTTATATTGTACATCAAGAGCCTGCAGTCCAATGTCCAGAAGTCGGAAACATCGTCGGCCGGCCTTGCCAGACAACTGAAAGGGACGGCAGAATACATAAAGGCGACTCCGGAGTCTGATAATCTTGAGTCAATGGCCACGAGTATTGACAGTCGGAGTCGCGAAATCGCCGACTCGCTTTCCGGAATCAGCTCACAGGTGAGTTCGATTGCGGCCCGGCTCGGTTTGGCGGCCTCGGCCAATCCCGCGACAACGCTCACCGCCATCGACAGCGCTGTGCTCACACTCTCCGCCCAACAGCAGGGGTTGACCCAGGCGATTGCCACCGAGCAGACCAAACTCGCTGAGTTGTCCAAGGCTCATGACGAGGCAACCGCTGAGTTGACCGCCCAAAAAGAGCAGGAAGAAAAACTGGTAAGCGCCCGTAAATTGCTTAATCCGTCAGAAGGTGAGATTCTCTACAACGCCACCAACGACCTGGTAGTGCGTCTTCCCGGACTCCAGTTCGCGGCCAGCAAAGCCGAAATTACCGACCAGCAGGTGCCGCTTCTTGAGAAAGTAAAGACGATTCTCGAAATGTTCCCCGGCAACAAGCTGGTAGTCGAGGGTCACACCGACGATCGTGGCGAAGCGGCGGCCAATATGCAACTGTCGGAGAAACGCGCTTACGCGGTCCAGCAGTACTTGCGGCAAGCGCTCTCGATGAGCGCCGAGCAGATTCACGCCACCGGCTTTGGCGCCGACAAACCGGTCGCGAGCAACCAGTCGCCGGAAGGACGCGCCAAGAACCGTCGGATCGACATCGTCATCCTCCGGTAGAAGTAACTTTTTCTGTTGCATAATGTTTTAACAATTCAGTAAACTAAAAGCCGTCGTGCGCAAATGCGCGCCGATAACGACATTCCTACAGGGAATGTGTTCAACCACATCAGGAGGTACGTTATGGCGAAAGGCAAAAGCAAGCCGGCCAAGGAAAAAAAGAAACCGAAAAAGAAATAATTTTTCTGGTTTCAAATTTGAATCCTAAGAAGCGGGTCGCCCCTAAAGCGGCCCGTTTTCGTTTTGGGTTGATATGTGAGGGTCGTTTTCCGGCGCCCCTCATCCGGCCTTCAGCCACCTTCTCCCTTAGGGAGAAGGATACACTCTGACCATGTTCTATCTGTTCCATGCAAATTCCTCTCCCTTTGGGAGAGGATGTCGCGAAGTGACAGGTGAGGGGTTGCAGTTCTCAGTAGGTCGGGTTCCGCAGTTTCGCGCAAGCGAAACAAGAAACCCGACACGATTCCCTCGGGACAAAGATGTCGGGTTTCTCCATCGTCCGCCTTCAGTGGACTCAGTCGGAACCCGACCTACGGTCAATTTGACCGCTTTCGTGCCGAACCGGAGTCGTCGACATCGAGCGAAAAGGGCGTGAAGTTCGTCTTCCAGTCGTAGTAATCTTCCTGCTCTTTGCGCTTTAGGAACCCGACAATCTTGTATGTGAACGGTGTCGCCGCCACCTCCCACGCCACTTTGAGCGCATAGTTTCCGAGCATCACCCCAATCACATTCTCCGGCGACCAGACCCCCCAGAATGCGGCCGGGTAGAAGATCAACGAGTCGATTCCCTCGCCGACAATAGTCGAGCCAATCGTTCGCATCCAGAGAAACCGCCCCTTAGTGGCTATTTTCATTTTCGCCAATACATACGAATTGCAGAACTCACCGGCGGTATAGGCCATGATCGAGGCGATCACGATGCGCGGCGTTGACCCAAAGACAAACTCCATCTGTTCCTGCCCGACCCAACCCTGTGCCGGCGGAAGGGAGAGGACAACCTGCGCCATAAGAACAGTGAACACCAGCGACCCGAATCCCGCCCAGACTACTTTGCGGGCGCGAGTGTAGCCGTAGACCTCGGTGAGAATGTCACCGAAGAGATAGCTGATGGGGAAGAAGAGTATCCCTGCGCCGAACTTGTACCCGCCGACTTCCCAAATTTTTATCGCGCCGATGAAATTGGAGCAAAAGAGCACGGTGACAAACAGCGCCATGACCAGGTCGTAGTATTTGTACCCATGACGATCGAGAAGTTTGGGTTGGGGTGTGGAGGTCACACGGTAAATGTAGACAATATGGAGCGAAGGGGCAAGAGGGGGGGATGCTGATTACATCGGTGTAAAGCGGCTTCGTCTTTGAAGCCGCCTTATGTATGTTGATCCCAAATAAAAGGCTCGATTCCGACGCTCTTCTTCAGTCTCCCTGGATGCTTCGGGGATCCATTTTTGTTCATTCCAAGGCAGTACGGTTTCCTAACCAATTTAAGAATACGTTGGTCCCTTCCTTTTAAATCGCCAGAATTCCCCCATGCGACAATTACGAGTGCGGCTCGATCTACGAACTTTGTGATCCAATAATCGTTTTTCGGCCCTATTGGGTCAGACTCGATCAAGAGTTCACGAGGATTCGTTGCGCGAAATGCGAAGAGATTTAAAATCGACAATCCACCGAATGAATAAAGTGATTTCACAATTCTGATGCAACGCGTGACAGTTGAATCGTCCTTTATCGCATCGGCTGTGGAAGGATTAAGTCCAATGATCAATGCGTAGGGTTTGCTCGCGTCCCACGTCCGTGTCAGGTAGTAACGATACTTTCCATCCCGAGAGATTTTCGCATCCTTTACAATCTTCATCACCCCAAATACCCATTCTCACGATTGGCCAGGAACCATTTGCGGACTTCGAATCTCCGCACACCCTCAGAGACAAATGGGTCGGACTCGGCGATCTTTGTTGCGGCCTCAAGCGACTCAGCCCGCACTATCACCATCCCGCCTGCGAAATTCTCAAACGGTCCGGCGAGCACCAATTTGCCGGCATCGTCGAGTGATTTTACGTATGCGATATGCCGCATGATGGTCTCGCGGGGTGTATCGACGCCGTCGATCCTGAAGAGCAGAATTGGATAGCAGATATCTTTGTCGCCCATGAGTTCAAGATATTAAGAGTAGGTCCGGTTGGCAAGTCACGCGCAAGCGGGACGCAGACTACCCGACACAGTCCCATATCGACAAAGAAGTCGGGTAGACCGAGCGCCGCGTGCGGCGCTAGTCAACCCGACCTACTTGAGAGGCTTCGACAAGCTCAGCCTGACTAGCGATGCGCTGTTGTGCAATGCAAACAAAGTCACCCTGAGCCCGTCGAAGGGTGACACACAGCCTACCCCCAAATCCCTTTAGCGATCAGGTAGGGGAGGAGAAGGTACAGCACGGTATCGCGAATCAGATAGAAAATGATAAAACTCCAGACCAGCTTCCAACCGTGGCGTTTGAATAGAAACCGAAACCGCGCACCGAATTTTTGCGAGCGCGTCATTCCCTCGGTGCCCTCAAGCGGGACGTGCAAGTCCCGCTTGATCTGCCGAATACTCTGCCACAATCGCTTCAAAATCCCAGGGCGTGGGGTGTCGGCGCCGGTGTCGGTTGTCATATCTAAAGATGCAGGATCACTCGGCGAATACTTCATACTTTTCCACATTAGAGGTCAACATGCTCTTGCCGT
Source organism: uncultured Ignavibacteriales bacterium (assembly GCA_964571235.1). Classification (GTDB taxonomy): domain Bacteria; phylum Zixibacteria; class MSB-5A5; order GN15; family FEB-12; genus JACRAV01. The sequence continues at coordinate 61,374 of CAZNAI010000010.1, read as the reverse complement.
CATGCCCTTTGAATTCGCCAACCCGCTGGTGTCCCTCGGCATATTCTTTCGAATTGACCCAGCCGTCGAAGGCCGATTCTGACTCCCAGTGAGTAACTACGATGTACTCGTTTCCGGTTTTCGGTTTCAGAATTTCGGCTTTCACAAATCCCGGCCGACGGTCGACCGCCTTCGCGCGGGTGGCAAACATCTGCTCAAACCGAGTCCGGTGTTCTTCGGGAACCACCATCCGATTCATCATGACAAACATATCGAGACTCCTTCGATTCTATTGTGACACATCCTGTTGTATTCCGTTTTCATCTCTTCAATCTAATTGAATGTCAACGTCTTATGCGAAATGAAATCGATTTTCATTTACGCTTTTGGCATAGTAATTCGGAAGAACGGGGCTGTCAAGGCGAAATTTGTGCGGGTGTCAAAAGTCACATTTGTAACCGGATCGTTGACTGATCCAGTCCACTTCGATATATACTACTTAATTCAACCAAGGAGAATGCAATGATCAAAGATGGTATACCGACCGTGATGGTCTCGGACATGAACCGGGCAGTCGAGTTTTATACAAACACACTCGGCCTACAACTTGAATACCGCGCGGGAGATCATTGGGCTCAGGTGAAAGCGGGTCAATGCACAATCGGTCTGCACCCGGCTGGTTCCAAGGTCGGACTCGCCGGAAGTCGCGGAGCTATTTCAATCGGACTAACTGTCTCCGAGGATATCGAGAGAGTAGTTCAAAGTCTGCAAGGCAAAGGTGTGAAATTTGAGGGGCCGGTCAAAGATGACGGCATGGTCAGGCTGGCCTTTTTCGGCGATCCGGACGGGAACGAGTTGTACCTTTGTGAAGTGAAGTCGTAGGACTATTGATCTAATATCTACCGATCACTCTATCGACAAATCGATGGATCCGATGGATGCCATCAACCGGTTCTGTGTACATGAGAATACACCGTCGGCTGACAGTTACAATTCCGTGATTCTCAGCCAATGCGATTGCGGCCCCAAAATCTTTCCCCTGTTGAAACCATAGGTGTGTAAATCGGGCGGCGACGGCATCGGCAACAACCCTCACTGCCGATTCGGGTGAGACGGCAACAACCGCGCGTTTGATTTCTGCAGGTAAATCACATAGCGAAGGGTAGCAGACGTCGCCGTCGAAAGTTGATCTATTTGGGTTGACCGCGACAACAAAATAGCCGCGCGCCTTGAGCGTTTTGTAGATCGCACCGCCGAAATCGCGGTCGGATACGCCAACTATTGCCAGAGGAGTGTATGTCGTGCAAAACGACCCGGGGCTGAAGTGCTCGTGCATCATATACAAAATACCCCCGACAGGACTCGAACCTGTTACCCTCTGCTTAGAAGGCAGATGCTCTATCCGGATGAGCTACGGGGGCATACATGCGGACTTTGTATACTATCGTCACTTCCGTTTCATTGCAAGGACTTTGCGTCTCCAATCAGCCCTCAAATTCGGCGTTCCCTGACAAGTATACGCCGGAGGCCAACCGTACAATATTCTACAGTACTTTGGACATATGTCGCCAGCCAGAGGTGGGTTCCAAGCGCCGCTTGTAGCAAGACAACGTGCGTGCGACTCGGGCATACAAATACTGTTCAACGGGTTACGTCGAATGCCGCACGCGCTATCGTTCGTCCAAAGTAGCTTATCGATCATGGCACCGGCCTTGCCATTGTGTTGATCCTATGTTCTCCTTCTGCCATAAAATGAGACTACTAAGAGCGGCCGTTTTGTGTCATGTCGCGCTTATCAGCACCGCCAACAATGTGTGGGCGGACAATACGATTACAATATCTCAAGTTGTCTCGGCTACTATATCGACCAACGGGAATTTGATTTCAGCACAGCAGATGGCTCGTGCTGACCAGTTCAAGGCGAAGTCAGTTGGAGCGTGGGACGATCCGATGTTCATGATCGGCGTGAACAATGTCCCGACCAACTTCGATTTTCGCATGGACCCGATGACTATGACGATGTTCGGTCTCAGCCAAACCATCCCACTTGCAGGACAAAAGGGACTGAGCTCCAAAGCCGCTCATAAGAGTGCCGAAAGCGCCCGCGCGATGGCTGAAATGACCGCGATCGAATTGACAGTTTCCGCACGCATGGCTTTTCATGAATTCGCCTATGCGCAACAGATGCTCCTGGAAATGCGAAAGCAAAGAAGTGTCTATTCCGACATGGCCGAGACTGCGACCAACCGGTTCCGGATCGGACTCGGCGGGCAAGAAGATGTCACATCGGCGCAGGCGGCCGCATTTAGATTCGAATCGCAGATCAGAAAATCCGAGCAGGAGGTAACCGAGGCGGCCAACGAACTCTCAGCGTTGAGTGGGCTTGCAGTTGATGAAACTGCGGCCGTTGCTTTAGACTCAAGTGTTGCCTTGCCGCCATCAGATTCGATTTGGATTGCCCAGGCAGAAGCGAGTTATCCCGAGCTGAAAAAACTATCCGCACAGCGTGAGGCGAGTGAGTTCGGTGCGGCGTCGGCGCGTCGCATGCGCTGGCCGATGCTGACTTTGTCGGCCTCGTACGGAGTCCGGCGTGACGGTCCCGCTACCCACGGCGGAACAGAAAAACGTGATAACATGGTCTCTTTCGGCGCCGGAATTTCTCTCCCTATTTTCGCAGGAAAACGAGATGGAAACATGGCCCACTCGATGCAACTAATGGGCCTCTCCGCTACTGCCGAATTGACTCAACTCCAGCGCGAAATTTCCTCCGAACTGAAAACCCTCCATGCAAAGGCAACACGTCTGCAACAATCCATCGCGGGGTACGAGCATGATGTCATCCCGGCTTCGGATCAGGCGTATCAGGGTGCGCTGGCTTCATACAAGAGCGGACGACTTACATTGGGCGAACTCCTGATGTTCGCCATGCCGCCTATTGACGACCGGATCGAATTGATACAACTGCGTCTTGACCTCGCAACCACGCTCGATCAGGTATTGATGTACACAACCAATCCGGCCGATCTACTTCCCGCCGCGAATACTGAAAACTAACGGAGTGACTATATGAGTAGTGAACAAGATCATTTCGACGGTCACGATCACATGCCCGAAGGTGTCGAGTCGCCCCCGCCGCTGGCGCACACAATGGCGATTGTTAGGTGGTGCATATTAGGTGGCATGGCGATGTTTGCACTGGTCATGTTACTCGGTGTCTTCGGCCTGTCACCATTTGCACAATCGACCTCGGCCGGGACAGCTCAGTATCACTGCCCCATGCACCCGACATACATCATCAGTCAACCCGGCGACTGTCCAATCTGCGGGATGTCACTCGTTGCTATCGGCGGCGGCAAACCAACCGAGGTTGCCTCCAAACAAAGCGAAGAGACCTTTTCCCAAGCAAAACCTGGCCAGTTTACCTGTCCAATGCATCCGGAGATCATATCCGATACCGCCGGTCGTTGTCCCAAGTGCAACATGTTTTTGGAGCAAGTTGTAGCTGATACAACATCGCAAGTCTCCACACCAGTCGCCAAACCGGGCCAATACACCTGCCCGATGGATCCGGAGATAATCTCCGACACGCCGGGCGAGTGCCCGACCTGTGGAATGGATCTGGAACTGGTACGCGAAGGACAACCTGCGGCCTCCGCTATGGAACAGAAAAGCACAGTACCAGGGCTCGTGCCAGTTACAATAGAATCCAAACGGCTACGCATGATCGGGGTACAAACTGCGGTTGCAGACGTGAGCGCTATCGGCAAGACCAAGCGATTGACTGGATTTGTCACGGTCGATGAAACTAAACTCGTGCATATACATCTGCGGGCCGGTGGATGGGTGACCAAAGCGCTTGTAGTGGAGACCGGCGCGACCGTGAAATCGGGTGACCCACTTCTTGTCATGTACAGCCAGGACCTTTTCGCCGCCTCGCAGGAGTACATTCTTGCGCGCAAGTCGCTCGCTAGTGCGAGCGGGGATACCGCGGCGGTTCGTCTTAAGAAAGAACTGGTCGAAGCCTCCCGGTACCGTCTGTACTTTTTCGGTCTCCAACCTGACGATGTTTCGGGAATAGATAGCTCGGGCATTCCGCTCGCCGAGCTGATCGTACGCTCACCGGTCGACGGATATATCTATGAAAAATCAATCAACGACGGCCAATACGCCGGTCCGGATGCGACCCTCTATTCAATCGCCGACCAGAGCGCTGTCTGGTTGATCGCCGAAACGTACGCCCCGGAACTGGCCGGTATCCGCGTGGGTCAGAGCGCGAAGGTATCGTCCGAATCGAGTTCTTCGGAAAGCGTCACGGCCAGAGTTGCGTACATTTATCCTATTGTCTCTGAGAAAACCCGCACCGGCAAAGTGAGGCTTGAGGTTACATCCGGCGGGCGATCGCTCCGCCCCGGAATGTACGCGACCGTGACATTGGAGGAACCGGGAGCTTCCGCAGTCACTATCCCCGAAAATGCCCTGCTCGACGGCGGCGAAACGAAGTATGTCTTTGTCGTCATCGACTCCACTCACTTTGTGCCGCGGACTGTCACAGTTGGCCGTCGCGGAACCGACCGAATCGAAATTGTCGCGGGTGTCACCGCCGGCGAGACCGTTGTGACCAACGCCAATTTCCTCATTGATTCCGAAAGCCGCCTCAAGGCGGCAATCACTGGCATGTCAACGCAGGCACCAGCCGAACATCAGCGCTAAGCGAGTCATAAAGTGGTCCGAGCAATTATCAACTTTTCGGCGCGCAACCGCACGGTCGTCATCATAGCGACGATTCTGGCGGCACTCGGTTCGTGGTATTCGATTCAGAATGTTGCGCTCGACGCCATTCCGGATCTGTCCGATGTTCAGGTCATCCTCTATTCCGAATGGATGGGGCGTAGTCCCGATCTGGTCGAAGATCAGATTACCTACCCAATTGTCACCTCGCTTCTATCTGCCCCCAAAGTCAAAGCGGTGCGAGGCTACTCGATGCTCGGCATGTCGTTTGTCTATGTCATTTTTGAAGATGGCACCGATCTATATTGGGCGCGAAGCCGGGTAATTGAATATGCCCAGCAGTTTGCATCGAAACTTCCGCCCGGAGTCTCGCCGACAATCGGCCCGGACGCCTCATCAGTCGGCTGGGTGTTTCAGTACGCATTGGTTGATACCAGCGGAAATCACTCCCTGGCCGATCTGCGGGCTTATCAGGATTTCAATTTGCAGTACGCACTTGCATCGGTACCGGGAGTTTCCGGCATCGCCAGTGTGGGAGGATTTCAAAAGCAATATCAGGTCGAGGTCGATCCGCTAAGACTACAGGCATACGGGCTTTCAACAGCCGATGTCACTGCGGCGATTCGCAACAGTAATAATGAGGTAGGCGCACGAGTCATCGAACAATCCGGTCGCGAATACTTTGTCCGTGGTCGTGGGTATGTTAAGGATTTGGAAGCTCTTCGAGCGATCAGTCTGGGCAATTCTCCGTCAGGTACGCCAATCTTTCTCGGGAGTGTCGCGAATATTTCATTCGGGCCGGACATCAGAAGGGGTCTGACTGATCTGGACGGCGAGGGGGAAGCGGTTGGCGGAATTATCATTATGCGTGAAGGGGAAAATGCGCTCGATGTTATCAAAAGAGTCAAAGTAAAACTGGTCGAAATTGGTTCGTCACTCCCCCCCGGCGTAACTGTCAAAACGGTTTACGACCGAAGCAATCTGATTACTCGCGCCATCGCGACCTTGCGTCAATCGCTCATCGAAGAAATGATCGTAGTCGCGCTGGTCATCTTCATCTTTCTTCTGCACTTCGGATCGGCGTTAGTGCCGATAATCACACTCCCGATTGCCGTGGGGCTGGCGTTCATTCCGATGCACTTTCTTGGTATTAGCTCAAATATCATGAGTCTGGGGGGAATTGCCATAGCCATCGGTGCAATGGTCGACGCCTCGATTGTCCTGGTAGAAAATACCCACAAGCGGCTGGAGAACAAGAGAGCCGGGGAGAGTCACTCGGAACTGGTGATTTCGGCGATACAGGAAGTCGGCCCGGCGATATTCTATTCACTACTGATTATCACCGTTTCGTTCCTACCGATTTTCGCATTAACCGGTCAAGGGGGGCGGCTCTTCTCGCCGCTGGCCTACACAAAGACATTCGCGATGTTCTTCGCGGCGGTGCTGGCGATCACTTTGGCGCCGGCGCTGATGACCATTTTCGTGCGCGGAAAGATCAAGCGGGAATCAGAACACCCGGTTTCCAAATTCCTCATCGCCATGTACAAGCCGTTCGTCTATGTGGCTCTTCGCAATCCCAAATCGACAATTGCTATTGGCTTGTTGGCTATCGTCGCTACAATTCCGATGATCCCCAAAATCGGCACAGAATTCATGCCTCCGCTCAACGAGGGCGACATTCTGTACATGCCAACTACCATGCCAAACGTCAGCGCCGAACAGGCCCGCCAGTCGCTCGTTGCGCAGGACAAAATCATCAAGTCGTTCCCGGAAGTGACTTCAGTCTACGGTAAAGCCGGCCGGGCCGAAACGCCGACCGATCCGGCGCCGCTTTCAATGATTGAAACAGTGGTACAACTCAAGCCCAAATCAGAGTGGCGAAGTGTCAAAGTTGACCGCTGGTATTCAAGCTGGGCGCCCGATTTTATGAAATCGCCACTTCACATTGTCTGGCCCGAAGAGCGGACAATCACCTGGGAAGAATTGGTCCGGCAATTCGATTCTGCGATGCAGTTCCCCGGTTGGACCAATGCCTGGACTATGCCAATCAAAACACGCATCGACATGCTCTCCACCGGCATCCGCACACCGATCGGCGTGAAAGTATTCGGCCACGATCTTGACGAAATCGAACGAATAGGCTCGGAACTGGAACGGTCGCTTACCAAAATCCCCGGCACTCGCTCAGTCTTTTCCGAGCGCAACACCGGCGGATATTATGTCGACATCATCCCCGACCGCGAAGCCATCGCTCGATACGGACTCACTATTGCCGATGTTCAGAGTGTCATCGAGACAGCCATCGGTGGCACACCCATCGATGTCACCATCGAAGGACGCAACCGATTCACGATCAATGTCCGGTATCCACGCGAGTTACGCGAAAGTGTTGACCGGATCAAAGAAGTGCTAATTCCGATCGGGGGAGGATCAACTACTCCCAGTTCGACGGCGATGTCAGGCTCTATGTCCACAGCAGGTCAACCTCCCGCCATTGCTACCGGTAATGAAATGAGTAGCCCCGCCGCCATGCCGACGGTGGCGCCGACACGTTCGTACTCGCCTTCGCGCGATCTCCCCGAAGGTCGAGCTTCAATTCCGCTCGGCCAGATCGCCGATGTGAAGATTGTCACCGGCCCACCGATGATCAAAGACGAGGCGGGTCTGCTGGTCGGATATGTCTTTGTGGATATCGATCAATCCAAGCGTGACATTGGCGGGTATGTGGAGAAAGCGAAGCAGATCGTACGCAACGAAATATCTATTCCGTCCGGATACCATCTCACCTGGACCGGTCAATACGAACAATTGGAGGAGATGTCACGCCGCATGAAAGTGGCGGTGCCACTCGCGCTGGTGCTTGTGTTGATTCTTCTCTATCTGAATTTTAAGAATCTCACAGAAACGCTGATTGTTCTTTGCTCAGTGCCGTTCGCCTTGGTTGGAAGTATCTGGCTTATGTATTTCTTAGGATACAATTTCTCAACCGCCACCTGGGTTGGGATCATTGCGCTGATTGGGCTGGCCGCAGAGACCGGCATTGTGATGGTGCTCTATCTCGATCGCGCCTACGAAAAACGCAAAGCGGCGGGTAAGATGAATGATTTGAACGATATCATCTGGGCACACATGGAAGGGACTGTCCTGCGCGTGCGGCCGAAACTGATGACGGTCGGCACGACGCTCTTTGGACTCGTGCCGCTTTTGTGGGCGAGTGGCTCGGGCGCCGATGTCATGAAGCGAATCGCCGCCCCTATGATCGGTGGCCTCATAAGTTCTACTTTTCTCACTCTTGAAATCTTGCCGGTGATCTACACCTATTGGCGGTACGCGCAGATCAAGAAAGAAAAGTCCCGCACTGCGGCCTGATCTGGTCATATTAGATAGAGCATTGCAGACAAAACAATAGCGGGAATGGATGGCCATTCCCGCTATGTCGTTAGGTCTACTTTAAGAGCTTCCCCGGAGGTGCGGTCTTGTAGGTGCGACCGTCATCATGGCAAGCCGCACAGTTAGCCGGTTCTGAGTAATTGCGGCCTTCGTGGCAATCGGTGCAGTCCATCTCGCGATGTGTTTCGTCCAACTGAAGTCCCGTGACATCGTGCGCGAAATTCTGCTGGTTCCATCCGGCATGGCAAGAGCCACACTGGTTGTTCAGCCGAGCGATTTTCTTGCCCGTAGGGTGGCAGGCACGACAATCGAGCTTCTGGTGGAAACGATTGAGCGGCCAACCGGTCTTGGCGTGCGTGAATGCCGGTTTTTCTTTCGAGTCGTGGCACTTGGCGCACTCGTCCGTTTTGTGGCAATCACTGCAGACCGCGTGAATTTCTACCTGTGAGCGTTTCACTTTTTCCGCCGGTTTCAGGTCATGACAGTACGAGCAGTTCGCTTGCTTGTGGCAATCGACACAGCGCAGGCCAAAGAGTTCGATGTGCTCTTTATGGAAGAAAGTCACCACCGGTCCTTTGGCGTACGGTGTCCGATAGACGCGCGTGTCCGGCACGGTTACCACCGGGTGGGGGATACCCATCACGTCGGTAGAGTCGCCCGATTGGCCGGTCATCATCTTCCCCGGTTGCGGGGCATGGCAGACCGTGCATTGTGTGTCGTGACTCCACTCGCGATGGCAATTGAGACACTGACGATGATACGCCCCTTTGAGTCCCGGTTGCCGCAGGTTGTTCGGATTGGTGGCGCCGCCGTGACATTCTTTGCACGGGGGGATCCGTCCGGGGGGTGAAAAGTGATGACAGGTCTGACAATTCGATCCCATTTCAGCCATGCGGGCGTGGAGCTTGTGATTGAAATGCACCGGACCATACAGATCGGCGATTTTATCCAGCACAACTTCATCTGGTCCCTCGGCCAGCGCGTGCGTTGTACCTTTCTGGTGCGCTTGGGTCAAGGTTGGACATGGTTTGAGACACATGTTTTCAGCGGTCGGAGTGGCGCAGGTATGACACTGCTGACAATCCAGCTTCGGCATGTCTTTGTCCATCGTCTGCGCTGAAGGCATTGTGGTGAAGGCGAAAAGAAGAGCGATTAATGTTAGGTAACGCATCTCAACCCACCTTTTCCGCGCTTACACGTCGTTCAGCTACTCGTCGCTCCGGATCGGGATGTCCGGTAATGACCGGGAAGTTTAGCACGATGAACCGATACACAAGCACCAGAGCGCAGATCAGTCCGACTGTTACCATGATTTCAAAGATCGACGGGAAGTAGGTTGTCACCGGATAGAGCGGTTTGTAGGCGACCAAAAAGACATCGATCCGGTTGAGCGCGACACCGCCGATCACCATCGAGGCCGCGGTAAACAGGCCAGCTACCGACTTGCGAACTTTTGGAATCGAGAGCAAAACTGCCGGAGTGACCACGCCAACCAGCAATTCCACGGTGAACAAGAATGATTGGATCGAGCCTTCAAACAAATACGGCCAGGCATCGCGAATAGTCAGATCGGCGACTTTCACCGCGAAGTAGATTCCCAAGAGGATCGGCGTATACCGGGCAATTGATGACAACACTGGCGTTTCTGGTTTGAGCTTGAACGATTTCGACGCCAGGATCGATTCGAATATCACCATCGGGAACCCAACGGCGATAGCCGAAAGCAAGAACAGCAGAGGCGAAATCGTCGTGTACCAGAGCGGATGCATCTTAGTCGGTGCAATCACCATGAGTGTGCCCAGTGATGACTGGTGCAAACATGAAAGTACCACCCCCATGATGATAAAGAGAGAAATGAAACGGGGGAGATACCGCTCGCAAACAGTCAGCCATGAATTGAGGAAATTATTGAATATCCGCAAAAAGCCGGGGAGGTTTACTCTGCCCGCGAATCGCTCGGCGACAATTGGCAGGAACTCGATATATAGCACAGTCAGGTAAACCATCACACACATACCGACCTCGAAAAGCACCGAATTCCCCTGCCACATGGAAGGGAGCATCGGGTGCCAGACATTGTAGTAGCGACCGAGATCGGCCAGCAGTCCGATGACTACGAACGTGTAGCCGAGCATGGCGGTGAGTAGCGCTGGACGTACGATCACGTGATACCGCTCTTTGTGGAAAATGTCAGCCAGCGCGGCGGTTGTAAATCCGCCGGCCGCCAGCGCCACACCCGAGGCGACATCGATAGAAATCCAGATTCCCCAAGGGTACTGGTTATCCAGATTGGTGGTCGCGGCCAGACCGAAAATCAGGCGATAGAGATAGGCGCCGATTCCGAGTCCCGCAATGATCGAGACAATTTTCGTTCCGGTGGAGAAGAACTTCACCTGTACCGGCGCCGCGCCGTTATGATTGGCCATGGGAATCCTCCTCTCCCGAGCTGTCTTTCATAGAGTGCATGACCAGCCCGAGGACTCCATAGAGCGCGAGCGGCGGGATAAACGATTTGAATATCCCGTGTTGTATCGTCTCTGTAATCGGGGGAATTGCCTCATCGGAAAGCTTGGGCAGTTCAGTATGATCAAATGAAGTCGGCGCGAGATACATCCAACTGGTACCACCGACTTCGCTGACGCCATAGACATAGTCGGCGTACTTTTCTGGCGCGGCTAAGATTCTGCTTTTGGCCAGATCAATCAGTTCCTGACGGGTCCCAAAAGTGAGCGCTTCGTTGGGGCAGATACTGACGCACGCCGGCTTTTTCCCATCTTCGAGTCTCTCTGAGCAGAAGGTACATTTACGAACCTGTGGTTTAAGTGCCTCGGCATACTCATAGGCGGGCACCTGGAAGGGGCAAGCCACCATGCAGTAGCGGCACCCGATACATTTCCAGGCATCGTACGACACGGGGCCGTTGTGTTCTTTACGTAGTGCTCCTACAATGCACGCCGACGCGCAGGCCGGATGATTGCAGTGCATGCACTGGACTTTCATCGTGAACGGTTTTTGGTGCACTGGATCATCGCACTGATTCACCACCGTATAGGCGTTGTGTTCGGGTCGGCGATGAGTCTGGAAAACCGACTTATCTTCGTACTGATTGAGGGGCAAGTCGGTCAATTTGTGTTCAGTGTTACAGGCCCACTCGCATTTTCTGCAACCGATACATACCACCGTGTCAACCAGCACGCCATATGTTTGCGTGCAGTCAATTGCCTGCGGCTCGTCGGTGGCCGACGCCTTCCCCGATAGCAAAAGGGTCGACCCTGCGGCGGCTATCTTGAAAAACTCTCGGCGATCAAGTCCCATGCGTGAATCCTCCTCGCTTTGGAACCGGGCGGAGATAATCTCCATTACTATATTCGGCATGATTTGTGATTTTTTTCACAAATCTTCCCATAAATTCTTTCATACGACTAAAATAGTACAGTTAAAGGACAGATCTGTCAACGGTAAAAAGGGACAAAAATGCCTAATTTTTGGACCGCCACGAGCCCTTCCGTAACTCATTGGTCGGCATAATGATGGTTGGTCGGCTACCGTTCAATCAACGAAATGGTCGATTTCAAATATTCAGCTTCGGGGAAATAAACTGTCACTGGATGGTCGGCCGGGTGGCCGAGGTGACAAATCGGAAATAGCCGGCAATTACTCTGGGTTGAGGCCCGCCGAAGTGTGATCGCCATGTCTTCCTGAGTTAAGAATTGTGAGCAACTGGAGGTTACTAACAGGCCGCCATCGACTACCAATCGCAAAGCCGCCCGAAAGAGAAAGTGGTACGCTTTCCGGCCGGCGTCGATATGTCGTTGCGACTTGATAAGCGACGGTGGGTCGACGATTACCATATTCCACGACGGCTCATTATTGCGCGACAGCCATTGGAATACATCCTCGGGCTCGGTCCGCATTTTGTGCCTGGGAATTCCATTCAATTCGGCCATCGCCGCGCATTGATCAAGCGCAACGTCCGACGAATCGACATTGAGAACCTCCATCGCGTCGCCCAGCAAAGCGGCAATGCCAAGAGAACCGGTGTAGGAAAAGAGATTCAGCACCCGGCGTCCTTGAGCGAGGGAACGGATCCTGTTGCGAAGATCCCGCTGATCCAAATAAAAACCAGTCTTCTGGCCGTTAATCAGGTCGGCTTGAAATTTGATCCCGTTTTCCAGAAAAGTAATCGGCGCTGATCCCTCCCAGTGGTGCACCTGGGAAAACTCAGCCAGCCCCTCGTCCTTGCGTGAGGCGACATCCGATCGCTCGATAATCGCCGTTGGGCTGAAAACTGCCTGTATCGACTCTATGATTGATGGTCGGAGATGGTCGAGCCCGGCGGTGCTCAGTTGAAAGACAATTGCAGAATCGTACCGATCAATGATCAGGCCGGGGAGTTCATCCGATTCGCCGAAAACTACACGGTATCCAGTAGTTTGGGTTCCCGGACCGAAACCCAGCTTCAATCTCTTGTCATGTGCGGCTGAAATCTTCTTGGTCAGCCAGCTGGCATCAATAGTAGCATTGCAAAAGTCAAACACTCTGACTGCAATGGTGGACATGGTCGAGCAGGTCCCGACACCCGCGACCATATCGCGGTTGTCCAGAACTTTCACCAGACTGCCGTGACGATCGGGATCTATCGGCGCGGTAAGTGCACCAGAGAAAATCCACGGGTGCCGTTGCTGGACAGTTGTTTCCTTGCCCGGCTTGAGTTTTACGGTTTCGTACATGTTTATTGGGTCTGTCACACAAAAAAATGGTCGGGGTGAGAGGATTTGAACCTCCGACATCTTGCTCCCAAAGCAAGCGCGCTACCGGGCTGCGCCACACCCCGCCGACTAACTACCATGATACCCCTCGGTTGCCTGACTGTCAAGCAACGCCGTCCATTAGGAATCGACTCGGAGAGCCATATGTTGCGTTCACGCTTCATGTCGCCGACGAGTCCATTATCCCCTTGCCAGTTCGGCGGAATGTCTTACATTAGTCGCCCATGTCAAAGATCAACTTGCTGGGACACTCACTGGCGCAACTGCAGGATGCAATGGCCCTCCTCGGCGAAAGCCGGTTTCGGGGGCGTCAGCTCTACAAATGGATTTACCAGTCGCGCCAGCATAATTTTTCAGCTATGACCGACCTGAGTCGCCAGCTCCGCGCAGACCTGTCCGAAAAGTTTGAGGTTCAGGGTCTGCGTCTTGCGCACACATCACGGTCCAACGATGGCACTGAGAAGTTTCTATTCAGTCTTGCCGACGGCCACCCGGTGGAGACAGTGTTGATCCCTGACGCCCGCCGGCGCACGCTTTGCGTTTCCTCACAGGCCGGCTGTGCTCTGGCCTGCAGGTTTTGCGCCACCGGCACAATGGGGCTACTACGCGATCTGACCGTTGGAGAAATCATAGGACAGCTTGTATTTCTTCGTCAGCTCTACGGCAATGACTCTTTCTCCCATGTAGTCTTCATGGGGATGGGGGAGCCGCTGAATAACTTTGACAACCTGATCGGTGCACTTGAGATTATGACCTCTTCGTTGGGCCTGGCGATTCCACCCAAGCGGATCACAGTCTCGACGTCGGGGATTTCCCCAAAGATCGCTAAACTGGCGGCGGCCAGCCCAAAAACCCGCCTGGCAATTTCGCTCCACGCCGCTACGCAGGCCAAGCGCCGTCAGGTGATGCCGGTCGCTGACACCTTCAAGCTCCCCAAGCTGATGGAAGCAGTACGCGCGTATGCCACAACAACCGATCAGGAAGTGACATTTGAGTATATCCTGATGGACGGCTTTAACGACACTCCGTCGGATATCACCGCCCTGACCAAATTGGTCCACGGACTTTCATGCAAAATCAACATATTGGCGTATAATCCGGTACCGGGCCTGCCCTTTACCCGACCCAGTGATGACAAGGTCGATTGGTTTGCTCGCGAACTTAGCCAACGAGTATCCTCGGTGACTGTAAGGCAGAGCCGGGGGAGAGATATTGAAGCCGCCTGCGGGCAACTGGCCGCCCGCTCGATGAAATAAAGAGGAGTTTCTGCATGCGACATCTGTTACGGTTTCTCACGGCGACCATGTTACTATTTACGGTTGCCCATGCCCAGTCTTCGGACCTGATCGTGGGTGATGTCAAAACCCCCAATCTGCGCTGGGGTGTCCATAACATGTCGTTCGAGATCGAAAACAAGACCGACGACATCAAATTCGTTGTGGTGGAGACCAAAATCACATTCAAAGGCGAGTACTTAAACCCAGTAAGAGTGAAGCACACATTTTACCCCCTTGAGCCCCAATTCTCGCGGACTTTGACTCCCCGCGTCGAAATTCCGGGCAATTACGGCGAGGCAACTCTCAAGCTGACGGTGTACGATGTCGTCGACACGCTCGACGATCTTTCCACAGCAACAAAGGTCTTTGAACAACCGTTCTTCCTGCGGTTTCATGTCCCAACTGGCGTGGCGCAATACTGGTCCGAACGAATCACCCTGCCTCCGATGTCAAATAATTCGCCTGATTTCGACGATGAAATCTCGCATGTCCTGCCGGTCATGCTCAACGACGGTCGGACTGTGCCGCAGATCGCGGCGCTCTGTGAGTGTGACACGTCGTACATCATGTCGGTGGTCGACAAATTATCCGCCAGCGGATATATGTACCATAACCGGGACACCGTGCGCGTAAACTTCCCGGTGGTCGGAACCAAAGAGGCAGAGGAACTGAAAAAAGCGGCCGACCAGGCCTCAACCGATCTGGCCGCGCTCCTGACCAAAAATCTGCAGGGATACAAAGCGGCATTGGATAGTCTTGTGAAAAAGGGAATACTCGATCCCGACACCAACAACTTCTTAAATACCGGCGGGATACTTTATCAGAAATATCCGTTGGTCTCAGTTATGGCTCTCTGGTACGACTTAGGGCAAAAATTTGTGACCGGGACCTCGCCGCTTACTGTCTTCTATGGCACCGATCCTTGCCACACTCGCATACCCACTTTCATGTATGCGGTGCAGGGGGGAGACTACTTCAACGGCAGTCACTACTTTGATTTCGATATCGCGGCGAATCGTGTTCAAGTGACTTTTGGAGATAAGATTCCCAGGATTACTTGTCCTGAGAATTTATCGTCGGGTCAACAGCTCATCGAAATGCGAGATTTTACTTTTGCTCCGGATGACAAGTACGAAATATTCCTGTGGGATTCAACTTCAATGCACCCGGCCCTCCGGGCGCTGACCAACGGCGCAATCCCGATCATTACCGGCGCACGCGACAAAGTGGCGGCGACTGCCGCACAGTATCTTCAGGACAAGCAGATCTTCGGATTGCGGTACTGGTTCTGGAATTTGACCGCCACGCAGACACTGAACAAACTGACCAAAGCCGGACTGGTGACCCGTCGCGGTAACGGGCAATACCGTCTGACTTCCGGTCGTAAGGGCTAATCCATGCGATTGGCCAGTCTCGCGATTCTGGGTGGAACGATTATTGTACTAACCGGGTGCGATAAAACTTCACCCGGTCACGATCAGGCGCCAATCATTCGCGAACAAATAGGCAAGTTGTACACTGCCCTCCACGAGCAGAATCTAACAGCGCTTGATTCATTGGTTTCCGGCGATCTTACCGACGACGGCCTATCGATCGATTCACTGGTCAGCTTTGTATGGGGAAGGCAGGGCGAAAAACGGTTCGATCATTTTGGGCCGAGCGAGATCATCTACAACAAGAAGAAAGCGCGTGTGGATTGTTCCCTTGTTGACTCATCCGGGAATTCGTACCTGAATGTCACGTGGACGTTGGTCAACGAAAACGAGACCTGGCTACTGAAACGCTTCGAGACCGGTGTTCGTCCCATCGACTCGACTCTATAACACGCACATCAAAAGGGCGTCTCCGACTGGAGACGCCCTTTTCGTGATTCTTTTCTACTGTCGCGTTCAGGATTTCTTCTTGCCGGGATCGGCGGCAATCAACTTGCCGTACTCTTTGGGAGTTGTGAGCACTCTGACCGCCTCTTTGACTGCGTTGTCGGTCTTCAAAATCAAATTGTCGTACACACCGCGTTCGCCGGCCACCGACGACACTATTTCCCGCTGGATTGCTTTGCGGATATAGTCTTTCGAGCGATCGAAATCTCTCTCTTTCTCGGCGCTGATCGCACTTTCCATATGCGCGATACCGTCGGCAAACGTCGCTTCCTGTTTCTCCGTCGCCACGGTCTTCTTAAGTTCATCGACCGCTGATTCGAGCGCCGACTTATACGAGAATTTCTTTTCTTTGATGAAACTGCGGAAATCGTCGACTATTGCGTCGGTTACCTGAAAGTCCTGCTTCGTATCAGGATGCTCCGCGACATATTTGACCGCGTAATCAAAGAACAACTGCTTGCGGTACAGGTTGAGCTCAATTGGCTTCCACAGTTCACGGTCGGTCGAGATATCGGGCACGATCCCTCCGCCGCCGTACACAATTCGCCCGCCGTTCGTGTAAAAGACATCCCGATTTTTGATCGACAGCGTATCAGCGGCCGGGTCCTCATCATCGGCTTCAGCATGGCCGGGGAGATTCTTTCCCTGTAGCTCTGCCTTTTGGATACACCGGCCCGATGGCACATAATATTTAGCGGTTGTCAGCTTAAGCTGGATGCCGCCGTCTTGTGAGACAGGGAAGATCATCTGCACAAGCCCTTTGCCATAGGTTGTATTGCCAATAATAACGCCGCGATCCCAGTCCTGAATTGCGCCGGCAACAATTTCACTGGCTGAAGCGGTACCTTCGTCGACGAGAACCACCAAGGGCTTCTCCGGATAAATGGGCGGCCGTTCGGACGTATAATGACGTTCTGATGATTCGTCGCGCCCTTTGGTGTAGACTATTTCGCTACCTTGTTTTAAGAACAGCTCAGCCGTTTCTTTGGCCTGATCCAATAGACCGCCGCCGTTAGAGCGCAGGTCAAACACCAATCCGGTCACGTTCTTTTCATTGAGGGCCGAGACCGCATCACGAAGTTCATGGCTGGTTTCTTCGGCGAAGCGCGACAGGCGGACATACCCGATCGTCGTGCCGGGGATGACGCCGTAATAATTGACCGATTTCAATTCAATGACAGCCCGTTCAACCTCAAAGTCGATCATGTCAGGGATGCCTTCGCGTTTGATCTTGAGGGTCACGCTGGTTCCTGCGTCGCCGCGCATCAATTTGGAGGCGTCCGAGGTTGTTAGTCCTTCGGTCGATTTATCTTCAATTTGCCAGATGATGTCGCCGGCGCGAAGGCCGCGTTTCCAGGCGGGACTTCCTTCAATGGGAGAGATGACGACAATGCGGCTGTCGCGGCTGTCGATCTGCAGGCCGAGCCCCTCGTATTTTCCGTGGGTCGACTCCATGAGTTGATCGTACGATGTTTTCTCCATCAGGACCGAATATCGATCCAAGCCGGAAAGCATGCCGTCGATACCTGCTTTCACGATCTTGTCGACATCGACATCTTCCATATACGAATTGCGAATGGAGAACATCGCCTGATTAAGCGACTTGACCGCGCGCAGGAATGAGTCGCCAGTTTGTTTGGGCGTTTCGCTGGTCGGTTGGTTTGCTTCATTGAGGTTGATATGCACTGTGTCAGCCCAGATCACCGGCTCTTTGTTCGCCGCGATCTGCTGGGCTTCGCCGGGTCCGGCAAACCAGATCATCGCCAAAGCAAAGACGGTTATGCCGAACAACTGTATGGTATAACGCAACATGCAACCTCCGGACGTCGTTTAGTTATGGCCAATCTATTCGTCTTAGGCGAGAAGTCAAGTTTGACCCGTTCGCGCGAGACCGTCTATCTTCTTATCTCCTAATACAATCGGTCGGGACAAATGGTTTCGCCGGCCTACTAATATTTAGCTTCATCCGCGTAACTTTTCGCGCGACATCGCGTTACCACTACTACATGAAAAGCACATCCGGAATTCCGACGACAAACCACACTCAAATCCTATCGGTTATGCGCCAAACTTGTTTATACTTAATCGATTACGGAAGTTAAATCGCCCTATGCGCAGGTGAGAATGTTCAGTCGCTGAACACAGTCTTTGGTAAAGTGAGATCATGAATCGTAACTCGTTTTCGTTTGCCTGCCTGCTCAACCTGCTCGCGCCCGGATGCGGACACGCCTTCTGGCGAGAATACGCCTTCGGGGCGTTTGTTTTTCTGGTCATGATCTTGTCGGCCCTGTTGGCGATTGTCTCGGTACTTCTCACGCTGTCTGTTTGGGTACGCATCGCGATGTTCGCCCTGCCGGTACTTTTCTACGTTTTTACGTTCGTCGATTTGCGCCGGGTTGTCCGCGGCCGCAAATCTCCCTCCCGCGGTCATCGAGCGACCATGATTTTCGTGGCCGCAACGATTGCCTGGCAGTTGTTCTCACCAATTGCGCCGATCAATTTCGGGGGACGAAACTTT
This sequence comes from uncultured Ignavibacteriales bacterium, assembly GCA_964571235.1. GTDB lineage: Bacteria > Zixibacteria > MSB-5A5 > GN15 > FEB-12 > JACRAV01. The sequence continues at coordinate 42,833 of CAZNAI010000010.1, read as the reverse complement.
CCCGGCATTTTCAGACAGTCGGACAATTCGCTTTCGCCGCTGTACCATCAGGGGGATATCCTGCTTTCCAATTCGCTCGCCTATCGCGCCTCGTTTTTCTTTGTCAGTCAGCCCCAGTACTTTGCCTTGCCACGCACCGGTGAACTCGTGAGATTTGTCGATTCATCAGGAAATCAACAGGTCGGAATTGTGGCAGGGTTGCCGGGAGAACTCATCGAAATAGACGACGGCAAACTATTTGTAGGAGCCGACTGGTACGATCTGTCTGAGTTTGTCGGGTTCGCATTGGCCGGTCAGGTTGAATTGACTTCAGTCGATTCCGGGTCTATACTGGTTGTAAGAATCCGACTGGGCGCGGTCGACAGCGCCGAGCAGGTTTCGATCGGGAGTATTCTCGGAAGGGTACACAAACTACTTTGAATTGTTTGCCGCATCTCATATTCGATCTGGACGGAACTCTTATTGACTCTTCGGCCGGTGTGGCCGACGCAGTCAACTATTCTCTCCGCATGGGTGATCACCCCGAGCGTCAACTTGCCGAGATCGCACCGTATATCGGATTCCCACTTCGCCAGATGTACGCCGAATTCGGCGTCGGTCCGTTTGAGACACTGTACAGCCACTTCCAGGATCGAGCGATGACCAGTGTGATTAATTCGGCAATGCCGCTTGAGCACGCCGACAGGGTTGTCACGAATCTTGCGATTGACGGATACAAAATGGCGATTGCCACCACCAAAGTTCGGCGGCATGTCGATGAAATTGTCGCCAAACTCGGGTGGACAGCGCACTTTTCGGCCCTGATCGGCGGAGACGAAGTAGCGCACCCCAAGCCCGATCCCGAGGCCTTTGAGCTTGCCTTGCGCCGCCTTGGCGCGGAGCCGTCCGACTCGATAGTCATTGGTGACACCATTAACGATGTTGTTGCCGCCCGTGCTTTATCCATTCCGGTAGTGGCGGTTCTTTCTCCCTACGGCGGCGAAGAGACGCTACGGGCTTCCCGGCCTGACTATGTGATTGACAGTATTGCCGGACTTCCTGATCTACTGAGAGAATATCAACGTAGAAAGGACTCGGCATGAACCGTCTCTGGACTCACTGCTTTTCAACCCCACTCGGCGAAATTCACCTCGCCTCGACCAGCAAGGGGCTCTCGCTATTGACACTGCCGGGCGGATCCGAGGAGTGGTTTGAGCAAAGGGTGCACACACAGTTCGACAGTTACGAATTGGTATCGGGCGGAGTATTGAATCAACGGGTTGCCAAACAGGTCGCAGAGTATTTTGCGGGCAAGCGCCAACGCTTTGATCTGCCCCTCGATCTGCATGCCGCGCCGTTTCACGCCAAAGTTCTCGGTGCCGTCGCAAGGATACCGTACGGCCAGACCCGCACCTACGGCGACATCGCGAGGCAGGTCAAAAACCCCGGCGCTGTCCGTGCGGTCGGTACTGCCAATGCCCGGAACATGATACCAATCATCATTCCTTGTCATCGAGTCGTTGCCAGTAACGGTCTGGGTGGATACGGCGGCGGGCTGGAAATGAAAAAGTTTTTGCTAAAATTGGAACAGAGCGCGTCGTAGTCATAAACTGCGACTAGTAATACTGCAAAAGGAGCACTCCATGGATCAGCGCGTAGAACGGCTCGCCAAACTTCTCGTTCATTATTCTCTGCGTCTCAAAAAGGGACAACTTGTCAAAATACAGGGAGAGGCGGTGGCCTTACCGCTCATCGAAGCGATCTTCGAGGAAGCTGTCAAAGTTGGCGCCAATCCGTATACTCAAATAATCGTCCCCAACAACGACGAGGCTCTCTTGCGCCACGGCAAGCCGGAACAACTCGGCTTCATAAGTCCTATTGGCAAATTCGAAGTGGGCAAAATCGATGCCCTCGCCGCAATCTGGGGTTCGAGCAACACACGGTATCTGGCTGGAATCGATCCGAAAAAGCAGGCGCTCAAACAAAAAGCCCGCCGTCCCATTTTCACTCAGCTATTTCAGCGAGTTGCGAAAAAGGAAGTCAGTTGGGTGGGGACACAGTTCCCGACCCATGCCGACGCCCAAGAAGCCGATTTGTCATTGAAGGACTACGAGGATTTCGTCTACGGCGCCGGTCATATCAACTCGCCCGATCCGGTGGCGCACTGGCGCAAAGTAGAAAAGGAACAGCTACGGCTTAAGAAAATTCTCGACCGCTTCGACCGGATTCATGTGCAGTCGGCCAACACTGATCTCAAATTGCGGGTCAAAGGACGAAAGTGGGTCAGTTGTCATGGTACTGAAAATTTCCCCGACGGCGAGATATTTACCTCGCCGCAGGAAGATTCGGCCAACGGTCAGATTCACTATTCATTCCCAGCCGTGTACGGCGGTCGCGAAGTCGAAAATGTGAGACTTCATTTCAAAAACGGCAAAGTAGTTGACGAGTCAGCCGGAAAGAACAAAAGCTATCTGACGGCTATGCTCGACATGGACAAAGGAGCCCGGTACTTGGGCGAGTTCGCCATCGGCACCAACTATGAGATTAAGCGGTTCTCCCGAAATATCCTCTTTGACGAAAAAATCGGCGGGACCTGTCACCTCGCAGTGGGGGCGTCGATTCCCGAAGCCGGCGGGAAAAACGAAAGCGGACTGCATTGGGATATGGTCTGCGATCTGCGCAAGGACTCGCAGATTACCGCCGACGGAAAAGTGATCTATCGAAACGGAAAGTTTACGATATAGCGTTTGTATCTGCGCAAAAAGAAAGGGCCGGTTGGGATTTCCAATCGGCCCTTTGTATTTGAAGTATGTCATAGTTCACGGTGTCGGTGGCGGGGGACCATCCAAATAGAGATATCCGATCAGATAAGTGACATCCGCAATGTCAATTCCCAGGTCGGCGTCGCAATCGCCCGACTGAATTGTGATAGGCGCCGGTCCTCCTAAGTAGAGAGAGGCGATCAACTGGGTCAGGTCAGAAATGTCCCTGATACCATCGTTGCTATAATCCACGTCCCCGCGAAGAATGCCGTAGGTTGTTACCTGTCCCGGCGTAACCAATGGGGCATAGTTCATCGCCGGGGCATACAATCTCACTTTGATCGAGAACAAATCTGCCGTATCGAGTGGCGCAGACACACCTCCAAGCGCATACTTGTCGATTGTGCCGTACACTCTCAATACCTCACCGCTCCCTGCGGCAAGAGGTAGCGCCCCTCCGCCGTTGTTTGCGAGCAGTTCAGTGGTGAATCGATTGCTCACCGTGTCAAAGCTGAGATTGGAAATCGCCTCAAAGTAAGCGGTCCGGCTTCCGCGACGGATTGAGTCCAGACGCACTTTATACGGTGTATTGGGCAGGCGAATCGGGATCGTCATACTCTGGAGCGGTTGCGAGTTAGCCAGATTAACCGATATCGCGACCTTTTTCCCCGCAAAGTTCGACACATTTGAAAAGCTGAGGGTGTCTCCAAATGCAACGATATACGCGGACTTTGTATTAGTGATCGCGCCGTAAGGAGTCTGAACCGTCAGCGAAACCGTATACGCACCGGGCAGAGTGAACAGGTGCGACGGGTTCTGGGCGGTCGAAGTTTGGCCGTCGCCGAAATCCCAGAGCCACGAGCTGGGAGACAACGACGGCGATGAGGTACCAGTGAACTGCACAGGCATAGGAGCGTTTCCCTGCGTGACATCGGCGGAAATACTCGCTCCCCAATTGATGGCTTCCATCGTATTCACGATTCCCCAGCCGTAGTCATTATTGGGGGAGTTGTGATTGTTAGCAGTTTCCATGATCGCCTGCCGCACGAGTGCTGGTGGGAATCCCGGCCGAGCTTGCACAACCAGACATGCCGCACCAGCGACCAGGGGAGTCGAAAGCGATGTGCCGTTGGCGCCGCCGTACGAAACGTTGCTTTGCGAAGTAGCACAGGCGGTGGATACACCGCGAGCGCAAACTTCCGGCTTGATCCGGCCGTCGAACGTCGGGCCCCGCGAGGAGAAACTCGCCAAAAGACTCGTTGAGTTAACCGCACCGCAGGTTAGGCAATTAAAGGCATCGGCCGGTGCGCCAATTGAGGGAGAGGTCGGTCCCGCATTGCCTGCGGCATTGACAACCAAGATGCCCAAAGTGTCGGCCATATTGGCGGCTATCGTTGAGACGCAGGTTTTACCGTCGTAGTCTGAATTCACATACCAATCGGAGTAACTCAAAGAGGAAGAAATCACGTCAGCTCCCAAGGTCGACACCCACTCGACTGCGGCTAGCCAGTTGTCCTCTTCAACTACCGTCTCCGAGCGAATATCTTCTGTCTTGCATAGAATAATATTGGATTTGAACGCCGGCCCGTAAAGTTGTCCGTCTTTGAGCCCCGCCGCTGTTGAGAAAGTGAGCGTGCCGTGATCCCAGGCGCCGGCTACATCATTCCCTTCGTTGGCAGTAACCGAATCGCCAAAGACAAAATCGTATTGGGCAACATATCTCCCCTCTGAAAAAACGGCGGCGAATACTTCATGCGAAGTGCGGTAACCGGTGTCAAACATGGCAAGCGTGACACCCTCGCCATGATAACCGGCATCATGTGCAGGGGGAACGTTTATCTGGCCCAATTGATTGGCGGCAGAGCCGTAGGTCAGGGTCGACGGCGACAGGGCGCTTTGCACTGATTCGATTCGAGTGGCATCGGGGGCTTGCTCGACCGACACCTCAATTCGCGGTGTCGCCCCAATTGGTTCGATGCGTGCGACAAAAGAGAGAGCGCCAATCTGATCCAGCCGTTCGGAGGGGACTACAAAGCTGGCGGCGTTGAGCCACTTTGATCGCCAGCGGAGTTTGGCGCCGAACGATTCGATTTGCGTTATGTAATTCTCAACGATTGGAAGATCGGCGAAGATCACATGGTCAGCGCCGGTCTTGGCCCGTCGTTTCATTTCTTTTTCAGAAAAAGATATTTTTGCGGCGGCCGACTGAAATTGTGCACGCGAGAAAAGCTGTTTGTCGGTGAAGAAGACCCAAACGCGGGCCGAGTCGCCATCGCGCTCGCTCAGAAATCGGCGCGCTGTCACACTCAATGGAGTCGCCAATTTGGGAATCACCACAGCATCAATTGCAAGGGCCGTCTGCTGGGCAGAAGAAAGTGGCTTTTCCGGACGGTCAGCGGCCGTCACAGCCAGCGGGAGCGCGATCAAGATCCATGCGGCTCTGCGAAATTTCATCAGTGACCTTTCGTTGTTGTACGTCACGGTGCAAGTACATGTTGGACAACATCAATCTATATCACTTGGCGTTTTTGTCAATCCAACATCACCTTTGGGCCGATCTCGGCCAATCTCGCGCAATAGTTGCGCTCCCATACTCAGTATCGGCCAAAGACCATAGTTCTGCGCAAAGAACCGCCTGATCTACAGTCGATCTCGGCCTAACGCTCTGCCGTGCAACAGATCAGGCTTTACAAAGGCTCCCGTGATATCAAGGTCGAGTGGGCACGGTCTGTGCTATTACTCATGGCGAGCAGACCGGGATTGCCCGGTCGGCCATAGAAAGTGACAAGATTCAAAACGCAGAGGTGAACATATGAATGGCAGGCACAACAACGACCGCGGCTTCTCGATGATCGAACTCATGATCGTCATCGTGATTGTTGGCATCATGACTAGCTTGGCGGCGCCACAATTTGGTAAGACGTACCAGCGAATGAAGCTCAAAGGGGCCGCTCGCGACTTGTCATCCGATTTCCGCATGGCCCGGTCTCAGGCGATTTCCGGAAAGGACCAAGTCGGACTCTATTTTGATCAAGCGACACGAACAGTTACGATCTTCAAGGACATAATTAATCCCACCGCTTTTGAGATGGAATCCGGCGACTCGGTTCTCGCCGTGGATACTCTTCCCGCTGAATTTGTGTATATGGCCACCGACTGCGACAACAATGTCATCGCTTTCAAACCGAACGGAGCGGCGGCATACTCGGGCGGAGGAAACCTATACACGATTGCCGTCTCTGACGATGCAGTCTGCGTCACCACCGGCAACGTGCTCGCCTCGACCGGCCGAATGACCAACAATATCTACATCTACTGATCGGTCTCAAGGCATCGGCCGGCGCTTGCCGCCCACCTTAATTTGAGCCCCTCTCCAAAAGAGGGGCTTTTTGTTGTCCGGTAATAGGTTACATGCGATATCGCGGTGATTTTATCAGAGTCCAAATGGGGGTGTAAAGAAATTTGTCAATTCGCGGTAAACTGCGCAAGTCAATTGCCGATAAAGTCCAAGAGCGAACGAACTCACAGATAGATGAAGAAGAAAAAAAGTACGTACACCATTTAATAACGAGTGACCTATGTTTCTCTCCCCACGGAGCAAAAGCACGGTTGGTCTGGACATCGGCGCCAGTTCGGTAAAGCTGGTCAAACTTGAGCACGGGAAAAACGGATTTTCCGTTTCTGCAATTGGCATTAGAGAATTGCCGCCCGAAGCGATTGTCGCCGATGAAATTCGTGATCGCGAAGCGGTCATCTTCAACATTCAATCGCTGATCGATCAAACCGATCCCAAGATCAGAGATGTGGTGGTGTCGGTGGCCGGCCACGGCGTGATCACTGACAAGTTTACCATCGACCGGAAGACCGGGCCCGAGGCCGAACAGGCTATTCTGTTCGAGACCGAGCAAAGGGCGCCGTTCGATGTCGATGATGTGTCACTCGATTATCACGTCATCAGGACGGACGAGGAGATCAACAAGATGGATGTCTTGTTGGTGGCGGCCCGCAAGGAATTTCTCAAAATGTACCTCGAACTGATCGAGGACTGCGGTCTGCGCCCCGTTATCGTTGATAGCGACGCATTCGCTATTCTCAACGCCTACGAAAACAACTATGAAATCGACCCGGCCAAAGTCACTGCATTGGTGAACATCGGTCATGATGTGACCAATATCACGTACATCTCCGACGGCCTGTTCAAGGCCACTCGCGATGTCTCCGCCGGAACGCGCGAAATCTACTCGGCCATTCAGAAGGAATTCCGCCTGAATCCCGAATTGACCCAGAAAGCGATCAAAGGCGAGATGACCGACACAGTCGATCAGGATATGCTCAAGGCGACGATTGTGTCGTCAACCGAAGAATTGGTCTCGGGGATCGAGCTGGCCTTCTCGTATTTCAAATCGCAGTCGAAGATTGATGCCATCGACTGGATCGTTCTCTCCGGCGGCGGCGCACTCGTGCCGTACCTGCCGGAATATCTCCAGTCGAAGCTCGGAGTGCCGCTTGAGCTGGCCAACCCGCTTCGTAACATTGATTACGACCCCGAGCTGTTCCAGTATTTGCAACCGGAAAAAATCGCCCCGCTGTTGACTGTGTCGATCGGGCTGGCGATGCGGAAAGTGAGGTAGGCGGTCATGATCCAAATTAACCTGCTTCCCAAAGAATACCTCAAGAGCAAGCGTAGCTTCTCATTCGGCAAGTCCGGCATGTATGTCGTGGCGGGCGGCGTGGCAGTTGTTCTGCTTCTGGCCGGCGTCACGTTCTGGCAGATCCACCAGGTGAGCACGCTTGACGAAAACATCGCCCGCGCCCATCAGCGCGCCGACATGCTTCGCCAGGACATCCAGATGGTTGACGGCCTCACCGACGTGAAAAATAAAATCACGCTTCGCATGCAGGCGGTCGAACGGCTCGATCGTCATCGCACCGTCTGGGTCCGCCTGCTTGAGAATGTCTCGCAGGATGTTCCTGAATTTGTCTGGTTGAGCGAATTCCGTCAGACCGGACTGAAGTTTGCCAACAAGCTCAATCAGACGACATCCGGCAATCAGAACTCCGGCTCGGCTACTCCGCCTACTTCCGGAGAAAACAAGGCCAATTTGGCCAACTCACTCGCTGGAATAGATACGGTAAAAGTCCATCCGGTGGAGATCGAAGGATACGCCTTCACGCTCAACGCGGTCGCGGCCTTTATGATCAAGCTGATGCAGTCGGATTACTTCGACAATGTCGAGCTCATGGAATCGAAAGAAAATAAATTCTCCGAAGACGAGCGGGCGTACCTGTTCACCGTGTCAGCAAACGCCCACTATCTCTCCGACGAAGAACTTCGCAACCTCGCGGCTCAAGCCGAACGCGACGCCGCCTCGGCTTCAACCGCACAGAGCCCCAAAGGCCTGAACTAAGGGGAGTGGATCGATGGACCTCAAGAACGCAAAAACGCAGAAGTTTGTCATCGCCGGACTGGTGGCTGTCGTAGTCGGGTATTTCTGGTACACCAGAGTCTACACCGCCTACAACGATCAAGTCACTCAAAAGAGCCGCGAGTTTGAATCGATAACGACCGACCTGAAAAATGTCGAGATGAAGGCAAAATCGCTCGACGCCCTCAAAGTCGAGTACGGCGAGTTGGTCAAACGGTACCACGAAATCGAAGCGCTTCTGCCCGAAGTAAAGCAGATTCCTTCGATGCTGGTTCAGTTGCACACCGCGTCGTCAATCACCGGCACACGGATCACCAAAGTTGATCCCAAGCCGATCGGCGCACAAGACTTCTATAATGTCGCGTCGTTTGAGATCGAAATGACCGGGACCTACCATGACTTCGGGACTTTCTTAAGCTATGTGGCCAATTTCCCGTTCATCGCGAACATTTCTGATGTCCACTTAAAGGCTCAGAATGTTGCGATCTCCGGTAAGGGACAGGTTGTCAACGAAGGCGCCAAGCCGATCGAAATAGGCAAAAAACGAGAAACTATCACCGCTAACTTTGTGCTTTCGACCTACTTCGTCAAAGAAGAAGAACGGTTGAAAGAAGTCACGCTTTAGGAGACGGCGATCATGAAGAAATCATTGACCATATTGATTCTGACCGCGCTCGCCGCCACCAGCTTTGCGTCCAAAGTGACCAATGTCCAGTTGGCGTACGAGAACGGTGAGTCGGTTGCCCGGATCGAAGTCTCCGGACAAATCCGGTTCACGCACCAGACCGAAATTCCCAAAGACGGCAAGCCGGACCGGGTGATTATCGATGTCCTTTCGGCGACCCACGAACTCGGCGCCAAAGTATTTGATAATCTACCCAATTGTCCCGTTACCGCGCTTCGGACCAGCCAGTATTCAGTGAAACCCGAGGCGGTGGTTCGCCTGGTGTTTGATGTCAAGAAGACACCAGTGTATCAAGTGGAAACGAAAGGACAGGCAATTGTCGTACATTTTGTAGACAAAACAGCCGCGCCATTCCCCACTTGGTCAAGCACTCCGAGCACAGTAGCTCCGGCGAAGCCCGCGGTTCCGGTGGCCGTGGCACCGAAGACCGAGTCGCCGAAACCGAATCCTGCAACCGTTGCCCAAAAGAATGTCTCAGCCGAAACTGATCGTCAGTCAAGTCTGGCGACCACACCGGCCAAAGTTGCCCCAGTCACGCCGTCAGTTGTGCCGGCCGCTCCGAAACCGGTTGCGACCGTGACGCCGTCCACGCCAAGTAAGACAGAAACGCCGTCGGTCCCCGCTACCACGAAGTCGCCGGCGGTGTCAATTACAGCAACACCTGCATCGCCTGCTAAACCGGCGACAACTGCACCGACGACAGTTGCCGCTACTCCGAAGACAAATGTCAATCCGGCTGAACAAAAGCCGGTGGCGATTCCGGCTGTGGCAATTAATCCGACCGTCAGCCCGTCAGCACCGAAAACAGAACTAAAACCGGTTGAATCAAAGCCGCTTGTTTCCGCTCCGGCGCCGTCAACAGTGCCTCCCGCCGCGAAACCGTCGGTGGAACCGGGTGTAAAACCCGCTGAGCAAAAGACGGTCGCTCCGGTGGTTCCTGCGACTACACCTGTAGTTTCAGCCAAGCCGACAGTCCCGGCGACTGCCTCCGTGCAGAACTCGCCTGCGACTACGGTTGCGAAAAGCGATGTGAAACCGGTCGAGCAAAAGCCAGTTCCGGCTACAGTTGCCCCCGCGAACAAGCCGGTCGTAGCGACTGCCGAACCGGCTACTACAACTGTGAAGCCGGTTGAACAAAAGCCGTCGCCTTTGTCGACACCGCCATCGACCACTCCGGCCCCGACCCCCTCGTCGCCGCTGGTCAAGGTCGAGGCCAAGCCGATCGAATCGAAGCCCGCAACCGCAGTCGTTCCTTCGCCAAATCCGGCAACCGCATCGCCAACGACTCCGGTGCAAACGGCCGCGAAGCCCACGACGCCGGCAGTTGAATCGCCGCTCAAACCGGCTCCGTCAGTTGCAACTCCGTCGACTGTCGTGAAACCAAGTACACCGACTGTGACTTCCGTCTCGCCGTTGGCGAATAGCCCGTCACCTTCCACGGTCGCAAAACCGGCGGTGACGACCCCACTTGCTTCAGCCAAGGTCGATAACTCAGTCAAAATGCCGGCGGTAAATCCAAACTCGTATACGACCGAGGACACCGATATCCCGTCGCCGGAAGATCTTGAACCGGCGCAGGACAATCCGTATGTAGATCATGATTCTCCCGCTGGTTCGTCGTGGAATGACCAAACACCGGTTGACTCCAACAGTACTTCGCGATTCCGCCGTCATCCGTTGTCAGCCGCAAAAATCAAAGGGACGCTGATTGCGCAGTTCCCACAGCGGCTTGTAATTAAGTATGAAGCCCGTGGCTCGCGCGATCCGTTTGCAACACTGATCGACGACTCGAAAACATACAACTCACCGACCCAACAGTCTATTCCCAACGTGGATGGTCTGCGGCTGGTTGGTGTGATCGTTGCTCGTCAGGGTGGAAACCGCGCCCTATTTATAGACAAAGCTGGATACAGCTACATGCTCCAGTCGGGCGACAAAGTCCGCAACGGGTATGTACTCCGTATTGAATCCGACCGCGCCTATTTCCAGATCTTTGAGTATGGCTGGTCGCGAACTGTAGCGCTGAAAATCGACGAATCCTAAGGAAAGGCTGGTAGTTACATGACGTGGAACAAACGCAAACTTGCAGGACGAGGCCTGACGCTGGCGCTCTTGGTGGGGGCATTCCTCACGGTCGCCCATGCCGACCAGCCCAAGGACCCGTCGCAACCAATCAAGAACCTTCAGTTCCAGGCGGCCGATATCCGGTCGGTCTTCACTTTCCTGGCTGATTATGGCGGCGTCAATGTCGTCGTGGCTCCCAAAATTCAGGGCTCGGTCACGATCAAGTTGTCCGACGTGAAATGGCGCGACGCGATGGAGATCATTTCCCGCACCTATGACCTGGAAGTAGTGGAAGAGACCAACGGTTTCATCCGCATTGTCCCGGCCGAGGACTATCGCAAGGAAGTGACTGAACAGCGCAAGCACGACGCCGAGCAACAGCAATTGGTGGCGCTGGAAACGAAGATCGTCGAGATCTCCAACTCGACTTCTGACGATGTCGTCAAAGCCGTCAAGTCACTCATGACCCCTCGCGGCATTGCCACCAGCGATCCTCGTTCCAATTCGATCATATTGCAGGAAGTCCCTCAGAATATGCCGGTGGTGATAGACTACATTTCCAAGCTCGACCGCCCTGCCAAGCAGATCAAGATTTCCGCTCAGCTCTTGGAAATCAACTCTAACGCTCTGCAAGAAATTGGCGTGAAGTGGGATGCCGAAGGTAGCTACGTCACTAACACCGGTCGCGAATATGATCAGTCCGGTCAGGTGCTCGCTAATCGAGGCACCGATGTCGCCGGCCGCTATACGCTCAAGGCCTTCCAAAAAGGATGGTCTGCTGAGGCAGTTGTCGAAGCGCTTATCCGTGACGGCAAGGGCAAAATCATCGCCCATCCGGAAATCACTACACTGGACAACAAAGAAGCTCGCATTCAGATGGGCCAGAAAGTACCGATCAAACAGTTTGACGACGCCGGCAACGTAGTCATCAAATTCGAGGAAATCGGAACTATTCTCACGGTGACCCCCCATATCACCGCTGAAAATCAGATTTTGATGAAGCTGAAACCCGAGCGCTCAACGTATGCTTTTGACCCCAACGGCGTGATCATCAACACCAACAATGCTCTGACCACAGTGATCGTGGCCAATCAGCAAACAGCGGTCATTGGCGGATTAACGACGCAGGACGAACTGTCCTCAGAGGTTGGCGTGCCGTTCCTGAAGGACGTTCCGCTCCTTGGGTACCTGTTTAAGTTCAAACAAACCCGTACGGAAAGCCGCGACCTGGTCATTTTTGTCACCCCGACCATCGTCGACGAAAACCTCGCGGCCACGCCGTGATGTTAGCTGATTATTAGACCGGCTTTTTCCAGCCCCGGCGACTTGTTCGCCGGGGCTTTTTCATAGGTAAACTGCGGCCGAAATCTGCCGATACAAAGTGGGTAAGCGGATAATTCAGATAAATGTCAACAGAGCAAACATATTACGTCCAAACAGGAGTTTCCATGGGTACGAAGAACGTTCTTCGCGTGTGGGTCCCCGTTGTTCTCATCGGAATAGCGCTGGTTATTTCCGGTTGTAGTTCCAAGAACAAAGTCGACACCACTCCGACCAGTGCTACTATCAACGTGACCGCCAGCCCGAGTTCGCTTAACACCGGCGGCACAGCCGTGGTCGAAGCGACCGTGCTCAACGGCGCCACGCCGATGGCTGATCAGGTTATCACTTTCCAGGCCAGTCCGTCCAGCGCCGGGTATTTTACACCGGCTGTTGACACGACGGACGGGACAGGTGCGGCGGCTACAATTTACACCGCCACCGTGTCCGGCCCGGTCACAGTGACTGCTTCGGTCAGCGGATCATCGCTTGCTGACAACGTCGCGTTGTCGGTCTCGACCTCCAGCGGATCCGGCTCAGGCAATGTGAGTGTCGCCGTGACACCCAGCCTGCTTCTGGCCAACGGATTTGACACCGCCAGCGTAACGGTGACTGTGCGCGATGCGCTCGGTCAGCCGGCTCCTGATTCAACGGTTGTCAAAATTGTCGCCGGCGAAAAGTTTGTCGACAACGACGGCAATGGTTATTGGTCAGCCGGTATCGACTCGCTTGTTTTCGATGCCAACGCTAATGGCCAGTGGGATGCGCTTGGTTTGGTTCCGTCAACGGCTATCGTCACCGGTGGGCAAGGCAAAGTGACCGTGAAGTATATCTCGGCTCCCGATGCCCTCACTGTCTATGTGAAAGCGACTGTCAATGACAAGGGTATTACCGGATTCAGCGAAGCTACTCTTCAACTGACTCCCAATGCCTCGGTCAATTCGATTTATCTGACTTCGGACACTCTCAGTCTCCGGGTCAAGAGCACCGGCGGCATTGAGACCGGCCTTTTGCGCGCCACCGGATATGACATCAATGGCAATCGTGTTCCGGAGGGCTTGATGATTAATTTCGTCATTCTCGACGGTCCTGGTGGCGGGGAACATCTTGGTTCAGTCGGCTATGGTCCGTATTCAGCTGTCACCAACAGCCAGGGTATTGCGACCGCTCCGATCCACTCCGGTACGGTGTCCGGTACTGTCCGCATTCGCGCCTATATCGATACCGTTATCTCTAACGCCTCACAGGTGCTTATTGCTTCCGGTCCGCCCCAGCATGTCGTGGTGGGCGCCGAGAAGTGCAACGTGCCGTATTGGAATGTGGTCGCCGGCGAAAACAAAATTGTCGCTGTGGTCTCCGACTTGTATCTCAATCCGGTCAATGACTCGACAGTTGTCTATTTCTCCTGCGATGAAGGAACTATGAAGGCGTATGAACTACGCACGCAGGATCACGAAGGTATCGCGACCACCAAGTGGTTCTCCGGTTCAGACGATCCCGCCGCCAACGGCCGGGTGATTATCCGCGCCGAGACCGCCGGCGGCACAGTTGCCGACTCCGCGATGTTTTTCAATACATATGTTGCCGACACGATCACTGCGATCGGTATGCCCGCAACCATAACCGCCGACGGTGCTTCAAAAGTTATCGTCTCGGTTCGCGCAGTCGATCTCAATGGCAACCCGGTGATCGGTGGAACGAATTTCAAGGCCGAAGCCAGTTACCTTTCGGTTTCCGCCGGAACGTTTGAAGACGGTTGCTTCTCGTCAAGTGATCGCTCGACGATCATATCCAAGACCCTTGAAATCGACGGCTCCCGCAATCTGGGAACGGGCAATGACGACGGAATTGGCGGAACTGATATAGTGACCTACTACACGAATACCGCCGCCCGCTCTTACACTATCACGCTTTTGACGGGTAATGCGTACGCCGGCAAATGCACACTCAATGGCCCGACCAATGCCGCTCCGGGCGAACAGATTTCGCTGAGCGCGAATATCAGGGACCGTTGGGGTAACCCACTTGCCGACCACACCCTGGTTCTTACCGCGGGCGCTGGCACGGTCACAGGTGGCACGCAGGAATCTGATTCTTACGGTGACGCCTACGGTTTCCACTGGACCGCTCCGGGTGCCGCGGGTGACTATAACCTTACATTGACCGATACCGACCCACGCGGCGGAATCATCCTATCAGTAAAGGTTACAGTCGAGTAAGCTCGTCGACCATTGCAAAAAGGCCGGATGGACGAAAGTCCCTCCGGCTTTTTTCTGTTTAGTTCCGCGACCCCAATTTCACTTTTGTGCCCGCTCAATTTGCTGTATCGTGTCAGTATGAAAGTGGACCAGGTCAATCAAGGGGTGCGCATCGCCTCACCGGTCGCGAATCTCTATGATCGATTTTCCGCGTCGGTGAAAACGTATGCTGATCGTCCGGCATTAAAAGCCGACGGCGCGAAGGGGGAGACATACACTTACGCTGAAGCGAATCGCCTGATTGCGATGGGTGGCGTAATCTTATCGGCAATCGACGAACCCCTGATCGGACTCGTCGGCGAGAACAAGCCGGAATGGCCGATGGCCTACCTGGCAATCCTGGCGGCAGGAAAGACCGTCGTGCCGATTGACCCAAATCTCAAACCGGCCGAGATTACAAAGATCATCGACCACAGCGGCCTGACAACGGTCATCGCCTCAGAAAAGTCGCTTTCGTCACTTTCAGGTACGTCGACCCCACTGACAATTCTTCATCTCGACAGCGATTCGCCCAAATACTGGCTGAATCAACCCGTGAATACAGTCGAGAAAAAACCTGCTCTCGTTAATGAGACTGCGGTGATCATTTACACTTCGGGAACAACCGGCGATCCAAAGGCGGTCGAACTTACTCACCGCAATCTGATCGCCAATCTTACTGGCATCGAAGATGCTCTCCATTTTGGCCCAAGCGATGTCTTTCTGTCGATACTCCCGCTCCATCATACCTTTGAGGCCTCGTGCGGATTTCTAACACCCCTGATGAACGGCTGTTGTATTGTCTATGCCCGCTCACTGAAATCGCGGGACATCCTTGACGACATATTGGCCAACGCAGTGACCATCATGTGCGGCGTACCACTTGTGTACGAAAAAATGTATCACGCTATCCGGCGCGAGATCGCGAAGGCATCAATTTTCAAGCGAACGCTTTTCTGGAGTCTCTTTGGCTTGTCTCGCGCTTCTCTTCTGCTGAATATCAAAGCTGGTGTCTCCTTATTCCGCGGATTCAGGGAAAAGGCCGGGTTGGCATCGATCCGCATGTTTGTTTCTGGCGGCGCACCACTTCCCAGGACTGTCTCCCGCTTTTTCAATCTTGTTGGCTTTGACTTTATGCAAGGGTACGGCCTCACTGAATGCTCGCCGGTGGTGTCGGTGAATCGTCCCGATGACAACCGGTTCGGCTCAGTCGGCCCACCGCTGTGCAATGTCGAGGTGAGAATTAATAGCCCCAACGCCGATGGTATCGGCGAAATCTGTGTCCGCGCCGAAAGCACAACTCCCGGATACCGTGGCAACCCCGAACGGACCGCCGAGCTATTGCGCGACGGCTGGCTCTATACCGGCGATCTCGGCCATATCAGCCACGGACATCTCTGGATTACCGGCCGCGCGAAAAATGTGATCATTTCCGCCGCAGGAAAGAATATTTATCCGGAGGAGATCGAGGACCACCTGTTGCAGTCGCCCTATATAATGGAAGCAGTCGTCGTCGGTCGACGGCAACCGAACGGCGGAGAGACTGTCTGGGCAGTGGTTGTCCCCGATCTGGAACGGTGCCAGTTCGACTACCGAATCGATCCGGTCAAGCCCGATATTGAACAAGTTCGTACGGTGCTTGCAAGAGAAGTCGCCCACGTCAACGCTCACATGGCAGAGTACAAACGAATCTCCGGATTCGATATTTCGCTTGTGGAACTCGAGAAAACATCCACCAAGAAAATCAAACGCCAGCTTTACACATCCGGCTCACCCAGCTCCAATCCACCAACTTGACCATTATGAAAATCAAAACGCTCGAACGAATCGGTAATCAACTAAGGTTTATCAATCAGACTACCCTGCCATCCGAACTTACCTACAGGGAAACCACCGATTATCGCGTGGTAATCGACGCCATCAAGCGGCTTGAGATACGAGGCGCACCAGCGATTGGCATTGCCGCGGCGTACGGCTTAGCTTTAGCACTTCAAGAAGTCGGACAATTCGATTTTGCGAAATTCACAATTTGGGCGAACGAATTCAAAAACTCCCGCCCGACGGCAGTCAATCTCTTCTGGGCGGTCGACCGGGTAGTCGACGGCGTCAAGGGACTCAACAACGCGCCATATCAGGTCGTTCTTGACACTGTTTGGCATCTCGCCGAAAAAATCCACGACGAGGATCGACAGATGTGCGATCGGATCGGCGCCAACGGCGCTGATCTCATTCCCGACGGCTCTTCAATCCTCACTCACTGCAATACGGGTGCGTTAGCGACCGGTGGTATCGGCACAGCTCTTGGCGTCATCTATACGTGTCGCGATCAGGGGAAGAAGATCAAAATCTTCGCGGATGAAACCCGCCCTCTGTTGCAAGGCGCACGATTGACCGCGTGGGAACTTCAACACGAAGGAATCGATGTCACTCTCATTTGTGATAGTGTCGCCGGTATGCTCATGCGCCAGCGCAAAGTTGATTTGGTAATTGTCGGCGCTGATCGTATCGCGCAGAATGGCGACACCGCCAATAAGATTGGCACTTATTCACTGGCGGTGCTCGCCAAAGAACACAACATACCATTCTATGTCGCGGCGCCGGAGTCGACTTTTGATCGCGCAATGCTCGACGGCTCTTCAATTGTCATCGAAGAACGCTCACCGCGCGAAGTCACCGAAGGTTTCGGCAAACTCACCGCACCGCCCGATATCAAAGTCTATTCACCGGCTTTCGACATAACCCCCGGCGAACTGGTCACCGCCTTCATCACCGACCGCGGCGTGACGCCTGGCGGTCGGGGCCTTTAATCGAACGGTGGCGTCAGGCGTCCCCGCCTGACGCAAGCTTACACTTCGCTAAGTGCTGTCAGGGCTCCCGCCCTGACAGCCGTTGGTGGGGAACATATTTATTGACACATTTGCCCTTGTTGCCTACATTTGAGTGTCGATTGGCGGCTTCACATCGGGAGGTCCAGTACGCATGCGACATCGTCCCTGTGCAAACAGCATTCTCCTTCACTCGCTTATACTTGCTGTCCTCTTTTTGATTTTCGTTCCAGCTCAACCAGCATTCGCCGAACAAATAATGATCAATTGCCCGGGTGGTGCGCCGTTTGTAAAAGTGGGGGATACTTCTCGCCATCAGGTAGTCGCGAGTGGGGGCAATGGCTCACCCTACTCGTATTTTCTGGTTACCTCCGAATCTCCCTACATTTCAATAAATCAAACATCAGGGCTTGTAACCTACGTCGGTGACTGGTACGATTATGGCGTTAGATGTGCCACGGTGGGAGTAACAGATGGAGCTGATACTGCACTGTGCTCTGTTTGTTGGATGGTCGGCGGAGGCACATCGTTCAAGGCCATTATCGAAGTCGCTCACAACGTTTCTCTTGGTGGTACTGCTGACATCCGAATATTCTTGACTCGCGCCGATATATACCGGGGATTGGGAGGATTTGATCTCCTACTCACGCTTGAACCCTCAGCCCTTTCATTCATGTCAACCACACCGGGGTCTGTTTACGATAGTTGCGGGTGGGAGTACTTCAGTTATCGTTTACAAGAACCGTGTACCGGTTGTCCCTCCGGGCTTGTGCATCTGTATGGACTTGCCGAATCCAACCCGCTCACGCCGCAACCGTCTTGTGGCTGGCCTTCATTCAACGCGCATATGCCTGTAACTCTCGCAAGTTTGCGGGTTCGGGTCGCCATTGATCTGGATTATGACTGTGCTTTCATTCCGATCAGATTCTTCTGGACCGGTTGTAGCGACAACGCGATTTGGACGCACGATCACGCATACACAACTTTGGCGAGCAGGATTCTCGATTACGGGAACTCGTACCCAATAGAGGACCCGCAGGCCGGTTTCCCCGGCTATGTGGGACCTCCATTCGATTGCGACTATTATTCGGACACGCTTGTGATAACCCGGGATTTAGAGTTACAAAACGGCGGCCTGGATATCCTCTGTGTAGATCCGATCGGTCAGCGCGGCGACATAAATGTCAACGGCTACCCGTATGAAATTGCCGACGCGGTCATGTTCTCCGAATACTTCATAAACGGGCTCGCGGCCTTTGGGCCGCACATAGCGGCATCGATGGCGGCATCGGATGTTAACGGCGACGGTGCGACTCTCACGCTCCCTGATCTGGTCTATCTCGTGCGGGTAGTTCTCGGCGATACACCTCCGATCCCCAAGCCGGTCGTGTTGCAATATGCAGTTGTGCATTCCGATGGTCACACGATCTCAGTAAGCAATTCTCCCGAGCTCGGTGCCGCGCTGATTACGCTCAAGGGCGACGTCTCTGTTGAGTCGCTTCAGCCTGAAATACGAATGGTCTCACAATTCGACGGTACCAACACCCGCGTCTTGCTGACACCTCCACTTGATGGTGAGTACAGCGGATCGGGCTTTTCCGGGGAGTTGTTGCGATCTGACAACGCCGAGATTGTCGCCGCAGAGCTTGTCGATTTTGATGGTTCACCAGTCATGGCAGAGCTCCAACTTCCCCGAACTTTCGTACTGGAACAGAATTACCCCAACCCGTTTAACAATGCCACGACCATTTCATTCACGTTGCCAAATGGCGGTGACTATATCTTGACAGTATTTAATATCGCGGGGCAAACTGTCGTGACGCGTGAAGGGCACGCCGAAAAAACCCGCGAAGTCAGTCTCTCGCTAGACCTGACCGATCTGGCATCAGGCGTCTACATGTACGAGTTGGAAAGTGACGGCCAATCTGCGACTCGCAAAATGCTCCTGCTAAAGTGAACTTCGATTTTCGACTACGCCACACTTCAAATTGTTAAATCTGGTAGCGCACCGCTCCACGGTGTGTCTCTTTTGCATTTGCCCCCCTGGCACCCCAATTTTAGTCTTGCTCTTTGTCTGCCGATAATCTACCTACACAGACCAAAATGAAAAAAGCACTTGCCAATACCCGTCGCCGGATCGCCAAAGCGCTCGGCGCATTGAATCTCGATTTGTTTCATCCCGAGATAATCACCCGCCCCGCGCCGGCGACCCTCTATACCAAAATCCGCGAACATGCCAAACGCCGCCCCGACCCCGGCGCGATCAGCTTGTCGGTCTCAAAAGCCGAACGACAAAGTGACCCCGCGCTCTTTGAGTTATTTGAGCGGTACAACTGGATGTACTTCGACGGCCGCTTACCGCGGGTCCGCCTGATCTGGTCAACCCGCCTGATGTCGGCCGGGTCGTATACACCATCAGAGCGGACTATCCGCATCAGCCGCAAGTATCACGATATCTTTCCCCACGAACTTGACGACACCGTCAAGCACGAGATGATCCACATCATTCACTTAAATCACGATGCTGATTTCAAGCGCGAAGCCAAACGAATCGGTGCATCACTGCGCGCACAGGCGCATCCTTCATTACGTCGTCCAGCCAAGTTCACGTATGTGTGCGGATCGTGCGGGGTAGAGTACCCCCGTCAAAAACGGATTCGCATGGCCTCCTGCGGCAAATGCTCCCGCGGCAAGTTCAATGATCGGTTCAAACTCCGCTTGAAGAAGGCGTAGAGAGCACCATTCCTACGTAGGTCACTCGCGTCTTCGCGGGTGACTTCCTCCTTGATTCTCCATGTTCACATCGAAGACGGGATTGACGAACGAGGACGATCCGATAATCTCTTGTAGGGCGGCTCCGTCTTTGGAGCCGCCGTCTTCACCGTATAGTCCGAGAGGCGACGGGTTCAAAGACGAACCCGCCCTACGTGATGCAGATTTTGCACTCGGCATTCAAATTTTCGGAACCGCGTGTTAACTTCATCAGTTATATTCGGCGTCGGCGAGGGGAGACCCTTCCTGAGAATTGAGTAAACATTCACGTGATTGCTATAGAAACGGAGTTCCGAAATGGTAAATGTTGGCGACACCGCACCAAACTTTGAACTGAAAGACCAGAGCGGCAACATGGTTAGTCTGGCTGGGTTCAAAGGCAAGAAAGTTCTCTTGGCTTTTTACCCGTTTGCGTTTTCACCGCCCTGTACTGAAGAATTGACCTGTTTCCGCGACGACTATTCACAGTTCACCGCCACCGGCGCCAGTGTGCTCGGTATCTCGGTCGACTCGCACTTCGCCAATAAGGCCTTTGCCGAGCACCTGAAAGTCACTTACCCACTCCTCAGCGATTTCTCGAAAGAGGTTTGCAAAACCTACGGTACTTTGCGCCCCGAGGGATTCTCCGACCGGGCATACTTTGTCGTCGATGGTCAGGGGAAAGTGGTTTACAAGAAAGTGATGGAGACCCCACCCACCATGCTGACCAATCAAGAGGTCTTGTCGGCGCTGAAGTAGCCGCCGAAGACGGCTGGACTACGTAAGTTGCTGTCAAGCAATGGCTTGCTGGCGAGCAGCCCCGCCCCTTATAGTTTGGCAGTTGGCTAAAAGTTCTGGAATTTCACGGTCGGTCCCCCTTGACAATGGGCGGCCGACCCATATATTTGTAGGCTTTTTCGGGAAAACTGATTGAATGATTTGGAATTAAACTGATGAAGACACTTATTCCTAAGCCCGATCTGTCCGCCCGTAAGTGGGTACTTGTGGACCTTGAGGGAAAGACGCTCGGACGCGTCGCAGTCAAAGTTGCGGACATCCTTCGCGGCAAAAATAAACCCGTGTTTACCCCCCATCTAGATATGGGCGACTTTGTGGTGGTTGTAAACGCCGCAAAGATTCGGGTAACTGGTAACAAGCGAGAGAATCTGTTTTATTCCCGTTACTCGGGGTACCCGGGCGGCTTGACTCGTATCAGCCTTGGAAAACAGATGGATCGCAAGCCGGAACTTGTTTTTCAACACGCTGTCCAGAAAATGATGCCCAAGACCCGGCTGGGTCGCAAGCAATTGAAAAAGCTATTGATTTATCCCGGCGCGGTTCACCCGCATACCGCGCAGAAGCCCGAACCGGTGAATGTTGGTTAACGTTCGATAGAGGAATATGACAGAAGTAGCAATGTATGCGGCCTCCGGCCGTCGGAAAGAAGCCGTGGCGCGCGCCGAGATTCGCCCGGGCAAAGGAACCATTACAGTAAACGAAAAACCGATCAGCGAATTTCTTTGTCGAGATACGCTGGTCGAAACCGCCAAGCGGCCGCTCAATGTCGCCGATTTGGCCGGTCGCTTTGATGTCGTCTGCCACTGCAATGGCGGCGGCGTCGCCGGACAAGCGGGCGCTATTTCGCTCGCGATCAGCCGTGCACTTGTGCTGTTTAATCCGGAACTGCGAATGGTTCTCCGTCGACAGGGTCTGATGACCCGCGACCCTCGTGCCGTCGAACGCAAAAAATACGGCCGACCGAAAGCACGTAAACGCTTCCAGTATTCGAAGCGCTAAAAAATAACGGTCCCGCCGAATAGGCGGGATACTGGCAATCCCGACCGACCTGGCATCGGTCCCAAATACTTCGGGCTCACTCCGGGGTTGACGTCGGGACGAAGAACAACCGATCACAGAAGGACAGGTATGCTCACACCCCGTATCAAGGAATTTCTCGAGGCCGGTGTCCATTTTGGCCACCAGACCCGCCGCTGGAATCCGAAAATGAAACCGTTCATTTTCGCCGCCCGCAACGGAATCTACATCATCGATCTGCAAAAGACGATCAATGCGCTCGATCAGGCGAAGAAGAAAGTGCGCGAAGTTGTCGGTGGCGGTAAGTCGGTGCTGTTCGTTGGCACCAAAAAGCAGGCCCGCGAAGTCATCATGGAAGAAGCTCCGCGTTGCAACGGTTTCTATGTCACCGAGCGTTGGCTGGGCGGCATGCTGACCAATTTCAACACGATCAAAAATTCGATCAAGAAGCTCAAAGATATCGAGCGGATGCGCCAGGACGGCACGATGGAGAAGTTCACCAAAAAAGAACGCTCCATCTTCGACAAAGAGGCTGAAAAGCTGACTGAGGTACTGGCCGGTATCAAAGAAATGAATTACCTGCCGGGACTCGTGATTGTGGTAGACGCGAAAAAAGAGAAGATCGCTGTGGCAGAGGCCTCCAAACTGAAAATACCGATCATCGCTATTTTGGATACTAACGCCGATCCCGACCCGATCGATTTTCCGATCGCGGCCAATGACGATGCTATCAAGTCGATCCGAATTCTCCTGCGCGAACTGGTCGACTCGGCCATCGAGGCCCGTCAGCAGGTCTCGACTGAAGCGATGGAAAAGGCGCAGGAAGCCGAGCGCACCATGCCGCTGAGCACCTACACCTCAGGCGATGACGAGAAAGCACAAAGGAAATAGTTTCGATGGAAATATCAGCACAAATGGTCAAAGAACTCCGCGAAAAAACCGGCGCGGGGATGATGGACTGCAAAAAGGCGCTGGCGGAAGCCGCCGGCAAATACGACCGGGCGGTGGAAATTCTCCGCGAAAAGGGAATTGCCAAAGCGGCCTCCAAAGAAGGACGCACAACATCCGAGGGGCTGATCGTCTCTCAGATCTCCGGCGATAAGCTGGGTGTCATGGTCGAAATCAACTGCGAGACCGACTTTGTAGCTCGTACCGACAAGTTTCGTGATTTTGTCGCCAATGTGGCCAACCATGTTGCAGGCTCCAAGGCCTCCGATGTCGCGGGACTGTTGGCAGAGCCGATGGCCAGCGGCAAGTCAGTTTCGGATTATGTCACCGAGACTATTGCTTCGACCGGTGAAAACATGCAGATCAAGCGGTTTGCCAAGATTAACACCGACGGTTTCGTGACTAACTACATTCACCCCGGCGACAAGCTGGGTGTCATGGTCGAGATCGGTTCTGCGAAGGCCGCGTCAAACGCCGATTCGTTCCGAGCTTTTGCCCGGGATATCGCCATGCAGATCGCCGCGACTAATCCGACGGCGGTCAATCGCGAACAACTCGATCCGTCATTCGTCGCAAAAGAGCGCGAAATTCTCCGCCATCAGACCGAAAATGAAAAGAAGCCGGCCGCGGTGATCGACAAGATCGTTGACGGCCGCATGGAAAAGTTTTATTCTGAAGTCGTACTTTTGGAACAGCCGTTCGTAAAGGACAACGATAAAATGGTGAAGGACATCATCAAGGAAAAAGCGGCCGCCATGGGTGATGACATCCAGGTCCGCAGGTTTATTCGATTCCGCCTTGGTGAGTAAGCCAATTATGCCATCGGACCAACCTGCACCAGTCTTCAAACGGATTCTGCTCAAATTGTCCGGGGAAGCCCTCATGGGTCCCGGACAATTTGGTATTCATACGCCAACCGTTAATTCCCTTTGCACGCAGATAAGCGACGTATACAAGCTTGGTGTCGAAACCGCGGTGGTTGTCGGCGGCGGCAATATCTTTCGCGGTATGAATGCCGCGGAGCGGGGGATGGACCGGGTCACGGCAGACAACATGGGGATGCTGGCTACCGTCATGAATTCGCTCGCGATGATGGATACCCTCGAGCAAATGGGCATTTACACGCGCGTAATGTCGGCCGTGAAAATCGAGGCGTTTGCCGAACCGTATATCCGGCGCCGCGCCATTCGCCATATGGAAAAACGGCGACTTGTCATTCTGGCCGCCGGTACCGGCAATCCGTATTTCACCACCGATACCGCCGCCTCGCTTCGTGCGATGGAAATCGGAGCGAACCTAATGATCAAGGCGACCAATGTCGACGGTGTCTATTCGGCTGATCCAAAAAAGGACCCCAAGGCAACAAAATTCACCAGATTGTCATACATGGACGTATTGACCAAAGAACTGAAAGTAATGGATTCCACTGCCATTTCACTGCTGAAAGAAAATCATATCCCGGTCCGCGTGATCGACGTCAACCGGGAAGGAAATCTCCGCCGGGTAGTACTGGGCGAAGATATCGGCACGTTGATTTCGTAACTTCACCAAGGAGAATCGTATGAGTGAGGGAAACGACAAACTTGCGCATCTGCACAAAGATGCTGAAGACAAAATGCACAAAACGGTCGAGTCGGTGATTCGCGAACTGCACGCTGTCCGCACCGGCAAGGCCTCGGCCCATCTGTTGGACACTGTGCGGGTCGAAGCCTACGGCACCGTCATGCCGCTGAATCAGGTGGCAACCGTCAGCGCCCCCGAACCGCGCCTTCTGGTCTTGACCCCGTTTGATAAGACGATCTCGGGAAATATCGTCAAGGCCATTCAAAAGGCCGACCTGGGATTTAATCCGAATGTCGACGGCGCAATGATTCGCATCGTTGTCCCCCAACTTAACGAAGAACGCCGCAAAGAACTCGTCAAGCACTGTAAGCACGTCGCCGAAGAGGGCCGTGTGGCGATCCGAAATGTTCGCCGTGACGCCAACGACCATTCCAAGAAACTGCTCAAAGATCACAAGGTGACCGAAGACGAAGAGAAGCAAGCGCTTGAGAAAATTCAAAAGATAACCGACCAGTACATTCACCAGATCGATCAATTGGTCACGCAGAAAGAGCACGAAGTCCTGCAGGTCTGAAAGTAGCCCAATCGTCTGATAGAAAATCCGGCCTCTGCCGGATTTTTTTTAACCTGGATATTCCCCGCTGATATACTTGCGCAGATAATTGTTCTCGTCCGACATGCTGTCGAGCTGGGCTTTGACAATATCTCCAATTGAAACCAGCCCGATAACGTTGTCGTTTTCAACAATCGGCATATGCCGAAACCGGTGGCGGGTCATGATCGCCGCTACCTGGTAAATTTCGTCATCTGGCAGTGCGGTCATGACATTCTCTGTCATAATATCCCAGACTTTCCGCTCGCGAAAGGTATCCGGTTCGCGATGAACCAGCGCAAATATGTCTTTGTCGCTGACAATGCCGACCAGTTTTGCCTGCGACAATACCGGTAGGCAACTGATCTTGTGGGTCAACAGTAGCCGCATCGCCTCGGGTATAGTCATCTCTACGGTTGCAGTGACAAGCGGCCGCGACTTGGCGGATAGGATATCGCTTACCAACATGACGCACTCTCCAGGGGTTGCGTGGGCCCCAACAGTGGAGCCGCTATTGATAACTTCAGATTTGCTTCTTAACTTGATTCAGAACATTCCGGATACGGGATACATATGAAACATACGCGCCGCAATTCTCTTGTCAACCTCAAAATGTACTTAGCCGGTCTAATTTTAGGGGGATTCGGTCTGGCTGGTACAACATGTGCGCAGACCGCGAAGCCGGAAATAATTGACTACTACTGGAATCACGCCGCACAGAGCTGGCACTCCAACCAGAAAGCCATCGCCAAGCGCCTTGAATCCTGCGACGTCACCGCGATAGTCAAGGAGTTAAGCCGCGGGGGAGTGGTAAAATCAGCCGACACCTCGGCCAGCCGATACTTTTACTCACCAGGCGGCGTTGATTCAATTGTCCGTCTATCTGGCGACAAAAGATTGTCAGTCGACGTCGACCTAGCACTACCAGCCATCTTCGATGGCCTATATCAGAAGTCCTTTTTCCCCAACGACACTGGCGCCGGCGATCTGGCTATCGGTTTCGACACCGACACTCTCGTCGACCGACGCCCTTCCGGCATCCTCACCATCAACCGGGATTTCTACTATGCCCGCAGGTTGCATATTTCCTGGCCGCATAAACCGGGGTTCCGGCGATTTGGCCGCAGTTACCACTTTGTTCAAATGGATCAATTGACTGTAATCGATACGATCATCGAGTCGGCCGTTATCGAGCGGCTGTTGGCCGATGACGACTACCGCCTTGAAATTACTATCACAAACTACCGCCTTCGCCCGCCGACCGACAGCCTCTCGCATTAATCGATTGCTTGCGGCTGATCGCGTTACGTTGTAGTTTCCCGGTTCATGGACGATTCACTTGACGACCTCAAATCACGGTTGACCGCCGAGCCGGAGCGGATTCCCGCTCATATCGCCATCATCATGGATGGCAACGGTCGCTGGGCCGCCCGCCGAAATCAGCCTCGCACCTACGGCCACGAGGCGGGGGTGAAGGCGGTTAAAGAAGTCGTCAAAGCGTGCGGCGAGATCGGCGTCAAATATCTGACGCTCTATACATTTTCGGTGGAGAATTGGAAACGGCCGGTCGACGAAGTCACTGCTCTTATGTCGCTCTTGACCCGCACCACTATCAGTGAGCTTGATGACCTTATGCAAAACGACGTCAAGCTCATCACCACTGGCCGTATCGGCGGACTTCCGCTCGTGCGACGAACAGTCCTAAACGAAGCGGTGAAGAAAACCGCCAACAACAGGGGACTGGTGCTTAATCTTGCCCTGAACTACGGCGGAAGGACTGAAATCCTCGACGCGGTCAAGGCGATTTCCAACGCTGTCAAGGCCGGGATGATCGACCCGCTCCGTATCGACGAAGATCTCTTTTCGAGTTTCCTCTACACCGCCAATATTCCCGATCCCGATTTGCTGATCCGCACGTCGGGGGAGATGCGAATTTCCAATTTTCTGCTCTGGCAAACGAGTTATACCGAGCTGTATGTTATCGATACCCTCTGGCCCGATTTCGGACGCAAGGAGCTGTTCAAAGCAATATTGGATTTCCAACAACGTGAGCGGCGTTTTGGCAAAACCTCCGGACAGGTGGAATCATGAACAAAAACTTGCTGATACGCACCGCCGTCGCCGCTGTGGCGATTCCAATTATCCTGTGGATATGCTACCAGGGCGATTTGTGGCTTCTCGGATTGATCGCTTTGTTTTTCATTGTCGCACTCTCAGAGTTCTTGATTGCAGAAAAACACCAGCCATCGTCGATTACCTTCTGGTTGATCGTTTGCGCGGGCCTTTTTCACATGGCACAGATCGGAGCTCCTGAGTTTGGGTGGGGGAAGTTAGAAGAAGACTCTGTCGTTTCTCCGCTTGATACGATCCTCACCGTGTCACCACTATTGGTGATCCTGCTCTTGGGCGGTATGTCGTACGCCACCGGGAAACGTTCACCGGCGGAGCTTTTTGCCAGCTATGCGCGACTGCTCTGGGGAGTCATGTATCTGTTTACGCTGTATCCATTCGTGATCTATGTTGGACGGTCAATTTCAATTGGAGACACCGCGTCGCCACTCGGCGGCGATTGGCTATTGTTCCTATTCGGCCTTCTCTGGCTTGGCGACACTGCCGCCATGTTTGTCGGCAAGGCCTTCGGCAAACACAAACTCGCGCCCGCAGTCTCGCCAAACAAAACTGTCGAAGGATTTATCGGAGGCGTCGTCGGAGCTGTTGTCGTCGCTGTCATTCTTGGTTTCTGGAGATTGGATATGATCTCCATGTGGCAACTGGTCGTCGTCGCCATTCTCTGTTCGGGCTTCGGTCAACTGGGTGATCTGGTCGAATCGATGTGGAAACGCTCACTGAGTATCAAAGACTCTTCAAGCTTGATCCCGGGCCACGGCGGCGTGCTCGACCGTTTCGACTCACTTCTGTTTGCCGCACCAGTGATGTACTACGCCATGCTCCTGATCGGGAAATGAAAGCGCTCGACTTTGTCTTCGCCGCCCGGCCACTGTTGCTTGTCCCCTTCTGGTCGATCTATTTGGTCGCCCTCAACTTTCATCACGAACTCGCCGGGAAATCATTCGGCTGGATCAACGCACTCTCTCTGCTTTGCCTGACTCTGCTCGGCGCCGCCGCCTGCTACCTGAATCAAGTCTACGACGCCGACTCCGACCGTATCAACAACAAAGGACTGTTCATCGATCGCGGGATACTTACCAAATCCCATCTGACTGCAGGTTTCATCATCCTATCAATCATCGGACTCGGCCTCAGTGTCTTTGTGTCTAATTTCTTCTTTCTCATTTGCGCTCAGCTTTTGGTCTTTGCCTACATCTATTCCGCGCCGCCTTTGCGCCTCAAAGATCGCCCCGTCGCCGGACTTATCGCCAACGCCTACTGCATCGGCTTTCTCATTGCATTCTCAGTCTTTCCCAAAATCAACATCAACAACGCCGGCCTGCTCGGCTGGGACAACCCGTTCTACTTTGCGATGGCGGTCGGCGGCGTTTACCTACTGACCACAATCCCCGACCGCTCCGGCGATGCCGCTACCGGAAAACAAACTGTCGCCGTTGTCGCGGGTCGCACTACCACAATCCTATTAGCCGCCCTCTGGCTATTAGTCGCCGCTGTCGCCGGCTGGCAGTCGGAGTATCTCCTATTGTGTGCCATAGCAGTTATGTCTTTGTCGGTGACGCTCGGAACTCTGGCTATCCGGTCAGACAAGGCAATACTTATTGCCGCTAAATTCCCTATCCTACTCTTGACGCTTTTGGCGGGCTGGTACTACCCGGCCTATCTGATCTTTATAGTTGTCTTGGTGCTCGCCACGCGGATATACTATGCCCGTCGATTTAATATCCGTTACCCGAGTATTGCCTGATGAAACTCGTACTCTGCATAGTCGCACTTGTTACCGTAGTCGGTTGCTCGCCGTACACCCGCTACAGCGACGAGTACCGCCATCGTACTCTTAAGCCTGCCCCTGGCGCTCCGACTATCCCGATAAACGAATATGTCCGGCTCGGCATGTTGATTCGCAACAAACTCGGCACACCGTACATTGGCACCTCCAAATATGTCCGCGGAACCGATTGCTCCAGTCTGACTCAGCAAATCTTCGCTGAGTTCGGTGGCGTCACTCTCGGCCGGACCTCGCAAGATCAATGGAAAAACGGCACACCTGTCCCGCGCAACCGAATGCAGTTCGGCGACCTTGTTTTCTTCTCGCTCAAGCCCAATCAAATCTCGCATGTCGGGATCTATGTCGGATTCGGCGAATTTGTGCATGCCTCGGAGAAATTGGGAGTGATCCGCAGTCGCATCAACGACAAGTACTGGTCCAAATCGTTTGTCGGCGCACGGCGGGTACTCACCCCCCGCGCCCGCTGAACTTCGCGGGCTAAACGCCGGTTTACACAATATGGCGCACCGGTCAGAACATCTCGACCTGCAACTGAAAAATCTCCCGGTCTCTCCGGGTGTCTATCTCTTTTCGGACAGTACCGGCAAAATTATCTACATCGGCAAAGCCAAAGTCCTGCGCAATCGCGTGCGTACCTATTTTCAATCAGGCAGTCGCCACGACGAAAAGACTTCGCGCCTGATGACGCAGGTGGCGGGGCTTTCGACCATGATTACCGCCAACGAAATCGAGTCGCTGATCTTAGAAGCCAACCTAATCCGCGAGCACAAACCGAAATACAATGTCTCCCTCAAAGACGACAAGCATTTTCCGTATATCCGAATCACCACCAACGAGCCGTTTCCGCGCGTCATGGTGGTCCGGCGATTGGCCCGTGACGGAGCCACCTATTTCGGTCCCTACACTTCCGCCAAATCGATGCGCCGTACGCTAGGCTTTCTCACCCGCCTATTCAAAATCCGCACCTGCAATTACGAAATCCCGCCCCCCGAAGGCAAAAAGCTGAAAGTCTGCATGGACTACCACATCAAACGGTGCGGCGGACCGTGCGAGGGATTTCAATCCGAAGCCGAATACGGCCAGCTCGTGCAACGCGTGATATTGGGATTATCCGGCAAATCCAAAGACCTCATCGACGAACTAACCGCCCGAATGCAAACCGCCTCGGCCGAGATGAATTTCGAGGAAGCAAAAGAAGCCCGCGACCAGATCGAGGCGCTGAAGAAAGTCATATTCAATCAACATGTCGATGTCGGCGAGATGGTCGACCGCGACATCATCTCAATTGCTCGCGACAAGCGCGACGCGGTCGCGGTCGTTCTACAAATTCGTCAGGGTGCACTCATCGGACGGCAGGAGTTTCATCTTGTCGCCGACAAAGAAGAACTCGACTCCGAAATAATCCGGTCGTTCTTCACGCAGTATTACAATCATCAACCGAACCTCCCGCAGGAAGTCTTTGTCCCTAAAGAAACCGAGGACACCGAGCTACTCGAAGAACTACTGACCAAACTCCGCGGGTCACGTGTCAGGCTGATAACGCCCAAGATCGGCGAGAAAGTCCGGATGGTCGAGCTGGCCGCCGCGAATGCTCGACACCTCCTCGATGAACTCCTCATTCAAAAGAAAGTCCACACCGACCGCACCAGCAAAATGGTCAGTTCTCTGCAGGAACAACTCAAATTGCCAAGTGCTCCGCGCACGATGGTCTGCTTTGATATTTCCAACACGGGGGAGACCGACACGGTTGGCTCGTGTGTATATTTCGACAACGGTCAGCCCAAGAAATCCGAGTACCGCCATTTCAAGATCAAAGGGGTGAGCGGGCAGGATGATTTCAGCATGATGCGCGAAGTGGTCGGCCGGTATTTCCATCGGATCAACGAAGAGAAGAAAACGCCGCCGAATCTGGTTGTCGTCGACGGTGGCAAGGGCCAGCTTTCGTCCGCGTTGGCCGAACTCAAATCCCTCGGCTTTACCGATCAACCGATCATATCGCTGGCCAAGCGGCTCGAAGAGGTCTACCTGCCGAACATAAGCGACCCGATGACCATTCCGAAGAGCTCACCCGCGTTGATTCTGCTCAAACGCATTCGCGACGAAGCCCATCGGTTCGCGATCACCTACAATCGCAAGGTCCGCCGGAAACGCACGATCAAGTCCGAACTGGATAGTATCAAAGGTATCGGCCCGGCCAAACGCGCGGCCTTGCTCAAGCACTTTGGGTCGGTAGAGAGAATACGACAATCTACAATCGAACAACTTTGCGAAGTCAAAGGCATCAACCAAGCTATGGCCGAGAAAATTCATACACAATTGGGCTTGCAGAATATCGTTGCCAACCCTTAATATGATTTGTACTCATTCGGTCGATGTCAATTGAATGAACGAGCGCCGGATTTGAGGCCTCAGTTTCGAAATGAAGAGCTAAGAAAGAGGGACAGAGTATTATGAGGAGAGGGACTGAGTCTTACGATAGGCTGATAGCAATACTCAACAGTTTGGTTAACAATCAACCCCAACTTATCAAGATGTTTGATGAGCGTTCCGAAGCGCTCAAAAGATACTTCGGTCAATCACATGACAGGATCGGCGACGGAGTTGACACCCTTTGCGCACTCCGTATAGAAATGGCCGATACGGTTCCCCATAGACCACTTGAGGAGGCACTAAACGCTCTCTCAGAATTGAACAACTTAGTTTTGACAATACTTCGCTTCAGTTCGGACGCATTCTCACAACAAGGTTGGAAGCCAGAGGCAGAAAACCTCCTTCAGCAACTTGATAGTCGATTGAATCAGTCGCATACGAGACTCGCACCCGTTCTCAGTTTTCACGCTTCTTCGCTAAGTTCTTCGAGAACCGACGCGATTGTAGCAGACCTTGAGCAGGCCTCCATTCGCGTCAAGCAAAGCGAGGCGCAAGTTAAGCAAGCACTAAACGCTGTTCAGGCGGCTACGAGCCAGATAGGATTCGCCCAACAAGCGCAGGTATTTCTCGACGAATCTCGACAGTATAGATCGGATTTTGTGAAGTGGATGTGGGCTTTCGGAACCACAGTAGTCCTTGGAATCATTGGATTGCTTGTCTTCATCGCCAATTTTGAGCCCCGTCCCGATCCTACAGGCAACTACAAGTTTTACTCTGTTGTCAGTTTTGTTGGAGTAAAACTGCTCTTGGTTACGATATTCTTAATGCTTCTCACCATTATTCTGCGAAATCTATTTGCGGCCAAGCACAACGCAATCATCAACAAACACAGGGCTTGTACTATGCAATCGTTTGAGCTCTTTGTTCAAGGGAAGGGAGATGATTCGACAAAGAATGCAATAAGACGAGTCGCAGCTGAGTCGATTTTTGCAATTCAGCGGACAGGCATGCTCGGAAAGGACTCTGGTGTTGGGAGCCCTATCAACGTGAGCGCACTGACCATCCCTGATAAACAGCCCCACTAACCCATGCCCCCACCCAGCAAACCATTTACCGTAACCGCCATCACGCGGATGATCAAATCCGCGCTCGAAGAGATGTATCCCGACACTTGGATCGAAGGCGAAATCTCCGGCTATATCCACCACTCCTCCGGTCACCGGTATTTCAGCTTGAAAGACGCCAACGCCGTGCTCAAATGCGCGATGTGGCGCTCGGTCGGAACCTACCTGCGGTTTGAGCCGGAGAACGGCCAGAAAGTCATCTGCCGCGGCGATATCACCGTCTATGAAAAGGGTGGTCAATACCAACTGTCGTGCAAAGAAATTGTGCCTGTCGGTGTCGGTCCGCTTGAATTGGCATTCAGACAACTTCACGAAAAGCTCTCCAAAGAAGGACTCTTCGACGAAGACCGCAAACGGGCGTTGCCCGATTTCCCGACTACTATAGGCATCGTGACATCACCCACCGGCGCGGCTATTCGCGACATCATCCAAATCGCCACCCGTCGAAACGACACTATTCAATTGATCATCTACCCGGCCGCGGTGCAGGGGACAGGCGCCGAAGAAACAATCGCCGCCGGTATTCGATATTTCAACACTCGCGACGACATCGATC
Source organism: uncultured Ignavibacteriales bacterium (assembly GCA_964571235.1). Classification (GTDB taxonomy): domain Bacteria; phylum Zixibacteria; class MSB-5A5; order GN15; family FEB-12; genus JACRAV01. The sequence continues at coordinate 9,900 of CAZNAI010000010.1, read as the reverse complement.
TGATTATCTGCGGTCGCGGCGGCGGTTCGCTTGAAGACCTCTGGCCGTTCAACACCGAAATCACTGTCCGAGCTATTGCCGATTCACAAATTCCGATTGTCTCGGCCGTTGGTCACGAGATCGACATCACGTTATCTGATCTGGCCTCAGATCTCCGCGCCCCCACTCCTTCCGCCGCCGCCGAACTGACCGTCTGGTCCAAGCAGGATTTCAAAGAGCGCATAAACGGCGAAATTTATCTGCAGACTCAGCGTTTACAGTCGATGGTCCGTCATGCCCGCCAAGAGCTTTCAGCTCTCTTGGCTCGCCCGGTTTTCGAGCGGCCGCTCGATCTGGTCAACCAGCGCCGGCAGTACATCGACCAGCTTACCCGCCTCACCACCATTTCGGGAAAAAACCTGTTCGACCGCCACAAAAACCAGCTATCTTTGGTTATGTCACGACTCGAGACATTATCTCCGCTCAAAACGCTCGCCCGCGGCTACTCGGTTACCCGTCTTGCCGGTAGCGGCAAAGTAGTTACAACGACTTCGTCGCTTCGCGTTGGCTCGGCAATAGAGACCACGGTCACCGACGGCAAGTTCCGCTCGACAGTCAGCGAAATTCTCCCTGAATCGCGATAATAAACAATGACTACGAAGAAGAAACTTAACGACTACGAAACGGCCGTGGCCCGGCTTGAGGAGATTACCACTCTATTGGAATCCTCCGATACCGGCCTTGAGGACGCTATCAAGCTCTACACCGAGGGGCTCGAAATTGCCCGCTTCTGCGATCAAAAGTTGACCGACGCCGAAAAGAAAATAAAAGTTATCATGGAGAAGCGGGGGCAACTGGTCGAAGAAGAATTTGACTCAGGCGAGGAACAGGCATGATCGGCGTGCCGACTATCGATGGCAAAGCGTTTTTGGAATCCAATCGTCGGCTGACCGACGAATTGTTGTCCCGTTATTCTCCGTCGCCCGACATTCAGCCCAAATCCCTGCACGAGGCGATGCGCTACTCGCTGATGGCTGGCGGCAAGCGGCTCCGCCCGATCTTGTGTCTCGCCACATACGAGTATTGCGGGGGCGCAACTGGCAAACTTGATTCGCCGGTTCACTACGCTATGGCCGCCCTTGAAATGGTGCATACCTATTCGCTTATCCACGACGACCTGCCCTGCATGGACGACGACGATCTCCGTCGTGGTCTTCCCACTGTACACAAGAAATTCGGCGAAGCGCTCGCAGTTCTCGCCGGCGACGCCCTTCATGTTGTCGCGTTTGAATTGATGGCCAAAACCGGCAAGGTAGAGGCGGTGACCGAATTGTCGGCCTCAGTCGGAACTCAAGGCATGCTCGGTGGACAGATCGCCGATCTCGAAGCTGAAAACCGACCGGCCACCAAAGCAGATATACGAAATATCCATACTCGCAAGACCGGCGCGCTCATTCGCGGCTCGGTACGAATCGGCGCAATTCTGGCCGAGGCCGATCAAGCGACCCTATCCAAGCTGACCATTTACGGCGAAAAGATCGGGTTGGCTTTTCAGATTGTCGACGATATTCTCGATGTCGAAGGCGACGCAAAAATTCTTGGAAAGGAAGTCGGCTCCGATAGTAAAAACAATAAAGCCACCTGGCCGGGGGTGGTCGGAATCGACCAGGCCCGCAAAGATTCAGCCGAACTGATCGACCAGGCGCTAGCCTTGTTCGGCCCCGGCGAAGACAACGCCCTTATGTATCTTGCCCGGTACATTGGACAACGCGAAAAGTAAGCGGTATCTTACCTGACTGTGATGAAACACCTGCCCACCATAGATTCACCCGCCGACCTGAAAAAGCTTTCAGTTGATCAATTGATCGAGCTTTCCGGCGAAGTCCGCTCCGAGATTGTCTCGGCCGTCGCCGAAACCGGCGGACACCTGGCCTCCAATCTCGGCGCAGTCGAGTTGACACTGGCTCTGCACTATGTGTTTCAAGCCCCGGTCGACCGGATTATCTGGGATGTCTCCCACCAAACGTACGTTCACAAACTATTGACCGGACGACGCGACCGAATCGGAACGATTCGTACCTACAACGGTCTGGCCGGTTTCTCCCGCCGCGACGAATCTGATTACGACCATTTTGGCGCCGGTCATGCCTCGACCTCTATTTCGGCCTCGCTTGGTTTTGCCGTTGCCCGCGACCTCAAGGGCGAAGAGAACAAAGTCATCTCGGTCATCGGCGATGGCGCCATGACCGGTGGACTGGCCTTCGAGGGTATGAACAACGCCGGCTCGCTTCGCAAAAACCTGATCGTCATTTTGAACGACAACACCTGGTCAATTTCAAAAAACGTCGGCTCGATGTCAAAGTACTTGACCTCGATCATGGCCGACGAAAAGGTAAACCGCTTCCGTCGCGAAGTCTGGGAACTCACCGGCAAATTCAAACGCCCCGAGATTATCCGCAAATTGGTCCACCGAATTGAGGGCTCTCTCAAATCGCTTATTGTCCCGGGAATGCTCTTTGAAGAAATGGGCTTTCGGTATTTCGGCCCTATCGACGGCCACGATCTTCCTCTGTTGGTCCGAACACTTCAGGATCTTCGCCAACTGACTGGCCCCGTCATGTTGCATATAGCGACTGTGAAGGGGAAAGGATACGCCCCGGCCGAACAGGACGCCCTTAAATATCACGGCGTCTCCAAGTTTGATGTCGAAACCGGCAAGGCGATCAAATCGGCCTCAGGATTACCATCGTACACCGATATCTTCGGCAAAGTGATGATCGAACTGGCCGAGCAAAACAAACACGTCGTCGCAATCACCGCCGCCATGGCTACCGGCACCGGACTGGTTCAATACGGCGAGAAATTTCCTGATCGCTTTTTTGATGTAGGCATTGCCGAAGGTCACGCCACCTGCTTTGCTTCTGGTCTGGCCGCCGAAGGAATCAAGCCGTACCTGGCCATTTACTCAACTTTCATGCAACGAGCATACGATCAGGTGATCCACGACGCCGCTGTCCAGCGTCTGCCGATCGTTATTTGCATGGATCGCGCCGGTCTTGTCGGTAACGATGGCCCCACCCACCACGGCGTATTCGATATCGCCTACCTGAGCACCGTTCCGCATCTTACTTTCTGTGCCCCCAAAGACGGCAACGAACTGCGAAGTATGCTCCACCACACGGCCAATTCCAAAGATGAAGGCGTGGTCGCGATCCGTTATCCCCGGGATACTACACCCGTTCCGATGGAAGAAAATATTCTGCCACTCGACTGGGGAACCTGGGAATGGCTGACCACACCGGGAGAAATTGTCATTCTTGCGGTTGGGTCAATGGTCTACAAGGCACTCGACGCCGCACAACGGCTTGACGAACGCGGATTTGAAGTCTCGGTCGTCAACGCCCGCTTTATCAAACCGTTCGATACACGAATGCTCACGCAGATCAAGCGCGACGCACAGGTGGTGATCACCATCGAAGAAGCTCAGCGTCGCGGCGGATTCGGGCAGGCGATTGCCGACGACCTTATCTCGTCGGGATTTTCCGGAAAATTCAAAGCGCTGGCTATTCCGGATGAGTTTATTACCCACGGTGAGCGTGCCGAGTTATTGCGAGATGTCCAGCTTGATGTCGACGGGATCACCGCTCAGATCGGCGCATTCCTCGCCGAACAATACAAGCCACAAAACAAATCGTCAGTCGGATTTCTCCAGCGGTTGGTTTTCCGTCGCGCCAACAGCGACACCTCAAAGTCCAAAGCCCCCCGCGTCGCGTAGAGTTTCTCGTGCGTGGTGGCCGTCCTCGTCCACCACGTGTCCCGTAACCCGAGAATCGTCATTGCGAGTGTTTGGCGCTTCGCCAAACCGAAGCAATCTCGCGGAGAATCTCGAGTGTAATTGCAAATTTCGGAAAATTCTTGACACCTCGCCCCACGAAGGCTTCGACAAGCTCAGCCTGAAGTCACGTGGGAGTTGCCACTACTATCAGGGACTTCACCCTGAGCCTGTCGAAGGGTCTCCCGTTCAACTCTACCACGGATTCTTATCCTGCGTCCGCAGATACTCCACCCAACGCTGAACACCCACTTTCTCCACCCACCCCTTCACACTCCGATACCCGTCGCCGTAGATCGAGTCGGGATCCATCTCCAGTTTGGTCATGAAGAACTTTGATTCTTCACCGGGATACTGCCTCAGTACAAGCAACGAAACATAGTTACAGCTTCCCTCGCACAACTTGGGCGAGGTCTTAGTCCGCCCATTGGCAAACAGCCAGGCATGGGTAAGTTCATGCGCCAGCACTTTGATACATTCCATCCGGGGCATACCATTAAGGAGCGTCACTGTCAATCGCTGATCTTTGATTAATCCAAAGAGTGAGCTGTACTGCCGAAAATCAGTGAATCCCCGTTGGTCACGTTTGTCCCGATCACCCAGTTGGGCCATTTCGGGTTTTTCCGCAAGTTGAAAAGCCAGCTTGGATATGTCGACAGTCATCCCGATTCCAGCAAACATCGGCGCAATCGTGTCTGCCAGCGTCTCGACTTCGTCAACATCGGTAATAGCGCTCGCCCCGCAAAGCGAACAAAGATATCTCCCGCCCGCAAACGACGTGTAGGTGTCGGATTTTCCCGTGTCGATAAATCCCGCGCACATGTCGCATTCCGGAGCAGACCCCTGATGCCACTTGTGCCAGGCGCCGCCGCGAAACGAAGTCATGTACTCGCCGTCGAGTGTCCCGCCGCACAATTGACACCGAAGCGCGACGTGATCGTAATAACATCGATGGTGGTACGACTTCCCGCCACTCACAATCGAGGAATCCGCGATCGCCTCACCGCAGTATCCGCACTTTGGCGCGACATTGGCGGCATAACAACCCTTGTGATAGTTCTTGCCGTCGTGGATAGCGTATTCACCATCAATTGACTTGCCGCACCAGACGCACCTAACTGCGAAAACCTGTTCGTAGCAGGCCCGATCATAATAGCGCCCATCTTTCGTGTAATACTGTCCTGTCCCAATCGGTCGGTTACAGTTAGCACAGACAAAGTGCTCGGGGTGATAGTACTGATTTCCGACTTGGATATAGCCACCTTCGCGGATATACCGCCCGCACTTGGCGCATGAGAGTTGATCGGCGTGCGCGGTCAGACTCAAGCCAAGGAGCAAAAACAATGTGGCACAAGCTGAGGTCAGTCTTTTCATACCATGTATATCGGATTTCGGCCCGACCAAATCAATTCTAAAAGTTACGTTGTGGCTCTCAAATACATTGCCTTTTACACCCTTAGCTCCTTTTCTTGCCGAGGTTAGAGACACTTATGTCAGCACGTCAATCAATCGCCGGATTTCTCGGGCTCAAGAAGAGCATTGTTGGCATGCTCACGATGGTGATTTTGGTCGGCATGGGGGAGAGGATGGCCGAGCGTTTCCTTCCCATCTATCTGTTGGCGCTCGGCGGCGGCACTTTCTCAGTGGGAATTTTGAACGGCCTGCAAAATCTTCTATCGGCACTGTACTCATTTCCCGGCGGGTACCTGAGCGACAAGCTCGGTCACAAACGAGCATTGCTCGTTTTCAATTTGATCGCCCTTTTTGGATATCTCATTGTGATTGTGTTCGCAAATTGGGTTGCAGTTCTCATCGGCGCTGTCTTCTTTCTGGCCTGGTCAGCAGTCTCGCTTCCTGCGACGATGAGCCTTGTCTCGCGAGTGTTACCATCTAACAAACGCACCATGGGTGTGTCACTTCATTCACTTGTTCGCAGGATTCCAATGTCGCTCGGCCCCCTGGCTGGCGGGGCGTTGATTGTGGCTTTCGGTGAAGTCACCGGCGTGCGTCTGGCTTTTGGCGGCGCCATGCTATTGGGTGTCGTTGCAATTGTCGTTCAGCAGAAACTGATCGAGGACCACACGCCGCAATCGGACTCCGCCGAGAAAAATCCGTTCCGGCTCTGGAAATACATGGATGCCTCTTTAAAGAACCTGCTGGTCCCCGACATTCTTGTCCGTTTCTGCGAACAGATTCCGTATGCCTTTGTCGTCATCTGGTGCATGAAAAATAACAGCATATCAGCGTGGGATTTCGGCATCCTGACCACCGTCGAAATGGTAACCGCTATGCTTGTCTATATCCCCGTCGCCTATCTGGCTGACCAGGGGAACAAGAAACTGTATGTGGCGATTACCTTTTTCAACTTCGCCCTCTTCCCATTGATCTTACTTTACTCAACATCATTTCCCATGCTCGCGCTCGCCTTCTTTGTCCGCGGCCTGAAAGAATTCGGCGAACCGACCCGCAAAGCGCTCATCATGGATTTAGCTCCGGACAACATGAAAGCCGGCATGTTTGGCCTGTATTATCTGGCGCGCGATCTAATCGTCTCGCTGGCCGCTTTCGGCGGCGCATGGCTCTGGAACATTTCACCGTCGGTGAATTTCCTCACCGCTTTCGCCTTCGGAATTCTGGCAGTGATCTACTTTGTCGTATTTGGAAAGAATGTCCGTTCGACACGTCAATTGTAGGGCAGAACCCGAGCGAAGCGACGCGGTTCTGCCATTATTACAAATTGAAGATGGCGGAACCACTCCGCAAGGCTTCGGGTTCCACCCTACAACTACTCGATAGCGCGTCATTGCGAGTGTCCCGCTCTTGGCGGGACCGAAGCAATCACTCTGCGCTTTTCTTCCCTTGATTACCTCCGTACAATCTTCGTACCTTATCGCCCACTATGCGTTTTGGACTCATCGCCAATCTCAAACGAACCGGCGCCCGCGAAGCTGTCGACTCACTCGTCGACTGGTGCCGCCAGCACAATCATCAACTCGGCCTGAGCGACGACCTCTCGCTCCCCCTGCCGCAGGGCGCTTCTTTTGTCTCGCGCCACGAGGTCGGCGCCAATTGCGACATGCTTATCTCAATGGGCGGCGACGGCACCATGCTGGCCGCGTCGCGCGCCGCTGTCCCACACGGCACCCCGATCCTCGGCATTAATTTGGGCTCACTCGGATTTCTCACGCAACAACATCACGACCAGGTTACCGCCGCGCTCGACTCAGTCGCCGCCGGCAACTACCGAATCGAAGAGCGAATGCTTCTCAAAACCGAAATCTCCGGCGCATCTAATCCGCTTCCCTGTTCGCTCAACGACATCGTCGTCAGCAACGCCCCGGTCAGCCGGGTGATCGATATTAATCTGAAAGTAAATGGGGAAGATGTCGCCACCTACACCGCCGACGGCCTCATCATCGCCACTCCGACCGGCTCGACCGCCTATTCGCTGGCAGTCGGTGGCCCGATCATGCACCCCAAAATGTCGGCGATCATCGCCGCGCCGATCTCGCCCTTTTCACTGACTATTCGTCCGATTGTCTTCGACGCCTCCGATGTCCTGCAACTGCGAGTCACTAACGAAAAGCGCCAGTCGACCCTCACCCTCGACGGTCAGGTGATGATCACGCTTCACAACCGCGAGATAATCACAGTCACCCGCGCCAAACAACACGCCAAATTTGTGGTCCTGCCCGACACCTCGTTTTATTCGGTCCTTCGCTCAAAGCTCCACTGGGGCGTCCCCCCGCAGGGGGAGTGAGGGGATGCAACCGAGAGCCTCAATCGTGCTCTTCTGTCTTTTGGGTGTCTTCGGGATGCTTGGTGCGAAATCGCATCACGAAGGGGACACATTACATTTTCAACCGTTTATGGAGTCCCAAGAGGTGGATTGGAATCTGAAAGGAAATTTCATCTACCAGATATATCCCGTCAACGGCGACTTCTCGATGGCATTCGGGACGGACACAATTGAAATGCCGGTAATGTTTGCGGTGCAAATGCGTGAGCGAGAGATAGTGTACAAGTCAGAACCTGACTTGCTCGGATATGACACAAGGCTGTATCGATGCGACGTCGGATCGAGCGTTATTATTTTGGTGGAAATCGGTACTGAATACTGTTCAATATTGGACTGCTATGAGCTCGACACTGTCGACCTTGGATTTGGATATTTGGGGAATTTCGATGTTTCGCTACCACAGTTTGAAGATATTGGAATAGACAATTCCTATCCCGTTGACCGGATCAGCGTCAGTTTTTCGGAACAGACAGTGCGATTTAGTTTTCAGGAAAGTGTGATTCTTCGTCCGTACGATAGCACGGCGCACACTGTCGACTCAGTTACCTACCGATACAAGTTTGGTGACGATAGCCTGTCGCTATTGTATCCGAAATAGCCATCGCAGTTAGGACTCGTCTGGCAACAGACGCGTTTGTACTATCATATTGGAGAAGAACAATGACACGCAAACAAATCGCCGAAACATTCCTCAAGCTCGCCTCCTCAGGCGACGTGCAGAGAGCATTCGACAAATTCGTTCACCCGAATTTTATCCACCACAACACCTGGTTCGCCGGGGATCGTCAAACTCTCTTGACCGCAATGGCCGACAACGCCAAACAATTCCCCGACAAAAAATACGAAACGATCCGCTCACTCGAAGACGGCGTTCTCGTCACAGTCCACGGAAAAGTTGTCATGGCCGCCGACTCGCAATGGTCGGTCATTCACATTTTCCGCTTTGACGGCGACTTGATCATCGAAATGTGGGAGGCATCCCAGCAAGTCCTCGCCGATTCCCCCAACAAAAACGGCATCTTCTGATCCGTTGCCGCTGGCATCATCCCAATTCCCCCTTGCACCCAACGCAAACTTCCGCTACTTTATGAGCCGCAATACGCGGGAGTAACTCAGTTGGTAGAGTCACAGCCTTCCAAGCTGTTGGTCGCGAGTTCGAGCCTCGTCTCCCGCTCTTTTTATTGTTGATCGCCACCCCCTCCGCCTACTTACTACCCAAGCTATGCATCGCACACTTCCTTTTGTCTCGCTCGCCCTTTTGGTTTTCGCCGTGGCCTCCTGCGTTCAACGCAAACCCGAACGGGCTGTCAAGCAGGACGCCCCCGTTACCGGCGAACTGCAGACAATCTCCGAGGTCGACTCCGCAATGCGGGCCAATCTTGATATCCCCGACACCACCCGCTACCGCGAAAACGCCCATAACCGCGAAGTTGTCTACCGTCTTTTGGCCCAAGCCCTGATTGTTGAGCCAGCCGATCTTTACCGCGCCGCCTTGATTCTGCAACATGCCGAACCGGCGGTCGCCAACCAATGTTGCCTCTTGGCTAACAAGCTGGCGATCGAAGCGGCCGAAAAAGGTCACCCCGGCGCCAAGTTCTTGGCCGCCGCCGCCCTCGACCGCCACTTGATCTTCAGCGACTTACCCCAAAAATACGGCACACAGTACACCCGTAACCGCGCCGGCCAGTTCGTCTTGCTGGCCATGGATTCCCAAACTTCGGACTCAGTCCGCCGGGCCTGGAATGTGCCTCCACTCGACTCCATTCAAGCCGAACTCAACCGGATGAGCCCCAAACCGCCGACCCGAAAGCGCCGTTAATGCGCTGTGTGGTAGCGTCTTAGTTGGTTTTCTGCGGCCCCTAAAGCCGGTTCTCTATCCTCCTGTCTCAGGTTCCATCCCGACGGGGGAGAGAAAACCCTAAAAAATCCCCTTTTCGGAAAATCTCATGCCAAAAATGGCTTGACTCTCTTGGGGTTGGCGATATATTTGGGGCTCGCCCAACGGCGAGGCATGGCATTTTTTTGCCTTTCTGAGGAGAAAAAGTTGTTCTGCCCAGATAGCTCAGTTGGTAGAGCACATCCTTGGTAAGGATGAGGTCACCAGTTCAATCCTGGTTCTGGGCTTTTTGTAAACGACGAGGAGTGAGGAATGTCGAAGGAGAAATTTGTACGTAACAAGCCGCACGTGAACGTTGGGACGATAGGTCACGTGGATCACGGGAAGACGACGTTGACAGCGGCGATCACGATGGTGATGTCGCGCATGACGGGTGGCGCGGTACGGACGTTT
>CAZNAI010000009.1:0-46082 GCA_964571235.1 uncultured Ignavibacteriales bacterium | reverse complement strand
CACGGTGGCACCTGGTACCGCCCCTTCCAAAGTCACCCTGAGCCCGTCGAAGGGTCAAACAATGTCACCCCGGCGAAGGCCGGGGTCCAGTCCGATACCAATCGACGCGTCGAGCGTAGTCGAGACGCATTCCGAATCCACAACCGCAAACCCGGCGACCGCGCGGCAACTTGGAACCGCTACATCTTCGCTCTCTCGGCCCTGCTCAAATGGGCCGTCCTGCGCGGCTACCTCACCCGCAACATCCTGACCGACAAATCTGAATTCCGACGGCGCGAAACCGAAAAAGCGATCGAACGTGTATATACCAGCGACGAACTTTGCACGTTGTTTACATATCTGGACCGCGATCGCACCGTCCTCGAGGCCACCTTTTTCCGCCTCCTCGCCCACACCGGCATGCGCCCGGGCGAGGCCTCCCGCCTGCAATGGCGCGACATCGACCTGAAACGCAAACTAATCACCGTCGCCCGTAAAACGAAAACCCGCCGCGTATGGACCATCCCCATCTCCCCCGACCTCTGTATCAGATTATCCGCAATCGCACCACCACGCCCTGCCAGTGCCCATGACAACCGACGTGTCGAGCGTAGTCGAGACACCATTCCCTCTTCCGATTCTGTCACCCCGGCGAAGGCCGGGGTCCAGTCCGATACAAATGATTCCGGGCGCGTCAGCGCCTTCCGACAGTCTGCCACCGACGGTGGCGCTCTTGTCTTCTCCACCGACGGTCACACGCCGCTTCACTGCATTCATTGGTGGGGACGCCTCTGGGCCAAAACGCTGAAAGCCGCGGGAATTCCCCACGGCCGCATGTACGACATCCGTCACACCTTTGGATCGATGCTGATTGCGGTGGCGCCGATTTCCGACGTCAAGCAGGTGATGGGTCACCGCCGCGTGGAAACGACGATGCGCTACCTCCACGCCGACACTGCCCGCCTCCGCGACTCCGTCGCCAGCCTCTTCCCATCCAAAAAAACCGGCTGACTTTGCATCAACATGTTGCCACAGGTTGACACAGATTTGGTGTAAAACGGTGGAGAATGGGGCATCACCACCCGCGCCGATCACGACGCTGCCTGGGCGAATCCCCCTATGAAACCACTGCGCCGCAAGGGGCAAAGAAAAATGGCGCCCCGCAGAATTGAACTGCGGACACACGGATTTTCAGTCCGTTGCTCTACCAACTGAGCTAGGGCGCCATTATCAGATCTTTGAAATCAGGGGGCCAATCTACCGGATTTTGAGGCGATGTCAACCCGAATTTACCGGCGCGACGGGAAGCAATCTCGGGTCGAGCCTGCAAACAGAGTGACAACTGCGCCGACCGCTAGAACGAGGATTGCGACCGCCCCATAGAGTTTGAGCGTGAAGATTGAAAGCAGGATTACGGCACAGTTGACGACCAGCAGTCCGTACCAACCATACATTTTGCGATCACGAAAGGCATAAGAGAAAACCAGGACCAAAATTCCTATCGCTACAAAAAGCACCGGCGCCTTCATATCCTTGTAGTTTCGATCAAGAAATGCGAGCACTATACTCACGCCGCCGTACAATATATACATCGCCGACAAGATGTACCCCCACCACAGGGCGAGCTTGAACGTAATCGGACCGCTCTCTTGCCTGTCGGCAGTTTCCTGGCTACTCAATTGACCTCACTTCTCCAAGGATGCTCGCGCCGATGAATCCGGCATCGTTGCCAAGGGTTGCTTTGGTGATCCTCAAATCTGTGCCCGAGGGTCCCACCGCTTTCTTGCGGACTTCAGTGGCTACCGCTTCAACAAATCCAGCGCCACCATCGGCCACTCCTCCACCAATTACTACTATCTCCGGATTGAGAATATTCACTGCGTTGGCGATCCCGATTGCTAAGTAATCGGCAGATTCCTGAATCACATCGATCGCGACAGAGTCCCCTTTGCGAGCCGCCGCGAACAGCTTCTTGATGGTGAGCCCCGAGAGCGGCCCCTCAAGCACCTCTTCAAATGCCGGCGTTAATCCATTGTTCAATTTATCGATAGCACGCCGAATGATCGCTTGTGAATTGCAGTACGCCTCCACGCACCCCTTCGCGCCGCATCGACATTGTGGGCCGTTCGGATTGATGGTGATATGCCCGATCTCACCGGCCGAATGAGTAGCCCCTCGCCAAAGCCGGCCGTCGAAGATTATGCCACCGCCGACTCCTGTACCCACCGCAACACACAGAACAGACTTATACCCCATCGCGGCGCCGAATCTGGATTCCGCCAGAGCCATGGCGTTAACATCGTTGTCAACGAGCACCGGCAGGTTTAATCGGTCTTTGAGAATCTGACCGATCTCCATCCCTTTCCATCCGGAAATATTGGGAGATACACCGATTACTTTTCCAGTCTTTGCTTCCACCGCTCCGGGCGTGCCAACACCAAGCCAGCGGACATCGTACTCTTCCTCGGCGGCATGATAGAGAAGCCCCTCGGACAAATTGGCGACCAGATGCATGAGCGGATCAGCCCCTTTATCGGCCATGGTCGGACGCTGTTCCCGAAAGAGCACTTTCCCTTTCGGATCAACCAAGCCGTATTTGATATTGGTGCCGCCGATGTCGATTCCGGCGTAGACAGTCTGGTTGGACATACCTGGTCAATTCAACAGTGACGATCCCTTGTGAACAACTGCTTTCTTATCGATTCTGACTGACAAGAGTAGCGGAGTGGACACCGCTCGGTCAAGGTTTAACAGTATCAGCCGGAGGATCGGCGGCGGGGGATTTTCGCATCGGACGGAACTTCTTGGTCATAAATATGGCCGTTACTAACACCGCAATGGTTATGGCCGACATCCAAAAATGAAGGGCGCCCGGAGTCACCGCCGCCTGTTGGGCAAACACTGGCAAGTAGAATATTGCGGAGTTAGCAAACATCGTTCCACCGATAATCATGTACTTCTTCTCGGTGACCGACTCAAGCGCCACCGCGAGCAAAGCGCCCGAAGCAATGTGGAACGCAATTTTGGTAACCCGCTCGAAGATTACCCATGATCCGATCGGTACCGGTTGAGTTATATAGACTGCTTCGGCAATTCCAAAAGCCGCACCGACAAACGCGCCAACATAGATGAGCTTGGTGGCCGGCGTCTGACGGTGGTACTGCACAGCGAAAATCCCGAGCAATTTAAGGAGTTCCTGCAGAACTCCGCCGACTAACGCCGGCAGGATTCCCAAAAAGTACAGACTCTCCCCCTGCCTCAGTCCCGGCAACAGCAGGTTTGCCACTACATATTTCTGGGCCGGAATTTGAGTTATCAAGACCAGTCCAAAGACTATGGCGCCGAACAGAAGGCCGACATACGAATCTGACCAGCGAAAGGCTCGTGCCGCCACCACCAAAAGAACCAAGGCCGCGAATACGGCAAAGGCGAGGTAATCAAGAGCGAGTGTAATAATCCCAACAGTTCCAAGCTTTGGTTTTTGTGCCTGCGGAGAAGATTGAGTTGTTGCCGACGGCGCTTGTTGGACCACGTCCTGAAACACCCGATATTGTTGTCCGGGAAAGTCAACCCGTACCAGCCGATGGTCTAAAGTCATAAAAGCGGACATCTGTTGTGGCTCGGTGAAGTGCACGCCGATTACGGTATCAAACCGCCCCTTCCACAATTCGCGCCACTCGACCCCGCCTATCTGCGCCCTTACCGATGTGAAACTGAGTAACTGCGGGACAAAGAGCGTGTCGCCGATGAAAGCTCCTTCGGTCAAATCGCGAGTCGCCAGAAATATCTCGAGCTGATCGACAAAGTTGCCGTCGAGAGCCTGGTACCCCCTTGGCCAGTCTATTGTCTGCGATACCTGTGCGCCGTTGCGGGTGTAATACCCCTCGAGCTTCTTCCCATTTCGACTGAGCCGAAGTTCCTCGGACTTGTCTTCGGTGACCGGGAAGGTCAGATTGTCTTCAAGAAATTCTCCGCGGGTCGAAATCTTGTGCTCAGTTCTCGTGGCAAGGGCGGTCTGTCCCCCAATGCGCCGAAAATCGACTCTAATTCCACCAGCGAGCCGAAGTGCGACTTCGCCGTCGACTGTCGTCTTTTCTTCGACTCCAGAGACAACTTGACCCAAAACTGAGTCGCGGGAGACAAAGGTCCAGATCCGGCGATCACCCACCGGTCGAAATTGCTCGACTGACTCCACACCTTTGACAGTGCGGGGGGGCTGTGCGCCCACCGAATAGGAAAGCGCCATCACAGCGGCGCCGAATATGTAGATGAAATGTCTTCGCATTTTGAGCCCCGAACATACGCTACCGGCTCAAACGGGGCAACTAAGATGTTCGACGGGCAGTGATGACCAGGTCGCGCGAAGGGGCCGTTTTGGCGGCCGAATTGAAGCCCAACGAGCCATATGATTTGATATTATCAAATCCCGCCTTCTTCAATCGTTCCCGGAATTGAACGGCTGTCAACAGCCGATACGAATGGACAAAGGCCTCGAATGGCGGTGGAACGGCGCTAAGATCAGTACGGATGACATGCAAGGCCACCCAGTCGTCCTGCCGAAGGGCGTACCGATGGTAGAGGATGTTGCCGGATCGAGTTGCTCTGACAGCAAATGGCTCACCCCTCTTGATGAGAGCCGGGTTCAACAGTTGGAGAACAAGCCAACCACCCGGTCTGAGTACACGGCGGAAATTCTTGAGCGTTCGGCCAAGTGCCTGATCATTCGGAACGCCCGAAATACTGTTTCCGAGGCAGGCGATCAGATCGAATGAGCCTGCATACGACTTTGGCATTGTCTCAAACGAGACCGATTCGAAATGCGCAGGCGATTTCGCCAATCTCGCTTTCTCTTGCGCCAGTCGGATCATTTCCGTGGAACTGTCTATTCCAACAGCCGCGATCCCCTTTTCAGCGAAAAGTCGGGCGGTCAAGCCCGTGCCGCAACCGGCGTCCAATACCGACGTTGGCGAAAAGCGACGGATGATCGATTCAACCTCAAGCCTATGTTTCGGCTCACGAGCGGCCGCGTCGGTCATAGCATCGTATTCAGTCGCATACTTCTCAAAGAATGTCTTTGTTTCGTTTGGCATAAAGTCATCCGACTTACGGATGCTGAAGTTGTCCCGATTGAGCAACCGGCATGATTCGCATGTATTGCTCGGTCGTGACCGCATTTTGCCAGGGACCAAACATCTTAATTGAAAACAGTGATCCCCAAAAGAAGATAAGAAGTGAAAACGCCCACACTTTGGGTGACAATGTCCATTTCGAACGAGCTACTTTTACTTCCATTGTTTTCTTCACCGGGCAGGCGCTCACACAGGCGAGACATCCGATACACTCGTCGGAAACCACCTCTTTATGCTTGTCCACCTTGATATGTACTGGACAGGCACGGGCGCACGAACTGCAGTCAATACAGGTCGACTTGGCCCGTTGTAGCCGGGTAGGCGATATCAAACCTGCCAATCCCAAAAGTGCGCCGTATGGACACAAATAGCGGCACCAAAAACCGCGGACGACAAAGCCGATCAGAAACAGAGCAACTATCACTGAAAGAGCGAGAAATGAAATGTCGGTGAAGAACTTCAGCATGAGAACATCGGCTACTATGTTGTAGTCGGTGTTCAAAAAGCCGGCGATATCCCGCGTCGTCATTGAGATGAAAACTGCATAAATAAACAGACCGAGCAAAATGTACTTAAGCGACCGCAAAGGCCAGTCGAGCCACTTGGGCAATTTAATCCGCTTCTTCCAAAGCTTCTCGCCAATATCGCCGGTCAATTCGGATATGAACCCCACCGGGCAGATCCACCCGCAGAATCCCTTTTTGAACAGCCAGGCGGTGGCCAGTATCACGAGGAAGATGAACAATCCGGCCGGGTGTATATCATTGATAATCCCGGTGTGCCACCAATGTCTCAGTGAAACAAGCGAACTGATCGGAAGCCACCCCTCGACCCCCGGCGGCCTGTCTATGGCAATACGCGTCCCTCCACTTTGGATGTACCTCACCCAAAGGAAAAACTCAATGCCAATCCATATGTTTACCGCCAGCGCAAAGAGCTGAGCGTAGAATCGTAGCGATTGCAACGGAAGAGATTTGGACTTTCCAAGCGCGGGGTGAACTATCGGGGCGACTTTTTCCATACATCAATTTCTCTCCCCAAAGTATCGTCAACAGTCCGCCCGGAAAGATTGATTTGAGTCAAGAGCCGAAGATTATTTGGCGTGCCTGCTTAGCGCTAGGTCAGCTTGCCTTTGAGGTATTCGACAAGTCCCGCTCGCGCAATTGTTTCCTGAAATCCCTCGGCGGCCAACCATTCCTCGCGGTCGGAGGTATCTGAGGCGACCTTTTTGCCGGCCGCGAGATTCTTAATCGTCACCTGGCCCGCCGCGAATTCATCAGAGCCGGCGATTACGGCAAATGGAATTCCCACCTTATCGCCGTACTTGACCTGCTTGGACAAATTCTTGGTGTCGCCCGAGTATATCTCACACGGGATGCCGGCATGGCGTAGCTCTTGAACAATCTGCAGATAATCGCCCAGCCGATCGCGGTCCATCACGGTGACCAATACCTGCGACGTGGCCGAGGTCAGTTCGATTGCTTTTAGCTCAATCAGCGCCGCCAGCAATCGATCAAGACCTATCGATGATCCAACCGCCGGAATTGATCGCCCGACAAACCTGTCGACCAGGTTGTCGTAGCGTCCGCCCGAGAAAACCGAACCATACGAGGGAAGATCGAGCAATGTGGTTTCAAAAACCGGCCCGGTGTAGTATCCGAGGCCGCGCACGATAGTCATATCCACCGAGGTTTTTGCTTTGTCGACTCCCATTTGATCTAACAAGAGGCTGATTTGGCGAAGCTCATCGATCCCAGCCTTAGCCGATTCTTGTCCGCCCAACATCTCTTCGGCATGCCCCAGCGGGTCAGCCGAATGTAACAGTGCGAAATCCAGAAACTGTTCGAGCTTGGAAATTTCAGAGTTGGAAAGTGCGAGCCCGGTGATTTTGTCGCCGGAGGCATCGATTCGGCCCGGCCCCAGTTCTTTGAGCACCGCCTCTTTCCCCTGCTTTTCAAGCTTGTCGATCACCCGCATGACATCGGGGCCGCGCTCGGGTGCAATCCCCGCCCACGACACCAGACCATTGAGAATCTTGCGATTGGAGTAGCGGACTTTGAAATTCTTGATATTCATCCGTTCAAACGTCGTGACCATCGCGGCGATAATCTCGGCATCGGCCAATAGATTCTGTGTGCCGACTATATCGATATCAAACTGCATGAACTCGCGGTATCGCCCCGGACCGGGCTTATCGACCCGCCAGACATTCCCGTACTGATAGCGCCGAAACGGCACCGGAAGATTTGCATCCGCCGCAACAAATCGGGCAAGTGATAGCGTAAACTCATACCGCAGGGCCATGTCGACCTCGTCGGGCCCTTCAAATCCAAACAGCTCTTTGAGTGCATCCTGATTGTAATGAGAACCGAGCAGGATAGCGGCGTTCTCAACCGACGCTGTCTGAAGCGGCAAAAATCCCATTAGTTCGACCGCCGCTCGGACCTTGGCGATCATCGCCTCGCGGGCAATCTGCTGTTGGGGTGGATAATCCCGAAACCCCTTGAGTAATTCCGGCGCGACTCTCTTTGGTTTTTCCTTGGCCATCTTGGGGGTGCAAGGTACGAACTTCTATCCCCGGTAAAAGTTTTTTTTCTGGGCCACAGAGCGGCTCAGTCTGA
The DNA here is from genome assembly GCA_964571235.1 of uncultured Ignavibacteriales bacterium. Lineage (GTDB taxonomy): Bacteria > Zixibacteria > MSB-5A5 > GN15 > FEB-12 > JACRAV01. The sequence goes on along the minus strand of CAZNAI010000009.1, from coordinate 38,353 downwards.
ATCCAACAATCGATTGGCTTCATCAAATGACATCGCCCCGTCATGCATCTGCCTAAATGTCCCCTGATCCAGAATCTCCCTTGCAATCCTTCTATAGAGTCCCAGCCCTGCCCTTAACACGCGCGGTCCAAAACTGACACGTGCCACACCCAATTCATTGAGTTTGACAGTGGGTGGTGTATTCACTCCCGCGATAATGTTTATCGGCGACCCGATTTCCTGCACCAATCGAGCGATCATCTCACTGGTCAAATTGCCCATATCTGGGACGAAAATGCAATCCGCGCCGGCATCCATGTACGCCCGCCCGCGCGCAATTGCCTCTTTGAGAGCGCTTGAAGGATCGCTCACTGGACGCAGAAGCATGTCCGCCCGCGCATTGATTACCAAGTGAATTCCCGCCGAGTTTGCCATTGCTCGAATTCCCCGAATCTTCTCGCACTGAAATCCGACTTCATAAAAGGGGGCGAGGGGGTTATCGGTGCTATCCTCCATGTTGATTCCAACTCCGCCAGCCAATAACACCAACCGAACAGATTCAACCACCTCTTGGACAGTGTCGCCATACCCCCGTTCAAGATCGACCGACACCGGTAGTTCGATTCCTCTGGACAATGTGCGCGCCAGTTCAATAAGATGTTCGCGTCCTATTTTTTGTCCGTCGCGAACACCCGATGTCATCGCGACAGCATAGCTCGACGTTCCTATCGCCGAAAATCCCTCCTGCTCAAACAGCCGCGCAGTCAGCAGATTCCAACAGTTGGCGAGCACAAACAGCTTGCCCGGCTGGTGAAGTCTGAGAAACTGCTCAGCTTTGCTGGCCTGATTCAAGTCGTGTGGTGTGGTCATTCCCCTACTCTCTTCCGCCCCGACGCCGCAAAGATGCTAATATCTACGGTCGTACCACACTCGGCCGTCGGTCGGCATTTTTCGCCGATACTCCGGACCTCAATTTCCGCAAGACCCGCCTCGCGGTACCATCGGCGAAGATCGTCGTGTTTGAACCCGAGCCATCGATCATGTTGTTCAATTCTCAGAAATTCATGGTTATGCTCGTCGGCATCTGTGATTACCAAAGCTCCTGACGGCTTCAGGATTCTCACCATTTCCAGAATCGCCGCTGGCGGATCCTCGACATGGTGCAAGTACATGTTTGCAAAGACATAGTCAACCGACGCGTCATCAAGTGGAAGTCGCACGGAGTCACCCAGGCGAACCTCGAGCCCCTTCGTGTCTGGAAACTTCCTACGCATCACCTCCAGCATTTCCTGAGAATGATCAACCGCGATCACTTTTAGACCTCGCGCGAGTAACCCTTCAGAAATGAATCCACTTCCCGCGCCGATATCCGCGGCCGTTTTCCCCTCACTCACTCCCGCTATTCTCATGGCCGTTTCCCTGACATTCACAGAGAAGAGCTTAGTGCGCATCTGATCCCACTGCGAGGCGACTTTATCAAAGTACTCCCGATTATCCATCAATTTCCTCCGTATTCCCTTACTGACCCATCCTGATTGTTTTGATTCTGGACATAGCAATCTCTGTAAAAGCAAACACGGCCGTTCCTCAACAGTCCCAAACTACTTACTCAGCTTTGTATGTACAATATATGGAAAGCCAGCCCGAAAGGTTCCATCTTTCATGGGGTTACGAAGAAATTTCGGCTCTAATCTGCCCCTTCGCCGGGTTTCCGAATCTTCCTCAACTTGACTTTTAGACCCATTCTCTCTATACTCGCTTGTGACAAAAATCACTAAGTGGTTGATTCTTGTCCGGTTGTAATCTATCGTTACAGCCGCAACATGTATGTGAAACGAGACTAACTATAAGGACGCTGTTCCATGCTTACCCAAACAAAACCGGTCGGCGGAGCTGTGGAGACAAAACCCATGAGTGACAAATCTTTCAATCCTTTTCAAATGGCCCAGTCGCAATTTGACAAGGTAGCGCAAATCCTTGATCTGGATAAAGGCACCCGCGAACTCCTTCGCGAACCCCTCCGCGAATTCCAGTTCGCTATCCCGGTCCACATGGACGACGGCACGGTCCGCGTCTTTCGCGGTTTCCGCGTTCAACACAACGATGCCCGTGGCCCCCACAAAGGCGGCATCCGCTTCCACCCGCAAGAGACCATCGACACTGTGCGCGCTCTGGCAATGTGGATGACCTGGAAGTGCTCGGTTGTTGATATCCCGCTGGGCGGCGGTAAGGGCGGCGTCATATGCGATCCGCACAACCTCTCCCCTCGCGAACAGGAACAGATTTGCCGTGGCTGGGTCCGCCAGCTTGCCAAAAATGTCGGCCCGGTAACCGATGTCCCGGCGCCTGACATCATGACCAACGGCCAGCATATGCTCTGGATGCTCGACGAACTCGAAGTCATCCACGGTGGCAAGTACCCCGGATTTATCACCGGCAAGCCGGTTGGCATGGGTGGATCACTCGGCAGAACCGAAGCGACCGGTTACGGTGTCGTCTACACAGTCCGCGAAGCCCTCAAATTGCTGAATATCAATATCGCCAACACGACCGCCGCGTTTCAGGGATTTGGCAATGTCTCGCAATACGCAGTCATTCTTTATCAAAAGCTCGGTGGCAAGGCAATCTGTGTGTCGTCGTGGGATCAGAAAGACCAGACCTCGTATACATTCCGTCGCATGTCGGGTGTGAATGTCGAGGAACTTCTTGGCATCACCGATCGTTTCGGCGGAATCGACAAAGCCAAGGCCGCAACTCTCGGCTACGAAGTACTCCCCGGCGGCGCTTGGATCGAGCAGGATGTTGACATTCTCTTCCCGTGCGCTCTGGAAAACCAGATCACCAAGGAAAACGTTGGCAAGATCGGCAAGAAAGTCCGTTTGATCGCCGAAGGCGCCAATGGCCCGACCACGCCGGAAGCCGACGAAGAAATCCACCGTCGCGGAATCTTTATGATTCCCGATTTTCTGGCCAACGCCGGTGGCGTGACCTGTAGCTACTTTGAACAGGTTCAGTGCAACATGAACTACTATTGGGAACGCGACGAGGTTTTGACTCGCCTTGACACCAAGATGACCTCGGCGTTCCACGCGGTGGCCGATCTGGCCGCCAAGCGGAAACTGTACATGCGCGACGCCGCGTATGTGATCGCTATTCAGCGTGTCGCCCACGCCTGCAAGGATCGGGGCTGGGTCTGATCCTTACCTCACATTTGTGACCTTACAAAAAAAGCCGCCGCAACCCCAACCGTTGCGGCGGTTACTTTTGTGCTCGCGTCCATAGTCGGGTGCTTGCGATCCGAGTTGGTTCTTGACAGAATAGGTATCTTTGCCTATTATGGAATTGATTACGAGCTCATCCCAAATCTCGACTACGGACTGGGAGGTTCTTATGAAATCTACAACTCGTCGCGCTCTTAAGTGCGTAGTCCTGTTCATACCTGCAATTTTGATCTGTTCATTAGTCGGGGCCGCAGATTTGCCAATACAAAGAGCATCGGCCTATTTCCCTCGATTAATTGATCCCCGCTCAGGTGTCTCTATACCCGCGCCCCATCTGAATTCCAGTGCCAAACCAGTGAGTGATGCGAACGATGTGTATTGGGACAACTCGGTGTCGCCTTCGATACCCGGTGTCGACGGCCCTGTGTATTGTATGATAGAGTTCGGCGGGAAGTTGATTGTCGGCGGCCGGATCAAAGTTGCCGGCAGTACGCGCGTAAACAACATTGCCGCTTGGGACGGAAGCAACTGGACAGCGTTGGGATCAGGGGCGACCGGCTACGAATACTCCATGCCGGAGGTCCGGTCGCTCGCCATTTTCGAATCCAAATTGATTGTAGGCGGCACCTTTACCGATGCCGGGGGTGTGGTTGCCAACAATGTCGCGGTGTGGGATGGCACAAACTGGTCCACCGTCGGGCCTGGCTTTAACGGACAAGTAAGAGCCCTGGCCGTTTACCAGGGCCAATTGATCGCTGGGGGATCATTCTCCGCCTCAGGGGAGATTTCAGTCAACAACTTGGCAAGGTGGGGTGGGAGCAATTGGCTACCCATCGGCTCCGGAACAGACGGCAAAGTAAATGTTCTTTCTCCATACGGTGACGGGCTTGTAATCGGCGGCGTGTTTTATCACGCGGGAGGGATCACGGCTAACTGCATTGCAAAATGGGACGGTTCATCCTTTTCGACTTTTGGATCTTCCATAAATGGTGAAGTATCCGCAGCCCTTCAGTCCGGATCCAAACTCTATGTCGGCGGAAACTTCACTCAAGCGGGAGGCGCCGATGCCAAATATATCGCGGTCTGGGATGGTGCGGCTTGGTCACCGCTGGGTGCCGGCACATCCAATTGGGTGTTGGCATTAGCAGAGTTTGGAGGTCAGATTGTGGCAGGTGGCTGGTTTAGCGCAGCGAATTTTGACGGTACATACAAAGTGGCCTCTTGGGACGGCGTCAAGTGGAACCCGCTGGCAGACGGGATTATGGGTTCAGTCAGTTGGAATCCGGTTTCGGCACTCGGGACATTTCGATCACAGTTGATAGTTGGCGGAGAATTCGAAAAAATCTACGAGGTCCCCGCAAACTGCATTGCCGCCTGGGACGGTCACACCTGGGGCGCCATGGCCCCAGGCACCAATGATATTGCACAAGCTATGACAGTATGGAATAACCAACTGATTGTTGGTGGCCGATTTGAGTACATGGACGGCGTCAAGGTGAATCACATCGCCTCCTGGGACGGCCAGTCGTGGCACTCTCTTGGAAATGGATTGAAAGGCGAAGTCCGAGCCCTGACCGTCTACCGAGGGAAACTCATCGCCGGTGGCGGATTCAGCGGCCCTGAATCTGGAGCGGGAAACATTAGCGCTTGGGATGGAACTTCATGGTCCCCTGTCGGAAATGGTGTTCACAGCACCGTCAGCGCGCTGACCGTATGGAACGACTTTCTCATCGTCGGTGGGGGCTTTATCTACATTGACCTTCCGGGAAGGCCTGAAAAAAGGATCGCGGCCTGGGATGGTACTTCGTGGCAGTCTCTCGGTGGAGCCAACGGTTATGTTTTGTCATTGTCGACCTTTCAGGGACGACTTGCCGCAGGCGGTGAGTTTGACAGTATTGGAGGAATTGCGGCGAATCATGTCTCCCAATGGGACGGTTCAATTTGGTCAACTCTCGGTTCCGGCACAACAAGTGATGTATGGTGCCTGAAGGAATACAAAGGTTACTTGATTGCCGGAGGTTTTTTCTATCTGGCTGGGGGCAATACGTCCGTAGGTCTGTCCACCTGGAACGGCCACTCGTGGAACGGCATCGGTGACTTGTATTGGAGATTGGACGACGATCTTTACACCTCCTGGGCGCTTTGCCTAACTGAACACAATGGATCACTGGTCGTTGGAGGTTCATTTGACTACATCGATGCGGGAGGCCTCGTCCCTGCAAATTACATTGCCAAATGGAATCTCGAAACCGGCCAATGGGGAACATTAGGTTCTGGAGTCTCTTGGCGGGACTTTTGGAATAATAGTGTTCGCGCGCTTTGTCCGTACCAAGGGAAACTGTATGTTGGCGGAACAATGACTGTCGCCGGTGACAAACCCGCGGCCTATCTCGCAACCTGGACCCAAGGTGTCGATACCGATCTTGATGGTATCGAAGATGCGCACGACAACTGCCCTCTGGTCAGTAATCCGGACCAGGTTGATTCCGACAGTGACGGCCGTGGGGACCGGTGCACTTGTATCGGCGCTACAGGCAATGTGGATTGCGACGAGAACGACCGGGTCGACATTTCCGATCTTTCGGCGCTCATAGATCGACTCTACATTTCCTTTTCCCCTCTCGGGTGCGCGGCAGAGGCGAATATCGACGGTGATCCGGAGGGACAAATCGACATTTCCGACCTTTCGGCCCTGATCGATTTCCTCTATATCAGCTTCACACCGCCGCGACCGTGCATGTAGCGGGGCCAGCCGCTGGTCCAGTGCGCTAAGTCGTAGACGACGTCGGTCGATGATTTTCGTCATGACGGAATCTACTTTCCGTTGTCCCACCCGTTTAGTTTGCCGATATTACTCCCATGCTCAACGAACAACAGCCGCCACAGGATCAGATCGACAACGTCCAGCGGGCAGACTGGATGGTGGTGCTGGAACTTCTTCGCCAGACCGACTACTCGCTCTATTCCAATATTGCCCGCAAAATGCTCAATTATCTCGCCTGGAGCGGGGTCAAAGAAGCTACCGCGTTATTGGGAACACAGCGATCTACCGAGGAGTTTGGCGACGAGCTACTTGTCGACGGCGGCAATGTGCCAATCAAACTGCCGGCGGTCCGCATGTCCAGCGATTTAAGCAAGCAGACATTTCAGATCGCCGCACGCGAGCTTTCCAACGAGCAAATACTCGATCAGATCCAGCGCTGGATTCGCGAGGTGAGGCTCGGCCTTTTGTCGCAGACCATCAACCGGAGCCTTCCCCTTGGCGATGTCGCCGACGCCATCAGACGGTATCATCACCATACACTGCATGAATCCGCCATCGCCTCTCCCTCCCGTCGAGGTGTCCAGATCGCCGTTATTCGACGTTTGCTGTCCGACCGGCTTTGGTATATCGACCGTGCCCAGCATTTTATCGATGTCGCCGATCTGAACAATCTACTCAAGAAGACCATCTTTGCCGCCGATTCCCACGGTACTTTGGGGGGGAAAAGCGCCGGCATTTATCTGGCCAAACAGATTCTGAAAAAGAAGGGGCACGAGATCGAACTACTTGCGCCGGTAAAAACCCCGCGCACCTGGCACCTGACCTCTGATCTGGCAATGCACTTCATGCACCACAACGATTTGGATGACATCATTGAGCAGAAATACAAAGAGATCAATCAGGTTCGTATCGAATACCCGCACGTTGTCCAGATTTTCAAAAACGCCCAGTTCCCGCTTGAGATTTCGCGCGGGCTGGCCGCCGCGCTTGATGACTTTGGCGACCGACCGCTGATAGTTCGAAGTTCTTCCCTTCTTGAAGACCAGGCCGGAACCGCCTTCTCAGGCAAATACAAGTCGCTCTTTCTGGCCAATCAGGGAACCAAGGCGGAGCGATTGCACGATTTGAAGGATGCAATCGCTGAGGTTTACGCCTCGGTCTTCTCCCCCGACGCCATCCAATATCGCACCGAGCACGGTTTGCTCGATTACAAAGAAGAAATGGGAATTCTGATTCAAGCGGTGGTTGGCCAGCGGATCGGCGGTTACTTTCTCCCTGCCTACGCCGGGGTCGCCTTTAGCCGCAATGAATTCCGCTGGTCGCCGCGTATCGACCGAAAAGACGGCCTCCTCCGTATGGTCATGGGTCTTGGTACTCGCGCTGTTGACCGGGTCGCCGATGACTACCCTGTCCTGATCGCCCCCGGTCAACCCAATTTGCGAGTAAATGTCACAGCCGAAGACGCCGCTCGTTATTCACCGCAGTTTATCGATGTCATCGACCTGCAGAAAAAGTCCTTTGAGACCTTGCCGCTTCAGCAATTTCTCATCGAAGTCGGCGACCAAATCCCCGGTATCGAAGATATTGTGTCGATCTATCGCGATGGCCGATTGATTGTCCCCGGCAAATTCGGCATTGATTTTCACAGTGATGACGCGGTGGTCACTTTCGAGGGTCTCGTTTCCCGTACTCCGTTTCTCAAACAGGTCAAGGCGATTATGGATATGCTCGAGTCGACCCTCGGCACTCCGGTCGATATCGAGTTTGCCTTCGACGGTCGTTCGTTCTATCTATTGCAATGTCGGCCGCAAAGCGAGGGCGAAGAAACCGCCTCGGCCCATATCCCGCGGGATATCCCGGCCGCACGACAGGTATTTTCCGCGCGACGCTTTGTCTCTAACGGGCATGTCCCCGATTTGACACATATAGTTTATGTCGATCCGGAGAAGTATGGCAGTATTGCCGAACACTCGACCCTGATGGAAATTGGTCAGGCAGTTGGGCACCTGAACAAGCGCCTGCCGCATCGTCAGTTTGTTTTGATGGGCCCCGGACGCTGGGGAAGTCGCGGCGATATCCGTTTGGGTGTGAATGTCACCTATTCGGATATTAATCACACCGCTATGTTAGTTGAAATTGCCCGAAAGAAAGGCGGGTATCTACCCGACCTGTCATTCGGCACGCACTTCTTCCAGGATTTGGTAGAGGCGGGGATTCGGTATTTGCCGCTTTATCCCGACGATGATGGTGTCGTCTTCAACGAAGCGCTCTTGCGATCAGCGGAAAACCAACTTGCCGAACTGCTCCCCCAGTATGCGCATCTGTCCGATACACTCCGCGTCATCGATGTTCGCCGCCAATTCCCCGGCTGTATACTGCGGGTGATGATGGACGCCGATTCCGACGAGGCACTCGCTTTTATCGACAAGCCGGAAGTGGAACGCCGCGCCGGTGCGCCGATACCGCAGGATCAGGTTGAATACAAAGACGCCGACTGGAAATGGCGACTAGCAATGGCTGAGAAGATAGCCTCAGAACTCGACGCCACCAGATTCGGCGTTGCCGCCTGCTGGGTATTCGGCTCAACCAAAAACGGCAACGCTGGGCCGCAAAGTGACATCGACCTGATCATTCACTTCACTGGCGACGCCGAAAAGCGTCAGGTGCTCGAGTTCTGGCTCGATGGATGGAGTAGTTGTCTGTCGGAGATCAATTATCTACGCACCGGGAGGCGCGTGCCTAAGATGGTCGATGCCCACTTAGTATCCGACGATGAATTGGCCCGCAAAACCGGCTACGCCGCCAAAGTCGACGCTATGACCGACGCCGCCCGCCCGCTTTCGATCAAGCGGGGGTAACGGTTAGTTGGTTCTTCAGCCCTTTTCTTTGTAGGTCAGCCTCCTTGCGAGGCTGACGGATTCCACTATTTTCTTGAGAAGATGTCAGGGTCACAGGGACCCTGACCTACAAAGAACGTATACACGTGTCACCTCCGACAAGTTCCGCTGTAAGCGGAATGCAGAGCGGGGGTCTATCTTTGGTGCTACACGACCAGTTCCTTCATAAACGCCCTTGCCGACATATGCTCGCACGAGAAGATCATCTTGCGAATCTTTTCCTGCCGCTCCGCATTGAGTAACTCCGCCGAGAGCGCATTGAACTTCGCTTTCAGATCATCCTCGGTCATCGGCTCGCGCGGATCACCCTTCGGATATTCCAAATAGGCCGAAAACTCTTTACCGTCTTTCGTACGGACTTTCACTCTTGACGGTTGTTTGGCCGGAAACATGTTTTCAAACTCAACCGACGCCTCCCCTTTGATCTTGTCGATCACATTCCAGATACGCGGGTCTTTGAGTTTTTCGTCTGAAAAAGTCTGGGTAGTGATCTGCCTGTCGACAATCGCGGCGGCAATACAATATGGCAGAGAATGATCGGCAGTCTCGCGCGATTCCGGGCGATACTTGTGTGGATCGAATAAGATATCACACGCGCGCGCGATTGTGGTGACAATCACTTCGTCGATATCATCGGGCATGATATTGTTCTCTTTGATTACTTTGAGCGTGCAGGTGATGTGCGTATGAGTGAGCGCCTCGGTCGGAAACGCCTTCATACTACAGTCGAGGATCTTGTACTTCTGGCCCAGATTCCCGAGCAGTTTTTCGGTGTCCCACGAGGGCCCGAAGACATCCATCAATCCCTCTTTCCCTTCGAAAACTGCCTCGGTGCCGGAGTAACCTTTTTCTGCCATTAGCGCGGCAAAAACTCCCGCCTGAGTAGCCATTGGGTCAACCGTGTTCTTCATCATTGTCAGTTTCCCGGCAGTCGGGCATCCGATCGTATGACTGTGGCACCCGCTGATACCAATCGCGTTTACCATCTTGTCGACAGTCAGGCCGAGGAGCCGTCCGGCGACAATGGGTGAAACAAATTGAGTCAGAGTCGCATGATGCCACTTGCGCTCTCTCACTCCCGGTTTGCCGAATTCACACAGTCGCATCTCAAATTCATAGGCCAGCACGATGCCGACGATAACTTCTTTCATCGAGGCGTCTACCATTTCGGCGACTGACAGAGCGGCTGGAATAATATCCGACGGATGCGAGGGGTCCTCTTTCCAATAGATATCATTAAAATCCAGCGCCCGGATCATGAGTGAATTGACCAACGTAGCGTTGACCGCCGGCATCTTGTCGCCGAATCCGATAACAGTCGCGTCTTCTTTGCCACCCATGTTCGTATAGATGTCGCGCAGGATACGCACATCTTTGGTGTGATACCCGCCGAAAGCGCAACCAACTGAATCGTACACGTACCGTTTTACCTCGTGAACAACCGCCGGTGGCAGATCGTTGTAATCGAGCTTAACCGCAAACTCCGAGATCTGACGAGAATATGATTTGTCCATTGCGAATTTATTCCTTGTGTTAGCCTTTAATCCGTCGTTTCACCCAGTTTTCGAGCCCGTCCTCGACGATGAGTTCCTGGGCCGCCACTCCGATTGAGCCGATACTGTATTTCTTTTCTGGTGTTTGAAGTGTAGAGTTTACAAAGTCGATCTTGGCGGTGGTCCCGCTTCGCACGGTCAGCTTTTCGGCGCCGAATCGCGCCTTCAAATCGCGCACCAATTCGGGTACTTCGATAGCCAGAAAGCCATTGTTAATGGCGTTCCGTTTGTATGTCTCATTAAACGATCCGGCAATCACCAATCGAAGTCCGCGATGTTTCAGTGCCGTGGCCGCCTGCTCGCGGGAACTACCTGTACCGAAATTGAATCCACCAACAAGCAAATCTCCCTTACGAACGATCTGCTGAAACGCCGGGTCATAATTCTCCATCGCGACTTCGGCCTGTTGTGCCGGTGTCATGTCATCATTGTAAGTGTACTTTCCCGGATAGATGCCGTCGGTGTTCATGTTGTCCTGATGGCAGAAAATCAGCTCCCCGTCGATTTGTTGTGGGAAACCGTCGATTACTTTCACCGACCCCGTAACGTGCGACACCGGCGTCTCTCGCAGTTGGGCCTTGACAGCTACGGCAGTCGGCGACTCTGGACCGGTTATGTATCCTGCCACCGCCGAAGCCGCGACCACCTCGGGTGAGCCCAGATACGCTTGCGCTTTGGGCGAGCCCATTCTTCCCTTAAAATTCCGGTTGGTGGCGGAAATGCCTACCTCACCGTCCTGTAAAAGCCCGACACCCAGCCCGATACACGGTCCGCATCCGGGTGGAAGCGGTTTTGCGCCCGCCGTTACCAGCGCCTGCCAGTCACCGCTCTGTTCGCTGGCCGACTGGACCTCGCTCGACGCGGCCGCGATGTACATTTCAACACCGTCGGCTACTTTCTTCCCGCGCAAAACGCCCGCCGCCGCTTTGAGATCATCGAACCGGGCATTCACGCAGGACAACAAATATGCTTTGTGTATTTTGATCTTTTGTGTAGCTACCTGCGCAACCGAAGTCATTTTCTTCACACTGTCAGGTCCCGAGACATGTGGCGACACAGTCGACAGATCAAGCGACAGATACTTGGCGTAAACGGCATCAGAGTCCGAACTCAACACTGCCGACTTAAGCGCCTCAATCCGCGTTCCACTTATTCTTGGATGGCCGCCGTGGCCGTCGACATCCGAGGGCACTCCCGCCAGACCACGCTTGGCAATTGTTCCTGAGCGCTTCTCCAGCCATTCAACCGTGACGCTATCGATCGGGAAGACTCCTGCGAGTGCTCCCCATTCGGTGGTCATATTGGCAATTGCCAGTCGGTCGTTGACCGATAGCCCAGCTACTCCATCGCCCGCAAACTCAACCGCATGATTCAACACTTCGTCCTTGTTAAAGAACCCCGCCAGCGTAATAATCACATCTTTGCCAGTCGCTCCACCCTGCAACTTCCCGGTCAATTCTACTCGAGCCACTGGCGGCACCTGCCACCAGGTTCGCCCGGTTGCCCAAATTGCGGCCGCGTCAGTGCGGACAATCGGTGTCCCCAGACACCCCAGCCCGCCGTACATGTTGGAGTGCGAATCGGAAGCTACCACCATCGTTCCCGGCCAGGCGTACCCTTCCTCGCACATGATCTGGTGCCCGATCCCCCGTCCCGCCGGATAGAAATCGATCCCCATCTCTTTGGCGAACTGCTCAATCTTGCGATACTTGGCCAGATTTCCTTCTGACGTATCCTGCACATTATGATCGAGCGTGAAGACTACCTGCCGTGGATTGGAAATTTTCGAGGCGCCTATTGATTTGAACTTTGGGATCACTGCGCCGGTGTTGTCGTGAGTCATCACATGCGCCGGTTGGATAGATATATAATCACCCGCCCGAACAATCTGACCCGGCTCAAGCCCAACGGCGAATCTCTGCGCTATCTTTTCAACTATATTCTGCGGCATTACTGCCACTCCTATCTCTCTTACTTTACAAGATCAAAATCGATAAAATCTGCATGATGAAAGATGATACTCTCCGGAAGGCGCTTCTCCCCTGTCCCCTCTTTGGAATGTGTCGCAATGATATGCATCACTTCCGAGGGAACCCCGTGCTTGAACGCCAACCCCACGCCGCTGAACGGATGGCGGATATGCAGGCCGTAGTTGGATTTGACCGCCTTGCCGCCAACAATTTCAAACTCGAGTAATTTGCCGACATCGGCCAACAACGCTCCGGCAATCAAAAAGTCACGGTTTACTCTGGTCTTGCGCGGGCCATGGTATTGGTCGAGCACTTTGTCGCATGCGATACACATGGCGCAGACCGCCCGAACATGATCGATAAACCCGATCGATACATTTTCGGCCAGTAATGTGAATGGTATCTCCCGAAGCAACTGTTCAGTCCAGCCACGGAACGCGATTGCTTCGTCCCAGCAGGCCGTTACTTTTGAGCGAAGACCGGGATCTTTGATTTCGGATATTTCGGGCAGTAGCCGTTGTACAATGTCTGACATCTTAGTCCTCAAGAATAGGAAAAACGTTTCATTATAGGGTAGCAAAGATACCGGCCAGCGGCGGGACGGTCAATTACAAATCCCCGCCCAGATACTGGTTGAAGTTGCCGACGGCTGGATGTACCTTTCGCCAACAAACTGATGGCAACAGAAAGACACCAAACTACCGATACTTGACCCAATATGAGTAATTCCCAGACTCTCAAGAACTTCGCTATGACCGGCGTGGGCGGGTATATCGCCCCCCGTCATTTGAAGGCAATCAGAGAAACCGGCAACCGGCTTCTGGCGGCATGCGATCCGAGTGATTCGGTCGGCGTGCTTGACTCTTTCTTTACCGATGTCAAGTTCTTCACCGAATTTGAACGATTCGACCGCCACTGCGAAAAACTCCGCCGTCAGGGTGACGACGCCCGAGTCCACTACCTGACAATCTGTTCGCCGAATTATCTGCACGACGCCCATGTCCGGTTCGCCCTCCGAATCGGGGCCGATGCGATCTGCGAAAAGCCGCTGGTGCTCAATCCGTGGAATATCGATGCTTTACACGAACTCGAAAACGAATCAGGACGCCGTGTTTTCACAATCCTTCAACTCCGGGTCCACCCCGCCCTCATCGCGCTCCGCGAGAAACTGCTTGCTGATAAGTCCGGAAAGAAACACGAAGTCGTTCTTACCTACATTACATCTCGCGGACTTTGGTATCTTGTCTCCTGGAAGGGGAATGTCGAGCGTTCCGGCGGTCTGGCGACGAATATCGGAATACACTTCTTCGATCTGCTGATCTGGCTTTTCGGTCCCGTCAAGCAGAACGAGCTTCACGTCTCTAATCCGCTGACTACTTCTGGTTTTCTTGAACTCGAACGCGCCAATGTGCGTTGGTTTCTCTCAATCGACCGGACCAACCTCCCGTCTGAGATCAAAGCCAAGAATCAGCCGACTTACCGGTCGATAACCATCGACAGTCAGGAAGTCGAGTTCAGCGAAGGATTCACTGATCTGCACACCGAAGTTTACCGCCGCACTCTTTCCGGTCGGGGCTTTGGCCTTGCCGATGTCCGCCCTTCCATCGAACTGGCCCACGATATGCGGGTGGCAGCACCGATTGGTGTAAATGCTCAGTCCCACTCCCTCGCCCGACAATAGGACGGGTCCCATCTGAGGATCGGCGCAATCTTTATATTTGACATAATGTGCTAATTGTCCCATTGTTGCGGTATGATAGGAGCCAACGCTCCGCCAGCAGGTTTACTCTACCCCTGCAGGTAATGGCCATCGGTACTTTTGATCTGTAAATCGTTCAGGGCATATTGGAGGTATGCGGTGCGTTCTCGAAGGTGCGGACAACTTCTGACGCTTGCTTGTGCAACCCTTCTTTTGCTCGTTACTCCTACTGGGTCTCAGGCGCAACTCTGTGGCGACTCCGATTGTGACGGCACAATGACGATAGCCGATCTGTCGGCCGCAATAGACTACGGCTACATCTCATTTTCACCCCCCGGTTGTCCAAGAGCCTATGAATTCGATCACCATCTTGGACTCAACATAAGCGACCGTCTCGAATTCCCCTATTGCCTCTACTCTATCGAATCCGGCTACTTTTGTGGCGATTGTTCGACGTTAGGCCCGCCACTGGTTCCCCAACTGTCGAACGAGAATCTTGTTTCGGTAGAGCCTTCTACAGTCCCCGCGTATCTTTCCGGTCCTTTGACGGTTAGCTTGGTTATTAAGATTGACTCTGGGCTTAAAGCGCTTCAACTGCCTTTTCGAGTTCTCATCGGTACACAAGAAGCCCAAGTAGTCAGGGGAACACTTTCAACTTCCAACTTGCCTGCGCTTACATTGCTTCCAACTATAGAAGCAAACAATATCATTGTACCACACGGTGTGGGTTCTGCTCCGGCCGGGCGATACAAAATTCTTCAGTTCCAGATTTCCGCCCCTTTGCCTCCAAGTCCCGACCCACTGCCGATCTCCATGGAATTGGTTACATTTCCGCAAGACAGCGCTTATTATCCACTGCTGATATACGGTGAACTTCCGCAGCGTACGTACCTCAGTCCCACCGTCGCCTCATTTATTCCGTGTTGCGTAGACCAATCCGGCAATGTCGACTGCGACTTGGCCGAGACAACTGATATTGCCGATCTCAGCGCCTTGATTGACTACCTGTATATCAGCTTTTCACCCCTCTGTTGTAAACTGGAAGCCAACTGCGATGGCTCGCCCGACGGAGCCGTCGACATCGCCGACTTGAGCGCTTTGATCGACTATCTCTATATCAGTTTCTCTCCGACGGCTTTCTGTCTGTAACGGACTGCAATGTCTAGATTGTACGGCCGCTCCACCCGGGGCGGCCTTTTTTTGTTGTTGCACGCTTTTTCCAGTTGGCGCCTTCTTCGGTAATCGGGACATAACTCAGATTCTCAACTCTTGAGGTACTACCGGCGGACTAACCCCCTTCCTTTTCGCTTGACACAATTGGGCGACACGGATATTATAGGTCTGTCGGGTCCAGTATCAAATTCTGATTCTTAGATCAAACGGTTGGGTGTGGCCAGATGGCCACAGTTCGGGCCTTCGCCGCTGTCCGTGATCGCGGCGGCAGTCATGCCGCGATTGTTATCTATGTACTTTGAAAACACAGTAGATCAAATCTTATGATCAGGGAGGATTCTATGCATCCGGACCAATCTTCATTTCGCTTAAGGCACCTGGTGTTGGCGGCTCTTACAACGTGGACACTGTCAGCCCCGGTCGGCTCACAACCCTGCGGAAATATCGACGTTGACCCATCGGACGCAATCGATATCAATGACCTGAGTGCCTTGCTCGGCCACCTCTATGTTGGGGGTGCGCTCTTTAACTACGGAAACGCCGAACTTGATGGCCGCGACAATGTTAATATCGCCGATCTTCAATTGATGGTGCGCTACTTGTATTGTGACTTCATATACAATTTCAGTTGCACCCCACTCGGAACACCGATTGTCCCACAACCGAAAGCCGGTACGAATGTCTGGCTTGATAAAAACATGTATCCGGCCGACATCGGAACTCCCCAACCGCTCGCCGTGCGAATGTACTTTTCAGTACCCGATCCCATCACATCGCTCACCGTACCCTTTCAAGTGCAAATCGGTGGAATGCCGGCGATTATCAGCAATGTACAGGTTGCCCCTCTCCCCACACTGTTCGACTGGGAACTAACCGACGGCACCACAGCGATGGTCGGTGCGACCGGTTGCGCCGAATTCTCGGCGACCAACACACTGCTGGCTCAGTTTGAAATCACTGCCGCCACATCTTCTTCGCTGGCGCGATCGGTCTCGATGACTCTCGTCCCTTATCCAACACCGGTCAATCCTGTTTCGCTGGCGCCGGTCCATCTGCCCATGTTTCTGAAAAAAGACGGAACCCAGCGGGCCGTGCCGGATTCACTTGCGTACCACGCCATTCTTCCGACGGTTTGTACTGCGTGCTCCAACGCTACACCTCTCGGTAACGCGACTCTTACCGACTCTTCGGGTCTCTTGATTGTGGATAATATCGGACCCAGCGGCAACGATGGGGTTTCATTCGAAGCCCTCGATGCCGATTCGATCCAACTCGATTTTGTAACCCAAAACCTCATCGACTCCGGTTCGGAAATGTCAGTAGGCATTGTAGGCACAGTTTCGCCAGTCAACCGCCTGCGATCCTCTTCGCCCACAGATGTTGTGCTGATGGGGTGGAAGATCGCCAACGCCGGCGGACCTCTCCAGCTCACCTGTGATTTCAATCCGCTCGGTGACCCCAATGTGCTGATCGCCGCCTATAATGGTGCTACTTTACAGGGCTCGACAACTGTCCCGGGCGGCGGAGTTGTATCTGTTGCAACGTCGGCTGGTTTTGGCAATCCAGTAGTAAAATCATTTTGGATGGTCAAATCCAATCCCGCCACATTCGAAGTTGAATTTGATCGGGTGGCTACTGTTACGACCACAAACAGCCAGGTATATCAGGCGACTCGGGTTCGCTTTATAGCGCTCGGGCAGACTATTCCTATACAACAAATCAAAACCGTTCAGGTGGCCGGAAAGAGCACCCGATTGGTGATTGCCAAGTTCTTCGCTCGGACAGGGGGATGTTGCCGAGGCTTCACAGGCAATGTCGATTGCGATGTAAGCGATAATATTGACATCGCAGACGTGACCAGAATAATCGATTATCTGTATATTTCGTTCTCTCCACTCTGCTGTCAGAAGTCAGCCAATTGTGATGGCTCGCCCGACGGGAACATCGACATCTCCGACCTCACCGCGCTCCTCGATTTTTCGTACATTTCTTTCACACCGACCGCTCCCTGTCAATAGCCAAACCACGCACCGTAGAAGAATCAAGGCCGCTCCACCCGGGGCGGCCTTTTGTTTTTGCTTTTCCCTCAGGCCGCGCCGCTCTATAATTGGTGGAAACGGTGAAACCAATGAGCTTTAGGTAATGAATATTCTCGATACGCTGTCGCGCATTCTTCCGCCTGACCGCATTTCTACACACCCCGATCATCTCAGTGTCGCCTCTCGCGATGAATCGACCCTGCCCGGGGTCACACCACTCGCGGTAGTATGGCCCTTAACTATTGATGAAATATCACAGGTCGTTAAGGCCTGCGCAGAGTTGCGAACTTGCATCACCACCCGTGGCGCAGGTAGCGCTTTAGAAGGTTCAACTATCCCCTGTCACGGCGGCATCGTCCTAGATGTCAGCCAAATGACCAAAATCTTGAACTACTGGCCCGACGATCTCCAGATCGAAATCGAGCCGGGGATCCTCTATGACCATTTGAATAATCATCTAAAGCGCGACGGCCTCTTTTTTCCACCCTCTCCCGGTGGTTCAGGCGATATTGCTACAATCGGCGGAATGGTCTCAACTAACGCTAGCGGAATCTACTCAGTGAAATACGGCGGGACGAAAGAGTACGTTCTCTCGCTCACGGTTGTCACCGGTACGGGCGAAATTATCAAGCTGGGAAACAGGGCGGTCAAGAGATCGAGCGGCTACAATTTGGTGGATTTGATCTGCGGCTCGGAGGGCACGCTCGGCATCATAGGTTCAATCACACTTAAGTTGGCAGGCATTCCGGAAGACCGACTCCAGACGGCTTTCGTTTTCCCAAGTGAAACGTCTGCCGCCAAAGCCGTTTCGGAAATCCGCCGGTGTGGCATCGATATCGCCGCCATCGAGTTCCTGGACCGCCACGTCATGGGTGCGCTCAATCAGCTCAAAGGGTATGGGCTCCGGGAAGTTCCCTCCCTCTTCTTAGAATTTCACGGCCCCAAGCCGGTGCTCGAATCAAATAGCCAACTTACTGAAGGGATCAGCGCAGAGTTGGGCGGTACACCGTTGACACTTGGCGACGGACACCGTCCGTGGGAGATTCGTCATTGGGTTACCGACTCGATTAAACATGCCAAACCCGGATTCAAAATCATTCGTAATGACGTCGCATTCCCCATTTCTGCTCTTCCTGAAATGGTCGAATACTGTCACACTCTCGGCCAGTCGCACAATCTTCCGATGTACACGTTTGGCCATGTCGGCCTGGGACTCCTACATGCCCTGATGCTTGCCCGCCCAAATGACGATGCCGAGTGGCAACGCGCTCTGGACGTCAATGATCTTGTCATCAAGCGAACTCTGGAAATTGGTGGAACGATTTCCGGCGAGCACGGAATTGGATTGGGCCATAGAGATCTTTTCAAGCTCGAAGCAGGCGCTTCACTCTCGCTCATGCGTCAGGTCAAAAGACAATTCGACCCGCAGGGAATACTGAATCCCGGCAAGATTTTCGACATCTAAGACCAATTCGCTCCACCGGGTGGCTTTTCGTGGCTGTCAGCTACTTTTTTTATTTCGCATACATGTAGATAGAATATATCCACGTTCGCGCGGTGACCCGCTTGGTATTTCACCACTTGCGGGCAAGTTCGTGAAACTCTTCACTTGTTATACTCCCTTTTGGCGCCTAACCTCAAATCAATCAACAAATTTAATATTGATTCACATATTTGATTGCCGATATAATTGAGCGTGAGAATGACAATAGTGTGACAATTGACCATGGAGGTAATAGGTACCGCAATGAAGCATAACATCGCTCAACCACTACGACTGGCGCTCACCCTGCTGGCAATCACAGCCGGGTCGATCCTGGTTTCTTCGGTGCGAGCGGTAGATCCGCCGCAGGACGCTACCTGCCTTGAGTGCCACTCCGATATGGATAAGACGCTCATCGGAACACCGCATCGGCTGGCATCGACCACCGGAAAACCGGCCGCCAAAGTCGCCTGTATCTCCTGCCACGCTGGCTGGGAGAAACATCTGGATAATCCAGGCCGGGGTACTATTGTGAATCCGTCGCTACTCCACGGCGACTCGGCGAACAATGCGTGCTACGCCTGCCATACGCCGCACCGCGATCTGGACAATCACGGATTCGACACGCACACTACCCTACAAACCAACTGCGCATCCTGCCACAAGGTACACGGGAACACTTCTTCGCTACTTATTGATGGCGATTCCGATTTTTGCCGGAAGTGCCATCAAAACACCGTGACCAAATTCGCTCGCCGGAGTTCGCATCCTATCGAATCCGGGGCTGTCTCTTGCCTGAGTTGTCACCGCTTCGTGAAGCGCACCGATCAGGATCAGATGTTTGGATTCGCCGCAACCTGCCAGAGCTGTCATCCCCAGCAGGCAGGGCCCTTCGTGCACGAACATGCGCCGGTCAATTCTTATATGACCAACGGCGGCGGCTGTACCGAATGCCACGACCCTCACGGTAGCGAGAATGACTTACTGCTCAAACAACCGCAGGAGCGTCTCTGTAGCGCTTGTCACATGGCTCCGCCGGCACATAATACTGCCCACAACAGCGCATATGCCAATGTCGACTGCTTGTCATGCCACGGCGAAATTCACGGTTCCGTTACAACTAGAAAACTGCTCTCCAGCAATCTTGACTCCAAATTTGGTCAGACCTGCTGGTGCCACGGCGCGAACTAAGGAGAAGAGCAATGAAAGCAATAACCAACATTCTTTGCGCCTCGATCGCTCTTGTTCTGTTCGCCGGGCTGACCTCTGCCGCCGATAGCGGCTCGGGCAAGATCGGTTTCGGCTACATCTACTTAGATGAGGATGGATCAAAGGCAGTCAATTCCGAAACCTACAATACCTATGAGGGCTTCACCCTCTCTGCCAACGACTGGCGATACAATTGGGACAACGGCATGGCGCTGAAAGCCAGCCTCAATAATGTCTCGCTGAACAACCGTGACATGCGCCTGTGGATTGGCAAGCCGGGACGGTTCTCACTCTCGGCCACCAATAACCAGTACCGCCGCGTCTACAGTGACAGCGCAGACAATTTCACCCGCAGAAGAAATACCAATATCCAGGCAACCTATGAAACCAGTCGCTTTTTGAAATTCTTTGGTGGGTACGGACTGTCGGAAAAGCACGGGACCGACTTCTTTGTTCTTCCGGCTATCAATGACACGATAACCCGCAGTACCGACTACTCGTACAAAACCTTTAACGTCGGGACTCAGGTTGGCGACCCCCACGGACTTGTGCGGGCCGAATATCGCAAAATAGATTTCACTGACAACACCGGCACGGGAACCGATCGCACGGCCGATCAGATGAACTTCTACATCAGTTCGACTGTCCCGAGTGTCAAGTGGCTCTATCTTGCCGGCGGCCTCAACTATCGCAACGACAAAGTCGAGTCCACTAATACGGACTTAAAGACGCATCAATGGTGGGGCGGCGGGAAAGCATATCTCTCCCCTACGCTTCTTCTTGATTACCGTCTTGTCTATGCGACGACCAAGCGCAACGCGCCGGTGCGAACAATCGACAATCTGCAAAATGTTGTGTCACTCGGCAAAACCTGGAACCGGATTGGTGGACTTCGGATCGGCTACGAAAACCGTGTCTCAGACGACTTTGTCAATCGGACTTCATCGGACGGCCTGTTGGCCAACGCCTGGCTTCGCCCCGACCTGCACTGGTATTTCAAAGCGGCCGTGTCGACTCGCAAATCTGACGTTACCGACGGCGTAACACTTATGGGGGATGAGTCACGGACCAACCATGCGGTCAGCGCCCTGTACTCCGATGATAAATGGGGAAGCATTGGTGGACGGTGGGAAAGCCACATTCGCAAGAACGACGATATCAATTCCCGGACCGACTATGATGTTCTGTCCGGGGAACTGAATTTGGTCGACGCGAAAAAAGGCCGGATGACTGTTACCTACTCGCACTATGTAGGCGAATATCAAGACCGTTCTGACAACACCAGCTACGAATTCGCCGACCACGTGCTAACTGGTCATGCCTATCCGGTTGAAATCGGGAAGCTAACCGTCGATTTCGGGGGCACGTGGTACCGGAGCAAACGCGATCAGGATTTGGAGAAGATGAGCGGCGAGATCGGCGCGGCCTATCGAATCGCCAAGACCATTCAGCTCGAAGGACGTTACCGGGTCTACAACTTCGATAATTTCCTCGTCACCGACGAGTATTACACAGCTAATATTGTTGAATTCAGATTAATCAAGGATGTGCAATTCTAAGGAGAGATGACAATGAAACGTACGATGTATCTAACCGCTCTTCTTGCAATCGTTCTACTGCTGGCAGTAGGATGCGAGAGGAAAGTCACGAATGAAATCGTTCAGGACAATTCAGGCTTCAGCGGAGCCGATGAGTGCATGAAGTGCCACAATGACGCCGATGGTATCCTCCAGCAAGCCGTGGGCGAATGGAATAACTCAGTCCACGCCTCGGGCACGAGCGTTGACTACACCAATCGCGGCGGCGGTTCGGATTGTGTGAAGTGTCACGATCACCAGGGATTTGTTGAATGGATCACGACCGGCGCATTTAATCCGCCCTATTCAAATGTGAGCGCCATTCACTGCTTCACCTGCCATGCTCCGCACGAAAACGGCGACTTTAGTCTTCGTGCCAGTGGTCCCTACACCCTGGCCAACGCAGTGGTATTCGACCACGGAAACGCCAATCTGTGTGCCAACTGCCACCACAACCGTACCGATGTCCGTGCGGAAGTCGTCGCCAACAAGGCGACCACCAATCGTTTCGGCCCGCACCACGGTCCACAAGCCGATCTGCTACACGGTACCGGTGGCTTCCAACATGCCGGATATTCCTACACTACCTCCACTCACGCCACCGCCATCACGGATGCTTGCGCCGGCTGTCACATGGGAACCGTACAGGAACACGATGGCTATACAATCGGCGGACATAGCTTCAACATGGTCGATGAAGAGACCGGCTACACTATGGTGAAGGTTTGTACTCCCTGCCACGCTAAAGCGACTGCTACGTTTAACTTCATCGCTGACACATCGCACGCGATAAGTGATTACGATGGTGACGGCACTGTCGAAGGATATCAGACAGAATTTGAAGGCATGATGAGTACCCTCGGCGCTCTGTTGTACTCGAAGAGTGTGGTCAACCGCACTATCACCGGTTCGGATACGACATACGCCGCCAAGTCGATGACCATTGCCGATCAGGGCACAGTCGGCGCGGTGTGGAATTATGTCATGCTCGAAGAGGACCGCTCGGAAGGCATCCATAACTTCAAATATGCGAAAGACCTCATCAAGAACTCGATCGCATATCTCAATAGTCTGCCGTAAGAAATTTCAACGTGTCACTTACAAAGAGCCCCTCCCGATTGGGAGGGGCTTTTTATTACAACTTCTTCAGAGGTTACTGAACCGCCATCGTTCGGACTCCGGTAGGACCCAGCACCGGTCAGTCTTGCCGAACAACCGGTATCGACTACGCGCCACCAGGCGATATACACGATCCCTAAATGAACGCGGAACGATCCCAACAATCACAATCAACCGCCAAGGCATGCCGAGTTGGGAGGCTACATACATAACAGCCGCTGACTCGGTCAGAACTTGACTCGCCTGAGATTCGAAGTCCTGAAAGACAACTAACGAGTCTCCAGTATTAGCCACATCCTTCATCGATTCGGACAGATGTCCCGATTTGAGTTGATCCAAAGTTCCTAACCTAAACAGATCCCTGCGGTCGTGTTGCACGACAATCTTGACAATTCGATTGCAGAGCACGCAGGAACCGTCAAAGACCAACAGGTCTCGACCACGTTTATGAGTGTTCACAAGAGGCCCAACATGAGGAAAACGCAAATATGCCGGAGGCCGGACTCGAACCGGCACGTCCCTTTCGGAACAAGGGATTTTAAGTCCCTGGTGTCTACCAATTCCACCACTCCGGCAACTATCGTTGCCCTATTAAGTTAGGCCACTTTGTGCGCCCGCACAAGTACCTTTTGGGTGGTGATCTGTGCTTCCACCTATGCGGCCAGACATACCTCCGTAATTGACCTGAATTCACTTGGGCCGTGTGTCTGTGAATAACCCACTTGGGAGTATATGATTAGAATTGAGTCTATGTCAGAGTTTCGTTGACGTTTCATTCGGCACATGTTAAGCTTGCACGGCGCATAGTCCGCATTGTCCAGAATGGCAATGACCGCGCGCAGATTTGAAGACCAGGAGGGTTCATGCTCAAGCACTTTCTGCCACGAGAAACCAGCTTTTTCAGATTCTTTGAGCAACACAGTTTGCTCTCGATGGAGGCCTGCCGGGAATTCGATGAACTTGCCTCCAAGCCGGACGAGTTGGCGCTCCGGGTCAATCGGATCAAGCAAATCGAGCATAGGGCCGACGATGTCACTCACCAGTGCATCGACGCGCTCCACAACACTTTTATCACTCCTATCGATCGAGCCGATATCCATCGACTGATTCGTCGCCTTGACGATATTGTCGATTCGGTCGACTCGGCCGCATCGCGCATGGCACTTTATGAACTGACCGACTATCGCACCGAGCTCAAACAGTTAACCCAGGTTTTGGTTCATGCCACATCGCATATCGACGGCGCAGTCAAGAGTCTCCCCCGCCTTGCCAAAGAGAGCGACAACATACAAAAGTGTTGTATTGCGGTATATCAGGCGGAAAACGACGGCGACGAGTTGTTGCGAGCCGCACTGGTTCGACTGTTTAAGACAGAGACCGATGCCGTAATGATCGTGAAGTGGAAAGAGATTTTCGAGCGACTGGAAAAGGCGACCGACCGGTGCCAGGAAGTCGCTAATATCATCTCCGGTATTGTCATCGAGGCCTCCTGATATGCAACCGCTCATGATTGTCATTATCGCGACAGTCGTGGTCGCGCTGATATTTGACATCATTAACGGATTCCACGACGCCGCGAACTCAATCGCAACGGTCGTGTCTACCCGTGTCCTCAGCCCGCGATGGGCAGTCTTGTGGGCCGCCTTCTTTAACTTCGTGGCGATGTTTGTCTTCGCCCCCAAAGTCGCCGATACCATTGCGAAAATCGTCAAGATCGACGGACAAGACACTGTCTACGTGTATGTCGTTCTCGCTGGCCTCCTGGGAGCGATTGCCTGGGATTTGTTGACTTGGTGGCTCGGCCTGCCGACCAGTTCCTCCCACGCTCTCATTGGCGGTGTGGCCGGGGCGGGGCTGGCTTATCGTGGGGTCGACGTCATACGCTGGAGCAATATCTGGAAGACTGTGAAGTTCATTCCTCTTGCTCCCCTTATCGGACTCGTGCTCGGATTCGCCCTCATGATCGCAACATATTGGATATTTCGTAAATGGCGGCCGGACAATGTCGATCGTTGGTTTCGCAAGGGTCAACTGTTTTCGGCGGCGCTCTATTCCCTCGGCCACGGCGGAAACGACGCCCAAAAAACCATGGGAATTATCATGGCGCTCCTGATGGCCGGCGGACTGATGAGCACCGATCACCAGCTATCCTTGTCTAATTGGGATACTGCTTGGATTATTCTGGCATGCCACGCCGCGATGGCGGTCGGCACCGCATTCGGCGGATGGCGCATTGTCAAGACAATGGGTATGAAGATTACCAAGCTGAAGCCTGTCGGCGGATTTTGCGCCGAGACCGCCGGAGCCGCAACGCTTTTTGGAGCCACATTTTTCGGCATCCCCGTCTCGACCACTCACACAATTACCGGTGCAATCATAGGGGTCGGCTCGACCGGTCGATTGTCGGGAATTAAATGGGGGGTGGCTGGAAGAATCGTTTGGGCCTGGGTGCTGACTATTCCCGCCTCGGCGGCTATTTCAGCGGGATGCTTCTACCTGATCCGAAGCCTGATATAGGACGTCTTTCGTCTACGACGAAATCTCTTTACCGTTAGAATGGCGGATAATATGACCTTCCGCCAGATAGATGACATCTTCTGATATGTTAGTCGCGTGATCGGCGACCCGCTCAAGATTTCGCGACACTGCCAGTAGTTGAATGTAGTAGTCCACTTTCTCTGGCCGGAGCGCGATTTCCGCCTTGATCTGCTGGTACATCTGTCGGTGGATAGCGTCGATCTCATCGTCGGATCGGAGCACCTCAATTGCCAACTCCGGTTCCATAGCAACAAGTGCATCCAGACTCTTTCGGAGCATTGCCTGTACCTTCTCCCCCATTTTCTTAAAGTCAAACTGGGTTGGAACCGGCTCGCCTTTTGACAAATCGACCGCCCGCTCAGCAATGTTCACTGCTAAATCGCCGATCCGTTCCAGGTCATTGTTTATTTTGAGAATAGCCACCACGACCCGTAGGTCGATGGCTACGGGCTGATGGAGCGCCATGATCTTGAGGCACTCTTCCTCAATATCCACTTCGATCGCGTCGATCAGGTTATCATCGCGAATAACCTGAAGGGCCATGCGGGAATCCCGCGCGATCAGCGACTTGACAGCTCCACGGAGCGCTTCTTCGACCCGGGTGGCGAGTCCGACTATTTCAGACTTGAGGTTATCGACCTCACGAATTAAATGTCTCGACAATGGTGTTTCCTTGCAAGCAGATAGGAAATTATAGTGGTAATTTGGCAGAGCGCCACAAAAAAAGTCAATTCCGCTTGAATGTGGCGTTTGGGAGGCTATTAGCGCGAGCGGCCGATGAGATTTGACGACTGACTGATACTCTGCTCTTCAGGCGCCCGCTTTCCTGATGCTGTTGATGGCTCAAACCAGCCACCACTGGAGTTGTGCAAGGAAGAGTCCGCTACCTCAAAGATATAGCCCACGAGCAGGGTTGGGCCATTGATGGTCGTTTGAATCGCACACCCTTGCTCGGATACCCACTTGGAACGACCGAGATCGGCCTTCACACGATATTCGAGGTGAAAAGCCGAATGGTCTCTCACCGCTTGACGAATTTTATGATTGACTGTCTCACGGTCCTCCGGCACGATCAATGTGTTCCAGGGTATGCCGTTCTCGCCGACCAATTCTCCAACTTCGAACCCCGTGATTGATTTGCATCCATCACTGACAAATGACATCTGCCGATCCTCGTCTGCAGAACATCGGTAGGCCATACCGGGAAGATTAGAAAGGAGGATAAGGATGCCCTCTTCATTTCGCAATAAGGCCGATTCTCTTTCGAAGATCGCCTGCTGGAAATGCGACAGTTGATTGAGATAGTGACGGGATATGAGATACACCAACAATGCCGACACCGTTATGAAAAACCAACCCTTGTATGTTTGCAACGCCGAGAGTGTTGCAACATCCGGAGAAATCTGCTCGACAAATCGATCTGAAAACAAGATCCAGCATAAACTTGCGACAAAGTATGGCACAGCTATTTTCAGTGCAAACGCCGCCGGTATTTTCTTCAGTCCCATATCGCCAAACCTCCAAATCCAGATTTGATCCACTTCTCCTGACAAAGTGGATGAGATATTCCTGTTATCGGTAGTACCGGAAGACAGCTTGAGTGGCGCCGCCAACGACCTCTTCCCTCCGCCGGAGTGGTTCATATTGAAACGTCCTCCCCAAAACCACTACGGCGGAAATTGATGGCTCTTTACCGTGATTTGATTTCGACTTTCACCACAGATCGATTGGCTGTACATTAGGACCATCATGACAGTACCGGATCCAACCGCATGGCTCGATGACTACGGAGACATGTTGTTTCGCTATGCGCTGGTCCGTGTCCGAGACAAATCGGCGGCCGAAGATCTGGTGCAGGAGACTTTGCTTGCCGCCCTGAAGCAAAAAGACTCATTTCGGGCTGAATCTTCTGAGAGTACCTGGTTGATTGGCATTCTGAAACACAAGATTATTGACTACATTCGCCGCCTCTATCGAGATCAACCGCAATCGGACGCTGAGATTCTCTCGTCCAACGATGACCGCGGCTTTCGACCCGATGGCGAGTGGGCACGCGGGTTCTTTCCCTCGGACTGGGGTTTCGATCCACACGGTTTGTTGGAACGAGAGGAGTTTTGGTGCGCCTTTGAACACTGTTTGTCTCTGCTCCCCAAGCGTATGGCTTCGATTTTTGCCCTTTATGTGGTGGACGAGGTGACTTCAGGCGATCTCTGTAACGATTTCAATATCAGCCCGACCAATCTTCGTGTTGTACTCTATCGATCGCGCAAGCAACTGCGCGAATGCCTTGATATGAACTGGTTTCAAAAAGGTACCGACCAATGAGAGATCCTCGCAAGCATCGCTGGAAAATCGTCCAGTTCGTGGCGCGGCGACTGCCCCCCTGCCAAAGGATTACCCGGCTCATATCCGACGCCCGCGACCGACGTCCCTCAATAAAGGACTGGCTGACTATCCGCATTCACCAGACGGTCTGTGCTTTTTGCACCAGGTTCGACGATCAGGTCGCCTGCATTGATCAAGCCATCAGATACTCGGGAACACGTCCGGGACAGCAATTCGGAGATCACCGGGGCCTCTCTCCGGAAGCTAAAGAGCGAATTCGTAGCCGGCTTTGGTCCAGCGATTGACCTTCCGCTTATCTGCCAACCTAAGCCAATTATCAGATTTCACTTCGATAGGGTGTAACATTTTTGCACTTGACTCGACTCATCAATATCCGCCTGACCAAACAATGGTTTAACAAAGGTCGCCATCCGAACGGCCACGCACAGGAGGTTGATGTGTTGAGAATGATCAAGTCCAGTCCACCAAAATGCCGCAACAGTGCTATCATCTGGCTTTGCGCGCTGCTGTCCCTGGCGGCATTTCCGCGGGTGGTCCCCGCAACAATTATCATTGTACCGGCTGATCAACCATCCATTCAACAAGGCATAAATGCCGCGTCTGCCGGAGACACAGTTCTCGTCGAGGATGGTATTTACCTCGAAAACGTGAAAATCTTTTCAAAAAAGCTACATCTCGCCAGCCGGTATCTACTTGATGGGAATCCCCAACACATACTCCACACAATTATCGATGGGTCATCACCTACCAGTACCGACTCTGGGAGCTGTGTGATTGTGAGCGACGTCACGGGCGGTGTGGTCGAGGGCTTTACGCTCACCCGCGGTACCGGCACAAAGTGGTTTGATCCGTCCGACGGTAGACAATACCGCGAGGGCGGAGGGGTTCTTACCGACGGTGGCGTGGTGACAATTCGCCATAATCTCATTGTAAATAACGCGGCGACAATTAATGATGCGACGTCGTCAGGTGGTGGTGGAATCCGTAGCGGATTTGGCGATGCCACGATCGAATCGAATGTCATCGCCTACAATAAAGGCCTGTATGGCGCTGGGCTTGTCTTCTTTCATCAAAGCGGAACCATCCGAAACAACGTGGTGTGGAAAAACTCGGGTGGACAAGCATTTGGCGGCGGCGGCTTATGGATCTGGACATGCACCGATCCGGTGGTAATCAATAACACGGTCGTGGAGAACTCTGCCATCCTCAACGGCGGCGGGCTCAGCCTCAACAATGTCAATGCTACCTTTCTGAACAACATCGTGAGATCGAATACCAGCCCCATTTCGCCGCAGATTCGAATGACGGGCACAGCCGCCGGTTCAACAGTGGAGTATTCGGATATCCAAGGCGGATTCGCCGGCACAGGCAACTTTGATAGAGTACCGATGTGGGCCGACAGCAATTTCCTCTTGTTGCCTGCCTCTCCCTGTGTGGACTCGGGGGATGCCCTACTGCCCGATCGGGACATTGCCGACATTGGCGATCCCAGTCTTGCGAAATTCCCAAGTCGAGGATTGCGGCGAAACGACATGGGGGCGTACGGTGGACCACACGCCGTGGAATTTCCACTTTTCACCTCTCCCCGAGTTGGACTTGACATCAGTTCAATTGACTTTGGCACCGATAGTACCACGCACATTTCAACAGCGCAGATACCATTGCACAAGATCGGGTGGGGACTACTGAGTGTCGATAGCATCGGGTTCGGTGCGGGCAACGGGATTGCGTCGGTTACTGCACTTCCCCACTCTGTGCCGGTTGCGTTCGCCGACACGCTTACAATCCAATGGAGTCGGCCGAATGCAGGAATGCTCGTTGATACTGCCCGAATCTATCATAATGACACCAGTGTCCTCAGCCCGCTATTAGTCCCGTTGACTGGAGTTGCGATTCAGGGGAGTTGTTGCGTAGGCGCTACAGGTAATGTCGATTGCGATCCAAGCGAGGGGACCGATATCGCTGATCTATCCTCCCTTATCGACTATCTCTATATTACGTTCACGCCGCTTTGCTGTGACAAAGAGGCCAATACCGACGGATCTCCAGACGGCAATATTGACATCGCTGATCTCTCCGCGCTGATAGATTATCTCTACATTTCGTTCACTCCGACATCGGGCTGTTTGTAACGCACAACCCGACTGACGGCTATTCCCGGTCAGCCCATTGCGAGGGATTTGCTGTTCGGCACTTCATTGCACTGCAGTGAAGTGCCGCCGCGGTTGCATCCCCCCCTGTAAATCCCGTACCCAACAAAGTCGTGCCACTGGCGCATCTTGGGTGCACTTTACGCCATTTCCCTATACGATACCGCACAAAGCCCGTTATTTGGGCAGTGATAACTCCTCACGCGTTACTCAACTAATACCGACCACGTCTTGTCTTTGGTGAGAAGGAAACGGCACATGAAACATCGAATAGTGAAGCTCTGGGCGATGAGTCTTTTTGTTCTCATCCCGCTAATTCCGGACCTTTCGGCGCCGATCTTGGCGCAAACTTCGTTTACGCGAATCACCGACGCCGGCAACCCGATCGTCACAGGAACAACTCCCAATCAGTACACCGGTTGTGTATGGGTAGATTACGACAACGACGGCAAGGACGACCTTTTTGTAGTCCGCGATGAAGGATCGGCGCTCTATCACAACGATGGCGCCGGGGCCTTTTCGGTAATAGCTACTGCCATGTCGACAGACACCGTTTTCTATATGGGAACATCGTGGGCGGACTACGACAACGATGGCGACCCGGACTGCTTTCTGGCGGGCGAGCAAAGCAATTTGTACCGCAATGACGGCGGCGGAGTGTTCATGAAGGTCACCGGCGGCGATCTCAACTCTACCCTGTCGTGCGGCTGGAGCCCGGCCTGGGGGGATTATGACAACGACGGATATGTTGACCTGGCCATCACGCTCCCTGCCGGTTTCATGCAAAACGGCGTAGTGCGCCCCAACCGTTTCTATCGAAATTCGGGACCACCTTCGTACTCTCTTGTTCGGATTGATACCGGCGTGATTGCCACAACCAACAAGCCCTATACCTCCGGCAATTGGTCCGATTTCGATCAGGACGGCGACCTGGACTACTTCATAGGAAGCGGCCCAGCCAACGGCACTCCGGGACTTGACGACCTCTATCGGAACATGCTCAAAGAAACGGGAAAGAAAGGGTTTACGAGGATCGGGACTTCGCCGATCGCAACTGACCTGGCCGACGGTCAAGTGTGGAACTGGGTAGACTACGACAACGATGGCGATTGGGATGCGTACCGTACAAATTGGGGTGGAGCGACACCGCTGTATCGCAAGAACACACTCTATCGCAATGATGGCGGGACGTATGTCGCGATGACTACCGGAGCTATCGTTACCGATGCATTTGTGTCCCTTTCAAGCGTTTGGGAAGACTTCGACAATGACGGCGACCTGGACTGCTTCACTACCAGTGACTCCCCGCCGGGCCAGCCGATGAAAGACGGATTCTATATTAACAATGGGGATGGCACTTTCAACGCAGTCACAACTGGTGACATTGTCGGCGCCAACAACAAGCACTATGGCGCAACCGCCGGTGATTATGATGCCGACGGCGACCTCGACCTCTTCGTTGCCGGCCAGAGTGCCGGTCGGCGGCTACTCCGCAACGACCTCGCTGGTGGAAACCACTGGCTCAACCTTCGTCTTGAAGGAGTTGCTTCGAATCGGACCGGCATTGGCGCTACCGTTCGCCTCAAGGCTACGATCAATGGTACTCCCACCTGGCAGATGAGGGAACTGTCCTCGCAGAATAGTTTTCTCTGCCACTCGAGCTACGTTGTCCATTTTGGCCTGCGCGATGCGGTCAGCGCCGATTCAATCACTGTCACTTGGCCCTCCGGAGTCGTTACAGCACTTTTAGCCGTCTCAAGCGACCAGACGGTGACGATAGCGGAGTGCGTTGATCCGGACACCGACGGCGATAATATCCGTTGCATTGACAATTGTCCGGCGGCCGCAAACCCGTCGCAACTGGATTTTGACAGCGATGGCATTGGCGACGCCTGTGACAACTGTCCGGCTCAATCGAATTCAGGGCAGGCAGATACCGACGGTGACCTTGTGGGCGACGCCTGTGACAATTGCCCCGGCATTGCCAACCCTGGGCAAGAAGACGCGGACCACAATGGTGTTGGCGACGCCTGCTGTTGCATTGGAACCACCGGCAATGTCGATTGCGATCTGGCCAATGGAATAGATATCGCCGATTTGAGCGCCCTGATCGACTATTTGTACATCACCTTCTCGCCGCTCTGTTGTCCTTCGTCTGCGAATGTCGATGGTCAACCAGGTGTTGATATTGCCGATCTATCGGCGCTCATAGACTACCTGTATATCAGTTTCACATTGCCGGCAAACTGCAATTGACGGACCAATAGTCACACCGTCTGAATATGTCGTGTCCGGTCTGAACCGAC
The DNA here is from genome assembly GCA_964571235.1 of uncultured Ignavibacteriales bacterium. Taxonomy (GTDB): domain Bacteria; phylum Zixibacteria; class MSB-5A5; order GN15; family FEB-12; genus JACRAV01. The sequence goes on along the minus strand of CAZNAI010000009.1, from coordinate 6,330 downwards.
CGGGCACGATTTCTTGCAGGAACGGCTTGTGAGTGCTATCGTAAGGCTGTATGCAATCACCCCCCGAGACAATTCGACTACTGCGCACACTTATCCCCTCTGCCAAGTCCCGGTGGACGCTCATCTGTCTGTTTTGGATTGCGCTCGGGACGATCTCGGCAGTCCAATGGTGGTATTTGTATTTCGGCCAACAGCCATATACCTGGTGGGTGTTGTTCAGGGCGAAAATGATCGTCTGGCTGTTGTGGGGCGCTGTGACGCCCGCGATTCTGTGGTTCGGATCGAAGTTCCCGCTTGAAAAGCCGGTGGTCGCACGCCATCTCTTCATCCTGTTACTTGTGAGCATTGTTGTCTCGGCCTCGTACATTGGGATGTACGCGACCGCTGTCTATCTGAACTTCCCACCCGACTTTCCCGCGGCGCAGGGAGGATTCTGGAAGCTGGTTCACTGGATCTATTGGAATCACTTCTCTTATTTCTATCTGGGTTTTTGGGTTGTTATTGCGGTGGAACAAATGCTGAGATTCTCGCGCCGTTCTCATGATCGCGAATTGGCGGCCAGAGAACTATCTCGTCAACTCACCGAAGCACGCTTAACCCAACTCAAATCGCAAATCCACCCGCACTTTCTCTTTAATACACTGAATGCCATTTCGTCTCTCATAACGCAGAGTGAACGTGACCGAGCCTTCGACATGGTGTCACGCCTTTCTCGGTTGCTCCGGTTAGGACTTGAGCACGGCGAGCAACGGGAAGTCCCGCTATCACGAGAATTTTCCTTTGTGGAAGAGTACTTAAGCCTGATGTCCTTGCGCTTTCCTGATCGACTCAACTCAACTATCTCAATTGGCTCGGACACTGGTGACCTACTAATCCCCAGCTTGTTGCTTCAACCATTAGTTGAAAATGCCGTCAAGTTTGGCACGCAAGGCGGCGAGGGCGTCACGACTATTGAAGTGTCGTCGACCTTGAATTCGGGCCAACTGATCCTCACGGTGACAAATGCAACATCGGTTGGTGCTGATCTTAGTGGTCCGAAAGCATCGCGGGAAAGTGACGGCATGGGATTAGGATTGCGGAATACCAAAGACCGCCTGAATCTCCTGTTCGGTGAATTGTATTCGCTGGAAGTGACCGGCGAGAATAGCTTACATACGACCGTAACCCTGACAATCCCCTGTGCGAACAATTTGTGACTCAGTCTCCCAGACAATATTCGGTCGTTATTGTCGATGACGAACCCCCTGCTCTAATACTACTTCGATATCTGCTTGAAAAAGAACCGGATTTTACGATTGTAGCCGAGGCCACAAGCGGCAAATCCGCACTCGATGCCATTTCGCGATGCAAGCCAGACCTGGTGCTTTTGGATATTCAAATGCCGGGGATCGACGGATTTGAGGTTGTCCGACAACTCGGGGCCAACGCGCCGCATATCATATTTGTTACAGCGTTTCACGAGTATGCGATCAAGGCATTTGAAGTGCATGCGTTGGATTATGTTCTGAAGCCACCGATTCCAGAGCGATTTGCTGCGAGCATCGAGAGAGCGCGTCAGGCGTTGGCCGGCCGCGGTCAACGGTCGCATCATCGGCGGCTCAACGAATTGCTCCGTGACATTGAACATACTGATGCCGCCACGGAGAGCAGGTCGCCGCAAAGTCCCGGACACATACAGCAATTTACCATTCGCGATCGCCAGGGGATTCGAGTCGTGGCGGCTGAGCGAATTGAGTGGATCGAGGCGGCTGATCATTTCGCGTATGCCCACATCGGTGCAGATCGGTTCTTGCTTGAAAAGTCGCTCGCCGAGATCGACCGTCTGGTAGACCCATCTAAGTTTGTCCGAATCCGGCGAGACGCAATACTTAATCTGGCCGCAGTTGTGAGTGTGCGCGGCGGGCGATTTGGTGCGTTGGATATTCGGATGAAGTCGGGGCGTGAGTTCTCAACCAGCCGCAAGTTGCCCGCACAGATACGCCGACTTCTCATCATGCACTGCCGGATAGACGCGAAGTGACTAATTACTTTACTGCCGCTTTAGCCCGGTCTCTCGCAGACCGAACCACAGTCAGGCCATCACGGAATTTTCCAACTGCCTCATTCTCCTTGGCTTCTTTATCGGGCTGGCTCTGAACCCGCCAAAACTCTTCGAGCAATTTCCCAAAGAGGTTCTTCACTGCACTTTCGTACGCGCCATCGATATGGTCTATGTCAGATTTGATATCAGCCACACTATCTCCTTTTGATTACTTGCACTCGGATGCCGCCTGCACATCAAACGGCCCTATGCGGTTCATATTCCGATCCAGAACTTTATTTCATCGGCTTTCGGTCCGGGCCGGAGATAACCGTCGATCCACGAATCGTTGTCTTCAAGTCCATCCCACTCTGGTTGAGCGGCCGGCGTGGGACTCTGCGGATTGAGAGTCCGGTACCGCCAGCGGTATTGATCGTACGCTCCAATGATGTTCAGGGCATAATTAGCGGCCAGGAGCGGGTGATTCTGAATTATCACGAGATTCTCATCATTGGTACCGCTCGCTTTTGGCCCTAAGTTGTGAGAGCCGGTTATCACCACCGGATTATGTCCGAACGGGTCGAGGACAACCACCTTGCTGTGGATCATCGCAAAGGCGCCCTGCTTCTTCTTAAGTTCCTTTTCCCACTGCTTCAATTGCGGATTCACTGTCGCAGGCAGAACTACCTCAAAGCTCGACTTCACATACTCGCCTCGGTGAAATAGTCCCACAATCGGGTTCTTGCTAGTGCTCGGATCTTGATTGATCGCGCCATGAACGTACAGGTTCGGATTGTAGCTGGGAGACGAAGGGGAATTGCGTTCGATAATAGTGTTCAGCAGTGATCCGCGCGGCCCGGGATTGAACATCAGAAACAAAATGCCCTGAGTAGCCTTGTTGATCAACTCATTGGCGAAGTCAAGATCGGCCTGGTCTCTGGTTTTGGTAAACCACACCGTCACCTTTGAACCGTCGATAGTGTACTTGTTCAATTGAGAATTGAAGTCGACAAGCGTCTCGGGAGTGGCGTCTTTGGCGGCTTTCAGTTTGTCCCAATATTGTTTGTATCGTGCGGCGACTTTGCTATCGTGAATCACCAGCGCATTGTTGGCTTGAGTACACAGGCCCGTGATCGACCAATTTGTCGAGCCGGTTAACACGGTCGCAGGCTTCCCCTGCTTGTCACAAACGATGAGAATCTTGTTGTGCGCCAGTGCCCGAGGGGCCGACATACGGTTTGAAAGATTGACTTTCCCTTTGAGTTTAGCCCTTACTTTCTTGTTGGGGTCTTCGCCCTTCTTCTTTGCCGAGCCGTTGCCGAGTAAGACAGACGCATTCTTGCCAAGGGCAAGGAGCGCCGCGGTAAGTTCAGGATCGTTCAGCTCAAAAAGTGCGGCGTACACTTTCAGCTTCTTGTCCTTTGCATCGGAGAGCAACAAGAGCATCTCTTCGCGGAGGGGTCCTGCCAGCATGTTACGAAATGGGTCACCCACTTTTTCGACCACTTCGTTCAATTTACGTGACATCGCTGTCAGTCCCTGGTGCTCGGCGTCCAATCGTCGTGATACCCACTGTGCGGCGACAATTCCTCGATTGAAATACGCGCCAATATGCTTTGACGCCTTACCACCGATTTCCGCCTCGGCCGACCAGGCGCTGGCTTCGCTCTCTTTGAGGTTGTTTGGCGAAAGCGTGCCGGTCATCACAATCACCTGATACTGAACATTGTCGCCGGCGGTGACGGCATGGTCAATCCAACGAAATCGTTGTATCGGCCAGACGGTTGAGGGCTTATGGTCGCCTGATTTCCAGGTTGACCCGCTGGGGCCGACCCAGTTTGGAAGAATTTCGGTTTTCCCGTTAGTCTTTTTCTTGATAGCAAATCCGCGAATGCCCGAGACCTTGCCTGACAATGTCCAAACAATGACGGCATCGTCCGTGCCCGCATAAACCTTGACCTGAATAGCCATGGCATACTCCCAATTCGATAAAGTTGTGTCCAAATATTGCCGGAATGCAGAGCGTGGCTCTGTGTAGCGAAATCAAGCTGATGGGCATTCCCGTGTCAAGCATGAAAATCGTATGCACAAGACGCCGGACATAGGGCTCGCAGGCAGATAACTGCAGGCTCAAAGGGCTTTGGTCGGACGCGCATGAAGATAAACAAGTGGATGGAGGTGTTTGAGGCAAAGGCTGCCCTGAGCAATTGGGTTCGTTTGTGCACTTTTGAGTGTGGGCGGAATGTCCTATTTGGTCGTAATGCAAATGTGGGTGTGGGTTTAGGTGATAACCCATTCTTTCTCGCGTGTGAATACGGCGGTGGTGAGTTTGTAGTAAAATTGATGGGTTTGGTCGCAGGGGTGATGAATTCGGAATGCCTTTTCGAAGGATGCGGACACTGTGTTATCGGGTTGGCCATACAAAACGAGGTGAATTTTGAGAATGCACGGAGTTGGTAGTGAAATTGAGGGCCGAGTCAAGAGCCCAACCTGAAGGTTGGGTTACCAAGGCCAAGGAATCAGGATTGTGTTACCGGTTCAATTACCTCGGCGGCTTTCTACTCTCCCACGCCCTCTCAAGTGCAGCACCATCGACGTAGGCAGGCTTAACCCTTGAGTTCATACTTGCCATTGACACAAGGGGCCACAATGTTCGTCTATATGTAGTTGGACCATTTGGATATTCGAGGCTAGGTGTGTGGGTTTTGGTATCGTCATGCAGAGCCAGACTGAAGATAATAACGGCAAGCATTTGTATGTTGGTTGTTGCGCTATTAGTAACGAATTTGTCTAGACCTCAGATCGACGACTTCAAGCCGTTTCGGCTGCCAGTTAAGCCGCCGACACCTACGAAGTCTATTAAGAGCGGTTTTATCATGTTGGACGGAGATGGCGGGGGGTATCGTATGGGAGACGTAGTCGAAGTGACCACCAAGATTCCAGAACTACTTAAGGGTGATGTAGTTTTGTTTGACTGGCGAGCAGCTGAATTCGTGTCACAGGGTTGGGGACCTGGGCTAAATATCGGACAAATCCACAGAATGCCTGGAGATTCCTTTATGGTCGCGGATATGCTGAATTACAGAGATTTCAGTGGTCGTGCGCGGAACTTGCCCGGTGGATGGCTTAGAGCACACAATGTGCAGCAGAGAGACGAAGATATTGTTCTCTCACCCAGCCAATACTCTGTAATAGCCGGGGATCGCTTTTACATATTGGAGCTCCATCACATTTATGGTTTTGTTATCAAGCGAGTTACGCATGACTCGGCAATGGGCAAAGAATTTCGTCACACAATCTACTGAGGGTCACACAAAAAACCCCTGACTCTTGCGAATCAGGGGTCATAATTACCCCGGCGGCTTTCTACTCTCCCACACCCTCTCAAGTGCAGTACCATCGACGTAGGCAGGCTTAACTTCTGTGTTCGGAATGGGAACAGGTGTGACCCCGCCGCTATTGCCACCGAGAATATCTTGTCATAGGTAAGCGTATCGGAATTGGTGTCGTAAGGGGCAGACAGGATGTCTGCCGCCCACGAACATTTTTAGGTGCCCAACCTAAAGGCCGGGTTACCGGGGGCCTTGAGGATGTCGAAACCGCAGGGGTTTCGACCTACAAGAACCATTCTTGTCCATCGGGGATCCCACCGCAAGCGGTGGGGCACCCAGGACGGCCCTTCGACATGCTCAGGGTGAAGTCTGAGTTACCCCACCATAAATGGTGGGCCACCAAGCCTTTCAAACTGAAGCTCTGACGAGGACACGATATCGCATTATCACCCAACCGGCCGGCCGTGGGCGTTGCCACGACGTTTTCGGATTGGTTTTTCGATCAACGTATTGCTCCCGAGCGACCCATCGCAAGCGATGGGGCACCGTGAAGCGAACACGGGGATCACTGTAATTTTTAATCGATTAAGCCGCACGACCTATTAGTATCACTCGACTGAACGTATTGCTACGCGTACATCTGTGACCTATCGACCTGGTCATCTTCCAGGGGTCTTAAGAGACTTTCGTCTGGGAAATCTTATCTTGGAGTGGGCTTGGTACTTAGATGCTTTCAGCACTTATCCCTTCCCAACGCAGCTACCCTGCGCTGCCACTGGCGTGACAACAGGTGCACTGGAGGTTGGTTCAACCCGGTCCTCTCGTACTAAGATCGACTCTCCTCAAATTTCCTACGCCCGTATCAGATAGGGACCGAACTGTCTCACGACGTTCTAAACCCAGCTCACGTACCACTTTAATTGGCGAACAGCCAAACCCTTGGGACCTTCTCCAGCCCCAGGATGTGATGAGCCGACA
>CAZNAI010000008.1:0-15394 GCA_964571235.1 uncultured Ignavibacteriales bacterium | reverse complement strand
AAACGTCCGTACCGCGCCACCCGTCATGCGCGACATCACCATCGTGATCGCCGCTGTCAACGTCGTCTTCCCGTGATCCACGTGACCTATCGTCCCAACGTTCACGTGCGGCTTGTTACGTACAAATTTCTCCTTCGACATCGTGAATCTCTCCTCGTATCGTTACGTCAAACTGACTTTTTCAAGCATCTTCTTGGACACTTCCGCGGGAACCGCCGCATAGCGCGAGAATTCCATTGAGAAGACGGCGCGTCCCTGCGAGATATTGCGAAGGGTATTGGCATACCCGAACATTTCCGAAAGCGGCACACTGACGGCGACGACATGGAGGTCGGTTCCGCGCGTCATCATGCCCATAATTTTTCCACGGCGGGAATTGAGATCGCCGACAACCGAACCGACATACGCTTCTGGCACCACCACTTCGACATCCATGATCGGCTCAAGCAGGATCGGTTTGGCGCGCTTGGCGCCGTCCTGGAAAGCCATCGAACCGGCGATACGAAACGCCATTTCGTTGGAGTCGACATCGTGGTAGGAACCGTCGTAGAGCTCGCAGTAGACACCGGTCATCGGATATCCGGCGAGCACGCCATTGGCCATGGCGTCGCGGCACCCTTTTTCAACCGCGGGAATGTACTCGCGCGGGATCGAGGCGCCGATGATCTTATTTTCAAAGTGGAATTCCGAGCCGTCTTCGGTCGGACGCATCTTCAAATAGCAGTGACCGTATTGTCCCTTGCCACCCGACTGGCGGATGAATTTGCCTTCGCATTCGACTGCGCGGGTAATCGTTTCTTTGTAGGCAACCGTGGGTCGGCCGACGGTGGCGCTGACGCCAAATTCGCGCATCAGGCGGTCGACCAGAATTTCAAGATGCAACTCGCCCATACCACTGATAATGGTTTGGCCGGTTTCTTCGTCGAAGCGAACAAGGAATGTCGGATCTTCTTCGGCAAGCTTGATGAGGCCGTCGGTGAGTTTGTCCTGATCGGCTTTGGTTTTCGGCTCGATGGAGACCATGACAACCGGCTCGGGGAACGACATGCGCTCGAGTATGAGCGGGTGCTTCAGATCGCACAGCGTGTCGCCGGTAGTGGTCTTGCGAAGCCCGATCACGGCGATGATGTCGCCGGCCTGAGCCGATTTGACATCTTCGCGCTTGTTGGCGTGCATACGAAGCAGACGGGCGACCCGTTCCTTCGTGTCGCTGGTCGGATTGTAAACATAGGAGCCGGCTTCAATAATGCCAGAATAGACGCGCATGTAGGTTAAGCGGCCGACATACGGATCGGTCATGATTTTGAAGGCCAGGGCAGAAAATGGCTCGGCCGGATTGGGTTTACGTTCGACCGGCTTCTCCGTATCACCAATAACATGCCCGACCACCGGAGGTTTGTCTACCGGCGAGGGAAGGAAATCGATGATGGCGTCGAGTAGTTTCTGAACGCCTTTATTCTTAAAGGACGAACCGCACAGGACCGGGACCATTTTGGAGGCAATGGTGGCGCTACGAACAGCGGCCATCACCTTGATCGGATCAAGCGGTTGATCATGCAGGAACTGATCGAGAAGGTGGTCATCGAAATCGGCCACCGCTTCGAGCAATTTCTCGCGATAATCATGGGTCAACTGGGCGAGATCATCAGGGACGGGACGAATGTCAAAGGTGGTGCCGTGGGAGTCTTCGTGGAAAACCAGAAACTCCATCGACATCAGATCGATAATACCGCTGAATAGGTCGCCTTCGCCGGCCGGAATACAGATCGGCACGCAATTGGAGCCGAGGCGGTCGTTCATCTGCTTAAAAGCGTTGGCGAAGTTGGCGCCGGTGCGATCCATCTTGTTGATATACGCAATGCGCGGGACACCGTACTTGTCGGCCTGACGCCACACGGTTTCGGATTGGGGTTCGACACCGCCAACGGCGCAGAACAGAGCAACTGCTCCGTCGAGGACGCGCAAAGAACGCTCGACCTCGACGGTGAAGTCGACATGGCCGGGGGTATCGATAATGTTGATCGTGTGATTACGCCAGAAACAGGTGGTGGCGGCGGAGGTGATGGTGATGCCGCGCTCTTTTTCCTGCTCCATCCAGTCCATCGTGGCGGCGCCGTCGTGGACCTCACCAATTTTGTGCGTCTTGCCTGTGTAGAACAGGATACGCTCGGTGGTAGTGGTCTTGCCGGCGTCGATATGGGCCATGATGCCGATATTTCGAATCTTGCTTAGTTGTTGATCGCCGGACATAAAAATTCCCTGACTGATACTCACTAAAAAACTCAAGGGGCGCAGACGAGTTGGCCGTGGGGCGAGTTCTTCAAGCTCAGCAGGGTTGAAAGAGAACGCCTGTCAGGTCAATTACGTCGTTCGCAGAATTGCGCGCACTAACTACCTCTTTGGTATACGGGGGTTAAAAACGTCGACCCTGTTGGTCGGCCCTCCAACGTGGAGAGACCACCTACCACTTGAAATGCGCGAAGGCCTTGTTGGCCTCTGCCATTTTGTGAGTATCCTCCTTCTTTTTGATTGACGAACCTTCGTTATTGGCGGCGGCCAGAAACTCTCCGGCCAACCGTTCCGCCATCGACTTTTCATTGCGACCGGCGGAATACCCGATGATCCAGCGAATAGCCAGAGCCGCTCGTCTGTCGGGGCGGACCTCAACCGGCACCTGATACGTGGCACCGCCGACCCGGCGGGACTTAACTTCGAGCACCGGCTTGACGTTGTTCACCGCTTTATGAAACATTTCAAGCCCAGGCTGACCGGACTTCTTTTCAATCGCAGTAATCGCCGAATAGAGCATCGTTTCGGCGGTCGACCGCTTGCCACGCTTCATCAGGCAGTTGACGAACTCGGTAACGAGCCGGTCGCCGTACTTCTGGTCGGGCGTGTCGTTATGATGATGCGACGATATCTTGCGCGGCATATCTCACTGTTTCCTTACGATTTCGGTCTCTTCGCGCCATACTTGGAGCGACTGCGCTTGCGATCGGCGACTCCGGCGGTGTCCATCGTGCCACGAATGATGTGATAGCGAACACCCGGAAGATCTTTAACACGACCGCCACGAATCATGACAATGGAGTGCTCCTGCAGATTGTGTCCCTCACCCGGAATATAGGCGGTGACTTCAATCTGATTGGTCAGGCGCACACGGGCCACTTTACGGAGCGCTGAATTCGGCTTTTTGGGCGTGGTTGTGTATACACGCGTACAAACGCCACGTTTCTGCGGCGACCGATTCAGGGCCGGCGTCTTGGTCTTTTCAACAATCGATTCGCGACCCTTGCGGATCAGTTGGCTGATCGTCGGCAATCTATCTCCCGTACTCCAATAAGTTTAACTGCCAAAAACGGCAGACCGGGAAATTACCCGGAACTGCCCGAAAGTCAAGCGTTTTCTTTGAAAATGTCCGCCAGCGACGAAGGTTCGGCATGTGCGGCCACAACCTCTACTTCTTCGGCTTGATCGGGGATCACGGTTACACTCCGGTACTTTTCAATGCCGGTTCCAGCCGGGATCAGGTGTCCGATGATGACATTTTCTTTAAGTCCAAGCAAATTATCGACTTTGCCCGTAATAGCGGCCTCGGTCAGGACACGCGTGGTTTCCTGGAACGATGCGGCTGAAATAAAGCTCTCGGTAGAGAGCGAAGCGCGGGTGATACCCAAAAGAAGCGGCGTCGCAGTGGCGTTTTCGCCACCTTCGGCGATGATTCGGCCGTTTTCTTCGTTGAATTTCGACTTGTCGACTTTTTCGCCTTCAAGGAAATTCGTATCGCCCGAGTGCTCGATCTGTACTTTCTGAAGCATTTGGCGGACAATAATTTCAATGTGTTGATCGTTGCTCTTCACACCCTGCAGACGGTAGACTTCCTGAATTTCGTTCACCAGGTACCCCTGCACAGCATAGACGCCGAGGATTTTCAGAATATCGTGCGGATCGATTGAACCCTCGCAGAGTCGCTCGCCGGCGCGAATGAAGTCGCCGTCGTGCACCATCAAGTGCTTGCCGTGCGGGACAAGATACTCTCGCGTCTCTTCCTGTTCGCCCTTGACCAGAATCTGTTGCTGACCGCGGACGACTTTACCGAATTCAACGGTGCCGTCGACTTCGGAAATAACCGCTGGGTCACCCGGACGACGGGCCTCGAAGAGTTCCGCGACTCGCGGCAGACCACCGGTGATATCGCGCGACTTGGCGATATAGCGCGGGATTTTGACCAACGCGTCGCCGCCGCGGACAGGGGCGCCGTCGGACACGTGTAGCTGGGCATCGGTCGGGATACGGTAGCTCGCGAGTTTCTTGCCGCCGTGACCGATGACATGCGCGGTCGGAAAGAGCGTTTTATCGCGATGTTCAATAATCTTCTGCTGAATGAGGCCGGTCTGGTCATCGATTTCCTCGCGGAAGGTCACGTCTTTGATGATATGCTCGAACTGAATGGTACCGGAGTGTTCGGTAAGAATTGTTCCGGTGTAGGGATCCCACTCAAACAAGACATCGCCCTTCTTAATTGCCTGACCGTCGGCCACGAACAAGTGAGCGGCGTACGGCAGTTTAAGACGTGTGCGGACGCGTCCCTTGACATCGATGATGTGCGCCTCGCCGATACCGTCGCGGCTGGTGATGATTCGCGTGGTTACCTTTCCACCGGCCGGGTTGTCGTCCTCGCGCTCGATGAGCTGTACGCGCTCGAGCTTGATAGTGCCGTCGTAGCGTGACTCAACACGCGACTGCTCGGCAATACGGGCCGCAGTACCACCGATGTGGAAGGTACGCAGAGTAAGCTGAGTGCCCGGTTCGCCGATCGACTGCGCGGCGATAACGCCAATGGCTTCGCCGATATCGACCATTTTCATCGTGGAGAGATTTCGGCCGTAGCATTTTGCGCAAACGCCGAACTTGGATTCGCAGGTAAGGACCGACCGGATACGCACCATTTCGACACCAGACTCTTCGATGGCAACGGCTTCGTCCTCTTTGACTTCTTCGCCGGCGGCGATAATCTGGCGTTCGTCGACCGGATCGTAGACATCTTCGAGCACCACGCGGCCAAGAATACGGTCACGCAGAGACTCGATGACTTCTTCGCCTTCTTTGAGGGCGGAAACTTCAAGGCCAAGGATGGTGCCGCAGTCGATTTCGCGGACAATCACGTCCTGAGCAACGTCGACGAGACGACGAGTCAGGTAGCCGGCGTCGGCGGTTTTAAGCGCCGTATCGGCCAGACCTTTGCGGGCGCCGTGCGTGGAAATAAAGTATTCCTGCACAGTGAGGCCTTCGCGGAAGTTAGAAATTACGGGCGTCTCAATGATTTCACCGATGCCACCGGTGATCTTCTTCTGCGGTTTGGCCATCAGTCCGCGCATACCGGCCAACTGGCGAATCTGTTCTTTCGAACCACGAGCGCCGGAGTCGGCCATCATGAATATCGGATTGAATCCCTGGTCATCGGCGGCCAAGTTAGTGAACATCATTTCTCCAACTTCGTTACCGGTGCGGGTCCAGGTATCGATGACCTGGTTGTACCGTTCGCCGTTGGTGATGACACCCTTTTCATATCGCTTTTGAATCTTGGTGATTTCTTTGCGGGCGTTGGTGATCAAGTCGATCTTCTCATCGGGAACAATCAGATCGCCGATAGAGACAGTCACGCCGGCGCGGGTCGCGTACTCAAATCCGGTTGCTTTCATCCGGTCGAGCAGTGAAACCGCTTCGGGCTGGCCGCATAGCCAGAAAGCGCGCGACACGATTTCTTCGAGTTTTCCCTTGCTGGCCGCTTCGTTGAAATAGCCGAGCTTTTTGGGGAGAATCGAATTGAAAATCAGGCGACCAATGGTTGTGTTGAGCATCTGGCCGTCGATCCGAACATTGATAAGCGCGTGCATATCGATCAGCCGGAAATGGTACGCCATAGTTGCTTCGGCAATCGACATGAAATTGCGACCCTCGCCCTTTGCGCCGCTCTTGCGCGCTTTGGTCAGGTAGTAGCACCCGAGCACGATATCCTGCGACGGAATCGCGATCGGACGACCTGACGAGGGGAGCAGAATATTGTTGGTGGCAAGCATGAGCACGCGGGCTTCCAATTGCGCTTCAAACGAAAGCGGGACGTGGACCGCCATCTGGTCACCGTCGAAGTCGGCGTTAAAGGCCGCGCAAACGAGCGGATGCAGACGAATAGCCTTGCCCTCGACCAACACCGGATAAAAAGCCTGAATGCCGAGTCGGTGAAGGGTGGGGGCGCGGTTTAACATCACTGGATGATCTTCGATGATCTCCTCGAGGATATCCCAGACTTCGGGGCGCTCTTTTTCCACGAGCTTCTTGGCCGATTTGACGGTCTGGACGTAGCCCTTCTCTTCGAGCTTTTGAATAATGAACGGCTTGAACAATTCAAGCGCCATGTTTTTGGGCAAACCGCATTGGTGCAGTTTCAATTCGGGGCCCACGACGATCACCGAGCGACCGGAATAGTCGACGCGCTTACCAAGCAGGTTCTGACGGAACCGTCCCTGCTTGCCTTTCAGCAAGTCAGACAGAGATTTCAGCGGACGCTTGGAATCGCCGCGAACAGAATGAGTGCGACGGCCGTTGTCAAAGAGGGCGTCGACCGCTTCCTGCAACATCCGCTTTTCGTTGCGCAAAATAACTTCGGGGGCCTGAATTTCGATCAGCTTTTTCAGGCGGTTGTTGCGATTGATGACCCGACGATACAGATCGTTCAGATCGGAAGTCGCAAACCGGCCACCTTCGAGCGGCACCAGCGGACGAAGATCAGGCGGAAGCACCGGAATGATGTTCATGCACATCCATTCAGGGCGATTCTGCGAATGACGGAACGACTCGAAAATACGGAGCCGCTTGAGCATGTCTTTTTTGCGCTGGGCCGAGGTCTCGACACGCACTTTGGCGCGAAGTTCGGCAACCATTTCGTCAATCTCGATCTTGGAGAGCAACTCGCGGACAGCGTCGGCGCCCATGCGGGCACTGAACTGCTTGCCGGCCTCTTCGAGGTCGTTGAATTCCTCCTCGGTGAGGACATCGCCGGATTCATACGACGAATTCCCCGGATCGATCATGATATACGATTCGTAGTAGAGAATCTTTTCCAGTTCCCGAATCGAGAGGTCGAGCATGTGGCCGATGCGCGACGGGAGCGATTTGAAATACCAGATATGAGAAACCGGCACGGCCAGTTCGATATGGCCCATCCGTTCGCGGCGGACTTTCGACTGGGTGACTTCAACGCCACACCGGTCGCAGACGATCCCGCGGAAACGAATGCGCTTGTACTTGCCGCAGTTGCATTCCCAGTCCTTGACCGGACCAAAAATGCGCTCGCAGAACAGGCCGTCGCGCTCCGGTTTGAACGACCGGTAGTTGATCGTTTCCGGTTTGGTGACTTCGCCGTACGACCAGGACATGATCACATCGGGGGACGCAATCTGAATCTGGATCGCCGCGAAATCGGACGGTCGTTTCTGCGGAATTTGATTTCTCGCTAAAGTGTCGGCCACACTACGCTCCTTCTATTCACTGGCTTTGGACCGCCACAGGGCGGCCCAAAGCGTTCGTTCACAACTATTTCTCGATCAGCCGGACATCCAAACCGAGCGCCTGGAGTTCCTTGATGAGGACGTTAAACGCCTCAGGGTATCCCGGTTCGGGCGGATTCTCGCCTTTGACAATGGCTTCGTACACGCGGGAACGACCGGTGACATCGTCGGATTTCACCGTGAGCATTTCCTGCAGAGTGTACGCGGCGCCATAGGCCTCAAGCGCCCAGACTTCCATTTCACCGAAACGCTGACCGCCGAACTGGGCTTTACCACCGAGCGGCTGTTGCGTGACGAGCGAATACGGCCCAATCGAGCGGGCATGGATCTTGTCATCAACCAAGTGCGAAAGTTTCATCATATAGATGCAACCAACGGTCACCGGATTGTCAAACGTGTCGCCGGTGCGACCGTCGAAGAGCGGCATCTTGCCGGTGACCGGCAATTTCGCTTCGTTGAGCATATCGGTGATGTCGTCGATACCAGCGCCATCGAACACGGGCGTGGCAATGTACTGGCCAGTCTGACGAGCGGCCCAACCCAAGTGGGTTTCGAGGATCTGCCCGATATTCATACGCGACGGCACGCCGAGCGGATTGAGAATCATGTCGACCGGGACGCCGCTTTCCATGTACGGCATATCTTCGATCGGGACGATTTTCGACACCACACCTTTGTTACCGTGACGTCCGGCCATTTTGTCGCCGACTGAGATTTTCCGGCGGATGGCGATGGTTACTTTCACCAGTTGCTTGACACCCGGCGGGAGTTCGGCGCCGCGCGAGATTTTGTCGAGCTCGACTTCCATCTCAGCGTTTTTCTGGCGCAGGAGTTCGCCCGCTTCGGCAATCACGCTTTCGACGTGCTTGTTGACGGTCGCGTCCTGACACCAGCCGTCAGGGGCCACCGCGTTATCGATATCGAAGTTCTCGAAAAAGTCGCGTTTGTACTTGTGGCCGGTACGAATGACAACGGAGTTGTCGACGACCGAGCGCACAAGGCAAGACGTTTGACCCTCGAGCATTTCGCCAAGCCGTTCCGCGCGCAATTGCGTAATCGACGCGATCTTTTTGTTAAACAGCTTGCGCACCGAGGCGATATCGATCTTCTCCTGCTTTTTAGCGGCTTCAGTCCGCTCTTTACGGGAGAATACACGGGTCTTGATGATGATGCCCTTCATTCCGGGCGGCGCTTTCAAAGAGGCGTCGCGGACGTCGCCGGCTTTCTCCCCGAAGATCGCTCGCAAGAGGCGTTCTTCCGGCGAGAGCTCGGTCTCCCCTTTGGGAGTGACTTTTCCAACCAGAATGTCTCCGGCTTCGACTTCAGCGCCGACCCGGACAATACCCTGTTCGTCGAGATTGAGCAGTGCCTCTTCCGAGACATTGGGAATCTCGCGCGTGATTTCTTCAGAGCCGCGCTTGGTATCACGGACTTGTAGTTCGAATTCTTCAATGTGAATCGACGTGAAGATATCTTCGTGCACTAAGTGCTCGGAGAGGATAATCGCGTCTTCGAAGTTGTATCCGCGCCATGGCATAAAGGCGACCAGGCAGTTGGAGCCAAGCGCCAGTTCACCGCGATCAACGGCGGGGCCGTCGGCGAGGATATCGCCTTCTTTAACGTCCTGTCCGACCGCGATCACCGGGTGGTATGAAATACAGGTGTCCTGGTTGGAGCGGCGATATTTAGTAAACCGATATTCGTCGTCCTCAAAGTAACCGAGCCTACCGGCGCGTACTTTCACACTCGGGCGGATAATGACTTTGTCGGCGTCGGCGTAAATCACCTCGCCGGGACGACGGGCGCGAACCACGGCGCCAGCATCGAGCGCGACTTTCCCTTCCATGCCGGTTCCCACGATGGGGGCCTCGGCACGAAGGAGCGGAACAGCCTGACGTTGCATGTTCGAGCCCATGAGCGCACGGTTGGCGTCGTCGTGTTCAAGAAAAGGAATCAGCGACGCGGCGACCGAGACGATCTGCCGTGGGGAAACATCCATGAACTGCACTTCGTCGGCGGCGACGAGCGGATAGTCCGAGCGACGGCGGGCGATAATGTATTCGTTTACAAACTTTCCGTGCTTATCCAACTCTTCGTGAGACTGCGCGATAAAGTACCGGTCTTCTTCGTCAGCCGACAGGAAATGAATATCTTCGGTGACTTTCCCCTTGAGCACTTTGCGATACGGGGTCTCTAAGAATCCGTATTTATTGATTCGCGCAAAGGTCGCCATCGAAGTGATGAGACCGATGTTTGGACCTTCAGGCGTCTCAATCGGGCACATGCGGCCATAGTGGGTGTGGTGAACGTCGCGGACTTCGAATCCGGCGCGCTCACGAGTCAATCCACCCGGACCGAGGGCCGAAAGACGGCGCTTGTGAGTCAATTCAGACAGCGGATTGGTCTGATCCATGAACTGCGACAACTGAGACGAACCAAAAAACGATTCGATCACAGACGAGACAGTACGGGCGTTGACCAAAAGCTGGGGTGTGACGTTCTCCTGATCTTTCAGCGACAATCGCTCACGAATAGTGCGAGCAACGCGCGACAGACCAACAGAGAAAAGATTGGATAGTAGTTCGCCAACGGTGCGGGCGCGACGGTTACCCAGGTGATCAATGTCGTCGGTGAAACCCTGTTCGTTGCGAAGACCAATCAAGTACTTGGTAATCGCGAGGAAATCTTTCAGGTCGAAAACGGTCTTGTCCAGCGGAATATCAAGGTGCAAACGCTGGTTGATCATGTACCGGCCGACTTCACCAAGATCGTACCGCTTGTTATTGAAGAACAGCTTTTCCAGAAGCGATTCGGCCATTTCGACTGTCGGCGGCTCACCGGGACGCATCAACGAATACAGTTTGATGAGCGCTTCTTCACGCGACTTGGTCGGGTCTTTGGCCAGCGTATTTAAGATGACATACGCCTCGCGCTTTTCCGAGGACTCGATGACTTTGATCGAGCGATAGCCGGCGTCTTCGATCTTTCCGACCACTTTTTCGGTGAGGGGCTCGCCAACAGCGTACAGCACCTCGCCGGTTTCTTTATCAATAATAGTCTCGGCAAGGAACGAGCCCTCGTAGTCCTTGGCTTTCTTGCCGGCCAGAGTGAGTTTGGTGGTCTCGTAGTAATTTTGAACCAGTTCTTCGTCGGTAGAGATACCGATCGCACGCAAGAGCGTGGTCATCGGCATCTTGCGCTTGGAATCGATATAAACCCACATGATATCATTGATATCAAGCGAGAACTCGACCCAGCTACCGCGATACGGAATCACGCGGGCCGAATACAGCACCTTGCCGTTGGGGTGGACTTCTTCATCGAAGAAGACGCCGGGAGAGCGGTGCAACTGGCTGACAATGACCCGCTCCGCGCCGTTGACGATAAACGTTCCCCACTCGGTAATAAGCGGAAGTTCGCCCAGATAGACATCTTGTTCCATGACGTCTTTGACGGTCTTCTGATCTCCCTCGCCCTGTCGCGAGATGAGGCGCATGGTGACTTTGAGGGGGGCGGCGTAAGTCATGTTCCGTTCGCGGCACTCTTCAATGGAGTAGCGCGTCGGACCGAGGTAGAAGTAGACATACTCAAGCGAGAAATTTTCGTGGATGTCGGTTACCGGGAAGATGTCCAGAAAGATTTCCTGAAGTCCCTGCTTGGCCCGTTTGGTCGGGGAGACATTTGCCTGCAGGAACTCTTCATATGATTTAAGCTGGACCTCCAGGAAATTGGGCATTGCCGCGGCGTCGGGAATCGACGCATACGTTTTCCTGGTGATTGTACCGGAACTTGCCAAAGTCGTACCCTCCTAAAAACAGACAAAACCCGTCTGGGCAGAAAAACCCATTCGAGAGTTTACTCCGTCGTACACAGTCATGTTTACCGTTGGTGATCCTGTCATTTCTTTCATTTCGCTCCCGGCATTTTTTCGCATCGGGGAGCCGCTTATGCAGTCAATTCACCAGGTCAAAGAACACAAACAGGGGAAAAACAGATTCCCTCTACCTTCCGGACTTGTAACCAGCCGGGACCCTTGTGGTTCCCGGCGGCAAGTCTATAGCGCGGGACTACTTGATTTCGACAGTCGCGCCGTTCTCTTCGAGCTTGGCCTTGGCCGTGGCGGCTTCTTCCTTGGAGACGCCTTCTTTGACCTTGGCGGGCACAGCTTCGACCAGATCCTTGGCTTCCTTCAGCCCAAGGCTGGTCAGCTCGCGAACGACTTTAATGACCTGAATTTTCTTTTCGCCGGCATTGGTGATGACGACGGAGAATTCGGTCTGCTCTTCGGCCTTGGCGGCTCCACCGGCGGCGGCGCCCGGCATAGCCATCATCGCCATCGGAGCGGCGGCGCTGACACCGAACTTATCCTGAATCGCTTTGGACAACTCGGAGAGTTGCATGGCGTTGAGTTCGGCGATTTTGTCGACTATTTCGTTGATTGCTGACACGTTACTAACCTCACCTGAAAATGGTTCTCTTTTTTTCTATTTCGCACGATCACCGGAGAGCGTTCGCGCCCAAACGGAGCGGGGAAACCGAGCCGTTTAGAAGCTGGGGCGAGCGGTCTTGCCGATAACCGGGTATTCCTTCAAACCGCTCTAGGCGGCGTCTTTCTTCTTTTCCGCCAGTGCATCGATCACACCAACCAACGGCTGGAAGAAGCCGTTCATGGTGTTAGCCAGTTCCTGCATCGGCTGCTTCACCAACGCGGCCAGCTGTCCCAGGAGAACTTCCTTGCTCGGCAGTGAGGCGAAGGCCTCGAGGCTTTCCGCAGAGTGGGCCTGATCGGCGACAACGAACGCCTTTACGCGAGGCAACTGCTTCTCTTTAAAAGAGTCGAACAGCACTTTGGCCGCGGCGGGGGCATCTTCGTGAGCGAACGCGACAGCGGTCGGGCCGGCAAGAAACTTGTCGATCCCTTTCACTCCGGCCTGTTCGGCGCCGATCTTGAACAGAGTATTTTTCGCAACTAAGTATGTGACATTCTTCTGACGCAGGTTTTTCCGCAGGACCGTAATGTCAGCGACATTGAGTCCCTGATAATCGGTCACGAAAAACGCCTCGGAGCGCGAGAAGAGATCTTTGATGTCGGCTACCGACTGAACTTTTTCTGCTTTTGCCATATCAAACGCTCCTGGCGATTACTTCTTGGTTTCAAACTCGGCTTGATCGAGTCTGAGTCCCGGGCTCATTGTTGAACTGAGAGTCGCCGACAACATGTAAGCGCCTTTAGCCGAAGCGGGCTTGGCGCGCAGGACGGCATCGACAAACGTTTTGACATTCTCAGCGATCTTGTCTTCGTCGAAAGAAATCTTACCGACCGCGGCGGCAATATTGGCCTGACGGTCGACGCGAAACTCAATACGACCGCCTTTGAGTTCCTTGACGGTCTTGCTTAAATCCATCGTCACGGTGCCGGTTTTCGGATTCGGCATCAGACCGCGCGGTCCGAGCACCTTACCGAGTTGACCGAGCAAACGCATCATATCCGGAGTGGCGACGGCGACATCGAAATCGGTCCATCCGCCTTTGACTTTTTCAGCCAGATCTTCGGCTCCGACAAAGTCGGCGCCGGCGGCAGTCGCCTCGGCCGCTTTCTCACCGGCGGCGAAGACCGCCACGCGAACTGCTTTACCGGTTCCGTGCGGAAGCGCTACCGTGCCGCGAACCATCTGATCGGCATGCTTGGGATCAACACCCAGCCGCATGCTGACTTCGATTGACTCGTCGAACTTGGCGTAGTGCCCTTCCTTGAGAACCTTGACCGCTTCAGCCACGCCGTACCGTTTTTGACGGTCGACTTTGGCGCGAAAGGCCAATTGCTTTTTGGAATGTTTCATGCTCTCCTATTCTCCCCGACTCCGGCGACCAGCGCCGTTCAGGTGCAAACGAATGAGTTATTATCCGACTACTTCAATGCCCATCGAACGGGCGGTACCTTGGACCATTTTTATCGCCGCTTCAACCGAGGCGGCGTTGAGATCATCCATTTTGAGCTGGGCGATTTCTTTCACCTGAGCCAGCGTCACTTTGCCGACTTTGTCCTTGTTCGGCACCGATGATCCCTTGGGGATTTTCGCGGCCTTGACCAGAAGGGTCGAGGCCGGCGGCGTCTTGGTGACAAAGGTGAACGATTTATCTGAAAACACGGTGATAATCACCGGGGTCAGCATACCCTGTCCGCTTTGGGTGCGGGCGTTGAAGGCCTTGCAGAATTCCATAATATTGACGCCGCGCTGACCGAGCGCCGGGCCGACCGGCGGAGCAGGATTGGCCTGTCCGGCGGGAATTTGCAACTTAACGAATCCGACTACTTTCTTTGCCACGACTACTTTATCTCCAGTTCACAATAATTTCGCGTGCCTATGCTTTGGCCTTTACCAACTCGACTTGCAAAAAGTCCAGCTCCACGGGAGTGGGGCGGCCAAATATCGAGACCATGACTTTGATTTTGCGACGTTCCATGTTGACTTCCGACACCGTGCCGGAAAAATCGGCGAAGGGTCCATCGATTACTTTTACCGGATCACCCGCCTGGAACGGAATCTCGGCAACTTCTTCGGTCCGGCTCCGGTCGATCTGGCCGGCGATGCGGGTCACCTCGGCCTCTTTGAGCGGTTGCGGCTTGCCGCCGGCGCCAACAAAGTTGGTGATGCCGGGTGTCGAAACGACCAGGTTTTGAGTGACTTTATCCAAGTCCATTTCTATAAGGATGTAACTCGGAAGAAACTTCTTTGTGGAAGTGGCGCGTTTACCCTGCCGCATTTCGGTGACCTGCTCGGTCGGGATCAGAATCTTGCCGAAGCGTTCTTGCAGACCGGCGTTAATGACCGCCGACTCAAGATACGTCTTGGCCTTCTGTTCGTGACCTGAATAGGTATGAGCAACGTACCAGCGGAGTGTCATCAACCGTTAACTCCCGTGCCGAAAATCGCTTGCATGGCAAAGACCAGAACCCGGTCAACGATACCGATGAAGATCGAGATGATAACCGACACGACGACGGTGACAATGGTCGACCCGATCAGTTCGTCCTTACTCGGCCAGGACATTTTTTGCAACTCGCCGAGCGTATCTTTCAGATATTGTTTGATCTTTTCCACGATCGTTTCCGCTTCCTCAACTAAAAGACTCTATCCAATTTGGCAGGCCAGGAGGGACTTGAACCCCCAGCATCCGGTTTTGGAGACCGGCGCTCTACCATTGGAGCTACTGGCCTCTGTCGTTTGAATCCTACCTCGTTTCCTTGTGGGCGGTGTGCTTGTTGCAGAACGGGCAGAACTTTTTGAATTCGACCCGGTCCGGATGCAACCGTTTATTCTTCATCGTATCGTAATTGCGGCGTTTGCAATCGCCGCAGGCCAGCGTAATTCTTTCTCTTGGCACAGCTATCTCACAACAACAAGGTTACAATGTTCTATTCCAAAATCTCGGAGATGACGCCGGCGCCCACGGTGCGGCCGCCCTCGCGGATCGCAAAGCGCAGTTCTTTCTCCATCGCGATCGGCGTAATCAGTTCCACCGAGATCGCTACGTTATCACCAGGCATCACCATTTCAACGCCGGCAGGCAAACTCGCCACACCGGTCACGTCCGTCGTGCGGAAGTAAAACTGCGGACGATATCCATTAAAGAACGGCGTATGACGGCCACCCTCTTCCTTAGCCAGGATGTACACCTCAGCCTTGAATTTCTTGTGCGGCTTCACACTACCAGGCTTGGCCAACACCATCCCGCGTTCGAGTTGTTCTTTATCAATACCACGAAGGAGCAGGCCAACGTTGTCGCCAGCTTGTGCCTGGTCAAGGAGCTTACGGAACATTTCA
>CAZNAI010000007.1:0-333176 GCA_964571235.1 uncultured Ignavibacteriales bacterium | reverse complement strand
CGAACGTTTAGATTGACATTCAGCGGCGGGTCTGACAGAGTTGGACCAGCCGCTGTTGTTTGCGGGAGGACCCCCACATCCGCCCGTTGGGCACCTTCTCCCTCAGGGAGAAGGGCGTGTACCGACCGTTTCTGGGTAAGGTGGTACCAATTCCTCTCCCTTGGGGAGAGGATGTCACGGAGTGACAGGTGAGGGGTCGACCGATCCCACAGCAAGCTGTGGGGACCTGAATAGAAGACGGGTCCCAGCTTTCGCTGGGATGACAGAGATTTGGCGTCGCGCGAAGATGTTTGGTTGAGAATGGCAGGAGCGCAGGGCTCCTGCCCTACGATGACGCAGAATGTCGGGACCACAAGGGTCACCGACCTACAGGAAGAGAGATTGCGACGCTCGAGGCGAGTTCGCAATGACGGATTACATAAGCGTCGGGTGAGGACGCCTGACGGCACGGGCAGGCAGGATGCCTGCCGCGCACAACGAACCGGGAGGATTTGATGACTATTTACGAACGGATAGATAAGGAAATTATCGAAGCGATGAAGGGCGGGCTGAAAGATCGTCTGCTGGTGCTTCGGGGCCTCAAGTCGGATGTTAAGTATTTTCTGATTAACAACCACGCTGAGCCGACCGACGAGGTAGTCACTGGGGTGCTCTCGGCCTCGGCCAAAAAGCGCCGGGAATCGATCGAAGAATACCGCAAGGCCAATCGCGAGGATCTGGCGACTAAGGAAGAGTTCGAGCTGGGGGTGATTCAGGCGTATTTGCCCGAGCAGATCAGCGAGGAGCGACTTCGGGAGATTGTCAAGCAGGCGATTGCCGAGTCGGGGGCGGATGGACCGTCGAAGATTGGCCTGGTGATGAAGGTTTTGATGCCGCGGGTGAAGGGTCAGGCCGACGGGAAGCTGGTGCAGAAGATTGTGAATGAGGAGTTGGGGAAATAGGACGCAGCGGACAGAAGTGTCCGTTAAGCAATATCTCCCCCTCATCCGCCCTTCGGGCACCTTCTCCCTGAGGGAGAAGGACAAGTTTTGACCATTTCAAAATAGGTTGATACCAATTCCTCTCCCTTGGGGAGAGGATGTCACGGAGTGACAGGTGAGGGGTTGACCGATAATCCACAGAGCTGTGGGGTACCGAAGAATGTAAGAGAAGATGGGTCCCAGCTTTCGCTGGGATGACAAAGGGGGCTGGGATGACATTCTTGTAGGTCGAAATCCCCTGCCGCGAAGCGGGCCCGCCGTAGGCGGGAGGTTTCGACAACCGTTCTCGATCCAGCCCTACGCCCCAAACAGGTCTTGCGTTGTGTCATAAAAATAGGGTAGAATCGGGGTTGGGCGGGACCGGTAGTGGTTTCGTCGGTGTATACACGGCATTGTCACACACGCTTGCCCCGGATCAAGTCCGCGGTGACAAGAAGGCCTCGGAAATGACGTGGAATCAGTGGATGGCAAGCCGAGTGGTTTGGGCCTCTGAAACAGGAGGATGGTATGAATTGGGTTGATGGAGTATTGATCGCCTTGCTTTTGACTTCGGTGATTATCGGGTCGAAAAAGGGGCTGGTGCGCGAGTTGTCGGCGTTTGTGATCTTTTTCGCCGCGCTGTTAACCTCGATTTCGTATATCGACAAGTTCGCCATCTGGGTCTACGACCATGTCGGCGGCTCTCCCCTCATCTCGGCGTTTCTGTCGTTTATGATTTTGCTGACAGTTTCGTACGCGGTGTTCAAACTGCTGGGGATAATTTTCTATAAAGTTGCCAGTATCAAGAGCCAGGGGAAACCGGATCAGGTGGGCGGGGCGCTGGTCGGATTTCTGCGCGGATGGGTGGCGGTCGGGTTTCTTACATTTTTGGTCTTCCTCCTGCCCATGCCGGATAAGTTCTACGATTATTTTGGAGCGTCGCTTTTCGGCCCGGTGGTGGCCAAGACTGTGCCGCTTGTGTTTGAGTCGACATCAATCGTTCATCCTGAGACACCAAGTTTCATGAAGAAGATCGAAAATACCCTGCTGATGCAACCCAGTAGCGGGAGTAACAAAGGCTCGGTTTCAGAAGAACGAGCCGAGGTGTACAAGGTCATTTTCCAGCTGGACAAGTATTTCAATACTGAACCGAAGCAGAGCTAAAGAGATTGGGCCAGCGCCCGCCAGAGTGTATATTACAGCCCGGTGAAAGCCGGGCTTTTCAATTGGTGGCCGAAGAGTGATTGCTTCGGTTCGCCGAAGACGGCTCACCTCGCAATGACAGGATTGGCAAGAAGTGATTAGTTCACATACACTCGAAGTACTCGAATATCACAAGATCATTGCGCTGATTTCGGGGCGGTGCCTAACGCCGATCGGCAAGGTGTATGTGGGGCAGTTTGCGCCGATGTCCGACCCGGCGGCGATTGAGCGGCGGCAAGACGAAATTCAGCAGATCAAAGATATTGTCAACTTTGGGCTCCCCTTCCCGCTTGAACGATTGGAAGACTCGACGCCGTTTGTCGAGCATGCCAAACTGGAGGGTGTGTTTATCGATCCGCCAGAGATTTTGGCGGTCTTGCGATTGGTGGATGTCTCGATTGCGCTACATGGGTATGACAAAGAAAACAGGGCAAAGTTTCCGTTGGTGGATGAGTATCTCAAAAGGACACGGGCGTTTCCGGAACTGAAGAAGCAGATTATCGACGCGCTGGAGCCGACCGGAGAGGTCAAAGATTCGGCCTCCCCCGCGCTACGCAAGATTCGGCTGGATATTCATGAGACGCGGCGGAAGACGATCAGCCGGATTGAGGCGATTGTCGGATCGCAGAAAAAACAGGCGGGGTGGCAGGACGATATCGTCACGCAGCGCAATGACCGGTATGTGATGCCGGTTATCTCGGCTAATTATCGCACCGATATGGGAATCTTGCACGATCGGTCGCAGTCGGGGGCGACGCTCTATATCGAGCCGGCGGAAGTAGTCGAGATGAACAACCGGCTCAATATGCTACTTCAAGAAGAGCGGCTGGAGATTGACAGGATATTGCGGGCGATTACGCGGGAGATCGGATTGAGGGCGTCGGCGCTACTTGAAAACTGGCAGATCATAGGGCAACTTGATTCGTTTCATGCGGCGGCGTTGTTGGCGAGCGAGACAAAGTCGAATCGGCCGAAGACTGATAGAGCGGCAAGTGTGAGTTTGGTTGAGGCGAGACATCCACTGTTGATTTTGAAATTGAAGGATGTCACCAAAGTTGTTCCGCTGTCACTCACTCTTAATGATGACCGGCCGGCGGTGTTGATCACCGGGCCGAATACCGGCGGAAAGACAATTGCGCTTAAGACATTTGGACTTCTGACATTGATGGCGATGACCGGTCTTCCGATTCCGGCGCGGGAAACCAGCACAGTGGGAATATTTTCGCAGGTCTTTGCCGATATTGGCGATGAGCAATCGATTGAATTGTCGCTGTCTACTTTTTCCTCGCACATTACCAATATCATTTCGGCAATCACCGCCGCCGATGCAAAGACACTTGTTCTCTTTGATGAAATCGGCGCCGGGACTGATCCGAAAGAAGGGGCGGCGCTGGCCGAATCGATTGTCATGCATTTGGTGAAATCGGATGCTCGGATGATTGTCACTACTCACTACTCGCAGCTTAAGACACTCGCGCTTGAGAATCCGGAGATAGAAAACGCCTCGCTTTCGTTTGACCGGCAGTCCCTCTCCCCTACCTATCATCTACAACTGGGGATACCGGGATCCTCGTATGCAGTCGAAATCGCCAGTCGCCTCGGAATGCCGCAGGAAATTTGCGGGAGGGCATCGGAGTTAATCGGATCGGGGGAACGGTCGCTTACTGCGCTGATTTCGTCGCTGGAGGCTGAACTGGCCACAGTCCGCACGGACAAGATCAATTTGAGCCAGCGTCTGCTTGACGCACAGGAAGCGGAAACGAAGTATCGAACGCTGGCCGACAAACTCAAAGTCGAGGTTGAGGCAGAAAAGAAAAAGCAGTTGGCTGAGACCGAGACTCTATTGGATATGACCCGGAAGGAAACCGAGCGGCTGGTTGGAGAGATTCGCAAGACGGGAGCCTCGGCCGAAGCAATTAAGCAGATGCACCAGACGCTTAAGTCACTGGGCGACGAGGTCGGGAAACAGAAAAGTGTGATCAGCAAGAAGCCGCCGCGTCGGGCGCTGGACAGATTCAGCGAAGGTGATCGTGTTCATTTGATCGATCTCGGTCAGGATGGCGACATAGTCGGTCTGGTCGGCGCAGACAAGGCAAGAGTACGGGTGGGAAATATCACGACCGTGGTGGAGCTTCGCAGTCTGCAAAAACTGGCAATCGAAACACCGGGCAGGCCGATGCGGTCGGTGTCGCATGTCAATGCCGAGAGTGTGACCACTCCGGAGATTCATCTGCGCGGGATGACCGGCGAAGAAGCTATTGAAGCGCTCGACCGGTTTTTGGACAAAGCGGTGGTCGGCGGAATCCATCAGGTGTATGTCATCCATGGCAAGGGGACCGGAACGCTCCGGCGAACATTGAGTGAATATCTGAAAAAGCACCGCGATGTCGCCACAATCCGGCTGGGCGACTGGAACGAAGGCGGCGCCGGAGTGACGATTGTGACGCTCAAATCATGATACCTCCCGAGACGATAGATCAGATTCGCCAGGCGACCGACATTGTGCAAATTGTCGGTGAGTATCTGCGCCTGAAAAAGAAGGGGCGGGCGTTTTGGGCAGTCTGTCCGTTTCATACGGAAAAGACGCCGTCGTTTCAGGTAAATCCGGACCGTCAGATTTTTCACTGTTTCGGATGTGGCAAGGGCGGGAATGCGATAACGTTTCTGATCGAGCATGAGAAGATGTCGTTTGTCGAGGCCGTACGGCATCTGGCGGCGAAGGCAAACATCGTCATTCGGGAAACCGAGCGGGACTTTCAGCGCGAGGAAACCGAAAAACTGAACTTTGCGCACACTGTGGCGGTGGAATATTTCAAGAAGCAACTGCGCCTTCCAAAGTACAAAGTGGTGCTCGATTCCTATCTGCGCACCAAGCGGGGAATCACCGACGAAAGTATCGAGCAGTTTTCGCTTGGGCTTTCCGGCGAGGAGTGGGACGGGCTGTTGAAATTCGCGGCGTCGAAAGATCTGAGCGGCGATGACTTGTCCAAAGCCGGACTGGCGCTCTTATCAGATAAGACCCAAAAGTATTTCGACCGGTTTCGCACGCGCTTGATGATCCCGATTTTCAATCTCACCGGCAAACCGATTGCGTTTGGCGGGCGGACTCTCAAGAAAGGAGAGGCGGCCAAGTATATCAATTCGCCGGAGACTCCCCTGTACAGCAAAGGGAATGTGTTGTATGGGCTGAACTTTGCCCGCGATTTTATCCGCGAGAAAAATGCGGTGATTGTAGTTGAAGGGTATTTCGATTTGATCTCGGTCTGGCAGACCGGAGTGCAGAATGTGGTGGCGTCCTCGGGGACCGCGTTCACGCCACAACAGGCGCGTCTATTGGCCCGCTTTGCCGAGGATGTCTTTCTTTTTTTCGACGCCGACTCGGCGGGTCAGAATGCGGCGCTACGGTCGGTCGATGCGCTGTTCGATGCTGGGCTCGAAGTCAAAGTAGTCAGTGCACCGCAAGGGCACGATCCGGATTCAGTCGCCCGTGAATGGGGACGAGATAAGATCGAAGAGCTACTTCATGACGCAACCCGGTATATCCCCTTTCGGGTGCGCGATGTCGCTCTTGAAAAGACAGGCATTATCGCCAAAGAAAAATTGGTCAAAGAACTCGGCGGACTAGCCGCACGAATTTCCGACCCGACTCGTCGGTCTATCTTCATGCAGGAGGCGGCCGATACTCTGGGAGTCAATCCAGAGCTACTCACCGCGGGGCCCAAGCGCCGTGATGGCTCAGCTTCCACCTCAGCCACAACCGGCCGTGCCACAGGCACTTCGACCAACAAGTTCGAGCGGAACTTTCTGTCTATTCTGTTCAATAATCCCGGTTCAATTGACGATATTATACTACAGGTGTCCCCTGACGATTTTGAGTCGGCCCAGTACCGCCGGGTCTATACCGCGATGGTCAATCAGTACCGTCAGGCGGGCGCTATCGACGCCCGATCTTTGGTTGACAGATTTTCAGACAACGACGCAATTTCAGCCATCACCGAACTGGCGGCCGAGAACTGGGAACCTGATAAGATTGACAGCGAGGCAATTGCCCGCACGCGCGACTTTGTGGAGCGAAAGCAAAAGCGAATCCGGACGCGATTGCAGGACGAACTCGCGAAAGCCGAAGCGGCCGGCGATCACGATAAGGCGACCTCGATATTGGAAGAGATGAAAAGTTACGGACTCTGATGCTCACGAAACTGAAAATACAGAATATCGCCCTGGTGACCGAGGCGGAACTCCTCTTTGGCCCGGGGATGTCGGTATTGACCGGCGAGACCGGTGCGGGCAAGTCGGTGATTGTGACCGCGCTCGGCCTGGCGCTGGGTGAGCGGGCGGACAAAGAGTATATCCGGCATGGGGCGGACAAGGCGAGTGTAACCGCGACGTTCGACGTTTCGAAGCTCCCGGCCGCATACCGGACGACCTTTGCAGATTTTCTCAGTAATGAATGTATCACAGTTGAACGCGAGATAACGCGGGACGGATCTTCAAAGGTCCGGATCAACGGTGCCAATTCGACATTGACGACCCTTCGCGATGTTACCACGCCGATTGCTGAGATTGTCGGACAACATGCCAACCAGATGCTGATGGACGAAGAGAATCACCTCTACTTCCTCGACAGGTTCGCCGATCTTGAGAAACTTTCAGCCGAAGTCAAAGATTTGTTCGAACAGTGGCAAAGAGCGCTGGGGGAACTCAGGCGAGTGCGCGACCGAAAGGCATCGTATGCCGCCGAGCGGGACCTTCTCCTCTTTCAGCAACGCGAGATAGAAACGGCCGATATCAAGCCAGGGCAGGAAGAAGAACTTCTGCGCGAGCGGAAGATCTTGGATTCGTCACGCCTGCTCATGGCCGGGGCCGGCGCTATTCAGGAACTGCTAGATGGTGACGCCGGCTCGGTGTTGGAACTGATCAGGCAGGCGCGGCGGGAGCTTTCCAAGATTGCGGCGATTGATCCATATCTGGATAAGCCGCTGACTGAATTGGCGGATGTTGATTATCGGGTAGAAGATATTCGCAGAACGCTCGAACAATACGGCAACTCGCTGACCGACGACCCCAAGCGGCTTGAGGAGATAAATCTTCGTCTGGATGAAATCTATGCGCTGAAGAAAAAGTATGGCGGCTCGGAAGAATCTATTGTCAAAACGCTTGAGAATATACAAAAGAAATTGCGCGAACATCCGGACACCGAAGAGTATATCGCCGAACTTGAAGAGCGCGAGACACGGTTTGAAACGGCGTATGTCGGCAAGGCGAAAGAACTGCACGACCTTCGGGTTAAGGCGGCGGCGTATCTGCGCAAGCTGGTCATAAAAGAATTCGGTGAACTGGCCATCGACAATGGCGGGTTTGATGTTGAGTTCATTCATGAGGATGATCCGTCGGGAGTGATTGTCGACGGCCGCGCGGTGCGTCCGACCGAGCACGGCCTTGAATCGGCGCGGTTTGTTTTCTCGGCCAATCCGGGCGAGCCGCTCAAGTCGCTTGTGAAAACGGCTTCGGGTGGAGAAATTTCGCGCGTTTTGTTGGCGCTCAAGAGTGCGGCGAAGAAAAATTCCAAGCATTTGCATTCGCTGTTGGTATTCGACGAAGTCGACGCTGGTATCGGCGGACAGACGGCGGTGGCAGTTGGACAGAAGATCAAGAAGTTATCTGAAGAGAGTCAGGTCATAGTCGTGACGCATCTGCACCAAATCGCGCGGTTAGCCGACACACATTATGCCGCCGAAAAGACGAAAAAGCCGGGCGGCCGGATGGTGATTGCGGTGTCGCATCTGGATTACGACGGGATTACCAAAGAGTTGTCGCGAATGATGGCCTTGCCGGCGGAGAAGGTTTTGCGGAAATAAGCATACGCCCTTCGACTCCGCTCAGGGCGACGTTCCGATCACCGCAACATCAGGTTAGAGTGTCAGTTTTGCTCAGCTTCTTAGTCTCTTACGAAGCTGTCGGGATGCTGCAATTTCACGCATGATGATTGATGGGCGCGTCAGCGTCGGGCTGAGCGGAGTCGAAGCCCGTATTGAATTCGGTATGGAATGTCAACCTCGAAGACGAGGTTGACCTACGAAAGAGAATCCCCAATCATCGTCATTGCGAGACGCGTCATCCTGAGCTTGTCGAAGGACGCGGCAAAACAATCTCGATTCAAGATGTCGAAACCTCTCGCTATCGCTCGACCCCGCTTGAAGCGGGGCAAGGGATTTCGACCTACAATAACTGTCTCACTGCTTCACAATCTTCTGAATAATCTTCTCTTCATTCGGCAGTAGCTCTGATTTCACCAGACGCGGGATCAGGACCCGCCAGAGGGTGTCGGCCTTGAAGATTTCGTGGAAGATCGGAAGGGACCTGTCGACCTCGCCGGCGGTGACCAGTCCGACCGCGTGCCAGAATTGGATTTCGAGATTGCCGGGATTGAGGCGGGCGGCCTCGGCGTATTCGTAATTTGACGAATCGAATTTCTTCAGCGCGGAGTAGTCGTCGCCTTTGTTCATGTGATCGTAGGCGCGGGTGATGTTCAACAGGCGGCGGAGTTCAGGGAGCGGCTCGGGGGAATCGTCGACTCGCAGATCAACCAGTCGGTCACGCCAGACCATGCCGGTCGGTTTGGCCGCCACAACAATCATCGCCGCCGATTGCTTGCCGCGAATGTCTCCCCCTTCGCGCTGGGCGGCTTCAAGGGCGGACATCATGCGTTCAGCCAGATCGCCTTTGGTGTTCGCGAAGGCAGTGGCCATGGCGTCCCAGACGGTGTTTTTGTGCATCAGGTTGGCCTGACAGGAATAGAATTTGCCGGTGTGGTGGCCGGCCTCGGCGATGCACTTTGATCCGGTATGGGTGGCGACTGCGCCGGTGTGATCGATGATGGCGACCTGGCGGACGGCGTTGTTGGAGTCGGCGGTCAAAAGACCTTGCAGAGTCGCGAAAGCCGAGCGGCCGTGGCGGAGCATTTCAAGCCCGAGGGGGCCGTAGGTGAAATCGACCAGCGATTGGGTGGCGACAGCGCCGACACCCGGCTCAGCCCAGATGACATCGGCGACTTTGAACCAATGCGATTGTACCGCGGCGCCGAACTGGCCGGTGGCGGAGTCGTAGCAGACGATGGAAAAGGTGTGGGCCATTTGGCTGGGGCGGATGTCGGTGGCGGATGCCGCTGATGCGGCCAGTGTCATTCCGATGATGATTGATTTACGCATGTCAATCCTCCTGTTATCTGGTAGCACACCGCTAGGCGGTGCGTTTTGTATTCGGCACGAACCGACCGCGGAGCGGTCGGCTACCAATTCGCGACGGACAGGAGTGTCCGCCACGCACAATTTCTAACGGCCCTTCGACAAGCTCAGGGTGAAGTCAAAGAGTGATTGCTTCGTTCCCGCGCGACGCGGGACACTCGCAATGACGCTCTCCCGATACACTCCACCTCTTGGACACTTTGCGCTTAACCGACTTCAGGCTGAGCCTGTCGAAGCCTCCCTAACCGTGGACCCTTCGACAAGCTCAGGGTGAAGTCAAATCGATATGGCGATTACCCAAATCAGCCCTGCTCCGGGTGTCCGAGCAAGCTCAAAATTTACTTGCTGATAGGGGTGAATAATAGTCTGTTACAGG
The DNA here is from genome assembly GCA_964571235.1 of uncultured Ignavibacteriales bacterium. Classification (GTDB taxonomy): domain Bacteria; phylum Zixibacteria; class MSB-5A5; order GN15; family FEB-12; genus JACRAV01. Next base: position 323,394 of record CAZNAI010000007.1, on the reverse strand, counting down.
GGTATGACCAGTGAAAGGACCGCGAAAACCGGATTGTCGGGCGGAGAGACGGACGACGGAATGACAACCGATTCTGCGCTGTTGGAAAGTATGAAATCAGGCGATAAGAAGGCGTTTCGGCTGTTGGTCGAACGCCACAAGCGGATGGCCTATCAGACCGCGCTTGGGCTGGTCGGCAACCGCGACGATGCCTACGATATCTCGCAGGAGGCGTTTCTGCGGGCCTACCGCTCGGCGGCGACCTACAAACCCGAACAGCCGTTTCTCCCCTGGTTCTACACGATCATCGCCAATCTGGCGCGGACATGGTTGAAGCGGCGGACGGTTGCCAAATCGCGCACAGTTGATATTGATGATGTTCACTACCTCGTTTCGGCGGAGGATTCGCCGGAAAGCGATCTGATCAAGCGGGAGGAAATCGAGCGACTGCGCGATTGTTTGGTCAAGCTGTCGTTCGACGACCGCGAGATCATTACCCTTTATCATTTCAGGAATATGTCGTACGACGAAATTGCCGAGCTTTTGAATATCCCGCGGGGGACAGTCATGTCGCGCCTCTACTACGCCCGGAAGCGACTGGGCACGCTCATGGGAGGCGCGCATGGATGAACGGTGGAAACAACTGCTCGCCGGGTACGTAGATAACGAATTGAATCCGGCCGAACGCCGGGAGTTTGAGCAGGAACTGGAACGTAACGCCGAGCTGAAAGCCGAACTGAAGGAATTCAACCGCTTGAAACTGGTCACCGGTCAGATGAAATACGCCGATTTACCCGACGAAGTCTGGGAGGCATACTGGCAGTCTCTCTATAAGAAGATTGAGCGTGGCGCGGGATGGGTGTTGGCCTCGCTGGGTGCGGTTGTTCTCTTGGTGTTCGGGTTGTTCCAGGCGTTTTCAAGTCTTTATGCTAACCCGGAAGCACCGCTGTGGCTGAAGTTTGGTTTGACTGTCGGCTGTATTGGCGTGATTATTCTGCTTGTCTCGCTTGTTCGGGAGCGATTCTTTGCCTACAAACGTGAGCGATATTCGGAGGTCGAGAAGTGATTTTAGCCAGCACGCACGAAATACACGGAAAGAAGATTGTGAAAACAATCGGACTGGTGAAGGGGAACACGGTGCGGGCGCGGCATATCGGACAGGATTTCATGGCACTCATGCGAAATATCGTGGGGGGCGAAGTTACTAACTACACCAAACTGATCGCCGAATCGCGCGAGCAGTCGCTTGACCGGATGGTGGCCGAGGCCGAGGCGCTGGGAGCAAATGCCATTGTGACAATTCGATTTGCGCAATCGAGTATTGCACAGGGGGCATGTGAAATCCTGGTATGGGGCACGGCGGTGGTGGTGGAAGATGTGTAAAAAGCACAAGATGTCGAAACCTCGCCGTTCCGACGACCGCTGACGCGGCAGGGGTTTCGACCTACAAGAACTAACCGTTTCCTTTACAAGTTCTGATACAATTTCGAATTGACTTCAGGCTGAGCTTGTCGAAGCCTCTTTCTTCCGTCCTACCGCGGAGCGGTCGGCTACCAATTGCCAAAGAGAGTCACGCGAGACGCCAGACGCCACTTCGTATCGAGCTTGACTGTGTGACTTGAAGTAGTTTCTTGGGGGAGCAATGAACCGTTTCTCCGCCAAGACTTTTTCTCAATTCGATCGCATCTCCCTTCCCGCTCAGTTTCGGCTCCTATTTTGGTCCTACGCGACCGGGTTTGTGATTTTTCAGCTTGGCAGACTTGTCTTTTTCGTTGTCAATCGAGAGCAGTCTCACGGTGCGGCGATTACTGACATCGTGTGGGCGTTTGCGGTGGGATGGCGATTTGATACAGTAGTAATTCTGTGGCTACTACTGCCATTGCTGGTTTTTCTCCCCTGGATTCCTCTGCGCAACAAGTTTGTTTCGGTGAGCACACGGATTTATCTCACGGCGGTCTTCTCGCTTTCGACGCTCGTATTGCTTGCAGACTCACGCTTCTATCATGAACTGGGAAGTCATCTCAATTTTCTGGCGTACGAATACTTCGGCGAGGGGCGGACATTCTGGCATTTGATATTTTCCGATCCGATGTTCTATCCATTCATTTTTGGATGGGCGGCGATTACCGTTGTGATCTGGTGGTGGACCGGAAGGCTCACGCGTGCAAGTCGGGCGATCGAATTCAAGGCGCGATGGTTTGCATATCCGGCGTGGTTTGTGGTCTTCTTTGCTCTGACATTTCTGGGAATTCGCGGGCGGACGGGCCTCTCCCCTATCGGCTGGTCGGTGGCGTATTGGAGCGACAATCATTTTATCAATCAGCTTGGCCTCAATGGCGTGTATACACTCGGTCGGGCGACTATGGAAGAAGGGAATGACCCACGACTAAGTTACTTGCCGGAGTCGGAGCGGTTTCCATTTGTGCCGCTAAGTGATGGGATCGACACGGTGCAGGCAATGCTCGGCCAGCCGAATGACACATGGTTGGAACCGGAGAAATCTCTCAAGCGAATAACCAAGCAACAGCCCGCGCCGTGGGGTTTCAATGCCAATGTCGTGATTGTTATCATGGAGAGTTGGTCGGGGCGATTGACCGGATGTTTGGGATACCCACGCGACTTAACGCCGCAATTTGATTCACTTGCGAGTCACGGGATTCTGTTCGCCGACTTCTACGCTAACGGTGTACGCAGTAATTACGGGCTCGGCGCGATACTCTGCAGTTTTCCGTCACTCCCGGGTAGATCAATTATGACGCGGTACAACGCGGCGCATCCGTTTCGAGCGATTTCGGAAATTCTCAAAGTTCGCGGATATCAAAACATCTTTGCCTATGGAGGCGATATCGTTTTTGACAACATGCAGGGATTCCTGACGACCAAAGGGTACGATGTGATGCTCGACGATGCCTATTTTGGTAAAGAGAATGTCTTTGCCAAATGGGGTGTGCCGGACCATGTTGTGTTTGATCGACTGGTTACTATGATCGATACTCTTCCCCGTCCGTTCAATTTGACGGTCTTCACTCTCTCTTTGCATGAGCCGTTTGACCTGCCTGACTCAACAGTTCAACGATACAAAGACAACTCGGATACGTCGCGGCTTTACAATGTTCAGCTCTACGCCGACAAGGCGATTGGCGATTTTGTTGCGCAGTTTGAGTCGCACTCGGCTTTTGATTCGACTGTCTATGTGTTCGTGTCGGATCATTGCAAGCGGGGCGGGGATAGATTTCTGCTCGATCCTCTTGGATTTCAGATACCGATGTTGATTTATGCGCCGAAGTTGCTCGGAGATTCGGCCGCAATAGTCCGGAATGAAGGCGGGCAGATTGATGTCATTCCGACGCTGATGGGGGTGTTGGGTGGCGAATATGAACACGAGAGTTGGGGGAGAAACTTGTTTGATGTGTCTGACAGCGGGTTTGCTTTCGTCAACGATGCCAATAATGGCGGGATGATTGAGAGGCGGTTCATGTATCGTGACGATTTTCGCACGCGTACTTCGTTGGTCTCGCGGACGGCAGATTCAATATCGGATGCTGATATTTCGACGCAAAATGAAAGCGCAGTCGGCGCGATGAGACGCCGATTGCGAGTATTCTTTCAGGTGGCCGATCAGTTGTCGACGCCAAGGCCGGAGGCGAAGCTGTGACAAGAGTGTCGGGTTTCTCCAGCACGTCAGATGACGCGCTGTCGGAACGCCGACCTACAAAGAAGTAGGCGGGTTAGAAGACGGACCCGCCCTACAGCGGATGAAACCAGTGTCAGGCCGGGAGGCCTGACACCGCAAATGTCTATGAAAAGGGGCAGGCAGGATGCCTGCCCCCCACCAAATAAGACTAATACAGCTTGATCGGACCGACGGCTTTTTCGACTGCGGCGACGATGGAACCGTCGCGGACTAAATCAGTGACCGCGTTGATATCGGGGTACAACACCCGGTCGTTGATCAGCCGTTTGACTTTCGAGCGGATGACTTTGTAAGCCGCTTCGCTTCCTTTGCCGCCAGTAAGCGGGCGACGGAAATCCATTGCCTGGGCACAACACAACAGTTGAATCGCGACGACGATTTCCGTGTTGCGGATGACGTCGGTGAGTTTCATCGCCGAGACCGATCCCATACAGACATGGTCTTCCTGATCGGCCGAAACAGAAATGCTGTCGACAACAGCGGGATGCGACAGAATTTTGTTTTCTGACACGAGCGCCGCCGAAGTGTACTGAGAGACCATTAGCCCCGAGTTGAGCCCTTTACCTTCGACGAGAAAGTCGGGCAGTCCGGAGAGGACCGGGTTTAGCAGTCGGTTGGTGTGTCGTTCGGCAAGCGAGGCGAATTCGGATATCGCGATGGCCAGATAATCCTGGGTCATGGCCACGGGCTGACCGTGGAAGTTGCCAGCGGCCAGATAGACATCGTCAGCGGTAAAAAAGAGCGGGTTGTCCGAGACACCGTTCATTTCGCACAGGTGAGTGGTGGTGACATGATCAAGTGCGTCAAGGGATGCGCCGAGAATTTGCGGAATGCACCGGAGCGAGTAGGCGTCCTGCACTTTGGCTTTGTTGCCGGGGAGCGTTTTGGTACCGGCGATCAGACGGCGAATATTCTCGGCGACCACTTGTTGCCCGCGATGATTGCGAATCTTGTGGACACGCGGATCAAAGGCGGAGAAGGCTGACGTAGAGCTGATGCAGTCGACGGTGAAGCCGGCGGCGATGATGGCGTTTTTGGAGAGCAGACGCGAGGAGTGAATGGCCAGTGCGCCGACACCCGTAAAGGCCTGGGTGCCGTTAATGAGGCCGAGTCCTTCTTTGTAGGTGAGCGTGACAGGCTTGATGCCTGCGGCTTTCATCGCGGCCCCGCCAGACATGCGTCGACCTTTGTAGATTGCTCTCCCCTCTCCCATTACGACCTCGGCCATTTGGGAAAGCGGCGACAGATCACCCGAGGTGCCGAGCGAACCTTTCTCGTTGATGACCGGATGCACCCCCTTGTTGAGCATGGCGGCCAGCGTTTCGACAATTACCGGCCGGACACCGGAAAAACCTTTGCAGAGCATGTTAAGCCGAAGGGCCATTGCGGCGCGGACGTCGCATTCCGGAATCTCTTTGCCGACAGCGGCAGAATGGGAATAAACAATTCGTTTTTGCAGTTCGGCGCTTTGGGTGGCGTTGATAGAGATGCGGGCGAATTCGCCGATCCCGGTGGTGACGCCGTAAATGGGGACTCCGGCGGCAACCTTGCGCTCGATCACTTTGCGATTGGCTTTGACCGCTGACAATGATTTGGGGGCGATTTTTACTTTGGCCGACTCGTAACAGATCGCGGCCAACCGCTCGACTGTCATATCCTGACCGTTGATGGTAACAACCTGGGCACTCATGATACCTTCTCCTCTATACTAGTCTGACAAGACGTTAACGATTTTGGGAATTGAGAAAAGCGCGATGATGGGCCGACGAACTACTCGTCCTGAAGGCCGGAGGCGCACAGGGCGTTGTACTTGCGGGCAAAGGAATCAACCGGATCGGTGTGAATCTGGCGATTGGAAAGATGGTACATTGCTTACTTCCTCTCCGGTAAAGATAAGACTCAAATGCCGGTTGTCAATTGGTGGAAAAAGAGGGAAATTGCCGTATGGACTTTGAAAGTAACCGGGTCGATTTGCTTGGACGGGCTACGTTTGTGGCGTTTGACACCGAGACGACCGGCCTGTGGGCTATCTCGAATCGATTGGTCGAGATTGCGGCGGTCAAATTTCGATTGGGGTCAGATCACGTTGAAGAGTTTCAGTCGCTGATAAACCCGCAGAGGCGAATCCCGGCCGAGGCAACCGCAGTTCACGGTATTACCGATCAGCAGGTTGCGACAGCGCCGGACTCAGCAATAGCACTGCGAGAGTTTGCCGATTTCTGCGGCACTGATTCGATATTGATAGCTCACAACGCGCCGTTTGATATATCGTTTGTCGGCAACGAAATGGACCGCGCGAAAATGGAGATGCCGCAGAATCTCGTGCTGGACACGGTTGATATTTTTCGCAGGTACTTCCCCGGCCTGGCTTCGTATTCGCTCATTTCGCTCTCACGGCATTTTGGAGTTGCGCAGAGTCAGGAACATCGCGGACTGTCCGATGCCCAACTGGTGCGCCGTCTTTTTCAAATCGCGACCCAGCGCATTCCGACTATCAATACTGCGGATGAGCTGAAGGCACAGATGGCCGTCGCTACTCTAGCCGATTGGCGGGCTGAAAAGGCGGAGCTACCCTCTGCGTACGCCGATTTATCGGCGGCCGTCGAAAGCGGGACTGAAGTTGAAATTGTTTACCAAAGTGTCGGGTCGGGGGAATCAGCACGAGTGATTCGGCCGTTACAGGTTCACCGGTTGGGATCGGTTCACTATATCGTTGCGTACTGCTTAAGATCGCAGTCCGAGCGCACTTTTCGCCTTGACAGAATCTCGAAATACAAGATATTGTAGTAGTTTCACGCTTAGCGGGAACTGTCGTTCCTGCATATTGTTATAACACTGTCCTAACAATATTCCACGATAATTCCTATCGGCGGACATTGTGGAGATTTACCATTCAAGTGATGCTGGGAACCTGATGTGAGAGGAAGATAGATGCAGATTTCGCGACTCGTACTATTGGCAGTGCTGACTTTTGGTTGCAGTTCCGACCAATCGATCACCAGCCATGCCGGAACAGCCATAAAGGCGGTGCCATTCGCTACCGGACTGGATCGTCCGGTGCTTGTCACCGCGCCACTCACCGACACCGCGCGTGTGTTTATTATTGAAAAACCGGGACAGATTCGGATAGTCAAGAACGGCACTCTTCTTGGCGCGCCATTTCTAAACCTCTCCTCGGCAATCAAGAGCGACGGGAGTGAGCAGGGTCTGCTTGGGTTGGCGTTTGGACCCGACTTTGACTCTACAGGGATATTTTATGTGAGCTATACCGGTTTGCCCGACGGCAACTCGGTGATCGCTCGCGCCCACGCGTCCATTGGTTCGGATATCGCTGATCCGACGGTAGAAACGCTCCTGGTGGTTGCGCAACCGTACTCCAACCATAATGGCGGCATGATGGCCTTTTCGCCGACTGACAGTATGCTGTATATCGGCATGGGTGACGGTGGCTCCGGTGGCGATCCTCAAAACAGGGCACAGAATCTGGATTCGTTGCTTGGCAAGATATTGCGCATTGATGTTCGTAATTCGCCGGGGTATCAGATTCCGAGCAGTAATCCGTTTGTCGGTGTGCCGGCTGATTCGGCTCGACCGGAAATCTGGGCCTGGGGACTTCGCAATCCGTGGCGTTTCTCATTCGATCGCGCCACCGGCCATTTGTGGATTGCCGATGTCGGTCAGGGGGCGGTGGAAGAAATCGACTGGCAGGCGGCCGGCGATATGGTCGCTAAGAACTATGGGTGGCGACTGAAGGAAGGGAATAACTGCTACAATCCAAACTCCGGGTGTGAGTCTCTGAGCGGACTCACGTCGCCAGTCGTGACGTACACTCACAATTCGGGACGATGTTCGATCACCGGCGGGTATGTGTATCGCGGATGTGCGATCCCCGATCTGGTAGGCGCGTACTTCTACGGCGACTTCTGCACTGGCGAAATTGTGTCACTGCGCTACAATGGCACGGTGGTGTTTGATTCGGTTACCCACACTGCTGAACTCGCGGGGGCTGTAGGGTCGTTTGACCTGTCGTCGTTTGGCGAGGATGCGCGAGGCGAGTTGTACATCTGTGGCTACAACTCTGGAAAGGTGTCAAAGATAGTCCCAAACGGAGTCCCCAGCGCATGTGGATCGACCGCCTGTTGCGCTGGTTCGGCGGGCAACGTTGACGCGTCGGTCGACCAGAATGTTGATATTTCAGACCTGAGTGCCATGATTGATTACCTCTATATCTCGTTCATACCGCTGGCCTGCTATTCGGAGGCGAACTGCGACGGTTCTCTTGACGGGAATGTTGATATCGCCGATTTGTCGTCGCTGATCGACTACCTGTATATCTCATTCACTCCGCTGGCATTTTGCTTGTAACCGAGAAAATCGCCAAAACAAAAAAAGAGCGGCCGCCGGCCGCTCTTTCTATTTGTACCGCAATACTATAACTACGCCCGGTGAAGACGAATGTACGATGCGACGCGGTCAAGCATCGCCACCCAGACAACCGCCACACCGGCGGCCAATGCAACCACCACTGGGCCGGTACATATGCTTTTGAAAGCTGTGTAGAGGGAGACGGCAATAGTCGGAAGTTTGACCGCCGCACTCACAAGTACCTGCCAGACAGGAACCAGAGCATTTTGGTAGATCTCGGCGCCGGCATAGTAATAGGCCACGGTCGCCGCGATCATCGACGCAAAGACATAGACCGTGCCGCGTAGAAATTGACGACGACGAGCACGGTGTTCAATCCGGCCAAAGACCTGATCGGCGAATCGATCATCAGATCGTGCCGAGCCGGCCGACCCCATTTGCGACCAGGCATGGGCAAACGAAGTAAACTGGGCGCGGCAATGCCCGCAGACGCGCAAATGATGCACCGCCGCTTTGGACCTAAGCGAGCCGTGGTCCAGCATCTCCTGCAAAGTCGCCCGGCAGAGGTTTTCTACTGACATAGATCCTCCGGAGCGTACTTGTCGGAGAGCCTGCGTTTCAAGAGATTCCGGGCGCGATGCAAATAACTTTTGACTGTCCCTTCCGGGAGTTTCATAAGGCCGGAGATTTCGGTATACGACATTTCCTGCAAATGATAGAGCGAGAGAATTGTCCCCTGCAGAACCGGGAGCCGGTCTATCTCTTCAGAAAGCCGCACAGCCAGATTGCGATCCTCGGCGAATTCATGCGGGGATTCGGTATCGAGCTGGCAGTCGTCGACGGTGGTCTCGTTAGTGACTTCGTCTTCGTAGAGCGGCACCCGCTTTTTCTCAAGGTGGTTTAGGCAGGTGTTGATCGCGACCCGTGAAATCCAGGTGGAGAACTTGGCTGTTCGTTGGAACTGATCCAGACGTTCGTAGACTTTGACGAAGATCTCCTGTGCCAGATCCCGCCGGTCTTCCTCATTGGCCACCATACGCGCCACAATCACCTCGACCAGTCGCCGGTGGCGATTGATCAGTTCCCGATAGGCCGATTTGTTGCCCGCCAGGACGGCGTCGACAAGGGGTAGCGATTGGTCTAAGGTGGCGTCCATATGGTAGTTAGACGGTCGACCGCTCGAAATGTTGCACTCTCCCCCACTGCAACTTACGGGGGTGCGGGGCGGTCTTATGGGCAGAAGAACGAAATTGAGCAAACCTTCCAAAGGAGGAACATATGGGCGACTTAACTCCGGTATTTGTGCTACTGGTGATCTTCGGCGGAATCATCGGGATAGTCCGGGTCGTGTCCGAGTCACGGCTCCGCAACAAACTGATTGAAAAAGGAATGGTCGACGAAAAGGCCAGATATATCTGGGGGGCCGGCAACGGCCACTCCCACCTGGCCAACCTGAAATGGGGTATGGTGCTGGTAGCCATTGGCGCGGCGGCCCTTATCTCGCAGTTCCTGCCGTACGACATGAACGACGGCGGCACGGTCGGCCTGATGTTGATTTTCGGTGGACTGGCGTTTTTGATCTACTACCCGATCGCGGCGAAATATGCCCGCGAACATCAGGGTGGTCCTACCCCTCCGCACGCGTGATAATTCCGCCTTCCTATTCCTATGACAAACAGCTGGCCGCTTCAAGCGGTCGGCTGTTGTTTTGGATTAGAGTTCACAATTTGACTAGTGCGACGAATGATGCCAATCCAGCAATAACTAGTAGGACGATTCGTACCATGTTCCAGGCCGCCCATTCACGGGCGATCTTTTCATATTCGCCCGCTGGCCGGTCGAGCTGGTCGACGAAAAGAACTCTGTTCCGTGGATAGTGCACGGTAAACGTAATGATATCGGTTATGACAAGCCCGGCAAACGAGGCGAGCAGATACCACCGCGCGTCACTTGAGTTTATCAAGAACGAAAAGACAACCGAGATCAGCAAGAGTATCTGGGTGATGGCTGAAAAGGGGCGAAAGTATTTCGCCGGGTTTGATGCAACGAAGAACGCTCGAATGTGCTTAAGGGCTGTGGTGCCTCTTACGTAATTTGGAGCCATAACGGCTGATTCATAAATCGTTGCTCCCAACAGCATGCACAGGTTTGCTGTCGACAACCCGATGAGAATTTCAAAGGCCTGACTCATACACCTCCCGCACTCGAATTCACTGAACTCCCGGGCACCGCAATGAGATCGCTCAATTGCTGTGCCTCACTCCAATGCGAAGACTCAAATAATCCATGTTCACTATAGAATGTCAAGAAGGCGCCCAAGGCAGACATGATTTGAGCGGAAGAGACAAAAAATCGAGGCCGCCTGCAGGGGTGGCGGCCTCTCAATACGCAGATGGCGGCGAGACTTTGTCTCGACTTTGGGGCTGGGCCGTTTTATATCGATGCGGTTTCAGGCACCGATGGCGGGTTTCTCGTCCCCCGCCACGCTTCGCGGCGGGGGACATCGGAACACCGACTTACAATCTTCTTTTCACATCAACAAGTCTGCCTAGCAGTGCAGGCTTGAAGACAAGCCTGCCCTACGAAGAATTACAATCCTGAGCGGCTATTGCCGCGTCCACGAGAACGGTTCTTGTGGTAGCGATTGTCGCCAGTTTTCGAAGACGTCTTGAATGCAGAGGCGTCGAATCCTTGCCCCGGATAGAGTGCGATACCCCAGGCATGCTCCAGCCACGGATGTCCTGAGTTCCAGTCTTCGTATGAATGAGAATCGTCGGTGGTGTACGACACGACATAATCGCCGGCAGGGAGAGTAACTTCTCCTTCAAAAATGCGATTCTTGTCGGCGCCACCGGCATACCGGGTGTTGCGGTCAGTCATTTCCCAGACTACACGGCTACTTCCCTCTGACTCGATCCATCCGTAATCGACGAATTCGTCATCACCGGAACTCCATTCGCCGATGGCTCGGACACGAAGACGCGTCTCTTTGGTGAGGGTGAATTTCGCTTCGCGCGATTCACCGTCGCCGACTTCGGTCAGATCAATCAGCGGATCAGGATCGGCCGGGAGTTTGGACAGATGAAAAGAGGCCGGCTCGAATCCGCTTCCCGGAAGGAGCGTCACGCCCCAATTCAGAGGATCATACGGCGGCGGTGCGTTGAATCGACGATACGAGTGGGAATCATCGGTGGTGTAGCAGAGAATGTAGTTACCCTTGGCGAGGGAAACGTCGGCATCGACTTTGCGGTTCTTCTTGCCACCACCCGCGCGGAGCGAGCGTTCTTCGGCCGCCGACCAGACTGTCTCGCGGGTGTCGGCATTGACAATCCAGCCGAAGTCGACCGGTGTGTCATAGCCGGACGGGTCTTCAAGGAGCATGTAAACGCGGAGATTTGTCGGCTTGTCCAGCGTGAAGGCCTGTTCGATATATTCGTCGTCGTCGAGCTTGTTCGCTTCAAAGAGAGCGCCGGGGACTTTGCCGTCGGGGTCAAACTGTTTGAATTCTGTCGCACTGATGTCGTTTGATTCCAGTTTCACATAGCAGTCGGCGAGTTGTTCGCGAAAGCTACGGCTGTTGCCAGAGAAGAGTCCACCGATAACATTGACCACCGACTTGTCGCCGGTGTCGAAAAACCAGGTCTGGTCGTCGCCAGTGTAGATGTATAGTTCATACTTGCCGCGCGAAAAGACCTGATCCTGTGCCGCTTTGCGGAGGTACTTCTTTCCCCACGAGCGATCGGTTTCGGAGCGTTGCATCTCCCAGACTACTTTGCGGGTCTGGTGATCGATAATCCAGGCGTAGGCGACCAGTTCGTCGGCGTTGGAAGCGCCCAGTCCGGCGGCGTCGATTGTGATCTCCCCCGGTTTGGTCAGTTCGAACCCGACGACGTCAAGGCGATTGCGGGTCGGGAATGGTTGGTCGAGGAGCGTGGCGGCGCTAACCGCCGAGCCGAGTATGGCGGTGGCGGCGAGAGCCCAAAGGGGGCGGGTAAATCGAGGCATGAGGGTGGTCCTCCGTTGCGTTTGATGATTCCTTATCTAATAAGGGATACGGATTGCCCACAAAAGGGTTGCGCCCCGAAACGGGGCGCACACGAGGATTTTTTTGGAGCCAGGGAGGATCGAACTCCCGACCTCTTGACTGCCAGTCAAGCGCTCTCCCAGCTGAGCTATGGCCCCATATCTTTGGAGCGGCGAAGATACGCCGCTGGAACGGGTCTGTCAACCGGTTTGGCGATCTGTCCGGATAAGGCACAAAACGACACCCACAAGGGCGATGGCTACTCCTACATACGCAACCGGACGATAGGCTCGAACGAAGACTGCTTGTGCATCGCCTAAGGTCTGATAACGTGCCTGGAAAAAAGAAAAGAGGCCAGTGGCAAGCGCCACACCGAGCGACATCCCGATATTTCGGTTGGTGGCGAGAATACTTGAGGAAACCGCGCGTTGGTCGTCGCGCACCGCTCCCATCATGGCTGAAGAATTCGGGGTGCTGAAGAGGCCCACGCCTGCGCCGGTGACCGCCAGCGACCAGGCCAGATATGAGAGGGGCGAGTCGACATCGAGACGGGAGAGCATGAACAATCCGGCGGCAAGGCCGATCATGCCCAGAATGGTCAGGATACGAAAGCCGATTTTATCGGAGACTCGGCCAGCCAGTGGCGCTAAGGTGAACATCGAAATGGGGACGATTACCAGATACATACCGACCTGACTCGGCTCCAAATGCCGGACTTTTTCCAGATAAAACGGGATAAGCACAAATGGACCCGATGACGCCACAAAGTGGGCCGATTGCGAGGCGATGGCGCCGGCGAACTGGCGATTCTTAAACAGCGACAGTCCGATCAAGACATTGTCGGTACGATTCTCCGCGTAGATGAAAAGTCCAAAAGCAAAGAGTGAGACGAGCGCCGAACCCCAGATAACTGGATCGCCGAATGAGTGATCATTAAGCGAGTTGAGCCCGAAGACAAGCGCAACCAGCGCCAAGGCGATTGAAGCCGCTCCAAGCAAGGGCAGTTTGCGTTTGACTACCGGGTGCTGAAGTAATGGAAAATATCGGGCGACCATGTACAGGCCAAAAAAACCGATCGGCAGGTTGAGCAGAAAGAGTGATTGCCAGGTCCAGAATTTCAAGAGAAAACCACCGAGGGGCGGGCCGACCATGAAGCCAGCGGAGACCATCATCACCATTAGTCCGATCCCCTTCCCCCGTTCTTCCTTGGGAAAAACAGTGGTGACCATGCCGGGACCAACAGCGGCGAACATGGCGGTGCCGGTCGCTTGAACTATTCGGCCGAAAATGAGAAATTCAATTGAATGACTAAGTGCGCACAAAAGTGAACCGGCCATGAATGCCAGATAGCCAAAGCGATAGGCGAAGAGGTACCCGCGGATTTGGGTGAGCGCACCAAAGGGAAGCATGAGCGAAACCAGTGTGAGCGAGTAGGCCAAAAGCACCCAGGCCACAACGTGAATATCACAGTTCAGCGATGACGATATCGAGGGCAAAGCAACATTGAGAATAGAGCCGTCGAGGGTAGCCATAAAGGTGCCAATCGCTCCCACCCAAAAAAAGCGGTATCTGTGGGCGTGGATGTCGGCGGTGGCCATACGTTTGGGTCGTCCTCTAACTCATTGCCGTAAAAAGACATTGACAAAGCAATCGAGCAAGCATAAGCTGTCGCGATGGCGTCGTCAACCAATTTACAACAATTGAACGCCGGATAGGTTCAAATCGTCTTTAAGAAGGTACGAAGGTAGATGAGCAGTGAGACGATCCCGGCGCTGGTAGAGAGATTTGTCAAGGGTGACAACGCCGCGTTTAGCGAGCTGGTAGAGCGCTTTCAAAAGAAAGTCTACTTTCTGGCTTACCAGGTACTGGGGAATCATCTCGATGCCGACGAAGTCTTGCAGGAGACGTTTGTACGAGTATACCGAAAGCGAAAGGAGCTTTCTGATGTAGCAAATTTCACATCGTTTGTGATTCGGATTGCGTCGAACTATGCGATAGATTTGGTGCGGAAACGAAAGAGCCAGGCGACAGCCACCGAGGACCTGACTGAACTGCCGGGCAATTTGCAACTGGATCTGTCGCGACGGGTTCGCACCCCCGGCGAAATTCTGAATGACAAGCGATTGTTGGTGGAGATTCGTAAAGCGCTGGATACGCTTCCCCCCCGCCAAAAGCTGACGGCGATCCTCCACGATGTGGAAGGATACTCAAAGCCGGAGATCGCCCAGATGCTTGACTGCCCGGAAGCAACCGTTCGCTCGAACCTTCACATTGCCCGTTCCAAGCTTAAGAAACTTCTGGCCAGGCGGCTGGCCGGAAAGGAGAAACAATGACGTGCCTTGAATTTCGGATGCTACTCGACCGGTATATCGACGGCGAGTTGAGTGCCGATCAGAGGGCCAACGCCGACGCGCACCTTAACGACTGTATCACCTGCCGCGATGAACTCGCCTCACTGCAGTCGACAAGGCAAGCACTGGCAACAACCCGCCCAGAGACCGAGCCTCACCTTGGTTACTGGGATGACTCTCGGGAACGAATCATCGCCAGGACAGTTCTGTCCGATGCACCCAATGAGGCCAAGCGAGCCCCGGCGCTTTCAGACAGTGCCTACTCCCCGCTCTTGCGCTCTGTTCTTTCGGTGGCGGCATCGATAGCGCTACTGGTGGGTGTTCTGGTGGTTGGCTCCAAACATGAGCAACCGGCGGTGGTCATTCATGGCCCCGAAGGCCAGATTATCGTTGCGCAGGCATTAGCCGACGAACTGCTTGTTTCCGAGGGCGAAGTGCTGTCAATCGGCGACCAGCGCCGGATCGGAACGGCCTGTATATTGGCCGGCGGACCGGGAATGGTTGGTCGTTTTAACTGTCTCCCCGGCTTGTTGCGCGTATATTAACCGGAGCAAGGAGACCAAATGAAGAAATCCCTCACCCTGGCAGGAGTGTCCTGTCTGGTATTTCTGGCAGTCTTGAGTTGTGGTACCTCAACGCCAACCTACCGCCTCCAGTACAAGTATTCCGCTGGTTCGGTGTTTAGCTATCAGCAGGTATCCAAGGGAACGATTATTTCCAAAGAACAGGACTCGATAGCGACCAACCGCGAGAATACGGTAACCTCGACGATTACCTACACAGTGCGGCGAGTGGTCGATGATACTACCTGGGAAATCCAGCAGAAAATGGAATCGAGTTACCATTCGCTCAACCTGATGGATTCGACAGAAACCGACACCACCCAGACCTCGCCTGATATGACGATTTATATCGCTCCCAGTGGTCGGATTGTCGATTTAGAGTATGCCACGGTCAAGAGCGGCGCTGACAACATGGCCTACATGAAAGAATATTTCCGGCAAGGGACACCGGTTTTTCCGGACGCGGCGGTGCCGGTCGGATACACCTGGACACAGACGTATGAAGTCACAGTGAACGGCGCACCTTTGCAGGTTTCGACCGATTACACAATAAAGGGTGTCGAGGAGAAACAGGGGTACAAGTGTGTGGCGCTGGGATACTCCGGCAAGATGGTAATTCCGTTTGACGCGATGCCGGATGACAGCACCAAAAGACACGGTGTTGACAGGTTGTCCAACGAAGGGACAATGTATCATGCGGTCAAAGATGGTATCACTGTTGCGCAGACTGAGCGATGGGTGCTTGAGGGCGACCGTGAGAAAATCAAAGGCGGGACTGAGATGTCGTATACTGTGCATGCCGACTACCAGGTGACGTACGATTTGAAGGGTATCGCGAAGCAGTAATTGGAGCAATGTTTCGGGCAGGTAGTCGCCTGCCTCGCACGAATTATTTGGTGTCAGGCACCCCCGCCTGACACCTTTTTTCATTTTGATAAAACTCGTACATTGCCAACATGAAATCCGGACGAGCAATCATTATTATTCTCGATGCCTGCGGGGTGGGTGAACTTCTTGACGCGGCGGAATACGGCGACCAGGGGTCATCGACTATTCCACATGTTTCGGAGGCAGTCGGCGGAGTTGACATGCCCAACTGCCAGAAATTGGGGCTGGGGAATATTGTCCCGATTCGGGGTGTACCGCCGAGTGATTGTCCGATTGCGGCCTACGGAAAAATGGCGGAGAAATCGCCGGGAAAAGATTCGACCACTGGCCATTGGGAAATTGCGGGCGTGGAACTGGATGCCCCCTTCCCGGTTTTCCCAAACGGCTTTCCAGCCGATCTGGTGTCGGCCTTTGAGACGAAAACGGGGGTGGCAACAATTGGAAATGTAGCGGCCAGCGGCACCGAGATAATTGATCGATTGGGTGAAGAACATCTGAAGACTGGCGCATTGATTTTGTATACCTCGGCCGATTCGGTTTTTCAAATTGCGGCGCACGAAAGATTGTATCCAATCGAGCAACAATATGAGATCTGCAAAATGGCGCGTGAGTTGTGTACCGGACAGTACGATGTCGGCCGGGTAATCGCGCGGCCGTTTATTGGCGAACCGGGGGCATTTACCCGCACTTCACGCCGAAAAGACTTCTCGCGCCTTCCTCCCCGCGCGACGCTGTTGGATGAATTGGTCAAGCGGGGCCGCCGAGTTTTATCGATAGGAAAGATTTACGACTTGTTTGCCGGACAGGGAATCTCGAAGGCATTCAAAACTGCTAACAACGGCGAAGTGATGGGGCAATTGATCTCGGCGGTAGAATCTGATCGCGATCACGCACTCATTTTTGCCAATCTGGTTGATTTCGATCAGTTGTGGGGCCACCGCAATGATGAGAGGAACTTTGCCATATCGCTTGAGGAGTTTGACTGCTCGCTGGCGGCACTATTAGGCAAATTGCGTCCGGATGATCTTCTGATAATAACCGCCGACCACGGGTGCGATCCGACGGTCAAGACTTCAACTGACCACTCGAGGGAATATGTACCACTCTTAGTGTACGGCCATGGTATCAATCACGGAGTCAATCTCGGGATACGGGAGACTTTCGCCGATGTTGCCTCGACGTTGGCGGAATATTTTGAGTTGGATGTGACGTTTCCGGGGAAGTCGTTTTGGAGTGAGTTGAGTTGAAGCGTTTGTAGGGCGGGGCCGTCTTCGAACCCGCCACGTAAGTGTAAAAAACAAAGAGCCCAACCTGAAGGTTGGATTACCAAGGCAGAAGTAATCTCGAAGAAGTATTAATGCAACCCGAATCACTGACAGTTCTCTCCCGCCTCATCGACCACACTCTTCTCAAGCCCGAGGCAATCGAACGGGAAATTGTGGCGCTGTGCCAGGAAGCGGCTGAATTTCACTTCGGCGCGGTCTGTGTGAATCCGTGCGATGTAACTTGGGCGGCGGAGAGTCTTCGTGGAACGAAAATCGGGATAGTCTCGGTAGTCTCGTTTCCACTGGGGAAATGCCGTACCGAGACAAAAGTGATTGAGGCATTGTCGGCGGTCGATGACGGCGCTACTGAAATCGACATGGTCGCCAACAGGGGGCTTCTCATTGACAATCGACTTTCAGAATATGAGGCGGATATTCGAAAAGTACGGCGGAATCTGCCGCCGGAAGTAACCCTGAAAGTAATCCTCGAAGTTGGTGCGCTTTCCCCTGCGCAGATTGAGCAGGCCGTTGAAATGTCGGTGAATGCGGGGGCGGAATTCGTGAAAAGCTCAACTGGATTTTTCGGCGGGTGCACGGTGGAGCAAATCGAGACTATCGTGAGATTGGCAGGAGGGAGAATAAAAGTGAAGGCCTCGGGTGGAATTCGAACGCTTGAGGCCTGCCAGAAGCTGATTACGGCCGGGGCCGACCGGATTGGGACTTCGGCGGGAGTGAGCATTTTCAGAGAATTGCAGTCGGCCAAATAGTGTTATATTGCCTCGCTGTGGAAACCAAACCTCAACCGACCAAGCGGCCGTTTATCGGGATGCATTTCAAGTGCTGTAATGTCTATGCCCGTATCTATCTGAATGCCGGCGGGAGTGCTTTTGTCGGCTGGTGCCCCAAGTGTGCGACTAAATCCGAAGTCAAGGTCTCCCCTACTGGATCAAACACCAAGTTCTTTACCGCCGAGTAAATACTGCACGATGTCTTTGCTGAAATCAAAAGTTGTGGTTGTCCCGATGGGGGAAGTCGATTTCATGCTGGTCAATAAGCTGGCTGGAAATATCGGGCCGGTGTTCAATCGCTCGATCGACATTCTGAAAGGTATGAAACTCCCCTCTGAGGCGTACAACGTTGTCCGCAACCAATACTACGCCCAAGTGGTCCTTTCGAAAATTGAACGAACCAAGGCCAACTCCCGTGAGAAAGTGATTGCCGTTTGCGAAGAAGACCTGTATCTCCCGGACGAGGTCTATGTGATGGGTTGCTGTGATGTCCTTTCAGGGACGGCGATTGTCTCGCTGTATCATATTCGGCAGGAGTTTTACGGGCTACCCGAGGATGAAGGGAAGATCTACCCTCGGTTGTACAAAGAGGTGATCCACCAGTTGGCGCACCTGTTTGAACTGGGCGAGTGTCGCAATCCGAAATGTGTGAATTATTTCAGTCAGATGATGCTCGATATCGATTCCAAGTCCGATAAGTTTTGTGACATATGTCGCCGTCAACTGACCAGCGCAAGTTAGACATGGCTCGCCATGACGCTTGAACAAATTCTCGATTTTCTCAAGACCGATCCGGCAATAGCGCCGTGCATTGCCCATTGGCGGACACTTCCAGCGCGTGAACCAAAGTACGCCGATTTCCCATCTAATATTGATAAACGACTGACCGCCACACTGGCCAATCGCGGCATTACCAAGCTGTACACTCATCAGGCCGAGGCGGTAACAAAGGTCATGGCGGGAGAAGATGTCGTCGTGGTGACCCCGACGGCGTCGGGGAAAACTCTCTGCTATAATTTGCCGGTGTTGAATTCAATATTGAAAGATCCCAATGCGCGGGCATTGTACCTCTTCCCTACCAAGGCGCTGTCGCAGGATCAACTTGCCGAGTTATACGATTTCATTCAGAAGCTTGATGTCGATATCAAGACATACACGTTTGACGGCGACACGCCGCAGACCGCGCGACGGGCGATTCGCTCAGCCGGGCATATTGTGGTGACCAATCCGGATATGCTTCACGCCGGCATCCTGCCGCATCATACCAAATGGATCAAACTGTTTGAAAATCTGAAGTATGTGGTGATAGACGAAACGCATACCTACCGTGGGGTGTTCGGGTCCCACCTCGCCAATGTCATTAAGCGCCTGAAGCGAATCTGCGCATTCTACGGCTCGAATCCGCAGTTCATCTGTTGTTCCGCAACGATTGCCAATCCGGGGGAACTGGCGGGACGAATTATCGGACGAAAAGTAACGACTATTGATAACAACGGAGCTCCTTCGGGGGAGCGGCACTTTGTGCTGTACAATCCACCGGTAGTAAACAAGCAACTTGGCATTCGTAAGTCATCGCTAAATGAAGCGGCGCACTTAGCGGCACTGTTCTTGCGAGAGAAAGTGCAGACGATTGTATTCGCCCATTACCGGTTATATGTCGAAGTATTGTTGACTTATCTGCAACGAGAGCTCAAAGGAGACTTTGGGCAGGGGATCAATATCGCCGGGTATCGTGGCGGGTATCTGCCCAACGAACGGCGACGGATCGAACAGGGACTTCGCAGTGGAGCGGTGACGGGAGTCGTTTCGACTAATGCGCTTGAGCTTGGCATTGATGTTGGATCGCTTGATGTATCGATTATTGTTGGTTTCCCCGGCACGATTGCCTCGCTCTGGCAACAGGCGGGACGAGCAGGCCGGCGCTCTGGGACATCATTGACAATACTTGTCGCAAACTCGACTGCGATCAATCAGTTCCTGTGCGCGGAGCCGAAATACATTTTTGAACGCTCGCCTGAGTCGGGGGTGATTGATCCTGACAATTTGATCATCAAGACATCACATCTGAAGTGCGCGGCGTTTGAATTGCCGTTTGATATGGAAGAATACCGCGAGGATCAGAATGCCGGAAAGATTCTGGATTATTTGACCCAGCAAAATGTCGTGCGAAAAGCGAACGACCGGTACCATTGGTCCTCGGAGATTTATCCGGCTCAGGAGGTATCGCTGAGGTCGGCCTCGCCGGATAACTTTGTCATTTTGAATGAATCAAATAATGCCGAGGTGATCGGTGAGGTCGATTGGTTTTCCGCGCCGGTCTTTTTGCATCCAGAGGCGATTTACTTACACGGTGCGAGGCAATTTCAGGTGACAACGCTCGATTGGGATGGCAAGAAGGCGTATGTGAAGGAAGTCGAAGTTGACTACTACACTGACGCCGAGACCAAGTCGGACTTGAAAGTGCTGGCGGTGCACGATGAAACCAACGCGATGGATGACGCCAAGTTGCATGTCGGCGAAGTGTCGGTTACGTCGGTGACGGTGCTCTTCAAGAAGATCAAATTTCAGACGCACGAGAATATCGGTTCGGGGGAACTTAAACTGCCGGAACTCGAAATGCACACTGAGGCGTTTTGGTATTCGTTCCCGGGCGATATTCCGTTCAAGCTGGGAATCTCCGGCGCAGACTTTGGCGGGGCGCTCCGGGCGCTGGCGAATATCATGGGACAGATGGCGCCGCTTTGGGTGATGTGCGACTCGCGCGACCTGCGATCAATCTCGCAGGTACGGGCGCCATTCACTGAGCGGCCGACACTGTATATCTATGAGAATATTCCCGGTGGCGTTGGCTTAGCACGGAAGATCTATTCTGAGGCCGACCGCCTGTTTGAAACGACGATCAATCATATTCGCAAGTGCGGGTGTTTGTCGGGGTGCCCGGTTTGTGTCGGCCCCGAACTTGAGATCGGCGAAAAGGGTAAATCGGGAGCGATCAAGTTACTTGAGTATATGCTGGCAGTGGGGGTGGTGTAGGGGGGGCACAATAGAGACTTGCCAATCTACGCTACGATCCCTATACTTCAATCGGAAAGGTCTCATGGCCGTATGAAGAAGGGTTTTAACCTCGCTTTTCAGCCGTTCTTTTTGGTCTCGCTGGCCGTCCTTTTACTCAACGACTTTGTTCTCAAGTCACGCTATCCCGGATGGTTGACCGGGAAGTTAAGCGATTTTTCTGGTCTAGTAGTCTTTGTGTTCTTGTTAACCGCCTTGGGCAGTCGCTGGCGAAATACAAGATCCTATGTTGTCCTGCTTCACATAATAACAGCCATTTCGTTCGTATTGCTCAAGATGCTTCCGATTGATGAGTGGCTATCGCTTCTATCGTACAAAACAGGAGTGCCCGGTGGAATCGTTACAAAAGACCCATCAGACTTGC
The DNA here is from genome assembly GCA_964571235.1 of uncultured Ignavibacteriales bacterium. Taxonomy (GTDB): domain Bacteria; phylum Zixibacteria; class MSB-5A5; order GN15; family FEB-12; genus JACRAV01. The sequence goes on along the minus strand of CAZNAI010000007.1, from coordinate 302,041 downwards.
TTGCCCTCGTCGTACTGCCAGTGTGTTATTGGCTTTTCAGTCGGCGCACGACTGAGAGCTCATTTCTTCTAGACTCGTCACAGATAATGAGGGCCCTAAGGATGGGCATATTATCAGTCGCTGGCTTTGCGGTTCTCGCCACAACGCCTCCCTACTACATGCATGAAACCAATCGACGAGTTGCTATCGAAACTGATATATCGGAAGCGAGATTATTGTTCGTTGTTGAGAACTTCTTACTGACACACGGTTTCGTTATCGACAACTCATCCGTCTGGGGAAAAGGCCAGTATTCATACACTATCCACTCGAAAGAAAGCAATTGGACGACCATTAAGAGCGACGGTAATTGGTTCACGCCCAAGCTCTATGATGCTCAGCTATTTGTCACGGCAACCCCCGATGGGAGATACATTCTGGGTCCAGTCAAAGCCAGAATTGGACGAAACAGCCAAAGTGAGGTCACCGATACCCTCATTGTACTCAACATTATGAATCCGTTAAAGGCGCTACTGGAAGCCAAGGATGAACATTAGGTATCTGCCGGCATTTCTCACTTTGTTGACTTCGGCCACGCTACTCGGGGCGCCTCGAGAAGAATTTCTTATTGAATCATTTGCACGCTCAATACCCTATCGTACATACTACTTTGCTTTTCCAAATCAGAAGCAAGCACAGGCAAGCTACCGCGAGTTAAGCGCGGTTCGTTTGGTTGGATGCCCAATTCACTCTGCAAATGACTCGTGCTACGCGCTAATACAGCCTCGAATACATACAAAGTCTTATTCCTATGCCCTTTTCTGGCCAGTATCAAGTGACACCCTCTGGAAGAGTGGAGTAGTAACGCCAGCCGGCGACACACTGGCGCTTCGTAGGTCGAATAGGGAGTTATTGCCCGATTCAAAGTTATTAGAACCAATAAACCAAGTCGTTGATTTGTACTCACTGAAATTAGCTAACTATCAACGACTGCGTGATGAAGTAGGTAGACTGAATCTGGAAGCGGCGGCGGAAGCTACTTTGATGGCCGGGGCCTGGGCTGGGACCTATTTCCTAATCGACTCGGACAAGAAAAACAATCGGGAGCTTGGGTACCTTACGGCGAGTGTGCTTACAATTGGGTTGATATTTGATATCAGGGAATACATGAAGCGCAACAAGGTGCGGAAGAACGCAAGAAAATGCCTGCACGAGCTAACATCATGGGGCGAACCACGAACTCAATTTCTCATAGACTCGTTGGCCACCAAGTAGACTCAACAGCACTTGCCGTGATTGAAACGTCGCCCTGAGCGGAGTCGAAGGGCGTTTTCTTAGGATAAGCGTTGTCGGGACCACGAGGGTCCCGACCTACGAAGACTCAAAACACCGAAAATTTGAAATACTTTCTCGGATTCGCCTGCATGTCGGTTAGCAAATTGTTCAGGCGCTCCATCAAGTTGGCCGTTTGGGTATACAACAGTGTGTCGTTGACCAAAAGGCCGGCCGAGCCGGTGCCGGTGTTAATCTTGGCCATGATCGAGTCAAGCCGAGCCATCGTGCCGTTCAGATTGTTGTACAGTGCCGGGTCGTCGATCACTTTCCCAAGGGAACCGTCGCGCTTTGCCAATTGTGCACTCATATCTTTCATGGCGTTGGCGGCGTTTTCCATCGAGGTAAATAGTCGCTCCTGATTCTTGGAAATTTGCGCCGCAAGCGTGCCAAAGTTGGCTGTGAGTTTGGTCATGTTGACATACAGCAAGGTGTCTCGCGCCATGCGCCCGAGCGTTCCCTCTCCCTGATTCATGCGGGCGAGCAGTGTGTCGAGATTCGCGCCAAGCCGGCGGAATTCGTCGGCGGCTTCTTCCCCTTTTTTGAACATGGCAGTCGCCTCACCGACATTGCGGGTCGGGACAATATCCATCTGTTTGATCACCGGCTTGTCCTTGGAACCGGGAACGATCTCGACGTACCGGTCGCCCAGAAAACCAATTGTGCCGAGCTGAACTTGGGCGTCCTCGGTCATCATCGGCCAGACCGATTCTTTGACGCGGCAAGTAACCTGCACTTGTTTGATCGAATCGATATTGACGAATTTTACTTCGGCGACATTGCCGACCTCGACACCGGACATCCAAACCGGCGAGCCTTTTAGCAGGCCGTTGACGTTTCGAAAGTAGCAGGTGAAGAGTGCCTTCTTTTCGAAGATCGACGTGCCGCTACCGGAGAACGACGCCCAGACCAGCGCCGCTAACGCAAGCATCAGCAGGATGCCGACGCGAAGATTCCCCCATTTGACATGTATTGATCGTTTCATATGTGTCTTTGCCTGTTTGGGCGATATTCCTTATCGAGTATCGAGGAATTTTTTCGAAATTACAAGACTCATTGATTCTTTGAATGGCTCCAAAAACTCGCAGACGCGCGGATCGGGACAGTCGCGAAGCTGGTCGGTAGTGCCGTCGAACGCCACTTCGCCGCCGTGGATGACGATGAACCGACGGGTGAGGGTCATGGCATCGGCGATCTGGTGGGTGACGGCGATGGTCGATATCTGCTTTTCCTGAGTCAATTTGTTCATCAGTTGCAGGACAGTCTCGGTGGCCTGCGGGTCAAGACCGGTGGTTGGTTCGTCGTAGAGCATGACGCTGGGGTCGGTCGACAATAGTGCGCGGGCGATAGCGACCCGGCGTTGCATCCCGCCGGACAATTGTTCGGGTAGCTTGTCAACGACCTGCTCGGGGATGAGGCCGACAAATCCAAGCATCTGTTCCACCCGCTCGGAGATTTCGTCCCACTGGAGCTTGGTGTGCTCAAGCAAGTAGTAGCCGACATTTTCGCCGACAGTCAGGGAATCGAAAAGCGCGCCGTCCTGGAAGACCATGCCGATCCGTTTGCGCAGTTCGCGTTTTTTCCGCTCGGGAAGCGCGTTTATGATCTCGCCGTCGACAAGGACATCACCGCGCTGGGGATCTTCAAGACCGAGAATTAAGCGGAGAATCGTCGATTTGCCGGAGCCTGAAGGCCCCATGATGACGACCGATTCCTTTTCGTCGATGCGAAACGAGACGTTTTTCAGAATCGGCCGCTCGCCGTAGGAGAAATCGACATTGCGTAATTCGATCATAGGTACCCCTTAATGAGCGAATAGACGACTTTGGTCAAAAAGAAATTCACAACGAGAATTGAAATCGAGGCCAGCACCACCGAATTGGTCGTCGATTTGCCTACACCCTTGGTGCCCCCCTCGGAAGTGAATCCTTTGTAGCAGGCAATAAAGGCGATTACAAAAGAGAATATGACCGGCTTTAGGATACCCATGAAGATGTTGCCGAAAATCAATCGGTCGCGCACGGCGGTCCAGTAGACGGTGCTTGACACATGCGCGATAAACTGCGCGATAATCCATCCGCCGAGGATCGCGATGACGTCGCACACGATTGTCAGCGCCGGGACCATGATCATGAGTGAGATGAGTCGGGGTACTGCGATTTTCTTGATCGGGTCGATGCCGAAGGCGACCATGGCATCCAGTTGATTGCTGGCTTTCATCGCGCCGATTTCGGCGGTAATACCTGCCGCTACGCGGGCGGCGACCATCAGGCCGGTCAGGGTTGGGCCAAGCTCACGGGTGATCGCAATTGACATAATGCGCCCTAAATAATCTTTCGCGCCAAAGTCGGCCAGCTCGTTGGAGAAGGCGAGCGCGAACCCCTGGCCAGCCGACAGTCCGGTAAGAACGACCAGATAGAGGGAGCCGATCCCGATCAGGTACATCTGTTCGGCGGTTTCGGCCATGTAGAACGGACGCCCCCACAAACCGGCGATCATTCTTCCTGAGAAGAAGAACATCCCCTGGAATTCGTAGGCGAACCGTTTGAGACCGTTGTTTATCGCGGCAAACATAGTGGTATTTTGCTTAGATCGTCCTGTGACAAGGCGTTAGCATAGCGTAACCGGTCAAAATACGCTTTCAGAGCTTGGCGTCAAGACGTATATTATATGGTTACAACGAGTCTACTATATGTCGCACGAACCAGACCAGCCACCGATGGACATCGCGCCCAAGCAGTTTTACAACCGCGACGGCGCCAAGCGCGGGCATTGTATTGCCTTGTTCTCAGGCGGGCTCGATTCGGCGTTGGCTGTCCTCCTAATGCTTAGGCAGAATATCGAGGTCACCGCGCTGACATTTATGACCCACTTCGGGTGTGATCTGGGCGACCGGTCGTCGTGCGGGTCTAACCCTTACCCCGTTTCGCAGAAATTCGGATTCAATGTCAAGTTGATGCATTTGGGACAAAAGTTTGTCGATATCGTCGAGAATCCGAAATTCGGCTACGGCGCGAATATGAATGTCTGTGTCGATTGCCGGATTTTGATGTTATCCGAGGCAAAGAACTTCATGGAGATGGTCAACGCTGATTTCATCATCACCGGTGAAGTGCTTGGACAACGACCATTCTCACAGGTCAAGGACAAGCTCTTCCTCGTGCTTAAAGAGACCGGCTTAACGGGTAAAGTTCTGCGACCACTTTCAGCCAAGCGCCTGCCGCCGACCGACGCGGAGTTAAGCGGAATGGTCGACCGGGAAATGCTCGAGGGAATCAGCGGGCGCGGACGGCACCGTCAGATTGAGCTGGCCAAAGAGTTCGGACTTGAGCAGTACCCGAATCCGGCGTCGGGGTGTTTGCTTACCGACGAAGGGTATTCCAATCGCCTTCGGGATCTGATCGCCAACACCGACCGCGTGACATTCGATGATTTGAACTTATTGCGGGCCGGGCGGCATTTCCGCTTGGATAAACAGACTAAAGTGATTGTCGGGCGCAACGAAGAAGACAATAGCCGGATACTGGCGTATCGTCTGCCTCATCATCATTTGCTTGAGGCGGTGGATGTCAGCTCGCCGGCGACACTGCTGATTGGTCCGGCAACTGACGAGAATATCAAAAAGGCGGCGATGATTACGGCGCGATACACAACCTGGCGTGATAGGCCACTTGTGCGAGTGGAACTCAAGTCTGAGAGCAATCCGGTGACAGTGGAAGTCCAGCCGGCCACGGATGCCGATTTAGCGCCGGTGATAATTAAGTAGCGCCCACGTGGGTCACTCGCGTCTTCGCGGGTGACGTGCCATTCCCCAAAAGCAATATAAGAGTCAACCCCGAAGACGGGATTGACCTACGAAGAGCTAAAGGTTGGGTTACCAAGGCCAGGACAGAAGTCGGGAAGTCGCGATTCCGTTAGCGGAATGCGCCAACCCGAACTACAACTTATACGCGTTAGTTGTGGGCACCTGACGCCATTCGAATGGACCCTTCGACAGGCTCAGGGTGAAGTCCGACTTGGAGGGTGAAGGCTGAGTTAGATGGTGAAGGTCGAGTTGGAGGGTGAAGGCTGAGTCGGATATTAAAAGTTGATTTGGAAAGCTATGTCCGATTTGATGGTTTTTTTGGTTTCGAAGAGTCACCTCGACCCTCTCCCCACAAACAAAAGAGCCGCGGGTGACGATCCCGCGGCTCTCGTGCTTTTATTGAACGTGCGATAAATCCAGGTACTTCGCTTTCTTACTTCAGCATCAGCATTTTCTTGGACTGGCTGTAATCTCCGGCGACTATGCGATAAAAATAGATGCCGCTGGAAACGGTGTTGCCACTGCTGTTGCGTCCGTCCCACACGACCGAGTGATTCCCCGCAGGGAGTTCGCCGGTTACCAACGAGTTGACCTCCTGGCCAAGGACGTTGTACACAGCGACATCGACTTTGCCGGCTTTCGGCAGAGCGAAGCTGATCGTGGTGGTCGGGTTAAACGGGTTCGGATAGTTTTGCTCAAGCGCGTATTCAGTCGGCAGATTATCCGACGAACCGGCGGCCAGCGCAACACTGACCTGGTCGAAGCGGGCTTCTTCCTTGGTCAACTGAACAGTCCCGCCGGCAGTGCCGCGGTAAACGAATGTGTTGGCGTGGCTCGGATTCTGCGTCGTGGTCGCAGTGAGCGTGACGCTTGACACCGAGGGATCGTTGACGGTAAACACCAAATTGGCGACCGGACCGGTGCCGGCGGCAAGTTCGGACTTGCGCTCGGACGAGATCTGGTTGACCAATCCGATGATGACGGTCTTATTGGCGGCATCGTTGTGGAACAACTTCATATCGAAGTAGTCCACCCGGGTATTCGCGAAGTTGACTTCTTTGAGCGTCACTCCCTCGGAATACTTGAGCGCCATGTCGACCGCTGTCAGACCATCCTGGTTGGTGATCTCAAGCGGTATCGTCACCGTGTTTTCAGATACCACCGCTTTGGACGGAGCGATCTTGGCCGCACCGAACACAAGCGCCGGGACCATCAACATGATGGCGATGACTGAGATGATGGTAAAACGTTTCAACAAGGTTCACCCCCATGGGGCTATACTGTTTGAACTTTGGTCGATCTGAAATCATTCCGTGATTCCAGCCAACCGTTTTCTATTCGCAATACGACAATTGCTTCCTGTCAGGCGTGACCAACGCAATCAGAAAAGTGAGGGGTGGGGAGAACCTATGTCCGCTACTAACTTACACTTTCGAGGCGGCGCTGTCAATATAAATCTTGGTTAGGTTGTCGCGATGAGACTTGTGCCGATAGACACCGCTCGTACACCACTCCTCCACTCGCTTATACAGGTAAACTGGTTGGTAAGTTCCCTACTGTGTGACGGCGCAGGAAATGCGCCGTGCGGTTTGAAAGGGATGATCCTATTAAATCCGATCTTCGAGCAAACGAGTCCACGATCATCGGGCGCCTAAGCTACTACGACACAAGTAGTTATAGGTCGTGCGGGTGGGCACATCATCGGTCCCGAACAACAAAGGCGACCCTGTTGGGTCGCCTTTCGTTCTCAAAGCTGAATCCGTGATTGACTACGATGAGCTTTTCCTATTTAGGAAGTTCTTCAGGCTATCGATGATGTCGATCGGGACCGGGAATATGATAGTTGAGTTCTTCTCGGTGGCGATCTCGGTCAGTGTTTGCAGATAGCGAAGCTGAATGGCGTTGGGGGCAGTGGCCATGACGGTGGCGGCTTCGGCCAGCTTGGCTGAGGCCTGCATTTCTCCCTCGGCGTGAATGATCTTGGCGCGGCGTTCGCGTTCCGCCTCGGCCTGTTTGGCCATCGCGCGTTGCATCTCGATTGGCAGGTCAACATTTTTGACCTCGACGACACTCACCTTGACACCCCACGGCTCGGTTTGGGCGTCGATGATCTTTTGCAGTTCGGCGTTGATCTTGTCGCGATTGGTCAACAGGTCATCCAACTCTAACTGTCCCAGCACTGAGCGGAGAGTTGTCTGGGCGATTTGTGAGGTGGCCTCAAAGTAGTTGGCCACTGAAACAATCGCCCGGTTGGCGTCGATGATCTGGAAATACAATACGGCGTTTACTTTCACCGAGACGTTGTCTTTGGTGATGACATCCTGCGCGGGGACATCGTAGGTGATGACGCGCAGATCGACCCGCACCATCTTATCGATGATCGGGATCAGGATGATCAGCCCCGGTCCCTTGGCGCCGATCAGGCGGCCGAGGCGGAAGATGACGCCGCGCTCAAATTCGCGCAGTACTTTAAGAGTGTTAAAGAGAATTATCAGCCCGAAGAATATCAGGGCCGCTAATATGGGGAAAGTTGTGTCCATGCCGGTTCCCTCCATGTTATCCGATTCGTTTGACTTTCACAGTAAGACTGTCGACGCCGACTATTTCTACTTTGGCCCCCGCCGCGATCGGTTCGTCGGCCTGGTATTTCCAAAGTGCGCCATCCACGAAAATAAAACCGTCGCCACGCGCCTCTCCCTGCTTGCCAATAAGCGCATGCGATCCGAGAAACGGCTTATGGCGGGCCGCCTTGGCGACCAAGAGCACAACTGCAAGCGCTACTACTCCTATGGCAATGGCCATAGTAATGAGAACGGAAGTTGAGACGCGCAAACTCGGGTCGACGGTATCGATGAGCATGAGTCCGCCCAAGAACAAGGCGACGATACCGCCAATGGTGAGCAGACCATGAGAAATGACTTTTATCTCGGCGATGAATAAGCCGATAGCGAGTAAGATCAAGGCAACACCCGCCCAGTTGATTGGCAATGTTTGGAACGAATAGAACGCAAGTATCAAGCAAATTCCGCCAACTACGCCAGGCAAAATCGCGCCGGGATTGTACAGTTCGAGCACAATGCCCAGTCCACCAATTGAGAACAGAATGAAAGCGATGTCGGGTTGCGTGATGATGTCCAAAAGGCGCTGGACAAACGACTGCGGAATATCGACAACCTCGGCGTTGGCCAGATGCAGAACTTTCTTTCCAGCGGGAAGGTCAACCTCGCGGCCGTCGAGTTTGGCCAAGAGAGAATCGAGATTTTCGGCGCGGAGATTGATCACGTTGGAATCGAGCGCCTCTTTGTCGGTGATCGAAACCGACTGACGAACCGCCCGCTCGGCCCAGGCGGCGTTGCGCCCGCGCTTGTCGGCGGCGGCTCTGATTTGCGCCACGGCGTCGTTGGTGATCTTCTCATTCATGATCGAGTCGATCTTTTGACCCTCTCCCCCGACCGGATGAGCCGCACCGATGTTGGTTGAAGGGGCCATCGCGGCCAAGTGGGCGGCATAGGTCATGTAGACACCCGCTGATCCGGCGCGAGCGCCAGAGGGGGCGATATAGATACAGACGGGAGTGTTGCTGTTTAGGAAGCGCTTGCAAATCGACCATGTCGGCTTGGTGAATCCACCGGGAGTATCGAGAATGATCACCAGAAGTTCGGCTCCGGCTGAGTTGGCTTTGTCCAGCGCATCCGCCAACTGGTCATCGGTCACCGCACCGATAGCGCCATCGATGGTGATGGTATAGACAAGAGGGCGAACGGCGAAAGTTCTGGCGGAGGTGTCTGGATTAGTTTGAGCAATGACAACAGTTCGATAGACCGGTTGTTCCGAAAGCGAACTGAGCACCGTGCCGAGAGCCGGCAGAATTAGGATTATCGAAAAGAGCGTGAGGACGGCGATTTTCTTCATACCCGATATCCTCCCATGTAGGTAATATCCTTAGCGCTGGGTAAAGTGTCAAACGAAATCGAAGATGAATTAGTCACAATTGTATCGATGACACACTGTAGACCGGTGTGCCGTCAAGGACAGTCGCAAGCACACGCAGATCATACAATTGCTCTGCCGGGATTTTGGTTGGGTCAAGGGGAAGGATGACAAAGTCGGCCGGATATCCGGGAAGCAAATATCCACGACGGTCTTCCTCACCGGCGGCAATAGCAGGGCCGACAGTGAATGCATGTAGCGCCGCCGACGCGGAGAGTGATTCGGCTGGGAAAAATTTCTGGCGGCTTCCCTTCTTAACGCGCCGCACAGCGGCGGCGATACCGGCAAGCGGATCGAGGGGCTCGATGGGAACATCTGATCCAAAGGCGAGTGGAATACCGGCAGTACCGATGGATTTGAACAGATATGCGTTTTCTGCCTGATCCGGCCAGTAGCGGCGGATCATTGAGACATCGGACGCGCAGTGCGACGGTTGCACGGAGGAAACGACACCCAGCTTTAGCATGCGACGGATGTCTTTGCGGCGAATCAACTGGATATGTTCGATTCGGTGACGGCGTGGAAAAGCGAGGGGCGGGGCGGATTGAAGGATGTCCAGCAAGTTGGACACTGCCTTGTCACCGATGGCGTGTACTGCGCACGGCATGCCAAGTCGGGCGGCGCGGCGGACTTGCTTTGCAAGTTCAACTTTGGTAGTCACCTCGACGCCGTAGTTTGACTTTGATCCGGCGTACTTGTGAAAACAGAGTGCGGTTTGGCTACCGAGAGCGCCGTCCATGAAGATCTTGATACCTGCTACGCGCAACCAGTCGTTGCCGGCGCTGTATCTAATGCCGGCTTTTTCGACACTCGCGATATGCTCGATACGCGGGTAATAGTTGATGCGCAGACCAAGTTTGTTGCGCTCGGAGAGTTTCTCCATGAATGCGAAGCCCTCGGGAGAATCGAAGGAGTGAACGCCGGTTACTCCTTTTCGCCACGCGAGCGCGAGCGCCTTATCCCATAGGAATCTCATCGCTTTCTCACTCGACGAAGGGATGAGCGGGTAGATTAGTTGAAAGGCGGGACCTTCGCGGAGAATTCCAGTCGGTCTACCGCCAGTGTCACGGACAATTACACCACCGTCCAGCTCGGGTGTCTGAGCTGTGATCCCGGCTAACTCAAGGGCACGTGAATTGACCCACGCGGAATGTTCGTCTTTGGAGAATATGAACGCAGGGCGGCCGCCGGTGACGCTGTCCAGCATCTCGCGAGTAGGTTGTATTCGCCGTTTGAAATTCTCCGGCGTGTACCCCTCGCCCACTACCCATTGACCAGCGGGAATCGATTTGGCGTACTTCTTGATCTGTACCAGACAACTGTCGATTGAGTCGCATGACTGAAGCGAAATACGATTGAGCGACTGCGCCCAGAAATAGACATGAGTGTGAGCATCGACGAGGCCAGGGATGACCGTCTTCCCTTTCAGGTCGAACTTCGAAAACGCGCGAAACTGCGGGTCGCTTTGCAGGCCGACGCCTACGGCCACAATCGCATTGCGATCCACGGCCATCGAATCAGCAACAAAGCCGGGGCACTGGGTGAGGATATTTCCGGAATGGAACAGTGTCTTACGCATCGTATTTGGGTCCTTTTATGCGAACGTCGCCTTTGCGCTCAGTCAGCCCGAGGCGGTCGGTCTCTTCTAAGATTGGCACTGCCCATTTGCGCGTAAAGCCGAATTCTTCTTTGAGATCACCAATCGAGAGCGATGGCTGGCGATTTAGTCGGTCACGAATATACCGGCAAATTTCATCCCATGTGCTTTGCAGGAAGATAAAATCAGCGCCGCACTTGTGGATTTGTTTTTGCTCAAGCATGTAGGCAATTGCCTGTTGATAGACTTTCCCACGGGCAGTGAACTCCGAGAGCGACGGAGGTGCATAGGGAGCGGCTGTAATTGCGGCGAGAATTCGTGAGTGAGCTTCTTTGAATACGCCTTTGAGCCCGGTCTCTTTAATGCTTGGTGCGAACACATCGCCGATCTGACGCACCTCGCCCGCCGAAGTCAGATACTTCAGCATGGCGGTTGTTGATGCAATCGGCCATTCGCACCGTTTGGCGACCAGGTCCGCCGGGGCGCCTTTGAGGTGAGGTTGATCTGTCAGTACGGCGTTGAGTACCGCTAAGACTTTGGGCTTGTGGGTCTCGATCATTTCAGGAATATACAGATACTCGCCGAACAACTGAGCTCTCCCCTGGTCGATAAGTGTGCGATACGAATCTGTGACAGCGCTTTGCGAATACTCGGAATAATCCAGAAGTGAATCAACAGGGGCGAACAATTGCTTCTCGATCTCAGACAAAATCCACTCGGACAAGTCACTGGAGAGTCGACGCGCCAACCAACTCAGATCGCCCAGTTCCCGCCGACGAGGAAACCGAGGTAGATGATCGAGAATTTTTCCGCCGCCTAAGGTGACCATTGGCGTTGGAAGCCGCAGAATGAATCGGTCGCCGGCATGCGCAAACATTGGTTCGTCGGGGCGAACGAAGGCGATGCCGGTCTGTCCAGGTTTAAGCGTTGGGGTGTCAAAGAGCCGGAGCTCGCCCTCCATCTCGGTAGTTCCGACCATAAGAAATACACGACGGCGATCCTCTAACACAACGGGAGATTCGGCCAGCATCTGAACTGACACCGCCAGAACCGGATGATCCTTGAAGTAGCTCAGGTCGGTTCGATCTGAAATGACGCCGCCGCGAACGAGCAGGTCTTTTTCCACGCCGGTTAAGGCGACCGCGGTGCGTCTTCCGGGAGTTGCGATGGACACATCGCTGTTGGTCGATTGGAGTGATCTAATCTTTCCCAAAGCGCACGACGGCCAAATTGATACCGTTTGCCCCACGCTGAGCGATCCACCGCGCAGTGTACCGGTGACCACCCCGCCAATTCCGGGGCGCACAAATGACCTGTCGATAAAGAGGCGAGGCTTGCCGATATCCTGTTTGGCCTGCACGATTAACGGAAGTTGATCCAGGTAGTCAGACAGGCGATCAAATCCGGCTCCTGTCTGCGCTGATACAGGGAAAATCGGCGATTTTGCCAATGGCGAATCGCTTACGCGCTTGCGAATTTCATCTTCCAGCAAGGGAATCCACTCGGGTGTCGACAGGTCGATTTTGTTGATTACAATGAGGCCGTGATGCACGTCAAGCAATCGAATAATTTGAAAATGCTCCTGACTTTGCGGCATCCAACCGTCGTCTGCGGCAATCACGAGCATGACAACATCGATTCCACCTGCCCCGGCGATCATATTTTTGACAAATCGCTCGTGACCGGGGACATCGATAAAGGCGATCTCGTCACTTGATTTGGTTTTGTAGAAGGCAAAGCCCAAATCGATCGTCATTCCGCGTTCTTTTTCCTCGGGCAGACGATCGGGATCGGTGCCGGTCAGGCGGCGGACAATGGAGGATTTTCCGTGATCGATATGTCCGGCAGTTCCGACAACGAGCATACAGAACTGCTTACTTACCCGCTATCGATTTGATCGCCGCGGCCAGCAGAGTATCGTCGGTGGGGTCGACCGCCTTAAGATCAAGCAGGAAACTATCCTGTGAGATCCGACCGATGATCGGTGTCTGATAGTCACGAAACAGCTTAATCAGGCGACGTGGCTTGATGGCACAGTCAATGCGCAGGGCGACTGATTTCAGTGCCGTATCAGGAAGCGAGCCACCCCCGGTTTGCGCCTCACTGGCGACGACCGTTGCATCCGTACCAATTCCAGACTGATCTACGATTATATTGGCTCGCTGGGTAAGCAATGATATTGGGGTTGATGCCAGCCGCCAGAGTGGAATTTCTTCGCGCCACCGGTTTTCAAGATACAAAGTGGCGGTTTGCTCAAGAAGGGCAAAGACAATTTTGTCGGCGCGTACCGCGCGGAATAGCGGATTTTTCTTGATTGCCGAGATGTACTTAGTCTCGCCCACAATTATCCCCGCTTGTGAGCCACCCAGAAGTTTGTCGGCCGAAAAACAAGTCAAAGTGGCGCAGTCGCGGACTGATTGCTGAACAGTCGTCTCGGCATGGCCCAGAATGTCGCCGGTGAGAGCCACCGCGCCGCTTCCCAGGTCGTGGACAACCGGTATCCCCCGGCTCTTTCCAAGTTCAGCGAGTTGGCCGATTGAGACTTCTTCGGTGAAACCGGCGAGGGCGAAATTACTTTTGTGAACTTTGAGCAGAAGCGCCGTGTTGTCGTCGATCGCGTTTGCGTAGTCGGAAAGCGTGGTCATGTTGCTGGTGCCGACTTCTACCAACTTTGCCCCGGACCTTTTCAGGATATCCGGAATTCGAAATCCGCCGCCTATCTGCACCAATTCGCCGCGCGAAATGACAACAGATTTCCGGGTGGCAAAAGTATTGAGAATCATGAACAGAGCGGCGGCGCAATTGTTAACCACCGTCGCAGACTCGGATTCCGCCAGCAGGGCCAGAAACTTTTCGCAGGATTCTCCGCGCGAGCCGCGCTCCCCCGATTCCAGATCAAATTCCAGATTCGTATACCCGGTTAGCGTGGACTTCAGGTGCTCAAACTGAGACTGCGACAGCGGCGCCCTTCCCAGATTGGTATGTACCAAAATACCGGTCGCATTGATGATACGAGTTATTTTCCGCCGGCTTTCTTTGGCGAGTCGGCTCGCAATGCCCGCGATTAGCGACTCTCGGGTAAACGTGCTCTCCCCCTGTCCAAGACGCTTTCGGGCTGACTCCAATTCCTCCCGGATACAGATGACGCAGTACGGTCGGGGAAGTTTGGCGGCGAATGCCGCAATCTGCTCCGATTGAAGGAGTTCTTCGACCGCCGGCAGATCGCGTGGCTCTGTGATTATTTTTTCGGCCATATGTGCTTATTATAAGCAATATATGCTACTACTCGGCCGACATTGGCAAGTGATTCGGCAGAGCATTTATCCGGGGTGTCCTGTTCAGTGTGCCAGAAGGGATAATCGAAATCAATAAGATCGACCGCCGGAATTCCGACCACATTAAGCGGCAGGTGATCGTCGATTACCGAATGTTTCACACTGTCTTTGAAAACACTCACTTGTAACTTTTCGGCTACCGACCAGACCAGATCATTGATGTGCTTGGCGAATTGTTCAGAGTATTTCTCGCGAAAAATCTGCTGATCCTTGTCGCCGATCATATCGAGTACGATGCCGAAGCGGTAGGACCCTTTTAGTGGTGAGCGCACGAATGCTTTGGAGCCAAGCGAATAGTAGTCTAATTCGCCGGCCATTCCCCAATCCTCGCCATCGAACAGGACAAGATCGACTCCGGCGCTCGGCGCCTGCGCTTTGAACAGATTCGCCAGTTCCATGAGCACCGCCACTCCGGAGGCTCCGTCATTGGCGCCGTCGATCGGCAGAGCACGTTTGGTGGTGTCGTGGGCACGTTCACTGCGTGGGCGACAGTCGTAGTGCGCGGCAAAAATGATCCGATCCTGGGCCGTCGGGTTCTGCCGGGCGATCAGATTGACCAGCGGAATGGTGTCGCCGCTATACGGATCGACAAAACTGACTTTTTGAGAATCGACTTCCAGACCGGCCGACTCAAAGTGTGCGCGATAGAGCGAGCGGGCGGCGGCGGAGGCCGGGGTTCCGGGCACGCGGGGTCCCAGATCGACCTGTGCTTTGAGAAGCCCAAACGCCCGGTCACCATCGAATAGCGGCGGCGTGATTGTACTATTCGTGCAGTTCAGTACAATGAACACCGGAGCGAGCGCGAATAGTCTACGAAGTGATTTCACAGCGGCAATTTCCGCCAGAAGGCCGGGTAAGTCAACCCTAATCGATTAGAAGCGAATTTCCACCCACATGCGCAGTTCGCGAGTATGGCTCTTGGTGTTGGATTGGTCGCGCGAATCCTGCCAGCGCGCGGTCAGCCCGCCTTTGATTTGCTGGCTGAAGGTGTAGCCGATAGTCGGCGCAACCGAGAAGTCGGTGGCGTCTTTCCCCTTGGCGATCGGTTGTCCTTCCGAGCCGGCCTCGCTGTAGGAAGAATTGAATCTGATATCGGTGGTCAGCGAAACGTGCGATTTGAATTTCAGCTTTCCAAAGATAGGAATCCCGATACCGCCCGGCGCCGAGAACGAATATTGGCTGGTGACGAGAATGGTCTTGGTTTTCGCCCGTGAGATTGAGATGTTTCGGCCGTCAGCTGAAGAGTACGTGCGCGATTCGGTGAACGTCGTGGCGTACGATCCGGTCATGGACATCGCCCGGAACAGTTTGAAATTGATCACTAACAGAGGATTGCGGTTGATGGCGGTCGATGTCGACGTCGTAAATCCACGGGTGATATTGCGCTCTTCCCTGACCTGCCGGCTATAGGAGGTTCTCGGGGTGAACACTTTAATAAATTTGTTTACAATTCCCTTAAACAACGGCAGAGTCTTAAACGGCTGAATCCGAATCGCGACTTCTGGCCAGCCCTTGGAAATTCTCTCGGTGCGGTCGCCGACTTTGACCAGATCGCGCGAGATATCTTTCCTGAGCTTGATGTCAAGCCCAATACCACCAAGGAAGACGAATCCGGAGCCCAGTTCCCACTGCTTTGATTCGCTTGACATCGGCTGGCTCGATGACTGGCTGGTCACGGGAACGTCGGCGGCCCTATGTAGCCCTAATTGGTACGCGAAGCTGGGACGCTCTCTCATGCCGGGGGTTGAGTTGGTGAAGTTCTCGGCGTACCTGTAGGAAATGGGGTTGATCCAGCTGGTCAGCTTGCGTAGGAGCGCCCGCGGTGGTTCGTATAACGGTGTTCCTTTCTTTACGGGAGCGATCTTTTTGTCTTTGGTCGTGCCGACAACCGGGCCTCCGGTTCTCGCTGACTGCCCTCCTAAGAAAGACTGATGCGAAAACTGCCCGTTGAGTGACCAGTTGTTCGACAGGTTGCCGCGCCGGGAACGCGACTGCCGATCCCAGCTATCGCCGTAGGTTGCGCCGTAGCCAAAACTGGTGGAGACAAAGCTGAACAGTGCGGGGCTCCAGCCGGTGCGGAACGAGGTCCCGTACGATGTCTCCAGACCCGGATGGAATCGCTTCAATGACAGATTTACATCGGCGCTATCGGACAAGTCGCGCCGCGTGTTGTATGTGTAGCTCAAGCTAATATTCGGAAATATTTTGTACTCGAGGTTCATGTTGGCATCGAGCGACCGTGTAAAATTGGACGTTCGATTGGCCTTGTTGTCTTCGTTGATCGATAGATTGCGATTGTAGTTTCCCGATAGCCGCCAACTGGCTGGGTAGAACGCCATTTTGGAAGTTGAGAGTTTTTTCAGATACGGGATCGGCTTGGTCCAGGCAAAGACCGGGAGAGTCGGAAATCCTCCGTATCCCAGATCATAGTCGCCGCGTACGTTGTACACTTCCGAGTAGCTATACGGCATACCGGGGGTACGCACCGTCTGGCGACTGTAGTTAAACGAGAGAGTCTGCCGGTTGAGCAAAATGGTGAACAGGGGATTTCGCGTCTTTCGCGAGAAATCCTCTGAGATGCTGAAACCCATCCGGTCGGAGGTTGTGCGCTCGGCATATCGGGCGTTTTCGGGAAGGACGATATCGGAATTGGTCGCCAGGAGCGGAAGGTTCTCCGAGTGTGAACCGTTGATGCCGAACGGCAGTGCCACATTCCAGGATTTCGGCAGAAATTTGTGAAGCGACACGCCAAGAGACCATCCGTAGTTTTTGTCACTTCGTCCGCTACCAAGGTTATCCTGCGAGCCGCCACGGGTGGCGCTGGCCAGTCCGCGAAAATATGGATCTTGCGACAGGAAATTGACGCTGTAGTTCAACAGATCAGACATTCGACCTGTTACGTCCGCGCGGACCGCAGTTCCGACATCGGCCCGGACATCGGTCACGCGAAGCTCGTCGACCCAAATCTCGCCTTTGATATAGGTCTTCCCTCTGGTCGTGTCCTCGTTGACCAATCCGCAAGCGAGGTATCGAATTTGATTGAGATTGGGCAGACCTTTGACGCGATAGTGACCGGAAGTAGTGTCTATCGGCGTTTTGACCAAAGTGTCGCGGAAGCGAATAATCGAGTCCTTAAACGCGGTCATCGCATTGAAGTCCAGATTTACATAGTTTCCTTCAGCCCAGCCTGTATCGAGATACGTCTGGTATTCGTAGAAATTCTTGGCGTCAGTACCCAACCGGAAGAGAAACTTGATCGAGTCCTGCTCGGCCGACGCCGGACCGTGGACATACATCTTCATACTGCGATACCCGGTATACCGGTCGATCGACAAGAGCTCTTTGACAGTTAGGCAGGTGTCGCGATAATACACGCTGTCAAAAACCAAAGCCATCGCCTTTTGGGCTTCGGTCACATTGTTGGTCTGATCGTAATATGCCTCTACCCCCGGCGGCGGCTTGAAATTGTTGTTCTCTTCATCCGATACCGAGGCAACGTAGAACTTCGGTTTGCGCGGTGAAGTGATCGCCGGATACACCGTGTCTTTCCAACTCGACTGGACAAAGTACCAGTTGGCGATATCGACCGTCTGCGTGTCGGTCACCGAGCCGTCGGTTTCAAGCCAAACTCGCACATAGTTCGCTTCGTTCCAGTTGAGCGCCTCGGGAACGGCGCCGTTGAGACCCAGATGCTCAAACCCCTTGATAGTTGTATCTCGAATAGGTAATCGATAGGTCCGCCAGCCGTGAATATTTTCTGAGGAGTCCACCAGAAACGCGGTATCGGACAGGTCGATTTTGTAGGAGTAGTAATTGCTCTGCCACTGCATTGAGGCGGAAATCTGCGCCTCCTGGTCCGGCTCGTCTCCAGCGGCGCCATCTTTCAGATTTCCCTCCGTGCCGTTGATCCATTCGTAGGCGGCAATATTGTTACGATCAACAAGTGTCCGTTTGAACGCATCGGTAATGAGCGCCTTAGCCACCGGCGGCGGATTGTCGGTAAAATACTTGTCGTTTATGCCCAAACCCAGATAGGCCGCGAAGTCGTCACCGTTCGGATCGGGAAGGGTGTCGATATTATATCCGGTCTCGGCTACGTTCGGCTTGCCATCCATACCGACATCTTCGCTCTGATCGACATGCCGGTTGCCGTCACCATTTTCGCTCTTGGTGTCGAGGCCGTCGTTGTTGACATCTTCACTGATCTTGCCAATGTCGATATGCATGATTCCCGTACGTCCACGCAGGCGGACTTCGAACAGTCTAAGACGATCCTGATCGAGTGGACGGATCGGGCTTTGCAGTCCCGCCCAGTGCGTTCCGGGAGCGGTTGGTCGAGATTTTCCCAGGCCAATTGTATTCGGACGGTAAACCATTCGGAAATACTGGATCAATCCCTCACCCTGTTTGCGGTCGCCCTTGTATACTGAGTCCCAGGGGATCGACGGCGGCGAGAACCAGAGCATTCGCCCGCGCCGCTGATCGACACTATCGCCCGCAGTTTTCATTTGTTCCGGCACCGAAGAGAGCCGCCAGTTGGTTCGGCTGGTGCCGATAGACACTTGCTCGACTGTCCCTTCAAAGTCATCGACATACGCGATGCCGTTCACATTGGGATTGGGTCGCGATTGCGCAATTTCGCCGGAGATGGAAATCGACGAGGGCGCATCGGAAGTGACCAGCGGCAGGGCATTGACCATCTTGGTCAGAAACTTAGGATACAAGTTCAAGCTGAAATCGGCGCCGGCTACTGTTCCGCGCGAAGTCTCCTGGCCGACTCTGGGTTTGCGCTCTTCGGCTTTGTCGGACTTATACAAAAAGGTTGTGCCAATTCGGAGATCTTTGCTGACTTCGTATTCAGCGCGCATGCCGAAGAGGGTTTTCTTCTGCAGAGCGAGGAATGGCGCATACTCAAAATCAATTGAAAGCTGGGCATTCGGGTCGAGCGCTTCTTCTTTCAAGAGGGTGATCTGGCCGATTTCGTACGAGATGGTGTAATCAACGTCGCGCACCAACTGCCGACCATTGAGCGATAGTCGTTCCGATCCTTGAATGACGTTGACACGGTTAAGGCGGATGATCGAGCTTCGCGTTTTCGAAGAAAACTGGAAATAATACTTCGAACTCTTGAAGCGATTCTGATCGCGGGTGTCGTAAATGTCCGGCACTCGCTCTGCCAATTCGGGAGTGGGACCGGTCGTTGTGCCGAAAACCCTTGAAGTGTCAAACGGTCGGCGACTGGGCAGAAGTAGCAGTCCCCACTCCGGCTTAAATATCGCGGGGTCATCGTCGACTTTCCCATCGGGAGTCCGCAAGCTCGCCTTTTTTAGATCGAGACCGAGGATCGTTAGGTAGCTGAACTGGCGGTCGGCGGCGTCAGTCTGGTAGGTGACATTGTCGCCGCTCTCTTCGGTACCGGGGAGACCTTTGTAGACTTTGATATCAAGATCTTCGATAGTTGAGTTGATCGGGATATCGTAACAGTTTCGCCACATCAGGTCCCAGGAGGGATCGGTCGGAACAAACTTGTCGTAGGGGGCGCGAATCTTTTTGAGAATGAACTCTTTGCTTGAAATGTCACCGACCGTGATGATTGTGTCCTTAACGTCGCTCAAACGGCGTCGGAATTGGTAGTAGATCGAAATGGCCCGGTTGGTGCGAGGGGTAAGAAAAATGATGTAGTGTCGTTTGTTGACTGCGTCGTCAAACACGTTAAACATCTGCGTGTTGGTTCCAGCCGGCGGAGTTGGGTCAAGCTTTTTGACACGATACCGTTCTCCCTTGACCGAGTCGGCCAGCACGTATGGATCGGGTAGAGCCAGCGCAAAGTTGTACTGAGTCGAGTCGGGGGGCATTTCTTCGTAAATCTCGAAGTTAGTTACCGAGTCATCCGGTCTCATTGCCCAGGTGTCAGTAAGCGAAGAAATGTCGTAGACTCGCCCCTCTGAGTACTGGGCATCGCGAACGACTTTTGCGCCCTGCTGGGTGGCGGCCGAGACGCTGGCATGTTCCGACGTTCCCTTTTCCTGCGAGGCAATTGCAGTGAGCTTAAGACTTCCGACCGCCGCTTCCATCTTGATTCCGAACAACCCCTGAATGGAACGGGAGTAGCCGATGAAACGGGTATTGGGGAGCGAGAGGGTCGTATTGCCAGCTTCGACCGTGCGCAGGATATCGTCTTCGTCCCCTTTGTACCGAATCTGGATTCGGTTGGCCAGCGGAATATCGGTTTGGTTGTCTTGCGACACCCGGACGCTAATCTTTGAGCCAACCGTACCTGAGATTTCGAACCGGCTGATCTGATCCATGTTGAGCGCCGGGAATCTGCTTTGTTTCACCTGATCGGTATTGGAGCCGTCGCGCCACTGCGACCGCCCTGAAAACGAAATCTGTTCAGAGCCGGAGACCGTCAGGTTTCCGCCACCCTCGCCGACAAACCGCTCGACGCGGCTGGGAAGCGGGACGGTTATCCCGATCTTGCCCGATCCCTTTTTTGTTTTCGCTTTTTGCAGGTATTCCCGAAGCGAGGCGTCGCGTTGTGTCCGCTCCTGGCGCACCGCGCGGTACTTGTAATAGTCGTAGGCATCGACCGAAATCGGGACCATCGGGACTTTTTGATTTAACAAAAGACCAAAGCGCATCGAGTTGTCGGCGAAGCTTGATTCGTCAAGCGTCGGTTGCCGATTAAGCGCCGAATGGAGAATTGGGATGGTCTTGGGATATAGTGCGGCGGAGAAGCGGCTCACTGAGCCTTCATAGGGGGCGACCACATCCGATGGGGTCATCAGAGTGGCCTGAAATCCGATGCCCTGCCCCGCGACTTGCGCCACACAGGCAAGCGTCGGGATCAGAACGGACAGTATGAAACGTAAACGGCGAATCGTAAATCTCGCAATCACCCAACCGGGTGAGGTGTTTATTCAGTCTTTAACCAAACGCTCTATAACGATCCTCCGTTAGAATGCGCCGAGCTGTTGGACTTCTTCCTGTAGCTCGATGCCAAACTGTTCTTTCACACGTTGTTTCATAATATCGGCCAATCGGCGGATATCTTGCGATGTGGCATTTCCAGTGTTGACGATAATATTGGCGTGGCGTTCAAAGACTTTTGCCCCACCGACCGACAGCTCTTTGGCGCCAGCTTTTTCTAAGAGGCGACCGGCGGGAAGTTTGCCGTATGGTTCGCGTACGTCGGGAATATTCTTAAAAAAGCAACCGGCAGTCAATTCGCTGGGGTGCTTGGTTTCCCGCTGGGCGAGAATGTCACGAATCTTCTGGCGAACCACCGTCGAGTCGGCAGGAGTCAGGCGAAACTGTGCGGTGACCACTACTTCATGGGTCGTCTTCAAGTACGAATCCCGATAGGCAAAACGGCAATAGGATGGCTCGATCTCTCGCAAAGTTCCTTCGGAATCAACAATCAGAGCTTTGGTCATCATCTGGCCGATCTCGCCGCCGAATGCGCCGGCGTTGCCGTAGATCGCACCACCAACCGATCCCCAAATTCCGGCGGCAAATTCAAGGCCGGTGAGGCCGTGCTCACAGGAAAATTCAACGAGCGCCATAAGCTCCTCACCTGCGCCGCATTCGATCGTGAGATTGTCAATGAGTTTGAATCCGGAGACATCGACCTTGATGACGAGTCCATTGAAGCCGGCATCGGAAATCAAAAGGTTGGAACCACCACCCATGACAAAAAATGGAATGCCGAGTTTTTTGGCGGCTCTGGTTGCGCGAACTATTTCGCCCGCCTCGACCGCCGAGACAAAGTAGCGAGCATTCCCACCGGTCCGATAACTGGAGAGAGTCGAAAGTGACTTATTGAATTCGAGATTGGGGCCGAATTCGGCCATGAGGGCGCCAATCGGAATCGGAGGCGTGGCTGTGGCAGTTTGGTTGGTCATGCGTAACCGCTAATAATATACCAGTTAAAGAGATAAAGTCAATTTGCCCGGCTCAATTGCCGGTACTCTCATTATCGGTCGGCGACGGGTTCGAATTGACTGTCGTTGTCTGAGCGCCGGCTGTTTCTTTCGATGATTCATCGACGTAGTTCAGGCGCAATTCGTACAATGCTCTCTCCAGCAGAGACTTTTCCTCAGTTGACAAGTTACCATCAGTCTTAAGCTTAAGCGCCTCCAATAGGTCGATAGTCGCACGCGCCTGCTCTAAGTTGCGCTCAATCGCACCAGAGACGGGCGACGCCATTTTCCCCAGGTGGATCATCGCGCCGGTCTGCAGACTCCAAAGAAGCTGAATGAAATGGATATTTGGCTCGCTCATAATAATCCGGCCCGAAGGCAAATCTGTGGCACGTTTCGATCTCTCCCTGTCTCACCCGCCGCCCAGATTGGCATCGCGACCACGGGCGGTTTCTTCAAGGAAGTTAACCAATTTCTTATACTCCGAGTCAAGGGTTCCCGACGCAAAGAGCCGCTCGGCTACTGTTCGCGAGCTTTCCAGCAGGTCACGGTCGGTGGCGAAATTGGCGGCCCGGAGTTCCGGCAGTCCCGCTTGCCGGACACCAAAGACCTCGCCGGGTCCCCGGAGCAGAAGATCGGCCTCGGCGATTTCAAATCCGTTAGTATGATCGGCGAAAAAGGCCAGCCGTTTTTCAGCCAGCTCGGTAAGCGGCGGATGAGCAATTGCAACCACTGTCGACGCTTTCGCGCCGCGCCCCACTCTCCCCCGCAGTTGATGCAACTGCGCCAGCCCGAATCGCTCGGCATGTTCAATCACCATGATCGTGGCATTGGGGTTGTCCAGTCCGACTTCGATGACGGTGGTCGATAGAAGTATATCGATTTCACGATTGCGGAAAGCGGCCAGAGTAGCGTCGCGTTTGGCGGCGGCAATTCGGCCGTGGACCAATCCAACTCTAAGGTGTTTGAAACGCAGAGTCGACAAAGTGGCGTAGGCATCTTCGACACTCTCGATTTCGGGATTATCGGATTTCTCGATCAACGGGTACACAATATAAGCCTGCCCACCGGACTTGACCTCTGTTTCGATGAATTGATAGATCTTTTCTCGGGTGTCGGTAGATCGCCAGGCGGTGCGGATCGGTTTTCTGCCGGGCGGAAGCGATGCGATAGTGGACAGCGCGACATCGCCGTACATGGTGAGCGCCAGAGTTCGCGGGATCGGGGTAGCGGTCATCACCAGCAGATCGGGGGAATCTCCTTTAGCGTAGAGCTTGCCACGTTGTTCGACACCGAAACGGTGCTGTTCGTCGATCACGACCAGTCCGAGCCGGGCGAATTGCACATAGTCGTAGATCAGGGCGTGTGTGCCGAAGAGGATGGAAATATCGCCACGGACACAGGATTCGGCGATCTCGGTTTTGACCTTCGGCTTCATGTTCGAGACCAACAGTGCCGAGCTGATACCGGCTTTTTCGAGCGGACCGCTCCAGGTACGGTAGTGTTGTTCGGCCAGAATTTCCGTGGGAGCCATGAAGGCGCACTGGAGATTATTTTCTGCCGCCAAAACCGCCGACAGGATCGCCACGACCGTTTTCCCGCTACCTACTTCGCCGTGGATGAGGCGGGTCATCGGGCGAGGCCGCCGCAGATCAACGACTATCTCGCGAACGGCTTTCTTCTGTTCGTCGGTGAGCGTAAACGGGAGGAGTTTGCCGAATTGACGGACCAAATTCCCCGGTTCGGCGTAGGTGTGCTTTTTGATCAGAGCATCTTTTCGCCCTTTGGAGCGGAAGACATAGAATTGCAGAGCCAGAAGTTCGTCAAAGGCGAGGCGCCGACGGCATAGTTCGATTTGTTCGCGAGTCTCAGGATAGTGAATGTGATGAATCGCGGCGTGGAGCGAAACAAGGCCAAGCGATTTGCGTTCGGCGGCGGGTAACGGGTCGGTTATTGTGTCGCGCAAATTGGCGAAAATGTCGGTAGTGATCTGGCGAATGCCCTTGCTTGATAAGCCGACTTTTGTTAGTTCGGCTCGTTGCGGATACACCGGAATGATCCGCCCGGCATGGACCATCTTGTCGGACTCGTCATCCAGTCGCTCAAGATCGGGGTGTACAATCTGACGCCCCTGAAAATAGGTAACCGTTCCCGTAGCGGCGTAGACCTGCCCTTTCTTGAAGCTCTTTTCCCAGAACCTGATCCCGCCGAAGAAGAGCAGAATGATCGGGCCTGTAGAGTCTTCGAGGATTACCTCGTATCGCTTTTTTCGTCCGTGCAGGATGCCGTGCGCTTTAACCGTGCCGATCACAGTGGCCGGTTGATTGTCTTTCAAATCGCGGATTGCAACAACGGTGGTCCGGTCGAGATAGTGGTGCGGGTAGTAAGTCAGCAGTTGACCAACAGTAGCCAGTCCGAATTGAGCCAGCGCCTCGGCGCGACGAGGCCCCACTCCTTTGACAAACTGCAGGGGCGTATGTAACAGAAGTTCGGACACACCGATATTGTGGCCGATTTGAGACCGGGAGTCAATCTCAATTGTAGAGACTACTAGCAGATATCGCGCGGCTGAGGTGCGCCGGGTGCCTGCGGTGGGTGCCAGTTCTCTTTGAGATATTTTTCTGCTTCGGCGAGGGTTCGAAAGGTCAGAGCTACCTCGGAGATGCGTCCTTTAGAAAACATCTGATGGAGTTGTTTGAATGTGCTTGGATTATTCAGCACGTAGATCGAAAGGGCGCACCCATTTTGGGTCGACCAGAGCATGTGCTTTCCGATTATGGTGATGACATCGGGGTAGGAAGTCCGCCAGCCGGAGAGATCGATCAGTTTTGCCCACGGTTTGCCCAGGAGCGGCTTAACTTCTTCCTTGAATTCATCGTGATACGACTTGGCGGTATCGGCCTTCCACAGGCCGTGGACCTTGGCAAATATGATCGCGCAATCGGTGTCTACGCGAAATGAAAATTCCAGCGACCAAGAACTCATATAGGATATCTTTACGTTATGTAACAGAAGGCGTGTATCTTCAATCTATATTATTCGACCCTACAATCAACAAGAAAATCCGGGCGGGGTCTCCGCCCGGAATAAACAGATTCTTAACCAGCCCATTACTTTCCGGTGAAGGCAGTTAGCCGCACGAAGATCCTCCGCCCCGGACTAGGATAATCGCGATCAGTAATCGTATATCCAAAGGTGCCGGGGCGATGCCTGTCGGTCAGATCTTCGGCTGAAACCGACACCTGCACCGTCCGGGCAATGGCATACCTGATGTGCGCTCCCAATTCGTACACCTGCTCGATTGTTTTCCCCTCCCCCCCATACATCAGAATCCACCGATCAGATGTGTATTTCAGGCCAGAGCCAACCGAAAGCCGTGAAACAGGCGAATAGTCTATTGAGAGAGACCAGATTAGATCGGGAACGTAATAAGCATCGACATATTGATAGGTCGAATCGAGTGTCTGACGGGCGTGCTGGTAGACTGCCGACAGTTCAACCGTAGCTCGCGACAGAATCGTTGACCGCACGTTGATATCCATGCCGGCTGAACGGAATTTGTTCACATTCATAGGGACGTATTGGAAGAGCGACGGATCGTATTGGTATTGAATCAGGTCGCTTACCTGCTGGCCGAAACCGGTAATCCGGGCCGACCACTTATTGTCGGGGGTGGCGGCCGAAACGGTTGCCGCCAAAGTGCGCGAACGCTCCGCATTGAGTTCAGGATTTCCCTTGGTGTAGGCATCCTGCGCAAACTGGTCGGCGATACTTGGCAGGCGGTAAGCGAATCCAGATCCGACCCTCAACCGAACCTGCGGAGAGAGAGTAGCGACCAAGCCGGCGTTGTACGACGGCTGTACTTCCCGCCCTCGTACAAATGAAAGCCGTCCGCTCAGATCAGGGCGTAGTCCCGAGTGGACATCGGAGGCGAGTGATGACCAAAGATCAAACTGATGCTGACTGCCTGTCCAGTGATCGGGTAGCGGCGCGAAGGGACTCTGCTGTTGATTGCGATAGTCAAGAGAACCATAAAGCCAGTCAATACCGCCGGCCAGCGATGCCGATTTGTGTTCATGCTGGATTCGGGCTGTGACGCCGGACGACCGCTTGCGGTAGTCGGTGTCGGTTTGCGCAGTGTCCACCGGGTCGTTCCAATTCTCTTCAAATCGGGTGACAAAGGTCAGTTTCTTTCGATCAAAAAAGCCGTCGATTCGGATGTCCGTCGAGGCGGTCGGAGTCCACCTGAGTTGGGCATCGAGAGAGACGTTTTTGTCCTTTTGGTGATCGAACAGACTGGTAGATTCGAAGTTGCCAAGTGATACGGTGTCGCCGAAAGCGGGTACCGGCCCGGGTGACCCGAGACTATCGTGAAAAGCGCGGGCGGTGGCGTGGAGTTTCAGCTTACCACTGGCAGAAAGGTAATCAGTCCGAAATCCATACGACTCTGCTTTGGCGCCTGCATTTGTCCGATTGTTGTCGGAGTTCATCAGCTCTCCCCAGCCGCCGATTCCAAGACCGCCGATTTTGTGAGAGGCGGCGACCCGATGGCGCTCGAATCCGAAACTGCCCACCTGCGAAGTTATCTCAGCGCGATCCGCGAGCATGTTTTTCGGAACCAGATTAACAACGCCGCCGATCGCATCGGAGCCGTAGAATGCCGACTGCGGGCCTTTGAGAAGTTCAACCCGGTCGAATTCGGCGGGGGAATACTCAGACAAATTGAATCCGCCGAGAGAGTAATCGCGCACCACGCGGCCATCGTAAAGCAGGAGCATGTGACGGTTGAAAGTTCCCCAATTGGAAAGGGTGGCGACTGATCCGGCGCCGGTGTAGTCGCGGAGATCAACGCCTGCGCCGCTTGAAAGGGCGTCTGAGAGAGTGGCAGAAGCATTCAGGGTCGATCGTGCCACCAGCGCAGTGGGCCAGATGCACTTTGTGCTCGCCAATCCGAACCGATTGGCAGTGACGATGATGGTGTCGGGTAGTTCGACTGCTTTTTGAGTCGAATCGATTTGAGGGGTGGATGTCCGGGCTCCCGACGCTCCCAGAACGATCAGAGCGGCCCCGAAAAGAAAAACGCGCCGCACAGGTTACTCCTAACTGTGCCGAGCGTCATTGACTTTCCAGGTCAGCCCACGCTGACGGCACGGAAAAGATTTGGCTTCGGCAGGTTTCCTGACTTCCGGCTTCAGACCTTTCGACAGCGCCTTCCCTGCCTTTCGACAAGTGGCGTCATGCTGTGAAAGTAGCCGTTACAGTAGCGGGGCTGTGACGGATTCGCACCGTCTTCCCTATTACCCGCCCGCATGGGCGGCACCGAAACGATGTCACGGGCAAAGTGCGGCAGTAGGCCGCAATTGTCAAGTGTTGGACAGTGAGAGATTCAGTAAGAAGTCGAAAGCCAGGAACTGTAATTGCGCTGTAGTTCAGCCATGTTGTCACCGCCAAATTTGGTGACAAACGCCTGCGCAATTACAATTGAAGCAACCGCCTCACATATGACCGCCAGCGCCGGCACAATACAGTGATCGGTCCGCTCGACCATCGCCTCATGCGACTCGTGCGAAATCACATCGACAGTTCTGAGGGGACGGTTCAACGTTGAGATCGGTTTGGCCCCGACCCGCACAACGATATCTTCGCCATTTGAGATGCCACCTTCGATTCCGCCGGCGTTGTTGGTGTTCCGGTAATAGTCTTTCTTGCGGGGATTGGATTTTGATCTGTAAAAAATCTCATCGTGAATTTCAGAGCCGCGCATTTCAGCGGCGCGAAAGCCCAAACCAAATTCGACACCTTTGACCGACGGGATCGACATAAGAGCCGATGCGAGCTGGGCGTCGAGACGCTCCGAGGACTGAGCATAACTTCCGAGTCCAACCGGAACTCCCCTTACGATCAACTCAGCAACGCCGCCGACAGAATCACGGGCATTCTTGGCGGCTTTGATTTCCGCGATCATTCGCTCGCCGGCGGTAGAATCGAGGCAACGGACTTCTGACTCTTCGGTTATCCTTCTGAGCTTTTCAAGGTCGCGAGTGTCGTATCCCTGAGCCAATTCGACCGCGCCGATTCGAACCACATGCGAGGCAAATTGAATGTCAAATACTTCGAGAAGTAGACGAGTAATTGTCCCCACGGCGGTGCGGACGGCCGTCTCGCGGGCCGATGCCCGCTCAAGCACATTGCGAAGATCATGATGATTGTACTTGACCCCCCCCGCCAGATCGGCGTGACCGGGTCGAGGCCGAGTTGTTTCTTCAGTGAGGCGCTTTTCGCGAAGTCCGAGATCTGCCGGCGGAGGATTGAGCGGATCCATAATCTCGGCCCAGTTCACCCAGTCGTTGTTTTTGATGACCAGCGTGATGGGTGAGCCAAGGGTAAGGCCGTGGCGCAGTCCTGAGACTATTTCAACCCGGTCGCTCTCAATTTTCATCCGTCCGCCGCGCCCGTACCCTTTCCGGCGGCGATCCATTTGGAACTGAATTTTCTCAGGGTCGATGGCAAGACCAGCGGGAATGCCGTTGAGGATGGCAGTAAGTTGAGGGCCGTGGGATTCTCCGGCAGTTAGAAAACTGATCATGCCGGAAAGGTAGCCGGTCGGACTTCGACAGTCAACCGGCGGTCAGACGCTACGAAAGCTCTTCGACTTCGTCCGGGAGAATCAGTCCCGACTCATGCTCCATCGCTTTGAGTCGGTTGTCGATCCGCTCGTCCAGGTTGAGCGCCATAGAGGTATTGATAAACTTCATTTCTTCGACGGGCGAGATCGCTTTGATTTCGGCCAGCACTGCCACGATTTTGCGAATCGAGCGGTCGATTACATCGAGCGAGTCGGGGAGTTTCTTGGTCACCGATTCGGCATCGGAACGACTGCACATCATGCGCATGATCTGGGAGCGTCCGTAAACTGCCATCGCGGCGTTATTCAGGTAATGTGAGAGAGTGGCGATGGCGATGTTTTTCGATTCCAGCGCGCCCTTCTGACGTTCTTCGGCCAATAGACGGCTGGTTAGTTCCTGACGTTCTTTGAAAAGACTCTCGATAGTCGAATAGGTCCGCCAGATTTCACGGTTGGCGCGGGTGAGCAATTCTTCGGGTGTGCCGATATCGATTCCCATTTGAGTCGCGACCTGAACAGTGGCGGTGATCATATGGAGCGAAATATCATCGATCTGCCGAGCAGATAAATCAAGCGACGCTCCGATCCGGTTCATCATCTGCACCCGCTCTTCCAGATCGCCGGCAAAGTGTCCGATAGATTCAGGCATCAGGACAGTTGACAGGAGCACACACCGGCTTATGGCATCGTATTCATCGACCGAGTCAAAGACATGATGCGAGCGAATGGCGCTACAGACATAATCGGGCAGGCGCCAACGGGTGGCCAGATGGTAGCCGACTTCGGAATGGTCAATCCCGAACACTTCGTTCTCGGCATCGAGCAGGCGATGGCTCTTCACATTGTGTTCAAGAATCTTCCGGTATTCCTGCGGGTAGTACTCAAGGAGATAGAGTATCCCGACATCGTGAAGTAGCCCGGCAATGAACGCTTCTTCGGGGCGTTTGTACCCGGTGACCTGGGCAATTCGTTCGGCACCGGTGGCGACGGTCAGAAACGAATTGAACAAGAGCTTCGGATCGAATCCGCTCTCTTTAGCTATCTTCTCTGGGCGAAAAATTGAGGTCGAAAGAGCCAGACATTTTACCGTGGTCATCCCGAGCAACTGAACCGCCTGGTTTACAGTCCTGATATTTGAAGCGCGTGAATAAAACGAAGAATTGGCGACCTTGAGCACCCGCCCGGTCAGGGCCGGATCGCGGAGAATTATCTTAGAGAGACTTTCGGCATTGAAATTCGGGTTCTCCGCCTCCTTGAGAATTTCAGAGAGGGTCTGGGGCAACGAAAGCAGATCATGGCCGGTCCGGATGTGTTGTACAATCGTAATTTTGTCCATATCCACGCGTCGGTAAGAGGTCGTTTCCTCTATTATCGACAATACCGGGGGATTATTGAATCCCGACGTGGAACTAATTCTGCTGGCGGGAACCGGCAGATGACTTGAGCAAATCGGAGAGCTGTTCGATCCGAAACGGCTTGTATAAAATTTCAACAACCCCGGCCTCGGACAAGACATTCCGGTCGAGCGTGGCCTCCCAGCCGGTCATAATGACGACGGGTACTTGAGGAGACTGTCGCTTCAAAAGGCGGGCGACCTCAAGCCCTGACAGACCAGGCATCGCCAGATCGACCAGCACCAAAGAGTACCTTTGTCTGGCGGCCAATTGTAGTCCGACTTCGCCGGATCGGGCGCAATCGGCGGTATATCCCACAGTCTGGCACATGGCCGCGACTAAATCGAGTATCACCGGCTGGTCATCGATGACCAGGATTCGCGGCGGACCGCTGGGTTCAACGATTGGCGAATGCAAATGTGTGGTGCGTTTCGGTATTTTGAAGGACAGGTAGCTGGGCGAAGACTCCTGCTCGTCGGTAGCGACCGATACTTCTCCCCCACCTGCCATGGAACGCAAGGTCTGGGCTATTTGCGATTGTCCTGCGCCGGAAATCGGTCGGTACTTGGCAAACTCGGACACGCGGTCGACCGGCTGTAAGTGACGGCGGTGCCGCGACAAATCCAAGTAGACGAAATCAGCGTCTTGATACAGCGATACAGTTATGACATCTTCATCACCGGCGGCGCTGACCAACTCCTGCAGAGCGGATTCGACAAGTCGTATCGCGTATGATTCAGCCAGTGCAATTTCCGAGGCGGACGCCAATCGGGTGTGAATTTCGCGTGGTCGACCGGCCACCATGTACAGATCTCCCGAAATGCGTGTCCTGGTCATGAACCGTGAGACACAATCAGACAACCGGGTGCCGACTGGAGTTTCGGGTGGAGTGATCTCTGTGATTTCGGCGGTCGGAATCGGTTCGACAATGTCTCGCGGCGCCGCCAGCAACGATCGAAAACCGTAGAGCGCACAGGCTAAAGTTAGCAAGCGAGCGAATTCATCCCGGCTCTGTTCACTGACATTCCGCGCAAAGATCAATATAAGCTGATGTCCATTGGCCGAACGAAGAGGACAAAGAGCAATTAACGATCGCTCTCGGTCGGTACCTACGAGACCCGCAAGGGGCTGTCGATTGGCAGGTGAAAATTGGTCGAGCCAGCGATCAATCTCAGTCCGGCCGGCTACAATTGTGGGCGATGGATTCCCGGACCGGACTGCAATTGGGTCTTCTGAATCGCCGATAGCAAGTCCCGAGACCAGCGCATCGTCCAGTTGCACTGCATGCACTGCGCGGAACCGCCGGTCACTGCCCATATCCAGGACGACAAATCCTGTTGATGGCGGGAATGCGGATTTCAGTTCCGAAACAAACCACTCAGCGCCCGCCTCAGCAGGAAGCCGGTTCGGATCGAGCAGGCGCATGATCCGGTCAAAACCGGATCGCTGAGTAAGTGAACGGTTGCGGAGCTCGACATATTCCACCGCGAGCGAGGTGAGCCGGGAAACCACTTCAACTGTCTGCATGGTTGGATCGGTCACTATCACCGGCCCTGATTCGCGCCGCAGAAGTATCGCCGAAAGGGGATATTGGTCGCCAAGTGGTACCACCAGTGTCGATGCCACCACCCGGTCGCGGCCGGTGTCGTCAGAGGATTCTTGATTAATCAACAACGGCTTTTTGCGGTCGATGGCTTCGATGAGCGCAGTCTGGTAGCTCTGAGACAATTCGCCTATCGGTTGACTGTGCGAGAGGAATTCGACTCTACCAGAACGGATCGCGCAGACATGCACCGAGCCGCTGTCAAAGAGCCCCGCCAGCGAACGACAAAACGCTCCAAGCGGATCGGGAGCCGAAAGCGATGACACCGCGGCGCCGATTCGCTCGTGTAGCGCTCCAAGCTGAGCCGACAGTCTGTCCCGGTCGGCTTTAACGCTGGTTAGTTCGCGCGTCAGTCGTGTAGCCCGGATTCGCTCGGCCAGCCATTCGGTCACCGGTGTCAACACTTGAGCATCCCCTCTGTCGAACCGGCGCGGAATTTCCGAAAAGAGAATCAGCGCACCGATCTGTTCCATTCCAGCGACTAACGGAAGTACCATAGCCGAATGAAAACGCGAGGGCCTTGAAGTGCCGTCGTGGCCGATGAAATCAAATCCAGGAGCAATTAGCGGCTCAGCCATATTGACTGCCTGGCTGACGATATTCCGATCAAGCGGATACTGCTCAAGCGCGGCGATCTCTTCTTTGCTTAGGCCAAGTGATGATGTCAGCATGAATTGGCGCCGGCCCCGATTTGAAAACAAAATCGCGCCGCAACTATTGGGAAGCTGGCGACCGACTTCTCCCAAAGTAATGTTGAGCAATTCGAGCAATTGATACGGCTGGCGGGCATCGTGCTGGAGATTTTCAAGGAGCGCTAAAAGTTGCTCGCGCCGAAGAACGGCGCGGCGTTCGTCATGCCAGAACCGGTCGTGGGCAACGATCCCGGCGACCACCAGTAGCACGCCTCCGGCGGCGGCCAGCGCCTGCAGGACAACAGCGGCGGCGTACGCTTTCGGTACAAACCAGTCTGGATAGCCTGCACTTTGCGACAATACCTGCCAAATCAACGCGACAGTAACAAGCGACAGACCGCCGGCAAACAGCCCCAGCCCCCGTCGATTTCGCAAACTGAGAAAATCGAGCCGGATCGCCAGATACGCCGCACCAGCGATGGAGCCTACAACGAGAATCAATATTGCGAGTTTCGGCGCCACTAATTTAGCTCCACTACATCGCCGTGCAGGGTGAAAGCGTCGGCCTGACTGATTTTCACCGATACAACTGAGCCGACCGGGTGATGATTTCCTTTGAACAAGACTGTCTTGTTTCCGGCCGTGCGGCCTCGCCGCAGTTCAGCCGACCGCCGCGAGTCACCCTCGACCAGCGCCGTTCGCACCTGACCGATTTCGCGCTGGTTCTGCTCGTAGGAAATCTGTTGTTGCAGTTTGATCAGACGATTGAGGCGTCGGATCTTGTCTTCTTCGGGGACATCGTCGTCAAGCTTTGCCGCTGTGGTCCCCGGCCGAATCGAATAACGGAACATGAACGCCGAATCGTAGCGCACCCGTTCCACCGCCGCAAGTGTCTGTTCGTATTCTTCCTCGGTCTCGGAGGGGAATCCGACTATCAAGTCGGTGGTCAACACCGAATAGGTGAGCTTGGCGCGAATATAATCCACGATCTTCAGGTAATGTTCGATTGTGTAAATCCGTCCCATGCGTTTGAGTATTCGATTCGAACCCGACTGGAGCGGGAGATGGATATGCGGCATGAGCCTGGGATTCTCGGCGAGAACGTCGACCAATTTCCGTGACAAATCTTTGGGGTGGGAAGTCATAAAGCGAATTCGCTGAATGCCCGTCTCGGTAGACACTCTTTCAAGCAGACGCGGGAAATCGGTGTCGTTGTGACGGTAGCTGTTCACGTTTTGCCCAAGCAAAGTGACTTCGACTACCCCTTCATCCACGAGCTGTTTGACCGAGTCGACCAGATAGTCTGCCGAGTGCGAGCGCTCTTTGCCGCGGACATACGGAACGATGCAATATGTGCAGTAGTTGTCGCACCCGCGCGAAATGGTGACAAAAGCGGAGAATGGCGTCTCTTTCACCGGTTGGATCATATCCATATTCTCATGGCCGAAAGCAGTCATGATCTCCGCGGTCCCTTCGTGCCCTTCGAGGACATCGGGAAGTTCAAAAATGCGATCGGTACCGAGAACTATGTCCACATGCGGCACGCGCGCTTTGAGGTCGCCCGACAGGCGCTGAGCCATACAGCCAACCACGGCGATATGGACATCGGGCCGGGCACGTTTGTATTGGTACAACTCGCCCAATCGCCCGATTACCCGTTCTTCGGCTTTTTCGCGCACTGAGCAGGTATTCAGCACAATCAGATCGGCGGTCGATTCATCGTCGACCTTCCGGTAGCCGCGCGTTACCAAGGTCGATGACAACGTCGAGGAATCGGCGGAGTTCATCTGGCAACCGTAGGTCGAGATATGAAAGGTCTCTGGTCGTTTGCGATTCATTGCGTTCCTTACGCCGATGTGTACTACTGCCCGGACGGTGACTTAGGGGAAACTAACAGAATTCGGGGCCGGCTTCAACTACAATTGACCCTCCTATCAATAAGAAACCCCCGTTTCCGGGGGGTTTCCAAAGGACAATATTGATAGTCATCTGCTTACGGTGCACAGCCGAGAACCAGTGATGGCCCTGACAGATACAAATAGGCGATCAGATCGGTGATGTCACCGATGTCTAAATTGCAGTCATTGTTGACGTCGCACGTGACCCCGACCGGCGGTTTGGGTTCACCAAGATACAAGTACCCGATCAATGCCGTCAGGTCGGCGATATCGACATTGTCCGTCATGTCGACATTTCCCGGGATAAGCGCGATCGGATTGACGCGCAACGTAAAGGTCGCGGTGTCGGCCAGGCTGGAACCGTTATCCTTGGCGCGAACGGTGAAGACGAAGTTGCCGGTGTCGGCGGTTGTCCCCGTGATCCTTCCCAGACTGCTTATAGTCAGACCGGTCGGAAGCGCTCCGGAGAGCTGAGTCCAGCCAAATGAACCGGTGCCACCTCGCGCCTGAAGCGTGTCGGCATAGGTAAGAAATTGTGACGCCACATGCAGATCGGAGTCGACCGAAACAATGTAGGCGTCCCACGGGATCTTGAGTTTTGCCTTCGTCAAAATCCAGTTGGCCGGGTCGAGAATGATATCAGTCGGGCTGGCCGGAAGGTGGAACTTAATCAGCTTCTTGCGGGCGTCGACATAGAACTTAAGCGTATCGTCAGGCCCTGACGGGTAGTCGACAAAGAAATCAATCGGCATCCGGAAGACCTGCGGGCTGGTGGTTTGAATTTGTTTGACGATCAAATAGACATTTCGTCCGCCGCCGGGAGCGGCTTCCTGCCAGAAACAGTAGTTATAGTTGGGTCGGCTCTTGCCGTAAATCCAGTCCTGAATGAAGTCGTGAATATTGACACCGGTGGTGGCCTCA
This sequence comes from uncultured Ignavibacteriales bacterium, assembly GCA_964571235.1. Taxonomy (GTDB): domain Bacteria; phylum Zixibacteria; class MSB-5A5; order GN15; family FEB-12; genus JACRAV01. The sequence continues at coordinate 267,008 of CAZNAI010000007.1, read as the reverse complement.
ACGACATCGCGGAAGTTTTCGGTTGTGGCGGATTTGTACCGATACGGCGAGTTGTACCAGGCCGACATGGTATTGGCAAATCCGGTCTCGCCGACAATTCGCCGTAGCATGTGCAGAACCCATGCGCCTTTGTCGTACACGATCGATCCAAAGATTGAGTTGACGTTGGTAGTGTCCTGGATGTAAATGCTCCGGGTGCTGTCGGTATACGTCATGCTCACCATGTACGAGTGATACGAGGCCCAGCCGCTTTTCTTCAGATAGTATTCGGCCTCGCCGTAAGAGGCGAATCCCTCGTTCAGCCAGATGTGGTGCCAGTCGTTGCAGGTGATCATATCACCCCACCACTGGTGCGCCAACTCGTGAACAACAACAGGTTCGGCGAACCCAAACGGATTGACGCCTGAACCGTACATGGAGGTCATTGTCTGGTGCTCCATGCCTCCCCCCCACTCGAAATTCGAGTGGCCGTACTTTTCATTGAGGAACGGGTACGGCCCCCAACTCTCGGAGAGGTATTGGATCGCGGTCGGCGTGATTCCGTAACGCGGGAGCGAATAGGTGTATTGCTCAGGGTAGACAGCATGGATGATTGGCATGGTGTCGGCGATGCCGTTGTAGACATACTTGTCGTACCAAACTGTATATTTGGCGATTGCGACTGAGAACAGGTAACCGGCCATAGGATACCGAACCCGCCAGTAGAACGTATGCGAGTTGGCGCCACCGGCGACTGTAGAATCGAGCGTCCCGTTGGAGCCGCAATAAAAACTGGTGTCAACCTCTATCGCGATATTGAACGAGTCGGCCTTATCGTCGGGGCGATCCTTGCACGGCCACCAGGTGCGGGCGTAGTATGGCTCGGAGAGCGAAGAAATCACTTTTTTGCCGAATGAATTGATATCGAAGGAAAAGGCCTGAAAGCCGCCTTCAATAGGATGCCCCTGGTAGTAAAAATCAAACTGGAAAGTCTCACCGGTATCATAGGTCTGATCGAGGGTGATCGTAACAACATTCCCGGCTCGTGAATATCCCAAGACTCCCGATGGACCGACGATCGAATCGACGGTCATGTTGGAAAAGAAATCTACCTGCGCCGTTCCCACGCCATTGGTCGTTGCGCTGGCGACCATTTTCACACGGCCGTAGATGATCTCGGTAGTATCGTTGACTCGGATATAGATGTCGTAGAACAGGACATCGTAGTCAGTCTGAGCCATTGCCCCCAGCGTGGCTTGTATTTCAGCCGTCTGCCTGGTTGTATAGGCCCTCGATTTCTGGTCTACCATTTCCTGATGGATTTCGGCCGGAGTGGCATTATCCCAATTCCGGTTGTCGGGCTGAGCCGACCACGCGACCGGAGACAAAGAGAAGAGAACGGCCACGAGGCAGAGAAAACTGAACAATCTACGAGCGCTGTCAAACACGAGACACCTCCGTTGCAGGATCTTTGGCAAGTACAACATTGCATCAGTAATGATCGGCCAAATTGTCGGGCAGACCAGTGAGGAGATGCTAAGGCGAAGATATAGGAATTCCCCGCAAAGTCAAGATTAATAAACGGTTATGGGTAAACAAAAAGGGGGCCGCCGGCCCCCTTCTGGGAAAATAATTGACTCGATACTAGTACGGATTGGTGCAGATGACCGGCCCGCCAAAATAAGCGTAGTCGATGAGGCGCGTGATATCAGAAATATCGACCTGATCATCGCAGTCGCAGTCACCGACAAGAAATGTCGGCTGAGGCGCAGGACCGCTAAAGTATGAATAGGCAATGAGAGCTACAACGTCGGAGATATCTACGTAGCCGTCCCAGTCGACGTCGCACCTAAGTTTCCACACACGTAGTTCAACAGGCAGGATCCACGGCGAATTACCTGCTCCCTGGCCGTATATGAACGCAGTATCTTTGTAGACACCCAGAGCGTAACCGGGCGCATCGGCAATCGCGCCGACATCAGCAGGGACATTGCCGGAATCTTTCGTTGGGAAAAACCACGGGATATCCTCCACGAAGTTCCACGGCATACAACCGGGCTTGGTATTGTTGATGCTCAACCCCAGAAACTGCGAAGGTCCAGAATCCTCCCGATATGGGAAAGCCCACGTAGTTTTGTTGACCGACATTACGGGCGGCTCATCTCCGGCAATCCGATCGTATTTGACAATGACTACTCTCGGATTGTTGATGGCATTCTTTGCCGTCACCAAGATCGTGTCGTAGTACGTGCCCAATGCGGTATCTGGGTATTTGGCGGTGACCCTGAAGATCATCGGCGCGTAGCCGCTGTCGGTATTGAGACTGAAAAAATCAGAGGAGTGGATAAGACGGACAGCCATCGGGTCGTCGCCGCCCGCGTTCTGGACAGTGAATGTCTTTTGCGGCAGGACGTTTCCTCCCCCCTGCTGGCATTCATACGTCGTTAACTTAATCGTGTCTGTGGTCAGACCGATGACGGCCGGGACTTCGACAAACCGCAACGTGATCACTATCGGGTACGGCGAATTCACCGCCTGAGCCGAGGTGGCCCAGATGGTGTCGGTGACTTCCTGACCATCAAATGCAGTGGATATCTTATATTGTACAGTCACCTGCAGAGGCGCCGTGCCAGTGTCGGGGGTCAGATAAAAAATGCGATTGGCATCTTCGGTCAGTTTGAAATCAAGACTGCCTATGCCGCCATTTTGGATATTGATGGTACGCGAAAACAAAATGAGTTCACTTAAACTGACGACAAAGAAGTAGTGCCCCGAATCGGCCTGGAGGATCGGCAGATTCGATCCCATCTGGAGAAACACCGGTACTTTCACGGGATTGTTAGCGGCGGCAGGATCGGTCACGACTATTGTGTCATAGTAGGTGCCGAAAGTGAGTCCGGTGACGTCAACCGAGGCTACCACCGTGTTGGAGTCCACGCCGGACATCGGACTTACCGATAGCCAAGATTGCGAGTGCGACAGAGTCCAGTTGAGTACCGATCCAGGAGCATTATTTTTGATAATCAGATTCTTGGACGCCGGATTGGAGCCGCCCACTACTGCGCTGAAGAACAACTGTGACGGTGTCACTTTGATCTGTGGCGGTGGTGCTACGATAGCGAGTTTCACATAGACAACTTGCGGTGAATTAGTAGCATTTGTTGATTCGACAATCAGCGAATCAAAGTAGTTCCCGATCGGCAGTGCAGTGACATTGACTGTGACATTGATGTTGGCCGGAGTGTTCCCCAGCGACGGACTTTTCAGTAACCACGAAGCGTTTTCGGTAACGGTGAAGGGTACGGAGTTCGGCGTGGACGTAATCGAAAAGCTCTGCCCGGGAGGGGACGGCTGGCCAAAGACCGACGAGAACGAAAGAGTGTCGGCCGACACGGCGATAGTCGACGGTGGCACATAATCCGGGTCGTGAATGACCTTCTTCCCTGTCCAATATGCACGATAACTCTTCTGCTGGTCATCGACAAATTTGTACGTCACGCCACCGTTGTAAGCATTGGTATCAAGGACAATCGAATCATTGACCGACCACGAGGTCAGCGAGAAATAATATCGGCACCACAATCGTCGGGCGGGGCCGGCCACTACTCCGGGCTCAAAGCTCCGGGCACCCACAAACGGAAAGCGGTGGTTGGTGTTGGTTAGGTTGATATTGCTACCTTCGTAGACGAAACGGGCAAGGTCGAAATTCGCCTGCGTGAGGGGAGTGAACCGGGCGCTGTCCATCTTCAGATTATTATTGATCCACTTAAAGCCGGAAGCCGCGCTCCCGACATTATTGGAATCGTTGAGCACCCACAAATCCATCTGGACTTTGAGTTGATTGGTGGCGGCTCGTGGAGTAACTGAGAACACCATGTCGAGCGTGTCAGTGACCCCAAGGTCGAATGGATCGTGAAATTGTGCGCGAACAGTCACACTTGAAAGAAAAAGTGCCAGCGCCATCGCTACCAGACGTGCCGTCTTCATAGATGCCTCCGTGCCGAGAAGAGCTTTGCAGTTACGCAGTAGTTAGCTTGTATCGAAAACAATTTGCCGAGACGGCGGCCAATGCCTGACTTACATACTGATTCAGCGACCGATCTGTGCGTGAGGAACAGTCAGACCGATGCCCTTATAGAGAATGCAAATTACCCGTCGTCCAGCGTTACCAATATAGGTGTGCCGAGACCGGGGTGTCAAGTTAGAATTGAATCGAGAACGCGAAAAGCGAACAACTGTGTGACCAGTTGCGACAATTAACGGGATTTGGCGGCGACGCGATGCGGTCGGCGACGGCCGGATTTCTTGCGGCGCGAGCGGCTGATTTCGTCGGTAAAAATCTTCTCAAGCGTGTGGGTAGAAGCCACCGGTTTCTGCAAACACAACTTGAACAATTCGTCAACCCGTTCGATAAAGACGAAGGTGGAGTGTCGTAAGATATCCTTTGGGAGGTCTTTGATATCCTTTTGGTTTTCTTTAGGCAGAACCACCGTTTTGATACCGGCTCGATAGGCCGCCGAGACTTTTTCCTTTACGCCACCAACCGGCAGGATTTTTCCCCGGAGGGTGACTTCGCCGGTCATGGCTATATCATTTCTGATTGGCCGTTCGGACATTACCGAGGCGATCACCAAGCAGACAGTGATTCCGGCAGAGGGTCCGTCTTTGGGAATAGCGCCGGATGGGAAGTGTATGTGGATATCGAAATCGCGAAAGTCGTTGGCATCAATCCCGAGCATGTCCGATTTGGACCGCACATACGAGTGAGCCGCTTGAATCGATTCACGCATCACGTCGCCAAGTGACCCGGTGGTAATGATCTGCCCTTCCCCCTTCATTCGGAGCCCCTCGATAAACATGAGCTCTCCCCCGGCGCCGGTCCAGGCCAGCCCGGCGGCAATGCCGACCTCCGGCTTAACCTCTGCTTTCTCAGGAATGAAAATAGGCGTGCCAAGATATGAGTCGAGATTCTTCTCGGTGATAATCCACTGTGATTTATTATTTTCACCGCGAGCCAAGTCGATTTTGCGGCAGATCTTTTCCATCTGCTGGGAAAAACCAAGAAGGCCGGCTTCCTGAGTGTAGTCGTTGATGATCTTGGCCAGGACCTTGTCGGCGATCTTGAACTCGCTCCGCTGAATGCCGTGTCGTTTCAGGAGGTTTGGAATGATATACCGCTTGGCGATGACGGTCTTTTCTTTTTCGATATACCCAGGTAGCTCGACAATTTCAAGGCGCGGCATGAACTGCTCGGGAATTTCCTCGTATGTTCGCACCGAACAGATAAAAAAGACCTGGCTTAGATCGAATGGCACGCCAAGATAGTTATCCAAAAAGCGTGCGTTCCGGCGCGGGTCGATTACATCCAATAGCGCCATATTCACCGACGAGTTGTTATCGACATTGAAATAGTCGAGATCCTCGATGAGCATGACCGCATCGCAGGTGCCGATCTCGCGAAGCGTACGGAGTATTTTGCCCGGATAGGCGCCAAGATAAGTGCGGGGCGATCCTTTGATTTCGGCGACATCGGTAATCCCGCCGACTGAAATGCGCACGAATTCTTTGCCGAGCGCTTTGGCAATCGCTTTGGCTAGGGAAGCCTTCCCCGTGCCGGGGGCGCCTACCATGCAGAGGGTCGGGCTATCATCGGTAGCGCCGGTATGACGGCGCACCGCGAGACGCTGGAGAATTTGTTCTTTGAGGACTGTCGGGCCGTAGTAGTCGCTTGAGAGAATCCGCTCTACATCGGACATCTGGTACTCATGCGGCGCCGTTTTCCCCCATGGGAGATTCATGATCCAGTCAAGATAGCTTTTAGTGGCGCCGTATTCGGCCGAGGCCGGCGATAATTGTGATAAGCGGTCGACTTCGATTTTTGCGCGAGCGACTACTTCGGGCGGCAGATGCGACGAATTCTTGATCAGATTGCGCAGTCGCGCCGCTTCTTTTTCTTCGGAGAAATCCTCGCCCAATTGACGGCGGATTTCGTGAAGCTGTTGGCGCAGGTAATACTTGCGTTGTTCTTCCTGAATTCTCTGCTTGGTGTTGCGATTGACCGAGAGTACAGTGACTACCCGGTCGAGTTCGCCGTTGAGATAATACAGAAGCCGGTCGAAACGATGGTCGAGATTGATCGCTTCGAGTATTTCCTGTTTGGCCGCCAGCGAGAAGTGGAAGTTTGCGGCAACTCGATCGGCGAACAACGACGGATCTTCGACATTCATCCGAATGACATTTGTTAGTTCGGGTGAGTACATCGGATCAAGTTGGGTCAGTTCATTGACTACCGAAATCACCTGATCCATGCGCTCGCGGATAATGCGCGATACAAACGGAGCGGTCTCGATTTCGCCGGCCGACGCCACGGTCGCCGGTTCCGTCGCGACGACTTCCTTAATGATGGCTCGGGAGAGCCCTTCGATAGTAACGATTTTCGAGCCGGCGGCCCCTTCGGTAATGGTGCGCACAAGCGCAAAGACACCCACTTGATGGATCGGCGGAGGACCGGCTACTTCTACCTCGGCACGAGAGTACGAGGCGATGAATCGGGCAGAATTGACCGAGCATTCTTCGATGAGCTCAAGGTTTTCGGGGCGACCGACCTGGATAGTAAAGGTCATTCCCGGAAATAGAACGCCGGTCATCAGCGGGAGGACCTTGTATTCGGTCAACTTGTCAGCGCTGATCACCGGCAGGCGTCCCTGGCTACGAATCAGGATGTGCTTGGACATGTCCATTCCTTATCATTATCGGCCATCCGGCCAATTACCGCAGTCCAAGTATCTTATTCGGCCAGCGATTGTCAATCGACAACTTTTTACTTCATATCATCGTCTCAACCAACTGTTACACAAGCGGATCAATAACGGCCTACTGGACGGTCGCCAGACTCCGGAGTTCGTAGTCGGGATGGTTCTTCAGGTTGTCCAGATTGATCTGAATTCGGCCGGGGTCAATGTCGAGCCGATAGTACCCCAGCCGGTTGTTTTCGACAATCGGCCAGTCGGCGCGAAGCTCGTGATTGATCTCGTTTTTCATCCGGTACAGGTACCGGGCCTGATTGAAGCCGATTTCGATATCGTCTTTGTAAATCCACCCGGCCGGCTGTTGGCGGCGCCACCAGGCCAGCTTGGCGAAATACTTAAACGACTTGCCGGTCAAACGGACGGGGAATCCGTTGATCTTGATCAGATACCGGTCGTGCTCGAAGGAGCCGTCGATCTCGACTGACTCCGGGGCAAATCCGGCGGCGTTGGGGTGCAGGGAACTGTCTTTCATAGAAACCTCCTCGTAACAATCTCCTATTCGCGCTTTGAGCGCCTGATATTTAGATGGGTTATGCAAAATTTCTTCAAGCCGCTGGTCGGAAGCGTTTGACAGATCGGCAAGCGTGGTCAGGCCAGCCTCGGACAAAAGGCGCAAATCGGCCCGCGAAAGCAGATCGCCGACTCGCTTGTGCAGATCGATCAGATTGCTGGGAAGACCAAAGCGAAGCGAACCAGCCAGATCGCGAAGCATGGCGATATTGGGGCTCTCCAAATCTTCGGCCTCAATCACCAACGCAATCCCCTGCACCAAATGTGCGGCGGTTTCTCCAAGCGACAAAATCTGACCAAGATGCAACTGATACCGTTCTTCGAGTTTCTGCACCGGCACAAGCGACATCCAGTCGTGCAGAAGCAGAAGCGCTTTGAGCGCCGCGGCCGAGCGATACGAAAGCGGCTGACGACGGTGACTTTCCGGCAGGAGCGGAACTGCCTCCTCGACCGAATGATCGAAACGCTGGTAGAGCATTTTGACGGGCACATTCTCGCGGTGCTCAGAGCGGGTCAATAGTTGAGGCGGGAGTTGCCAGTCGGGAACCGCCAGCGCCACCGCAATCCAGCCGAACGCCGATTCGGGAGAAAATCGATTGATGAGCGCTTTGAGTTTCACGCTCTGTCGCACGGTGATCCCCGATTGCGCAGTCGCCTTGCCTGAGGGTGTCACCGACAAACGGCCGTCGTCGGGATCAACGACCAGACACTGACGCTGTTGGAGTTGACGAATCACCTGTGACCAGTCAGGCATTGCGGCGGGATACTGCAGAGCATGCAGAGTCATTTTGTAGATACGCTCGAAATCATCAGAGGATTTCACCAGCCCGCAAGTGACCATCGAGAGCGCCCAATCCTCGAGCGGAATCGAATCGAACGATGACAGGATCAGCGCCGAATCACCACCGGTGCCGACCGAGGGAGCGACATACGATTCCCATAAGATATCGCGCTCGAACTCAGAGTTGGCCAGAACGATTGCCTGCCCCGGTTTATCAGCACGCAGACCCAAACGTCCGGCCCGGCCGGTCATGTTATCAAAATCGGCCCGGCTGATCGGCACGAGCGCCATTTTGTCGTCAAGTGCGCCGGTGTATTTCACGGTTTCCAGAATGACCGTGTCGGCGGGAAGATTGACTCCCATGGCAAGAGTTGTAGTCGCACAGAGTGCGTGAATCTCGCCGGCGGCGAACGCCTGCTTGACGATTTCGCGCTGGCGCGACGACAGATCGGCATTGTGAAAAGCCACCCCGCGCGAAAGCGCCTGCGAAAGCGAGCGCACCAAAAACGACGGCTCTTCCCCGCGCAACTGCTCAAGTGCTGATTTGGCCGGCGGAAAATTGACCGCCGCCGCCAGACGAAAAGCAATCTCGACCGTGTTCTGCCGTGATTTCAAAAAGATCAGCGTGGCGCCGCTGTCGGCTTTGAGGAAATCAACCAGACCGTCCAAGAATCCGTCGGCGGTATTGGCAAACGGACTTTCCGTGGTACTGATCTGCCCGGAATTAAAGGAGCGGTACCGAACCGATTTGTCGGCCGCCACTCCGACCAAAAGATCTACCGGGCGAACAGTCTCTTCCACCACCACAGCCGAGAGCCATTCGCCCAGAGTTGACAGCCCGCCGCCGGCCAGCACGGCAGACAGGCCGATAAGCGACGGCCCTTGTCCGTACGCTTTGATTTTTGTCAGAATACGTTCGAGCACCGCGCCCCGTTTGGGGGTGGCGAGCATTTGGAGTTCGTCGACTACAACCAGACCGATCGTGGCCAGCGATTCCAGTCGCGACGACAAGAGCAGATCGAATTTTTCATAGATTGTCACGGCGATCTGATAGTCGCCTTTGTAAAAGGCTGAATCGGAACCGGGGTGATCACCGGTGGCAATCAGGCAGGAGATGCCGAGTGGCGCGAGCAATTCATTGAGCGAACGGTATTTTTCTTCGGCCAATGATTTGAGCGGAAAGAGCAAAACCACTTTCTTCCGTTCCACCAAAGCCTTCACCGCCGCCAGTTCGGCGCAAAATGATTTGCCCGATGAAGTCGGCGCGGCGATAATCATCCCCCGCCGTTCGTGGTTCTGCCTGCTTCCCGATTCAAGCAGGCCGGCTCTGATCGCCCGTTGCTGGACCGGTAGCAAGGTCTCCCCTTGCCGCAAACGCCAGCTTTCGATAATCCGGGCAGGTAGCCCGTAACGCTCAAGTTCTAAAATTCGCATACGCCCCATTCCTCCGCTTTTCAAACACTGCAACTTTCAAAGCCACACGACGGACAGGAAAAACAAACACCCAGCCGGATCATCCCGCCGCCGCAATCGGGACACGACGCCGCGTTCTGGTAAGCACACTCAGCCACCGGTGGCGGACCAAACAGATCGCCGCCGTCGACTCCGCCGTACAAATGCAGTTGGGATACCGGCGCCGTTCCGTCGGCCTTGGGGCGGTCCATTGCAAATTCAAAGTTAAGATTCTGCATGAGCTGATTCCTTTCGGGCTTTCCTTATCTATCGGCTGTATACGTAGAATACTGAACATTTGTTCAGGTGTCAAGTATTTTTACGAAAAAGACCGGGAGCGGGGGGACAAGGAAAGTCAAATTGGACCCGAGACATCTATTTAATTGACAGAATCGACCAATTCGGTATCTTGTAAGTGAAACCCTCACAAGACATTACTTGTTACACGTCTGACAGGTGGAACTAAACAACGCCCAATCTCCGGAGAGACCGATGTCGCGGACAACGAATGCCCTGATTTCCCTGACCCTTGTGATGGCCACTTGCCTTCTCCCCTGCCTTGCCCTTGCAGTGCCGGTAGAGACACCCGATTGGGTAACCAAAGTCTACACCCCGGACAGCGAAGGACGCTATCTGGACAATGACACCGTAGTGGCGACTTCGAGGGTGTTCTCCCCTCAACAGGGCGCGGCCCTGACGGCGTTTTGTCCGCTTAAGGTCTTTCAATTCGGCACTTCAGGCGGCGCTAATTGTTGGGGATGGCGCGGTCCCGACGGAACCGAATATGGGATCATGGGAGTGCGCGACGGTGTCGCCTTTGTTAACACGAGCACGATGACGGTGGTCAAAGTGGTCCCCGGCCCGACCGGTAGTGTCTGCGGCGGTACTATCTGGCGTGAACTGAAGTCATATTCGCATTACTGTTATATCGCGTCCGAATGCACCGGGACCAATCAGGGAATCATGATTATCGATATGCAGTACTTGCCGGATAGCGTGCACTATGTCAAATCATACTCGACCGCGAGCGATATCCGTTCGCACTGCCTGTCGATAGACACCCTCAAAGGGTATCTGTATGCTGTAAAACAAAACTACTCGGGTTTCCGGGTGATTAGTCTAGCCAATCCGGAAAACCCGGTCGAGGTCGGCGTGGTTACCACCGGCGACCTGCACGATATAACCGCCCACAACGACACGGTCTACGCCGCGGAGGCAAACAATCACTCCTTCTCGATATGGAATTTGGCGAACAAGACCTCCGCACAACTGATTGTCAGAGTCAATATCCCCTCGGGAGGATATGTGCATAATATCTGGCCGTCGACCGACGGTACCCATGTCGCCACGACCGAAGAAACCGCATTCAAGACCGTCAAGTGGTGGGACATTTCAAACATAGCCAACGTCCAGCTCAAACAACAGTGGCTTGGCGGAAGCGGCATGGCACATAACGCACACATTCAGGGGAACAAGCTGTACCTTTCTCACTATCAATCGGGAATCTACGCGCTCGATATTTCAAACCCCGACACCCTGGTGCCTCTCGCCCAGTACGACACCTACGCGGGCGGGGAATCGGCCAATTTCAACGGTTGCTGGGGAGTTTATCCGCATACCGCGAGCGGAAATGTGTATGCATCGAACGTCGAGGGTCAGTTTTACATATTTGCGCAGTCGACTCTCACCAATGTCGACACTCTGCGTGGTGATTCACTGTTTGCAAACGCCAACACAAACATAACCATACCGATCAGCATCGAGAATCATCAGCCGATCAAGACTATTACAATTCCACTCAATTGGGTTGGCCCGTACAATATGACGTATGTGGGGGTGAGCACAGTGGGCCTGCGCACCGATTACTTTCAGAACAAGTTCTACTCAGCCTTCGATCCGACGCATGGGAAGATTGCTTTCACGCTCGAAGCCGGCGCGATGGCGGACCTTCCCCCCGGCAACGGTCCGGTCTTGAATCTGATCCTGCATATTCCGGCGGGCGCCGGCGGACCATCAAATCCGGTGTCGCTTGCACCTGTTAACGGCACACCGGCCGCGATTACGACCAGTTGCTTCACATACACTCCCGAAATCAAATCCCCGTCCGTGACTATCGGCGCCGGACCGAGCTGTTGCGTTGGCACGCGCGGGAATGTCGACAATTCCCTTGATCAGTCAGTCGATATTTCTGATCTGACGGCACTGATCGACTACTTGTATATCTCGCTTGCCCCGCTGGCGTGCAACAAAGAGGGCAATCTTGACGCATCAGTTGACGAAGTAATCGACATTTCAGATTTGACCGCGCTGATCGACAAGCTGTACATCAATCCGTCGCCGGTCTTCCCCACCTGCCCGTAAGGAATCGAGCTCGGCAGACGGAGTCAATCTTGTAGGTCGGGTTGGCAAGCTCCGCTTGCGGAGCGCCGACTACCCGACATCTTGTATCCTACCGTCGACATCTGGCAGCCGACCGCTCCGCGGTTGGTTGTTGATTATCTCGCGATCACGCACCGCGTAGCGGTGCGCTACCAAATTCCAAATGCCTTGTAGGTCGGGACCTTTACGGTCCCGACAATTTCCAGAAATGAAGATGTCGAAACCGCCCTTCGGGGACTCAGGACTTCGCAGGGGTTTCGACCTACAAAAGATAGCGGGTTCTAAGAAGGACCCGCCCTACGAAATCTGCTACGAAATCTACTCCAACTCAAATTTGAATGATTTGGCAATCCAGCACTTCACCGGCCGACCATTCTGGACACCCGGCGTAAATCGAAATTGTCTGAGTGCCGCGATGGCAGACTCATCGAGTGACTCGAATCCGGAACTCCTCGCCACCCGGACTTCGATTATTCGCCCATCCTCGTCGACTTTTCCCCACAAGATGACGGTCCCCTCGATCATCGCCTCGCGAGCAAATCGTGGATACTCGGATTTGATCTCACTTATTACCTCGGGGAATTTTTCAAGCGGCACGAAGACCGTCGGATCATCAAGTGCGTCGGTCCCATGTATGATCACAGCAATATTATCCCGGCTGAGACTATCACCCGGACCGAGCATTTGGGCCAAATCATCCCGGCTATAGATCGTTTGGTCAAACTCAATCGAGTCGGTAACGGGTACTGGTATCGCCCCTTGATGACTCTCGGGCAACGGTTCTCTGCGGCGCGTATCCTCCTTGATAATTGTTGGTTGTGGGTCTGTGATCACAATTACTGAGTCGCGCGCCACGGGAGGCTCCACTGGTGTGATGACCACCGTGCTGTCGCTCGGCCAGATTTTCACCGTTCCGATCGCCAGCGCAATACACGCTACAACCATAAACTGGCTTTGGATCAGATTCCGCTGGTAACGTGCCTTGAGCGCAAAGCTACCGTACGGGCTGTACAATGCATTTTGGAAACTTTGCATCAATCATCCCTCCTCATGATCTACAATATTGGCGGCGAATTCTTTCGGTGAGGCCTATTGAATTGACGGGTGTAACAGTTGAATTGTGCAATAACCAAGTAGCCGACCGCCCTTCGGTCGGTTGTTGGATCGATCGTGAACACGCACCGCGTAGCGGTGCGCTACCATGTTCACCTGCATCTTCACGTGGCGTCAGGTGCCCTCACTTGACGCAGTTTAGAAATGAAGATGTCGAAACCGCCCTTCGGGGACTCAGGACTTCGCAGGGGTTTCGACCTACGGGGCCAAGAGCCCAACCTGAAGGTTGGGTTACCGAGGCGAAGACGAATATGAGATTCCGTCGTGGCGCACAAGAGGGCGTCGGGTGAGGACGCCCGACGCCACGGGCAGGCAGAAAGCCTACCGTGCACAACAACAAAGCAAAGACGGGCAGACGAGGGCGTCTGCCGCGCACGGATTGCAGAAAACTACCCGCACAAAAAACCCCCGCGAAAGTTCGCGGGGGTTACACAAGGTCACTTGGAGTGACTTCGGTTGTTCTTGTCGATCAGTTCAATTCAAAGGTGAAGACTTTACTGATCCAGCATTTCACCGGCCGGCCATTCTGAATGCCCGGCTTGAATTTGAACAGCAGGAGCGCCTTGGATGCGGCATCGTCGAGCGACTGCGATCCCGAGGTTTTTGCGATCTTTGTTTCGACCACATTGCCATCTTTATCAACCAGTCCCCACACCGTGACTTTCCCTTCCATCTGGGCGTCGCGGGCAAGGCGCGGGTATTCGGCCTGAACCTCTTTGACTACTTCCGGCGTGACCTCCAGCGGCTGGAATTCGCCCGGGGCCGGGATATAGTCTTCCTCATTGATGTCGACTTTGATATCGCCATCACCGGAGGCGGTAATATCAGGCGGAACAATGTCGGCCAGCTCGTCTTTGGTCGCCAGGACGACATCGTCGGCGGGCGCATCTTCATCAGCCACCGGAGTCGGAATACCCACTTTGGGCACGGCGACGTTCGGTTGTGTGACTTGCACCTGCGGTGGTTTCTGCACGATAGTCGGCGGCGGGCCGAGATCGGCGATCGTCTTGATTACCGTGGGAGCCATAAAGACCTGCTCCGAGCCCTGGACCTTTTTGATAATCCAGAAAGTGAGCAGGATAGCCACCAACAGTCCGACTGTCATGCCGGTTGCCGAAAGGAAGTTCCGTTGGTACTTCGCTTTCAGTTCATACGCGCCGTAGGGCGTGTAGGTAGCGTTGTTAGGACCAATCATGATTACATCTGTCCTTTCGACCGGGCCAACTGCTCCGATTCGAGCATGATCTTGTCATCGCGGTCTTCCCAGTTACCGAGCGCATAGCGGTAGGAGAACTTATCTTCTTTGGAAAGATCTTCGATCTTGATACCCTTTTGCTTGGCTGTATAAGAATTCCACGAGCGCTCGATCAGATCGATCTCGTCCAGAATATTCACCATGTCGGAATACTTGGCTTTTGGGTTGATCAGAATCAGCGTGTTGAGTTTGGCGTTCTCCCGGTTCAGGCCAGTCAGTAAATGCTGTACGCTGTCTGAATTGTACAGGTACGCAACACTGTCCGGTTTGGGGAGCGCAGTCGGCACTAAGGCCGGCATATTATCGGATTTGGTCTGACCGATATTCCACCAGTAACGGCCGACACTGTCAATATGAATTGTCAGCACGTTCGACTCTTTGATTTCGATCTGAAGATCTTCTTCCGGCGGCAGATTGATTTCCATCGCCTGCGGCATGGCAAACACGGTTGTCACCATATAGAAGATCAAGAGCAGAAATGCAATATCGACCATCGGCGTCATATCGATACGAATGGCGACCCGGCGCTTGGGACGGCGCAGTCCTTTTTTATGTCCTTTTGCCGCCCGTTCTACTACATCGCCTGCCATCTGTGATCACTCTCCTTTTAGGTCCTCGGCACAAGGCCGTCGGACACGTCACGAACGTTTTCTATGCTTTATCACGTTCCGGATCGGTAATGATCAAAAACCGAGCCAGATTGTTCTTCTGCATCTCTTTCATAATCGCCTGCATCGTGCCGAATGTGGCGCGACCGTCGGCTTTGACCACCACCAGCGCTTTGATATTCTTGGCGCGGGCTTTCAAAATTTCGGTGGCCACATTGTATTTGTCGCATGTCTTGACCCGTCGGCCCGTGGTTTTCACCATCTGGCCATCCATATTGATCTCGACATTCTCGATATAGTCGACATAGATCGAATCTTGCTTGGACACGGTGACATTAATAATGTCCTTATCCGGCAGTTCGATTTGCGAGTGCGACTTGGGCAGTTCCACCGCCCGGGCTTCCGGTGGTTTGAACTGGGTGGTCGACATATAGAAAATCAGAAGGAGAAAGGCGACGTCGACCATCGGAGTCATATCGATCCGGATGGACACCCGCCGTTTCTTTTTGATCGCCATCGGTTACTTTCCTTCCTTCGCCTTCAAAATCTGAAGCACTTCAAACGTGGCTTCGTCAGTCGTGTAGTTGAAGGCGTCTACCTTATTAACAAAGTAATTGTAGAAGAAGATTCCAAGGATACCGGAGATCAGTCCGCCGGCGGTGTTGACGAGCGCTTCGGAAATACCAACGGCAAGCTGGGAGGCGTCGATGACGCCGCCTTCAACGTTACCGGTGGCGGCAAACGCACGAATCATACCAATGGTGGTTCCCAGAAGTCCGATCATGGTGGCGATCGAAGCGATGGTTGACATGGCGATCAGGTTGCGTTCCAAGAGCGGGCCTTCAAGGGCGTTGGCTTCTTCGATCGCGGCCTGGGTGAGCGCAATGCGCTTTTCACTGTCGATGCTTTTGTCGGCGCGGGCTTCGCGATACCGTTCGATTCCGGCGCGCAGGACGTTGGCGGTGGTGCCGCGCTGTTTGTCGCAGGCGGCGATGGCGCCGTCGAAATCATCGTTTTGCAAAAGGGTGATCAGCTTCTTAAAGAAGATTTGCACTGAGCTGGTGCCTTTTGCCACGCCATAAAGCGAGCGATACCGCTCCACGACAAAGACGATCAACATGACGAGCACCATGATAAGAATGATGACCAGCGGGCCACCTTTGTAGATCGAGTGCACGATCGGATTGGTCGACGATTTGAATACGCCGTAAAATAGAAAGAAGCCGATCGCCAGCGCGATCAGGGCGTTAAGTGTGACGAACATTGTTTGTTTTACCACGAGAGGAACCCTCCAGACAGTATGAAAATTAAATCTCTATTCCCTTTAGTGCCAGCAAAGTTGAGCCGGCGATGGCGATGAAAAACCCGTAGGTCAGCGACCCCAGGTACGCGCCAATACCATAGCTCGATCCAAGACTGGACATCGTTTCTTTCGCATTAAATCCCCAGGTACTCCCCAGGAGTGACAGCAATAAGCCTGCGGAGAAGATCAAGAAGGGAACCCAGTTGTACCGCAGAACTTTCTTAAGATCAAGCGCCCACTGATCCGGGTCTTTGACTTTGGCGTAGAGCGTTTTGATGGTCATAATTGGCAACGCCAGGCAGGCCAAAGTAAGGACCAGGAAGAGCACCGACGTCAATATGAGTGCTATTCCTGAGCCGAACAGCGCCCCCCCCGCCGACCCAAGCGCGAGCGGCCCCTCGATCCCGAGGGTCGTCACGGTGTTGCGGGTGGTTCTGCGCTGTAGCTTGGTCATGGTGATAATTTCTTCATCGGATGATTCCCCCGCTACCGAGGTATTCCCCGACGATCCATCGGCGGTCGTTCCGGTTCCTGCTACAGGGACTTCATTATAGACCGAATACCAAGGCAGAAGCAGAGCGAGCAAAGTGACTACCGCCGCTAAAGTCATAACAAGGCGCTCCCCTTTGGAAACGCGCTCGTTCATAAGCGTGCAACCGTCACGTATGATCTGTCCCGATGACCTCTTCGCTTTGGCCGTGTCGACAAGCTTTTGTCGTTCGACGTCGGACTTGAACAGCTCACCCGCTTTGCCGGGAAAGACCTCAAATCCGATATAGCGAAGGCGCTCATCGTCGCTGATCCGTTTCACATCTTTCTTTACGTCCTGAGCCATATACCTTCCAGGTTATAGTAAGCGACTACGAATCTAAAATTCAAATTTGGTGTTGTCGATTCCTTCACGGGCTTCTTTGCTACTGGGATTGCACTTGAGCAGTTTCATGTACCACTCGTTGGCGGCCTTGTAGTCGGCCTTGCCGGCCACTTTGTCGCCGCTATTGGCGGCGGCGCGAAGATGGTAGCACTGGGCAATCCAGAGCACTACTGTCTCATCCTTGCAGGCCCCTTCTTTGGCGGTACAATCGTACGCATCGCGGAAATACCCGAGCGCCTTCCCGTAATTTTTGGTGCAGAGATTGTCGCCGAAATACGCAAAGCCGAGCGAGCGCTTCGCAAGACAATTATTCGGCTCAACGACCAGCAGTTTCTCAAAGGTCGCAACACCCTTGACACAGTCGGTCAGGTTGAACAGGTAGACATTGCCAAGTCGCAACAACGCCCCTGCATCGGCCGGAACAAATTCCAGGTATTTTTCAAGATACGCGGCCGCTTCTTTATAGTAGTCGCGATTGGCATCGGTGGTGACAGCGGTCGCGCCACTGTCGGCCGGGGCGGTTTCATCCGCGAATAGATCAACATCATCGCCGCCCCCGCTACCGCCGCCTGCCAGATTGAGGGCGCAATACCCGGCATTTTTATAATTAGAGGCGGTTGCCGAGTCGATCCCCATTGCGATGCGCTTTTCATAAAACTCAAGTGCCTGCTTGAAACTACGCAGGTTGTGGTAGGCCAGCGC
Organism: uncultured Ignavibacteriales bacterium; assembly: GCA_964571235.1. Taxonomy (GTDB): domain Bacteria; phylum Zixibacteria; class MSB-5A5; order GN15; family FEB-12; genus JACRAV01. The sequence goes on along the minus strand of CAZNAI010000007.1, from coordinate 249,243 downwards.
CATGTTGCCGACGATGCGCTTTTGGTTGGGGTTGACATCGATCGACTTTTGGTAATAGGCCACCGCTTTGCCAAACTCCGGTGGCTTGCGATAGAATGAACAATCGCCGAGCAGTTGATATGTCTCATCGGTCGGAGCCGAAGTTTGGTAATCGGCCGGTTGACGCGTCAGCCAGTCAAGGTGGGCATTGAGCATCGAGTCGGCGCGGTCGTACTGCTTGATCCCCCAGAGCGCTTTGCCGTAGTGGAAATAAATATCGCGCGGTTCGTATTTGATAGTGTACAGAACGGTATCGAAGTAGGCCACCGCCTCTTCGTAGGCGGACAAGTTCACATAGGCCATGCCGATTTCGAAAAATGCGCGGACATTGGCCGAGTCGGCTTTGACATTTGAAAGCTGAAAATACCGTTTGTAGGAGCCGATTGTTTCTTTGAAGCGGCTGGCCCGTTCGTCACGAGCGCGCGAAGAAACTCCCGCTTTGAAGTAAATTCCGCCGGCCCGCATCCAGGCGGGTGCGTACGTGCTGTCTTTTTTCAGCACGATAGCCAGCTTGTCGATGGCGCAATTATAATCTTTCAGATCGAGGCAGGCCTCGGCCCAATGGTAATAGACTTCTGATCCGGCAGTGTCGTACTTGAGAGCTTTTTCGTAGAATCCGGCGGCCAGTGACGATATTCCCTGCTTGAGATTGGCGTCACCCAGATTGATGTAATACTCGGCGTTGGTCGAATCGCCGATGATCGCCTGTCGAAATGCTTTGTCGGCATCGGCCCAAAGCGATTTTTGCATCATGATCAGGCCGTACCCGTTTTCAAACATATGCCGTTCGACTTTGGTTTTCTTGCGGGCATCGTCGAATATTTTCTGCGCTGAATCAAGCTGATTGAGCTTAAGATAAGCCATTCCCAGCCCGTAGACCGATTCCCAGTGGCGCGATTTCTTATCAACGGCCAGTTTGAACTGATCGCGCGCTTGTGCGTATTTCTCTTGCTTGAGGTAGATGGCGCCAAGCGTGTAATAATTGGTGTGGTACGCCTTGTCGATTTCGATCTCCTTGTTCAGAAGATCAATCGCTCGCGCCGTGTCGCCGACCTTAAGAGCATCGGCAATCGGTTGCTTGAGTTCCTGTGCGGCGGCCGATACTGCCGTTGCAAGTATGGCGGCACAGAGTAATGACAGACTTTGCAAAAGGTGTCGTTTCAAGCTATTCACCCATCTTTCCTATAACAGACCCGTGAAAATACGGAGTCAGCAATGAGAGTCAAGTCCAAATTTCTCCGGCGCTTACGCGCAAGGGCGGCAATCAACTGCGGTGTCGATTGTCCCACCTGCACTACTCGCCACAATAAGTGGGTAGTCACGGCGACGAATGCCCAGAACCCTGCCTCGGGGGTCAGGACATCCGGGAATTCTATTATCGTGTACACCATTGTGGCCTCCAGTATGGTTGCCGCGATCAAATCAAGCGACCTTGTCAGTAAAACCATAACTGCTTCCATCCTTTATACCGTTAAGCGTACTACTTCTTCCATATTCACCCAAACGTGACAAAGAGCAAAATATCCATGCCACTATGCTAACAGTCTCAAATGAAGTGCCACGATATAGGCGCACCGACTGCGCATCCCCATATCTAATTACCTTACAATGCGTTAAGAGGATGAGGGGCCGGAATTGAGCGTACTGAAAAAAAACTGATGGGCTCTGGCTACGCAGGAACTGCGAGGAATTCGCCTATCGAAATCGAGGCGTACGGTAAGGTGTTACGGAATAGGTAGTTAGCGGATCGGCTGAAAAGTGCGATTACGGAGCCAAGCGGCGTGAACTCGTATGATTGCACTACCTTCAAAGTCGAGATAGAGCAATCCTGAGAAACTCCGTGGTCGACCATCAAATCCGAGCGCCGGATAAAATGTCAACTGACCGAACGTCAGATCAACCAGCCGCTTCACAGGACGTTCTTTTCGCGAAATCCGCTTAATGGTCACAAGACCGGCAGTGTCGATATCGAGATCAATCGCTACCCGTCCGTACAGTTTCTTTGTTGCCTCGGCTATCGAAACACTATCTCCAGTGAAGAGTCGCGGTAGCGGCGGAACCAGTAGTCCAAGTGTGTCGGGCAGAATCTGCACCAAAAAGTCGCGGGCAGAGCGAATCGTGTCATGCGCCACAGCACTGAACCGTTTTGTCGGATAGGATACGCCCGGATGAAAAACGAACGCGGCGTAATAGTCCTCGGTGGCGGTAGCTGGCTTGGCATCAATCACAAACGTGGCCCAGTTCAAGAGTGACTGTAACTGGTCGTTTTGCCCCTCAATTGTCGAATTGACAATTTCAACATTACGGGGTCGCCCCGATTGTGAAACGGAGATTCTTGCGACCACAGACGGAAGAGCGACCGCTGTCGACGGGACTATTCCGGGAAAGCCGTACGGACCCAATTTCTGTATTTTGGGAACGGGCACTTTGTTGACATCGAGCGCACACGCGTACTCGGCGGCCGATGTCACTACTAAAGAGTCTGCTGATACAGGAGAGAGTATGCCGAGCCTTGTCGCTCCCGGACGCAATGCCAGATCCAGCGGTAGTATTTGTTCTGATGGCTCTCCGTTCCGCAGACCGGGAACAAACTCGATATGAGCCAAGAGAGAGTCGAAACTGCCACGATAGACCGAGTCTTCGATAAAGGGAAGTTTGACAAACTTCACTTTTCCAAGTTCCGAAACGGTTATATCAACCGGAATTCGGATTTCGTGCGGTAACCCGATGGTCATACTCACCGGTACTTCGACTGACTGTTGCTGAGGATACGCCAGCGCCACTCCTTTGGTGACCGGACGCTGTTGAGCGAACGCCGCCACTCCGACAGACACCACAGCCGCCACTATTGTAGGCAGACGCCAGATCGAGCGTCGGAGTATTGTTGGCATTGCAGGACGCATCCATTCAAGGTATACTGGCATGCACCTTATAGCAATAGCATAGACCAGTGGTTGCACCAAGCGCAATATTCCGACGAAACATCTTGGCATTGTGGGGAGCATTCGCCGTACGAATCGCTCTGGCCTTTGTCTTTGTCCCTTGTATTACCGAATCACTGGGCGCCGCCCGATACGGCGTGTGGGGAATTCTCTTTCAGATTATTAATTATCTGGCCTTGCTCGATTTCGGATTTGAGAAGGCGATCATCAACTTTGTCGCTACCTGTCTGGGTCGAGGTGACCGCGAGGGGGTCAGCCGGGTTATCAATACATCGGGGCGTCTTTATTTCTGGTTTGGAATCGCGGCGGTGATCTTGACCGCCGGCGCCGCATGGCTGGTTCTCCCCTATCTCAAAGTCGACTCCCCCTCACTGCTGGTCGAATCACAATGGGCACTTGTATTGATCGGACTCTTCGCGGGAATTCGGTTTTGGTTTGTCCCGGTCACGGCATCGCTCGGCGGATTTCAACGGTACGACAGTCTGACAATTATAGGGGTCGCTGAAGATATCGCCCGGACTATCGTCATGATCCTGCTCCTTAAGTCCGGCGCCGGACTGGTTCCGCTGGCGGCAACCGTGCTGGGGTTTGGAATACTCCGTCAGATTGTGTCCCTCTGGTGGCTCAAACGAATTTTCCCCGAGTGGCGGCTCAGCACGACGACGGATCAGATACTGACGAAAAGCCTGTTCGACTATTCAAAAATCACCTTTGGGATCACACTTGCCTGGATGGTGATTTTCAACACCGACTCGCTACTGCTCGGCTTCTTTGCCTCGGCGAGTGCCGCCGGTATTTTCAATCCCGCCACGCAACTGGCCGGATATATCCGCCATTTGGTGAACGCGGTCGGCACGCCGTTGACTGCCGCAGTCGCGCACGCCAAGGGAGCGCAAGAAATGAGCGCCGCCACCACGCTCTACTTGAAACTCTTCAGATACGCCTCCTACGGAGGCTTTGCGGTGCTCGGATTGGTGGCAATCTACGCTCAGCCGGTGGTATCGCTCTGGTTACCGGCGGGATTTGAAGATACCGCCCGTGTGATGATTATTCTGGCGGTCGGCTCGGCGGTCTTTGTCCCCCATATCCTCAGTAATTCGATGTTGTTCGCGGTAAACAAGCATCGACTACTTTTCTACACGGTAGTAGGTGAAGCCGCTCTTAAGCTATTGCTCGCGATAATTCTAATACGCCCTATGGGAGCGGTTGGGATCGCGCTGGCCAATGCGATTCCGCAGTTAGTCTGCTATCTGGGAGTCTACCCATTCTTTGTGTCGCAGGCTGTCAGCGTGGGGCCGATTGATCTGCTGTGGGGCCAATGTAGATCGGCTGTGATCGCGACAATATTCACGCTGATTCCCGGATATCTGCTATCTACCCTTTTCGCTGTCGACGGATGGCTCGCCCTTGCGCTGTCGGTGGGAGCGACTTTGCTTTGTGGCGGCATCGGCCTACTCTTGGTCCTCACTGGTGAAGATAGGAATCGATTGAGAGCCCTTATCAAACAACAACGCTAATAGCAAAGTGATCAAACGAAAAAGCCCGACCGGAAGTTATCCGGCCGGGCTTGTCATTTGCAGGCGAGATCTCAGTGTGCGTTAGTTCGCTGAATTGTCTGTATTAGGTTCACCTGCAGGGGGACAATCAACCCGCCAGCGGCCGTGGAGCGGCATATCAGTTTTCGGCATTGTGGGCCCAAAGCCGAACCCAAGTTCGCCTTCGATCGTGCCTATTTCACCCTGACCGTCACGGGTAAACCTGCCTTTGAACCGGGCGTGGCCCGCTCCACACATCGGGCACATCGTTGGATCATCGTAGAACCACGTACCGAAAACATCGCCTACTTCAACCCCGTCGGGGTCAGTGTAACGCCCCCTAAAAAGATGTTGAAAGTCATCGGTTGTAAAAAAGCGGCCATGAACTTTGCCGACTTTGACCGCCGCATTCGTAAGCGGCCAAATGAACGGCTCTCCTCGCAACCAAATTCCTTCAAAAGGCCCATTCCACGAGGTCGAGTCCCGATGCCACACACCCAGCACACCGCCCTGCGGGCAGTGGCGGCGCGGGAGTTGCCGTGCGAAAATCACGATACCGTTGTGGTCGTCGATTCTCTGATACAAGTTGAGTTTCGCGAGGTCCCCAACTGGGATTTCTATCGAAAAAGGTGTCGTGGTAAAAGAAATGGTCGGCGCTACCGCATAAACCACGCCCCGCTTGACAAGCACGACCAGCCCAAGACCATCGACATCCAAGGTGGTGACTGATCCCCAACTCACTGATTGCGAATCAGTAGGCGGATAGAGTGTATCCTGCCCCGGTTCAAAGCGAATCACACGTCTTACGCGCATGCTTCCGGCGGCGTTCATCGACACCGAACCGGACCAGTCGGTAGTCATGCGAACAGAATCATACTTGTTTGCGCACTGCCCCCAAATGAAGACCAGAGCATACGCATCGTAGCTCGTGTCAATCGAATCAAGCTGTGTCTGAAAAGTCGGCGCCAATTCCGGTTGGGACCAATCTGTCCCTGCGCTTTCCAAGACCACGGCGGTTGGATCGACGGTCGGATTTTCGGTCTGGTCGGCCGTTGAGTCCGGAGTTGTCGATTTTTGCTCGGAACAGCCGATGACCAGCAGTAACAGCATTGCGGCGAACGGCAGAAATACTTTCTTCATATAGCTTCCTCCTACGTGCTTGGGCGACCATCACGTTACAGCAAGTGATCGTACCCTTTCGACTTGTTTGGTGTCGAGTAGTAGACAGCTAAAGATACCGTTGAGATTAAAGGTCAGCAACTTTTTTTGACAGCCCGTGTCGCTGGATAAACCGCGTGCCGTATGCAAAACCGCCGGCCTGAATGACAGACCGGCGGCACAAAAGATCAAGAATACTATCGGGTTAGTAACGGTCGTGAAGGTCCTCGACCGCGGCAACAATCTTTCCGACTGTCGGCAAGCAGGCCTCGTCGCCGTCGACACCGTACGCCACACGGGCATCGATAGCAGTCAGCAGTTTCACCGGAGCTTCAAGACTGAACAGCCCTTCACCGCCTGTGATAATCGACGCGATCGTCGCGGCCGCGCCACCGTGGAAACGGTCTTCGGTCACCACCAGCACTTTGCCGCACTCTTTGGCAGTGCGAATGATGCACTCTTCGTCCATCGGCTTGACTGTGCGAAGATCGACCACGCGGACGTGGATTCCCTTTTCGAGGAGTACTTCCGCCGCTTTGCGACACATCTGGAAAGTAGCGCCGTAGGTGATAATGCCGACATCGGAGTGTTCTTCGTTGTAGACTTTCGCGACACCAAACGGAATCAGTTCGTCGATACCCGGCAGTTGCGCTTCAATTGGCACACCTTCCCAGTCGCGACGGTTGTACAGCGCGACTGATTCGCAAAAGAGCACCGGATCGTCGGAGGCCCAAGCGGTTTTCAAAAGTCCGGCGGCGTCGTAGGCGTTTGAGGGAACCGCGATCAGCAGACCCGGAATATTCATCCAGGTACCGAGGTTTCCTTCCGAGTGCCAGAATGCACCCGCGCCCTGTTTGTATCCGCCATAGGTTGTGCGAATCACCATCGGCATCTTAAACAGTCCGCCCGACCGCTGATAGGTTGTGGCGATCTTGTCTTTGAGTACCTGATAGGCAGGTGACATATAATCGAGGAACTGAATTTCGGGGATTATCCGACGGCCCTGATAGGCATGGCCAGAAGCGCGGCCTAAAATGCCGGCTTCATCCAGCGGCGAGTTAAAGCAACGGCTGTTGCCGAACTCGCGCTGAAGATTTTTGGTCACCAGAAAGACGCCACCTTTGCCTTTGAGCTTGGACTGCTTTTCTTTTTCTTCGATCATGTGACCGGAGAAATCGGCGACATCTTCGCCGAAGGTGATACAGTCTTCCGTCATCTGGAAAATTTCAAAGAGCGTGTAATTGATCGCAAAGCGCATCGTCATCGGACCGGCATGTTCCGGAAGTTCCGGTGTCGCGAAATATCCCTTTTGGTGATACTCTTTGAATTTCGCCGCCCGGTCGACATTAGCGTGATCGCGGTATTTTTTCCAGGTCGCTTTGGCGTCTTCGAAATTGTATGTGTAGATCAGACTTTCGATAAACTCGCGGGTTTTCGGCTGGAAAGTCGAAACCGCCCACTGTGATTCCTTGGTGATCTCGGTGTCGAGTTCGTCCCACATATCGCCGATTTCTTTGGGCGTTACAACGCCCGCTTCCATCAGCGTGTTGCAGGTCTTCAGAATGCAGTCATTGTACGTATGCCAGTCGGCCTCGACCGGATCCATATAGAACGATTGATCGTCCGATCCGGAATGCGAACCCTCGCGGGTTGTTTTCACATTCATCAGCACTGGGCCGTTGCCCGCGCGGGTGTACTCGGCCGCCTCAGCGCACTTTGCCAGCGCGTCCTTTACATCCGTACCGTCGACCTGAAGAATCTTAAGTCCGAAACGCTTGTATCCTTCAAACGGCGTGGTCGGGTCCCCCTCGGGGAACTGTTCCTGTACCGACACCGAAATAGCCCAGCCACAGTTGTAGATAGAGAAAATGGCGCGAGTCTTATAGAACACAGTGTAGAAAACCGCGCGTGCGAATTCAGCTTCGGAAGTTGAACCTTCGCCGATACAGCAAAGAGTGATCGCATCGGTTGGGTACGCGCCGCCGGGAATTGGCGCCACCGCAGAAATAGGCGTGGGATGCTTGACCGCTTCGGATAGTCCGGCCGCTTCGATGGCGTGGGCGCCGGTCGGCGAGGCCTGCGGCAGAATGGCCAGATCGGGATATCCCGGGTGAGCCGGAATCTGCTGACCACCGTTGCGCGAACGAGGATCGCCGATCGCTTCGAGCATTTTGTCTTTCAAGGATGATCCGCGATACAGATCAAACGCCTTGTTGCGGTAATAGCCAAAGAACGGATCGCTGGATCGCAGATTGCTCGCCAGACAGACATCCATCAACTCTTTGCCGCCGCATCCGATGAAGAAGCGGTTGTATCCTTTGCGAAGGAGTAGTTTTTCTTCACGCTCCACCCGGCGCGCGGTGAGCATGATTTTCAACATTTGTTTTAATTCATTGGGGGTCCGACCGGAGAATCCTTCCAGCGCCTGATTCGGTTTCGGGCGGGTAGGCAGTTTGCCGGAGTAGTTGCGGACTTTGTCGATTAACGCGAGAACTTCCAACTCAAAACCTCCTCAGGGGTTGCGTGCGCCGCATGGGCGCAGTCGGGGTCCATGCGGTCAAACAACCACACCACCCCAATTGCTCCCGCTAAAATAGATGTTTTGCGCCAAAAGGCAAAAAATATTTGCGGGGCTACAGGACAATATCGGCAAAGTGGGTCGATTCTTACCCGCGCCCGAAACCGCTTGTGGCCGAACAGCATAGCCGGTATCTTGGCGAACAGACAAACAGAAAGCTAACAAGGAGTGTGCCTTCATGGCTAAAAAAGCGACGCGTCGCCCGATCAAAGACACCGATTTACTGCGGCTCAATGCCCTGACTTCGATATCGATTTCCCCCGACGAATCCCATCTGGCTTGGACGGCCGAGCGGATCGACGCCAAAGAAAACAAGTATTACACCAATATTTGGGTGAAGAATCTCAAGTCCGGCGAGGTTCGCCAGTTCACGACCGGCAATTGGTCGGACGGCAAACCGGTTTGGTCGCCCGATGGCGCGCAGATTGCCTTTGTATCGTCCCGAGACAAAAAGACCGGTATCTACCTCATGCCTGTTTTCGGCGGCGCCGAACGAAAAGTGATCGAGCTGGATGCCGACATCATGGAACTGAACTGGACTCCGGCCGGCGACAAACTGGTGTTCGCGATGCGATATCGCGACTCGCATTATATCGAAGATGAAAAAAAGAAGAACGACGCACCGGTGTATCGTCATATCACGAGGCTTTTCTATCGCCTCGACGGGTACGGGTTCCTGCCCAAAGATCGTGCGCAGATTTATGTTCTCAATCTGGCCGACACCAAGCTTAAACAACTCACATCGTCGCCAAAGTTTGACAACCACTCGCCGGCGGTATCCCCCGACGGCAAGTCAATTGTCTTTATCTCCAACCGAAGCAACGAGCCGGATATTGATCTGTTGTGTGACGATCTTTTTGTGATGCCGATCAACGGAGGGCGTGAGCGAAAGATTGCAACGCCTGCCGGTCCAAAAGAGCTCCCCAAGTTCTCCCCCGATGGCAAACTGATTCTCTACGCCGGACACGACAATCCAAACGACTGCTGGGGTGTGACTAATCGGCACTTATGGATTGTGGGTGTGAACGGCAATCCGAAAGCAAAAGACTTACTGCCGAAATTCGACCGATTCGTCATGGATCAGACGATTGCCGACCTGTCTGATGTACATGAAACAGTCTCGCATTATTGGTCGGGTGACGGGAAGCGCATTTACTTCCTCTCTTCCGACGATGGCTCCACTAACGCCTACTATGTCCCCCGCTCCGGTGGCACACCGACACGCATATTCAAAGGCGAATGCCATATCAAGGGACTTTCGATGAACGGTCGCGGAAAAGTGGCGGCGATGGTTCTTGCAGACCTGAACAATCCCGGCGAGGTGATCACCTGTCCGGCCGAGTATGGCGGCGAGAAAAAGTACACCAAGCACACTGATCTGAATCCAATTCTTCGCACCGAGATCAAACTTGGCAAAACAAAGAAGTTAAAATTCAAATCGTTCGACGGCACTTCAGTCACCGGCTGGCTTTTGACCCCGCCGAATTTCAATCCGAATCGAAAATATCCGGCCATACTTGAAATTCACGGTGGTCCGCGTGTGCAGTACGGAAGTACCTTCTTCCATGAGATGCAATTCCTCGCTTCCAATGGATTTGTCGTGTTCTATACCAACCCGCGCGGCGGATCGGGTCGCGGCGAAACCTGGGCTGAGGCGATCGCCGGCGGCTGGGGTGATCTGGACTACAAAGATTGCATGGCCGCCGCAGACTGGATGGAGAAACAGAAATTCATCGACAAAAAGCGGATGGGTGTCACCGGGGGTTCGTACGGCGGCTATATGACCAACTGGATTGTCGGGCACACGCACCGTTTTGCCGCGGCGGTGACTCAGCGCTCGGTGGTGGAGCTTGCCTCAATGTTCGGCAATTCCGATATCGGGTGGGACCTGGAACGTGAGATGAACGGAACTCCGTGGAGTAATCGAGAAAACTACCTCAAATGCTCGCCACTTACTTACGCCAAGAATGTGAAAACGCCTCTGTTGATAATCCACAACGAACGCGATTTGCGATGCAATATCGAACAGGGAGAACAACTCTTCACCACGCTTCGGTACATGCGCAAGAAAGTTGAGTTTGTGCGTTTCCCGGAGGAGCCCCACGGCCTCTCGCGCCACGGCCGCCCCGACCGCCGATTGGCTCGATTGAATTGGATTTTGAAGTGGTTTAAGAGGTATTTGTAGGCTCTTGACGAACACGTGGCGTCATGCCTCTCGGCTTGACGCCTCTCGTCATAGTGCAAAAAGGGTGCAAACATCGTCATTGCGAGGAGTCTTCGACAAAGCAATCTCGCGTTGTCTTCGTATACGAGAGTCGAGGCGAGATTGCTTCGCCCCGCCCGTGGCAGGTCTCGCAATGACTGGTGGATTCACCCTTTCGAATAGATTCAACGCGTATGGATGGCGTCATGCCTCACGGCTTGACGCCCGCTGAAGGTTATAGCTATCTTCCCCTCGGAAGAGGATGTCGTCTGGTGGCGGTCCCGGCCTTCAAAGCCGTGAGGGGGGCAATCGCATTGTCCCCGGTGGGTTCGATTCCCACCCCTTCCGCCATGAAATGGGAGGATTCAATGAAAGATATCCCAAGGACGTCTGTATCTTTGATGTGATCGTAGTGATTGATCTCTTTTCACCACGGAGTTCATATGACTAGTTCTCAGCGGCCAACGTATATACTGGCCCTCATTGGTTTGTTGCTAATGTCTGTGATCTCCTGCGTCCCAACTCTATTCTCCGGAAATAATAGTCATCACATCCCCGCCAATTTGGACGAGAGTTTCGTTCAGCTCGATAGCATTCTCTCCACCGACAACAGGGCTCTGATTCAAGGATGGCCCGAAGACAGTATTATCAACCTGCACTTCGGACTGGGCATGTGGATGAGAAATAACTGGGGCCTTTGGAAGGGGTCAGTCCTCTCCAAGTGGTTTAATGGGCTAGGGATATTCCATCCCGATGATATGTCTGGGATCATTCTGACCTCATATTGGCGATATCTTCACCATCAACCCATCGAACTGGAAGGCCAAGTTAAGTATTACATTGACTATTGGGCTGAGCGAACGTGGCCAGATACTCTTGTTTGCCCCAGATGTGGGAAAAAGCTCAAAGACAGCTTTGCAGAAGGATATCGTCTGGACCGATCTGATACTACTCGGATCACGATTGGCTTGTATTGCTCCAGCCACCATGTTTGGTTCTACCGTCGATCAAAGGGACTTTACGCGATCGACACGGTTCTATATAGGGCGTATCTCGATACACTTAGGCAAATGGGAATAGCGAGATGACAAAACCCAAATCCGTCGATTCCTACATCGCCACCGCCCCAGCCGACATTCGCGGCAAGCTCAAAGAACTCCGCGCGACAATCAAAAGAGCTGTGCCAGACGCAATCGAGAAGATCAGCTATGGCATGCCCTACTATGCCTACAAGAAACGGCTGGCGTATTTCCGCCATTGGAAAAATCACATCGGGCTGTATATCCCTCCCCCCACGCTCGAACTTTTCGCAAAGGAGCTACAGCCGTTTGTCACGGCCAAAGCGACAGTTCAATTCCCACATGAGAAGAAATTGCCCATGACGTTGATTACGAAAATTGTGAAAGCCCGCGCGAAGGCGAATGAGGTATCTAAGCGGAAATAACGGGCAGGCCGGAAGCCTGCCGAGCGCTAAGAAGGGCGCAAGGAGCGCCCAAAGTCACTTTACTTTTGATTTGCATTCGTCGGGGCGAAGGATAAAGTCGAAGTCTTCCTCGTTCGCCACTTGCTTGAAGAACGGACAGTTGATGCACGAGTCGATCTTGGTGGCGAACATCCCCTGAACCTCTCCCTTACAAAATGTGCCGGCGACAGCCCAACATACACGACCGCCGTTATGTCCACAGTTTACTTTGTCAAAGTCGGTAAATTCTGCCGCAGGACAGACTCCCAACTCTGAAACAGCCTCGCCTCCCGGTTGGCGGCCGCATTTCATGACTTCCCAACAGTTCTTCTTGGTCATCCGATCATCCAATACAATTCCGTGCGTTTGAGGGATATATCGGACAAAAATTAACACCTTTGAGCCCTGAGGTAGATCATTGTCCCTCCATAAGTTAGGCCCGCCGTAGGGCGATGATCTTTATGAGTCCTCATCTGACCACATCGACAGACCAGTTAGCCCGTTGACTTGCAGTGGTCAATCATTGCATCTTTTACCTACGATAAACCGCCGGGAGGTTGCCATGTCTCCATCCGATCCCTGGTACGCAGAATTATTCCGTCATCTGCGACCGTACTTTGACGTCATTTTACCGAAGACTACCAATGAACAGGCTCGGTACTTGCTACACAAGTTACGCTTAAAACGAGGCATGTCCTTTCTTGATTGTCCGTGCGGTATTGGCAGAATTTCAATTCCACTGGCAAAAGCCGGCATCAAAGTTACTGGCGTTGATCTCAATCAGGAGTATCTCGATGAACTGACGACCAAAGCGACTCGCGCGAAGCGTGTCATTCCGGTTGTTCGCTCGGACATGCGGCGAATCAACTACAAGAACCGATTCGATGCCGCCGGAAACCTCTGGACCTCTTTCGGCTATTTCGAGGATGACCGAGAAAATCTTCTCGCACTCAAAAGAATGTACACCGCGCTCAAACCGGGCGGTCGATTTTGCCTGCACGTCATTAATCGCGATTTCATCCTGACGCATTACACTGAAACCGACTGGCAGGAAATAGGCGGCGTACTCTATACTGAGTCTCGAAAATTCGACTTCGCCAAATCGATAAACCGCGGCGTATGGACAGTCCGCGAACCCGGCAAGACCACGCGGCATGAGATTGGAATTCGGATGTACTCGTTTCACGAGCTGATTACCATGTTTCGTCAGGTTGGGTTTGACGAGATAGAAGGGTATGGCTCGACTAAGGACGAACCCGTCAGCAGTAAGACAACGATGATGTGGGTCTTCGGAACCAAGCCAAAGCGCCGACCTACTAGATCGACTTCACCGGCATCATAAGTGGGTCGTCGATCAGAATATGCTCTTTGATCGTGTACGCCTCGGCGTATCGAACACCAACTAATTGGCCCAATTGCATGGCGCGAACTTGCATCATCTCAAAAACATTCAGGCCCGGCGCGAAAATATCTTTGTTGGCGACATCGGGGGGGACAAACCGGTCTTTGAATACCCCCTCGCCCCCGGTCTTGCCGAACTGCGAGACATAACAGGCGACCGCTTCGCATTTCTTGCTGAATGACTCGGTGATGTCGACGAGAAATGAGTAATCGGTATTTCTGAAGTACGACGCGTAGATGATTTTCTTCGGGCGATGCGGGTCGCCGTCGAGATTGGCCTTTTTAAGCCCCGCCATAAAGCAGGCATCGTAGCCGATCTGTGTGGTCGCCAAATGATCGGGGTGCCGTTGATTCCAGTGAGGCAAAACAACCAGATCGGGCTTGGTGTTGCGAATCGTTTGCGCGACGGCCAGCTTGAATTCGTGGGTGTTCTCAAGCGCCGAATCGGGGAGTTCGAGATTTTGCCGAAAGGTCAGCCCCATCTTGTCGGCGGCGTTCTTAGCTTCACGGGCACGATCTGTCTCGTCGCCGTGGGTGCCCATCTCTCCTTGTGTCAGATCGAGGACACCTACCTTGCGACCCTTCGACGACATTTTGATCAGCAAACCGCCGCAGGTGATTTCGCTATCGTCGGGGTGAGCGGCGATTGCCAGGATGTCGAGTTTATCGGCCACGCAGGACTTCCTCGTAATAGTTTTCGTATTCGGTGATAATCTTATCGGCATTAAATCGCTGAGCCAAATCGGCTGAGGCCTGCTTGAATTCTGCCAGTCGGGCTTTGTCTTTGAGCAGGGAGACACCCGCGCGGGCCATTGAGGTAGTGTCGCCGACTGGTAGCAAAAAGCCGTTGCGGTAGTCGGTGACCACCTCGGCCAATCCGGTGCCGCGCGTGCCAATCACCGGGACGCCACAGGCGAGGGCTTCCAGCGCCGAAAGGCCGAACGACTCTTCCTCCGATGGAAGCAAGAACAGATCGGTGACCGGCAGAACTGCTTCAACACGGCTCTGGTTACCGAGGAAAATCACTTTTTCGGTCAAGCCCCGCTTGGTCACCTGGCGCCGCGCGAGAACAGTGTCGGGACCCTCGCCGATCATTAGTAGCTTGGCGGGCATTTCCATCTGCACTTTGTCGAAAATGTCTATGACGTCAAGCGTTCGTTTAACCGGACGGAAGTTTGAGATATGGCAAAGCAGGACTTCGTGGTCCTTGGCAAATTCTGTCCGGCGACACTGCTTGCCCAGTTGCGGCTTAAACCGGGCCGGATCAAAGAAGTTATACACGACGCGAATATCTTTCTCGATCCGGAAGACATCACGGGTTTCGTCGGCCAGATAAGCAGAAACGGCAGTGATGCCATCTGAGGCGTTGATGGAAAACTTGGTGATGTCAAAAAACGACGGATCCGAACCAACAAGGGTGATATCGGTTCCATGAAGAGTTGTGATCAGCTTCGGGATCGGCTCACCGGCCGCCAGGAGCATTTGGCGGGCCAAATACGCGCACGTGGCGTGCGGGACTGCGTAGTGAACATGCAGGACTTCAAGTTTGAACGAACGGGTGACCTCGGCCATTTTCGCCGAGAGCGTCGATTCGTACGGCGGGAATTTGAAGAGCGGATAGGCGGTTGTCTCGACGCCGTGATAAAACACATTCGGCTGATACTGGTCGAGCCGAAACGGAATCGAGTACGAAATGAAATGAACCTGGTGCCCCCGCATAGCCAACTGCTGGCCCAATTCGGTGGCGACAATTCCCGATCCACCGGCGACCGGATAACAGGTGATGCCTATGTTCATAGCGACTATTTCTCCGAAAGCGAAATGAGCTGATGCCCGGTTTGATCGGTCGATAGCCGGTCCAGCAGGAGCGGTATCACGCCGAATCCATATCTGGCAAGATAACACGAAATATTCAAAGTACGTTCCTGTAATGTTCGGCGCGGAAAGAGGTGATACTGGACCCGGTGAATTCGCTCACGAATCTCTTTGCCTTTCTTCTTGTGAGCCGAGAAGAGTTTAGATTCAAAGTTCTTAAGCGTGAAGTCAATTTTCCCATAGGTCTGATTGGCGAATTCGGCCAGCGAGGGATCAAAGGCGAGCGATGTATCCGCAAACTGCTTCCATCGGGCCGACATATCTTCAGTCAGCGAACGATACCCCGCCTCCAGATCTTTGGGGAAATTGGCAAGCATCACCCGATTGACTGCCTGTTCGATATCGCCGGTGATTTCCTCAAACGACAGATTGTACTCGTCAACCAGCTTTTCAATTCGCTTTTCAAGAAGTGTAAGCGACGGCCGTCCGCGGTGAATCGGTTTGGGCAATTCGAGAATATCAAATAGTGGCCGGCACTGGGCGAGATAGGCAACCTCTGCCGGTCCGCCAATCTGGCAGAGCACCGGAAACAAAGATGATTGCATCAGTGGGCGGGTCATCACATCGGGAGAGAACTGCTCGGGGGTAGCGCGAATCGCGACCTTGAGTTCGGCGGGAGTAACAGTTTCGCCACCAATCGTGAACTTCCCGGACTCAACGTGCACCGGTTTCCTGCCATCGCGGTGACGAAACAACAGCGCCGAAGATTCTTTCTTCTCCACTTGCAGATGGTATCCATCTTTTTGAAGTGACTCATTGGCCGTCCGAAGCGCCTGGTGGATCGACGGCTGTTCATCGACAATCCGCTCAAACAACGGTACTGCCAGAGTTTTTGCCTGCGTATCGCACGGGTTGAAAAAGGCGAGTCCGGTTCCGCGCGTAAGCCGGGCCATGAATTTTCCAAAAGCGCCGACAATCGTTTCCCCGACTTTGTACGATGACTCGATCTCGGAATAAAGTTCGACCGTGAAATCTGACTGTCTCAGCGACGCCTTTAGCAGTTCGAGTAGCCGCGCCAGTTCTTCGCTATTATCAAGTCGTATCTCAGATGCGGGAAGCTCCAGAGATGGCCGGATACCGTACTTCAGCTCCACTAACTCAGATTGTTGACTGAGTACAAAAGTGGAAGCGATCTCATCGAAATCGTGATCATCCCCGGCAATCCAGAAGATTGGAATAACGGGACGAGATAACTTCTGAGAATACTCACGCGCAAGTTTGACTATCGCAAGTGCCTTGACTACAACTAAGAGTGGCCCACCGAAAAGTCCCGCCTGTTGGCCGGCAAAGACACAAAGTGTTCTTTCATTGGTCAATTGGCGGATCGAGTCAAGCGCCGCCTGATCAACACCGAACTGGGTGTTCTGGTCTAACAAAATATCGCAGACTGCGGCGCGGTTGTAGGTCTGCTTATCAAGTCGCGAGGCTACGGTCTGCAGATCATCGCCGACTACGAAATCAACCGCCGGTTTGCGACCAGCCAAGTAGTCCAGATAGAACTGGGAGTAGCCCAGTGAGGGCGACGGCGCGATCAATTTACCGGTCAATCATCGGTCCTTTCAGGCAAGTACACGCATCTTTGGTTTGTGCAACGCCCGCTGAGCCCAGTTGTTTCCCAAAGATTCCTGAAATTCGCGGCGACGGCGTCACTTTTTGTCTTCCTCTATGAAAGTGCCCTCTTCGGAAATGTTGTCAAGAATCGTGTCGTCTTCGTGTTGTTTCTTAATTTCCGACAGCGACATCTTCTCCACCCGGAAGTAGAACAACCCAAGAACGACTATGGGAAGCAGATCGACCAGATGCAGAGCAAGTGCGCAGAGGACAGCGTCGGTCTGCCCGACCTTAAACGCGCGGAGCGAGGTCGACACTACGACTTCAAAAGTTCCGGCGTTGGCAGGAGTAATCGGCACAAGAAGGGCGATGGTATTGATCATCATCACCAAGCCGGTTTCAGGAAGCGAGAGGTCGATGCCGAAGGACTTGAAAAGAAAGTATATGACAAACAGGTGCAATATCCATTGGCTGAGCGACAGAAAAACGCCGCCGATCATGTGCCCGCTCGACTTGAGAAGTTCTATCCCTTGAGTGAACGAGGCGATGAATTTTCTTACGCCGATAAAAGCTACCGGCCAGCGTTTGCCGATTGCCCGCTCGCACGTTTTTTCGATTGGATGACGGAAATGAAGAAACAGGTAAAGTAGTAGGATGCCCCCAGCCGTAAAAACTGTCAGGATAATTCCTGCCGACTCGTACTCACCCGGAATCACAATAAATGCCGACCCAAAAAAGAGGACCAACACCAGCGCGACAGCGTCGAACAGGATTTCCAAGAGCACGGTCGAGAACATTCCTGATTTGGTGAGTTTTTCCTTCTTGGAAAAGAGTATAACTCGTCCCACCTGTCCGGTTAATGCAGGCATGATCGTATTTAGGACCTGCCCCGCGGCATACAGGGTGACCGCGCGGGTGAGCGGAATCGATTTTTGCTGGGAAACGAGGAGTCGCCAGCGGAGACCCCGCGTGAGGATATATCCAAACGAAGTAACAACGGCGAGGATCGCGTACATCGGCTCTGCGCGATGCCACAATTCGTCCAGATCAGAAATGCGGACGTCTTTCAGGCAGAAAGCCAACAGTCCCAGAGCTATCGTAATACCCCAGAACTGTTTGCTTTTGAGTATTTTTAACATGAACACTTCACTTTAGAGGCTGGCAAGATAGGCCATCTCCGGACGGAGTGTCAACGTAATACCTGAGGGGCGAAAATGAAGTCGATCAGACGATTTCGAGGTGACTCTTGGCGACCCAACCCCGGCGTTTGTTCTCGAATAAGACGTTGTAATAATCGCCGGAGGCGCCGAGAATTTCAACGACCAGACCGGGAGCGCCGTGGAGTTCGGTTTGTGCCCGCGCTGTCGGCTCAGAGAGCACCGGGGCATCTTCGCTCACCACCACGCCGCGCTTGGTGAGATAGTCATGCCGGTACTTGAACGTCGTTGACAGGGCCGAGCCGACCAGCAGGATCAACGAAAGCACAATCGCAGACCGTCTCACCGCTGTCCATCCCAGGCCAAACCGAAGCAACAAGAGGAGAACAAAGAGAATGAAACAACCGGATGCAATCCAGCCCAGCAGATTGAGCGTGATCGGATCAAGGAGCCCTTCGACAAAAGTATACACTGCGTTGAGCTCCACACCCTCCATCTGAATGCGTGAGAATCCCTTGGCGAAAGCCAGATTGGCGTTGATGTCATCGTCGGACGGATTCAGGCGTTTGGCACGCAGATAATACACCACCGCCCGGCCAATATCCCCTGATTTGAAATAGCAATTGCCGATATTGAAATTGAGTTCGGCCGATTCTACACCGGTTCGCTCTACAGATTGATATAGGGCCAGCGCCGAATCGTAAGCTTTGGCCGAGTAGTGCTGGTTCGCCAGTGCAAAATCGTCGGCGACTCCGGCGTGCGCAGTGGCCACGAATATCCCAACTAACAACAGCGCGGATATTTGGCGTGAGAACCTACGCAAGGGGTACTCCCTCCATGCGAGTCATCAGATTCTCGGCCGAGGCGAGCGCTCTGGCCATAGAGTCACCCGATACGCCGGACGAACTAAAGCGGGCAAAATCGCACTGCCGTAGAATGCCGAGTAATTCCGCAATAAGTGAAGGATCGACCGATTTTTCTGCCAGAAGTTCGCCGATCCGGTCGCTGGTGAGGCCGTGGGGCGAGACATTTAACTTGTCGGCAATATAGCTGACCAGCGACAATGACAACTCCGCGTGGAACTTCTGCGCGTGTTCCGGTGATGCCAGCGACCGGGCTTTGGCCAGCCGTTTTTTTGCCTGACGACCGGCAGTTCGCTGGCGCAAAAGGCCGACATTGGCCGCCATATGTTCGCGCCGCCGCCGCATGACAATCGCCCCCGCCAGCAAGGCCACTGGAAAAGCGTTCAGTCCTATGTACAGCGGATTGGTGATCAGTAGCTCGCCTTTGCGGCGTAGATCGCCGGCGGAACTCTTTATGAATCGAATGTCGGCCGACTGACTGCCGATGGTCACTCCCGGCGGCGCTACCGGCAAATCAGGAGACACCGCGTATCCCTCCGGCTTGGTCGCCGTGATCTTGATTTCGTCTGTGCGCACCGACTGGTAAGTTCCTTTGCCGGGATCGAAGAAATTGAGCGACAGCGCCGGAATAGTCAGTTCTCCTGGTCGCTTTGGTATGAACACCTGTTCAATAACCTTGGTCCCACTCAACTGATCGGCCGATTTGTTGATCTGCTCGTTGGAGCCGGATTTGTAGACGCGAAAGTCCTGAGATTCCGGAATGACGGGCTCGGCAACCGACTTGATATTACCGTTGCCGGAAATCTTGATCGTGAGCGTGACCGGTTGCCCCGCTTCGGTCATCGTTTTATTGACCGAAGCCGACATTGAATACCGGCCAACCGTGCCGCTGAAATCACTTGTCCTCCCCTGCGCCGGAAGCTCGCGCACAATAACACGAAGCGGTTCCGATCGTATCTGAACCTGTTGACCCTGACCAAATAAATCACCGAACATGTCAAACGGATCGCGTTGCCGACTCCGTACCGCCACGGTCGCGGTGATGGTCGCCCGGCCGATTGTAAGCGGCCCGGTTTGACTTGGGAAAACGGCATATTTCCGCTCGATCACCCGGTAGGTTCGGTTATTCAGCTTCTGATAGTATGGTGTCTTGTTGCCCAGCACTTCGGTCCAGAAACCCGTTGTCGACGGCTCCTCCAGCGACGGACTCCCGTAGAACTGCACGGCGATGAATAGCTTGAGGGTCATGATGACCTGCTGGCCGACATACGGATTTTTGTCGTCGACCGAAAGCTCGAGAAAATAGTCTTTGCCGGAACCGTCGGATTCCGTCGACCGCTGTTGCAAACGGTTTTGCGTCTGAGATCCGGCCGCGGTGACTGTCAGCGTGACCGCGTTTCCCGAATAGGTCTTATTGTTATATTGAATCGCAATTCCACTAATCGGAAATGTCCCCGGCTGTTGGGGTATCAGAATATATCGATAGGTTACCGATGAACTGACCTGACCATTCACGATGCTTATATTACTGGATCGCCCCTGCGAATAGACCTCTATCTTTTGCAGATCGGGGAGCGTTGGATTGGGCAGATCCTGCACCGGACCGGAAATTTCGATTTGCAACACCGCCTGTTCGTCGGCGGCGATTGACACACGATCAAGCGAGACGGCGATATTGATATCGCTTTGAGCAACGGCCAAAGGCGACCACAAAAGCAGACAGACCATCGCCGGCAATAGAGCAGTTTGCAATTGTCGGTACAAGGTTTTCATCACCAGTCTTTGCCGTTGTAGTCGCTTGATTGTACCTGGCGTTTGAGTTTCTTCTGAGTGTCCTTTTCGTTATCCCGAAGGGCATTCAAAATCCGCTCGGCATCTTCCTTGGACATCTTCTTTTGATCTTTAGCCTGCGCCTGCTGTTGATCCTGTTTCTGCTGGTCCTTGTTTTGGTCCGGCTGATCCGCGGGTTGCTGTTGCTGTTGTTTGTCTTTATCGTCTTTGTCTTGTTGATCTTTCTGCTGTTGCTGTTGTTGATTCTGCTGTTGTTGCTGATTCTGTTGCTGTTGATTCTCACCCTTGGCGTTTTCTTTGAGCATCTTGCGGGCCAATTCCAAGTTGAACTTGGCGTCAACATCTTTTGGGTTGAGCTTGAGCGATTCTTCGTACGCCTGGATCGCCTTTAGGTAATCCTGCATCCGGTAGTGAGTATTGCCAAGATTGAACTGCGCCGAAGCGGCCAGCTTAGGGTCGGTTGTATTGAGGGCATGGGTGAACCGTTCGACCGCCTCTTCGTATTTCCCTTGTTCGAACAGCGCACCGCCGAGATTGTAGTCGATTTCCGGCGAGGTCGGACGGTCGGCCTCAGCCTCGCGATATTTTTCAAGAGCCGAGGCGTAGTCTTTTTCGATGAACGCCTTGTTACCTTTCCGCACGGCGTCGGCATAACCGGCGCGAACCGCTCCGGCCGAACCGACCAGGACAATTCCCATTACTATGTATGTTCGCGCACTACGCACTGGCCAGTTCTCCCTCGGGCTTTTTCTTTTCTGAAAGAAAGAACTCCACAATGAGAATGACAAGAGCCAGCAACAGCGGCCATTGGAACCGGTCGTCGTACCTTGTGACCAAAGTCCCCTCTTGTTCTTTTTTCTCAAATTTGGAGATCTCGTCGAAAATACGGTCCAGTTCCATTTCATTGGGCGTAGCGTTGTAATATTTACCTCCGGTCGCGAGTGCGATCTTCTGCAATGACTCCTCGTCGAGTTTGGTCATGATCACATCGCCGTTTTCATCTTTCTTATACCCGATTCTATTCCCCATACGATCAAAGGTGGGAATTGGTTCCCCCGACGGATTCCCGATGCCGACGGTATATATCCGTATCCCTTCTTTGCGGGCCGCTTCCGCCGCCTCAACCGCGCCCCCCTGTTGATCTTCACCGTCGGTTAACAAAAGCAAAACTTTGTGTTCGCGCTCTTTCTGATCAAAGGCCTTGGCCGAAACCGCAATGGCCGCCGACAGATTTGTCCCCTGATGAGCCACCGAGCCGACATCGACCGCCGAAGCCAGCATCTGAGCCGACGGATAGTCGATCGTAAGCGGGCATTGAATGAAGGCGTCGCCGGCAAACGGCACCAGCCCAATCCGGTCACCGGTCAGCCGGCCGATAATAGACGAGATTTCCTGCTTTGCCCGTTCCAACCGGCTTGGCTTGATATCCTGTGCCATCATTGAATTGGAGACATCGAGCGCGATTACAATATCAAGCCCCTCGCGCTTGACCGACTCGAGATGAGTTCCGAATTGAAGCCGGGCAACCGTGACACATAAGAGCGCCATCACCACCACCAGTAAGGCCGCCTTGGAGCGCTGACGCGCAAAAGAAATGAACGGCGAGTTTTTCATGATGAGCGGGATATCACCGAATCGTTCCAACAACCGCCGTTTGCGAGAAATGGTCCAGAACATGAAGATCGCCAGGACCAGCACGCCGATTAGCAGGAGAAACATTGACGGGTCTTCAAATCGCATCGTATCCCTTACGGTAGTTTCTTAAGCCAGGTGTTGGCCAACAGAATTTCCAGCGCCAACAGTAACAATCCTGCCAATACAAATTTCGGGAACAGCTCCCGGTATTGCACGTGGGCCGTGGTCTTGATTTCTGTTTTTTCGAGCTTATCAATCGCCGAATAGATTCCTTCAAGCTCTTCGCTGGATCTCGCGCGGAAGAACTTCCCATGGGTCTTCTCAGCGATCTGCCGCAACGCCCCTTCGTCGATCCGCGACGGTTGGTAGACATACCGTTTGCCGAATATCGGATCCTGAATCGGCATCATAACATTCCCCTCTTTGCCCACCCCGATTGCGTAGATTTTGATATCAAAGGCGGCGGCCACATCGGCGGCTGTCTGCGGATCGATCTCTCCGGCGTTATTATCGCCGTCGGTGGCCAGCACAATGACTTTCGATTTGGCGGGTGACTCACGAAGCCGGTTCACTGAATTGGCCAATGCCATTCCGATAGCCGTGCCGTCTTCGACCGCGCCAAAGTCAACCTGATCGATGAATCGGAGCAAAATGCCATAGTCGGTTGTGAGCGGGCATTGTGTGTATGACTCCCGCGCGAACACTACCAGTCCAATCCGGTCATTCAGCCGGTTCTGTACGAATTTTTTGATTTCTTCTTTCGCTACGAACAGACGGTTGTTCGGCTTGAAATCCTCGGCCATCATCGAGGACGACACATCCAGACAGAGCATAATGTCTATTCCCTCGGAACTGCTTTCGTGCGTCTCGGTCCCATGGCGGGGTCGGGCAAAGGCGACGACAAATAGTGCTACGGCGGCCACTCGCAAGACGAGCAGGAGCGGGCGATATTTCTGGCGGGTCGTCTTGGCAACACGGGAGACTATTCTGATGTCGGAATATTTGATAGTCGCACTCTTGAACTGTCGCCGCTTGAAATAATAGACGGCCATCGCCACCACCAACAGCCCTCCCACGGCGAAGATCGCCCAGGCAGGAATGGTTGCCGAAACCAAATCAAAAAGACTGACGGAAAAGCCGGCGAAATCAAAACTACCCACGGCTTCCTCCGGTTGTCTCGGCCACAGTAGGTGGCGTTTGCGAGGCCGCAATCTCTGCCTTTCTCTTTTCCTCGGCCGATTGCCGCACCTGTTCGATCAATGTGTGGACAATCTCAAAGTCGCTTTGACAGTGCTCCAACTCCGGCACCAGTTTGGCAAATTTGACCAGATCGGCGTGGCGCAATAGTGCAGTACACCTGTCCAAAGCCCCCGACGGCAACTCGATTCCCTTGAAGTGATCCAGGAATTCTTCAGTGGTCATTTCAAGAACTTCGGCGTTGTACATCTTCCCCAAATACTTGCGGGCAATCTCGGTCAATTCAAAGTAATAGTCCTTGAACTTCCCGGAGGTCAGCAAATGCTTCTGCTCAAGCTGGGCCAATTCGGCAAAAGCGATTTCCCAAGGAGTCCTGCGATCTTCGCCTGCAAACATTCCTTTTCGCTTGCGCATCCACCGCCAAATGAAAAACAGTGCTACCAGCAGAACAAATAGCCCGACACCCGCATAGATATACTTGCGGTAGTCGCTCTCAAACTCGTATTGCGGCCTGAGTGGTTTGATATCCGCCGAGTCATCAGTATCGAGCAGAACGGATCGAACTTTAATGGGCACCGGCTCGGCCAAAAGTACTTTTCGGGATCGGTCGGCCGCTACAAAAGTGACTGGTACTGGCGGAATCACATATTCGCCGGTGGTAAATGTCGAGAGCTTGAAAATCGTTTCGTTTTTGAGTCGACCGTCAGGTAGTGTCGAGCGGTTGTCTGGCTGATAATCTTTGACATCGAAGGCGCCGAGATTGGCACCGAGTGGCGGAGGGATCAACTCATAAGTGGAGTCGTAGACGATGCTGATCGTATACGTGATTAGATCGCCAATTGTCACGGTGGCCGAATCAACTGAGGTTGTTATCTCAATCCCTGGAAGCGTGTTGACCGTGTCCCCCTGCGCATATGTAGGACCGCCGGCAACACCGAATACCAGAGTTGCAGTTGTAAGAATCAGTATGGCGCGGGTGGATAAACTCATCGGTCTGTTACTTCAAGTTCTGATCCAGAAATTCGACATGCGAAGCCGATGCCAGCTTGGACAAATACTCGCCATATGCCGACTCGGCCTTCTGACTCTCATAATCCATAAAGGCCTGTGCCCGCGCTGAGTCAAATGGCATGCCTTTATAGCGGGTATCTTTGTTGGCTAAGTAGAAATTGCGGACATCGGCCGTATCAATCGAAACTCCCGGCATTACCCGAGTCTCAACATATTTCTGTACTACCAGTTTCTTGAATACTTCAGCTTTCTGGCGAATCAATTTGGGGTCGGTGTCCAGTTTCTCCCGGCAGGCGGCTGAGTACAAAAGTTCCACACCGACATAGTTGCGTAAATATTTCGCCTTGGCTTCGGGATTGAGAAGTTGTTTTTGAATCGACGCCGGCAATTGCTGGATTTGTTCTTCGACCTCCGACCGCCAGATTGTACGGCCGTCGAGTTTGGCAACAGGCAGATCACCGGCCGGGTGGACGGATGAGTCAATCTCGGTAGCGGAACCCAACTCACGGCGGGCATCAAGCACCCGTCCGCTTCGCTCAAGACAAGCAACAAGATCTTTGGAAGCTTCTTCGACAAACGAGCCCGCCGGATCAAGTGTCTTGGCGCGGACAAAGTACCCCGCGGCCTGTTCGTAGTCTTTTAGATTTTCATAGTAGACCCGCCCGATCAGAAAATTGACATTGGCCAGCTTTTCGGTCGCCACTCCGGGGAGCGCCAAAATCGCCTGATACTCCTCTACCGCCGCCGCATACAGATGGTTGTTGATTAGTTCTGAAGCCAACTTGGTATGCAGATCGACCGATCCAGATGTGTCCTGGCCGCTACACCCAACAAGCATCGGCATAAATGCCACAAACAAAACGATGTAAAGTTCTAATCCCCGTTTCATTCTCTCCCTCACTAATGCCGGCGCTCGCGCATCTTGAAAAACGTAATGAGCGGCACCACATACGACTGGTCGGTCCGTATATTGATAAAATCCAGATTGATCAGTTGAAAACTGCGCTTGAGCCCGGCCGAATCCTGTTCAGCTTTAGAGGCGAACTGTTTGCGAAACGCCCCCGACGACGTATCCACCAGTACTACCTCGCCGGTTTCGGCGTCTTCCAGTTCAATAAGACCGACATCGTCAAATCCGGTTTCGCGTGGATCAGTAATCTTGATCGCGACAATATCGTGTTTCTTGTTTGCGATCTGGAGCGGACGGTGAAATCCGCCCGACATGAAATCGGACAGCAAGAAGACCACCGACTTGCGCTTGATCACCTTGTTCATATACTCAAGCGCTCCGCCGATATCAGTAGCGATACCTTTGGGCTGAAAATAGAGCACTTCCCGGATCAACCGAAGAACATGCGCCCTCCCCTTTTTGGGCGGGATATACAGTTCTATCGCATCGGTGAAAATGATCAGCCCGACTTTGTCGTTATTCTTAATCGCCGAAAAGGCCAGCACTGCGCAGAGTTCGGCGGCGGTGTCAGACTTGAACCGGCCGCGCGTGCCGAATCGACCCGACGAGGATGCGTCGACCAAAATGACGACTGAGAGCTCTCGTTCTTCCCGGAATTTCTTGATATGCGGAAATCCCGTTCGGGCGGTCACATTCCAGTCGATCAAACGAATGTCGTCTCCGGGGATGTACTGGCGTACTTCCTCGAATTCCATTCCCTGACCCTTGAAGGTCGAATGGTATTCGCCGGAAAACAGATCGTTGACCAGCCGCTTGGTGCTGATTTCGATCCGCCTTACTTTTTTCAGTATCTCGCGCGGGATCATCGGCTCACGGAACCTCGATGGTGTCGAATATCTTTTTGACGACGTCGTCCGCCGAGACTTCTTCCGCTTCTGCCTCGTAGGTGAGAATCACCCGGTGGCGAAGTACATCGGCGCCGATGGCCTTGATGTCTTCCGGGGTGATATACCCTCGCCCTTTCATAAAAGCGTGGGCTTTCGCCGCGAGATTGAGATAGATTGTCGCGCGCGGCGAGGCGCCGAACGAAATCATATCTTTGATCGCCGCCAGTCCGTATTTTTGCGGTTCGCGGGTGGCAAAGACGATATTGATGATATACTCTTTGACTTTTTCGTCGACATAAATCGACCGGACCACTTCGCGCGCTTTGACAATGTCCTCAGGCGAGATGATCCGCTCGACCGGGACAGTCATTGTGGAAGTGTTTCGATCCATGATGATCCGCTCTTCGGCAGGAGTTGGATACCCAATCTTCAGATGCAACATGAACCGGTCGATCTGGGCCTCAGGAAGCGGATAGGTACCTTCCTGCTCGATCGGGTTTTGTGTTGCCAGCACCAGAAATGGTTCGTCGAGCTTAAAAGTCGTCTCACCGATAGTCACCTGACGTTCCTGCATCGCCTCAAGCAGGGCCGACTGCACTTTGGCAGGGGCGCGGTTGATTTCGTCGGCCAAAAT
This sequence comes from uncultured Ignavibacteriales bacterium, assembly GCA_964571235.1. Lineage (GTDB taxonomy): Bacteria > Zixibacteria > MSB-5A5 > GN15 > FEB-12 > JACRAV01. The sequence continues at coordinate 222,414 of CAZNAI010000007.1, read as the reverse complement.
GATATTGGCGAAGATGGGACCTTTGCGAACTGAGAACTCCCCCTTCTGGGGATTGTAAATCTGCGTGCCGATCAGATCAGCGGGCAGAAGGTCGGGAGTAAACTGTAGCCGCTGGAATTTGAGCTTGATGGCGTCCGACAGTGTCTTAACCGACAAGGTCTTGGCAAGTCCCGGCACACCCTCGATGAGAATGTGCCCGTTGGCCAGAATCCCGATCAACAGTCGCTCGACCAGATACTTCTGACCGACAATCACACTGCCAATCTGATTGGTAAGTTTTCCGACAAAAGCCGACTCACGGTCGACATTCGCCTGTATTTGTTGGATATCTAAATTCATCGCGCCTCCGCTATCGTGAATTGCTCATTTCCGATTCAAAAAACTCCCGAATCTCGGCCTCAAGCCGGATCGTCTCGCCGGGAGCGACCGCCAGCGGGGCGAATTTCTCACGCTCCGCCCGCCAGAGCCATCCGGCGAATTTCTCTTTCTGGGATATTGTCAGGTCTGTGCTTTCACAGACTTCAAGCATTTCTTGTGTGGACAGACCGGCCAGTTTGAGCTGGTATCGGTTGGCCAAATAGGCAACCAGTAGCTTGTATAGCCCGGTCTGGAACCGTTTCAAATCTCCTCCTGCCGTTTGCCGGAGAACGCCGAGTTCCTCCAGAAATTGCTCCGCCGGGGTTTGTACTACCGGTCGGGGGCGACGGTTCCTTTTGCGGACGAAAAGATATGTGGCAGTGATTACCACCAGTATGGCGGCGGCTGAGACAATCAGTTTGGTGCGGGTCATCGCCAGCGCCGCTTTGCGTTTGGCTACTTTCACCGGCTCAGCTATTGAAATCGTCAGTGCCTGGGTGGAGACACTGCCGGCGACACTGTCAGCCAAATGAAGATAGCCAAAGGTCGCGGGATCGATCTTGCCTAGCCCCGCTGAGGTCGGCTTGAGGGTGAAACGGACTTTCTTGGTGGTAACCTCGGTCTCGCCAGATCCGGTGGCCGAGACGGTCGATGAGATCTGCGCTACCTTCAGTCGCTCAAGTGACAGTTGCGGCGGACGGTCAAACAAATACTCCCCCGCGCCGCCCGGCCAGGTGAGTGAAACTTCAAGCACTGCGGTGGACTCGTAGGGTACCTCGGTTCGATCGAGTATTTGGCCGACCGAAATTCCGCGAACGGCGGTTGTATCGGCCAGTGCCACAGTCGAAAAAAGTAGTGCTGTAAACCCGAATAGAATACTCTTTGCGTTCATAAATTCATGCGTTCCCGGACTTATTAGAGCGGCAAGCTATTATCCGCTAACCTACTGTCAAGTTCAAACTTAACGCAGGCCCTGCAATTAACGTTTTTTTACAAAATTGACTGCCGGAAGTTCGTCAGGCGAGATACAAAGCGGCTAATCCGACAAGCATGGAGGCCTTCAGCGAAGAACTCAGCGCCAGAATCATCGGGCGGCTGGGTATAATCAGCGCCACAAGCGACATCCCAAGCGTCAACGGGACCACGCCTGCGATTGAGATGATCCAATACCGAACACCGTACCATTCGTAGGCGTACGGCACGTAGAGCGCAACACCAAGAGCAAGACCAAGTATTGTGACAATGACCAACGTTGGACGAACACCGATCAGCGACGGTACCGTGCGAATTCCGGCCGGAGAGTCGCCTTCTAAATCAGCAATGTCTTTTACCAGCTCTCGCCCGAGATGCAAAAGCACGCCGAACACTGCCGGAATGAGCGGCCCCGGAAGCAGGAAGGCCTCTTCGGGGTCATTGACAATGCCACCCACCAGAAACGTCCCCCCGGCAATCAAACCAACCAACAGATTTCCCACAAACGGCCAGCGTTTGATCTGCGTGTTGTACAGATAGAGAAAAGAGGCAATGCTTGCGACTAAGAGCAAAAGCTGTGTACCGAAACTTCCTGCGAGTATCAATCCGACGATCACAAAGCTCAGGGCAAGCCGACCGGCGACAGCTATAGAAACTTGTCCACTTGGCAACATCCGCTCCGGATGAGCTATCTGGTCGACCGCAAGATCACAGATATCGTTGTGAACATTACCCGCGGCGCAAACGAGAAACGCACAAAGCGAGGCAATCGCAACCGGCCAGAGCGCTACCGGCGAAAGGGTCATATACGCACCCGTCCAGACCGACACCACCGCCAAAAGACAATTGATCGGGCGAGTTAATTTTACTATGGAAATGAGTTGGGACACGCCTAATGATACTCCCGGTCAACGCCTGTTGCCAACTCTAAAGTCCGGTGGCCAATTTCAGGATCAACTGCGGGCGATTGAGGCGAAGGTCAGGGTTCCATCCGAGCGCAACCTCTACCATTCTGTCTCGGTCATACAACCGAAACCCGGCGCCGTATCCAAATCTCGTCGACTCGTCACTCTCCCCGTCTGCGAGCGGAGAATACAGATACCCGACATCACCGAACAAGAACAAATACCCTTGTTTGCCGCGCAGGTGTATCTCAGTCGAGCCAATCGCCGCTCGTCGAGCGCCGAACTGATCGGTGCGATATCCGCGAATACTCCCCGGCCCGCCAAGCAGAAAAAGTTCAGCCGGGGGTGGATTTGACTGTTCTGTGAAGAGCGCCATCAGATCGAGTCGTGTGGTCGCCACCCAGACAGGCGTATGTAATGGCAGGGCTGTTTCCAATGTGAGTCGGGAACGGCTTTCGTTCTTTGAAATGCGACGAACAGTGACACTATCACCGCTATTTCTTTCGACTCGAAGTTGGTACCCAGCCGACCAACGCAACCGATACCCGGAAACCGGACTCAGCGAATCGAACCGGGCATTCAAATCATACCGGACTCCGGCTGAGTACTTGTTGTACCCAAACGTTGAGTCAGCCGGTTCGACCCGCGACCAACCAACTGTCCCGCCGAGCAAAGATTGATCGCTGACATAGGTCGACAACCCCGCTGAAATCGCAAATTCGCTGAATTGTGAACGAAGATCACGCGAACGAATGTGGGCATCAAACTGCCCCCTCCCGGTCAAGAACGACGGTTGCGAATACTCTATATTGAGAATTCTGTTGTCTTTATCGCGCCGTTCAGAAAGGAGACGGATTGTCCGTCCCGCGCCGAACAGATCACGGAGTCTTCCATCAAACGCCCAGACCACGCCATTCTTGTCATCCGGTCGATACCCGCCCGTACCGCTGGCGCTGAACATCGACGGCTCGCGAAAACGCACTTTGACAGCCGCGGAATTGTATCCGGGTTGCGGCTCAATTTCGACCGGCGGCAAATAGGTGAGAAACGGAATCTGTCTGGCGCGTCGGTCAATCTCTTCGATTTTCGACGATGTCATCGGCTCGCCGGAGACAGTGCCGAGCGACTTTTGTACGGCTTTGTTGCTCGTCCGTCGCAGACCATCGCACTTCAATTCCGAAATAGTCACCAGCGGTCCTTTGCGCACAGTGGCAACTAAGTCGACAGAATCGCCGATTGTCGAAATTGGCGATACTTGAGCACTCGCGTAGTAATACCCGCGCGATTGAAAACTCGCCAGTATCGGCTGAACCAAATCGGTAACAGAACCTTCGGTGAAGGGCGCAGTTGAAGAAAACTCGGCGGTGGTGTCACCATCGATTGCGACCTTTCTCAATAACGAACGATTACCAGCGGTAACTTCGACTCTCCCAGCGGTGTCAATTTGGTAGCTGGCGCCAAGGTATCCGCTATCAGACAACATGCTCACGGCCAATAATCCGGCGGTGTCGGCAGTCATTCTCTCGAACCGGGCGCGATTTGATTTTAATATTTTGGTGACAAATCGATCATCGACCGGGGCTATATAAACGACTGTCGGTGTCACCGATTGTGACAGACCAATCAACCCAAGTAGAATGAGCACTGCGCGTTTAATCATTAGAACTCCGCCTTCATTTCCGAGCGCGCAAAGAGGCGCCCGGAGCGGTTGTCGGAATACCGTCCATCGAGCGCCAGCGACAATTTCACAGCGCGTGAAAGGCCGTAGTTGACCGTGAAAGTCCAGAGCAGACCGCGATTGCCCTCATGATCATCTGTCAGCAGAGTTGAGGCTACCCCGGCCTCACTGGTAAGTGTCTGGCGGTAAAGTTCCGTGTCGAGTCTGATTTCTCCCCTCTTTTCAAATGAAATTCGGCCTCCGGACTTAATGGCGAACTGCCGCGACTTTTCTTGTTCGTTTGAATTATCACTATTACCGGTTGCCGAACGAATCCCGGCTTCAATCGCCAGACCGGAGGCATCGAAACTCCCTTTTGCGCCGACAAATCCGCGCCATCCGGATGACTTGCCTGCGTCGCCAAAGAACTGGTCCCGCCCCGAATTGAACCGCTCACCGCCTTGCTCAAGTATCCAATTCTCGTACGGCTGGCGAAGGGTCGCCCGCATACGAAAGTCGGTGCGTTTTCGATCTTGTTGCGCAACCAAACGGCTCTCATTACTCTGGCTGATTGACATACTGATCGCATAAAGGCCGTTCCACGGTATCACGCGAAGATCTCCGTCATAGCGGCGCTCGTACGACAAGTACCTACCCGCATCACCGGGTAGAAATGGAACTACCCACCACCACGGACGCGAACCGTCGGCCAAGAGTTCCTCGGAGATCTTTGAACCGGCCGATAGCTGATAAATCCGCGCCTGTTTGTCCAATCGAAATGTCTTTTCTCCGCGACGCACCCGCTGAATATCAGAGAGGATTTCTTCAAGGCGAATGTAGTCACCGAACGGATCGGCGATGTACCGGCCGTTTTCGTACCTGAAATTCCCGCGCCCCGGATCGACCTGCAGGTATGTGTACCCACGGGCATTGCGTCGCTCGTCGGACAACAAGTAACTACTGGACATTCCAAGATGCCTGCGCTGATCGTTAAGCCCAATCAGCAGACGCCCTAGAAAACTGCGCTCGGCTCTATCACTGTAATCCAGCCATTGGTGGGTTACTGTTCCGTCAACCCGCCAATTGCCCAGAGACTTGCCGGAAGAAAGACCAACGCGATGCCGAGTCAGATTGCGACGCCAGCTTTGTACAAGCGAATCTTCGCGGTATCCTTCGTACGACACGCTACTTTGATCCGCGCGAAGAGCGAGATTTCCCCTCAGATACTTTGTGCCGTTTGAAGTGTCTGCATAGTCATGGGTGCGTCGGTCGTATTCAAATTCTGTGGTCGCACCCATTCGGCCAATAGAGTAATCAGCCCTGCCTGTTACTGTGCGCCCATTTCCCTGCTTGTCACCCGACTGGGCGTGGAGGCTCGCATCTGTCTCGCGCCAATTCCCCAGTAGCTTGAGTTGTTGAACCGGCGAATATGTGATCTCACTTCCGTACGACTCGGATGTAAAGGAACTGCCAAAACTCGCCCGCGAGTACGACGGTGACACTGTTAGCGTGGGTAAGATTGCAAAGGCCAGATCGGCCGTATGGCGAAGGCGATGACCATTCCATTGGAGTGGAACTGGCGCCAGGAAAGTGCGTAGCAGATCCGGCTGGTCGATTCGGTCAAGCGACGAGTACCGCGAATCCAAATACTCCCTGCTCAACCCAACCTGACTCTCCCGTCCATGCCAGCTCCATGCCTGTTTCAGCGAAAGGTTGTGGTAGGAACCATCGCTTGATCCACCCGACGGATTCCACAAATTGAACGATCTCTTGGAAAATCGAACGTCGGCGCTGGCAGACCCTTTTGGCAGAAGTGGAAACCGCGCCATTGCTCTTGCACTCTCGACTCGACGAGCCGGTTGTAATAGTACGATCGGGTTGTAGTCGCCTTTATCGGTTCCGACAAACTGATACTGGTCGTTTCCCAAATATTGATACGCACCCTGCCCCGATCCGACGTACGAAAACCGCACCGCGAAGTCGCCGTTGCCAACTCCGACATATTGCCAGACCGTATCAGGTAGCGAATCAAGAAACACCCGCCACGCGCCATTTGTATCAGCCACCACTCCCGAAACCGCGATCACCGAATCATTGCCTTGCGTAAGCGTAGCTATCTGCTCGTGGCTTAATTCAAATAGTGGCCGATCTTTATCGTCCCCTTCACGGGTGAAGGCGAACGCAAGTGAACGCGAAGAATCGCGCGAGCGAACTTCCGCCCCGCCGAGCAGAAGTTCCTGTCGATACGCTGTCTCGGCCGGCTCGTAGTCGATTTCGATACGGCTCCGTGAGTCGATCGGGCGTGTCACGCCAAAGGTGATCCGCCCGCTTGGGTAATCGACCGTGTAATCTTTATCCGGCCCACGTTCCATCTTGCGGCCGTCGAGCCAAACTTCGTCAGAACCGGGGACAATCGCCACAAGTGATCCGGTGGGTTGATACGGCCCTTGGAATCCGTCGATGCCGTTTAACTTTGCGCTCTGAAATTTCCCGCGTGGTCGCGACGCGACTCCAAATACTGAGAATCCAGGGTACGACAACTTTGCCGATCCGCCCGACACATCTCTCGTTCGAACAAGGGGCGAAAGTCCTACAAGTGAAATGTCCCCCGCCTGTCCGATGAATCGCGCCGAGGTTAACCGCAAGCGGAGCCGGTCGAATTCATCAAGACGGCTGTTGGCGTATCCGTTGATTGGATCATACCCCCGGTCTGATACAGCGCCCTCCAGCCGCACACCGGGGGACAACTCGCCGGAGATGCCGACATCGAGCGACTGCCCAAACGCCGAACCGACTCCCGGTCCACTAGTCACCCGAAACGTTTTCGCCCCGGAAATCTGTATCGAGCCGGAATTTTCGCCGGGGAGTTGCATCGTTGGGGGAATCGAAGGAGTGGGAATTTGATGACTCGACGCCACCGGCTCCGGTGCAGGATTCCCCCACTGTCTGGTAAGCCACGACGGCCATCGGCGGTATCTCAGTTCAAGTGTGTCGGTCTGGCCAGATTGATAACGAAAATAGCTCAGAGTAAGCGGAGCCCCGCCCAAAGTATAATCTACTCCGGGAGCCAGACGTTGTTCGTGAAAGAAAAGAGAGTCGGTGTCAGGAAGGATACGCAAGGAATCGACTACGACAACACTATCAGCGACAATGAGCGTCGCCCTTTCTGCGTTGGCGGTATGTGCGCAGAATAGAACGCAAGCGGCAACCATCGTCCGACAGCCGCAATTCATCCCTACTCCTGCACAGGCAGAATTCGGCAGACCACCAGCCGGTCGTTCCCGCTATCGGAGATCACCAGCCGCTCTCCGACCACAACCAGATCAGCCGGTGACTTAAGTGGCATGGTCAACCCGGCAATGGGCGACCCGGTCGCCATCAGACGCCCCCCCCGCGATGAATAAACGAAAATCTTGCCATCGGCCCGGTCAATCACCCAGAGGCGGTCGCTGGCATCGACAAAAATCCCCGACGGCTCCTTCATCTCAGGATCAGCCACCATGCGCGTGTAATTGCCGTACTCATCGAATACCAGAATGCGTTTGTCGCCGATATCGCTCACAAAGTACGAACCGTGTGTATCAACGACGATCTTCCCCGGATTCAAAAGTCCGCCCCCTGATGATCCAAACTCGCCGACAAACTTGTCGAATTGACCAATCAGCGAAAAGACCGCGATTCGATTATTGTCTTTATCACTGACCCATACCTGCCCGGATTTATCGACAGCCGCTCCGGCAGGTGATCCGAATTTCAGCGGATCGTCAAGATCGGAAAACGGAATTTCGTCGACATACTGAAGTCGCGAATCAAGCCGGCAGATGCGGCGGTTCCCTCGGTCGACAATCCTGATATTGAGCGGACCGTCGGGTGCACCAGCAATCGGATCAATAAACAGCCCGCCGGCGGTGCCTCTTCCCCCCGCTTCGATTTCGGGCTTTAACAACGATGTGAACCGCACAATGCGGTCATTCCCCGCGTCACAGACTATAAGCGAACCGTTGCCGTCAAGAAACAACCCGGCCGGTTTGCGAAGCGGCATGCCGAATAAAGCGCCGTCGATAATGGTATCAACTACGATTGCACCGGGTGGGATGGCTTCTACTGCTTTGAGTTGATTGGAGGGCGGGTGCGAACAGACACTCAACAGAAAGAGCGATGCGATGACAGCCGACCAAAGACGCGCCACGTCACCAGCCTGTCAGAATAGTCAGCTTGAGCTGTCGCTGAGAATCGTACGGATCAAAGGCAAGTAAAACCCGTTTTTGTTTCGCCTGCGAAAATGAGTCATCCAGCGAGCGCTCCATTCGGCGGGCGTCGCGGATTGCATCAATGGTCGAGAGAATCCGGTTGACGACCGCCAGCCCGACCATAAACTCGGCGCGGCGATTTGCCTCGCGACTTCCGTTTTTCAGATCTCGATAGACCGCCCGCTCTTTGCCGGTCTGCCACTCCCAGTAGTTGGCGGGTGACTCATCAAAGTACGGCCGCTCCGGATCGGAGACTCGTCCCAGCGCATTGTACTCGCGCGTGCTGACATAGAATCCGACTAGATCAAGAAATTCGTCGTTGCGCCCGGCCAGATCGGCCCCGGCGTGTTCGCGGGCGTACTTGATCAGGTCGTTCTTCTTCCAATGACTGTACACTTTGAATCCGATAAATCCGGCCCACGCCGCCGTTTCCACCGCGACATAGATTTTTGCCTTATCCCGTTTCCCGAGATAGAATTGTCCGGCGCCGGGAATAGCCAGCGACAGTGCCGCCGCTTTCCACATCGATTTTTTTCGCGGTGTCGAATCCACTACCGACTTCGGGGCAGGTGTCTGTTTGGTTAGTGAGAAGTCATCTTTTCCTGCGAATATTACCGGTGTAACGTGCCCACCCCTTGTCGAAGATGAATGCTGAGCAAACACCGAACCGGCCACCAGCAAGAAGAACGCGGCGGCCACACAAGAGACATATGAGCGATTTCGCTCAAAGAGCATATGAACACCTCAGGTAAGGCGTGTCATGGCGGCTTGCAAACGAACGCAGATCGGCCCGGATTTTCAGCCGACCGAATTCCCCCCCGCCGGCATTGTTGTTATGCCGTCTGGCCGATATGAGCGCGTCAAATGCCGAAATTATGTGATTTGCCAGCGAGACAATCATCCATTTGTCAGAAGCGTCGAATTTGTTGTTGGCATTTTCGCGCATGATCTCGTATTCCAACCGATGCGCGGAATACGGGATGTTTGATGCCACCGCCGGGAACATGATGGTGAATTGATTGATAGAACTATCGTTTAGGCTGGCATCATCCCATCCCCACGAAAACTGATCATACTTCCCGATCATTTCATAGTATTGCTGGGTCTTGGTATCCGGCAAATGGTGCGAGACCTCAGTCGCAGTGATTGAGTCATCGTCGGTTTTCCCGTTGTACGCCTTGCTCAGATATTCTTCGTACCGGCCTTGTGCCCAGTATTGATCGGCAAAGGCATTGAACTTGTCAGTTAAATCGTTGCCGTCGGACCGGTACTTGAAATGCATGAGCCATGAGGTCACATCAAGCGCCAAAAATCCGGCCGCCTTGACTTTACTCCCATTGTAGAACTGTCCCAGTCCTGGAACCACAAGCGACATGACAAACGCCTTTCCGGGCGAGAGTCTCTTCGGGCCGGTTTGACCGACCGTAGCGCCATTGTCAGTTTGCGTTTGCAGGAGCTTCTGCGCGAACACCGAATTGTCCAGCCGTAATTGCGCCAGATCGATGTCGAATTGGCTGACCGGTATCTGGGAACCGGCAAAGGCGAGCGAACAACTTGTTACGACAGTTGCAATGGCTCCGGCAATACTAGTTAATTTTCGCATAGACTCACCTTATGATGGCAATATCAGTGTAAGCGGTTTCGGTAGCGCCGACGAATTCGGCCGTGATCACACACCGGTATACGCCGGGGGTTACATCTCCGCATGACCAGACAACTTCGTTATCCATTCCACCCGAAAGCCCGCCCTGCAACGATTTGATCTGCGACCCTGAGAAATCATAAATATCGAGCTTGACCGACTGGGCCGAGGCGCCGAGGAAATACCGGATTGTCGTCTGGCCGGTTGTGACCGGGTTGGGGTAGTTGTAGAATTTCTCTTTGGGGAGATTCTCAGCAAAGCTCGCCACCGGACCAAGCATTGACGGTCTCAGCGCAAAACTTCCGCTCGGGTCTCCTCCACCCATCGGCCAGAAAGCCGAACCATTGGCGTAGCCGGTTCGCCAAAGATAAAACCAGCCGTCGCCTCCCAAATAGCCGAGTCGCCCAGCGCCCTCATCGGCAAACAATAGCGAGGGTGAGGCGCTTACTCCGGCAGTTTGTTCGCCGCTGTTGACCGGAAATCCCCAAGCCTTACCCTTGCCAAACGCGTAGACATTGCCGACTTCGGTGGGGAAAATGACATTTGGTCGGTTACCGTTGCCACCGGCGACTCCCTCAATATTGCCGCAAATCGGCGAGGCGATAATATTGGAGAACGGAAACCGCAAATCGACTGTGATTGGATAATCAGTCTTAAGCGTTAGTTCACGGTCGAATGCGTAGAGCGCATTGGTTCCCCCGATGATGACCTCGGGGTACCCGTCGCCGTCAATATCCCCCGCCACCGGGTTAGTCGTCATTTTGTAGCCTGTGGTTTTCGTCCGGCTCACCGCGAAATTCGCATTGGCGCCGGAAGTATCGCAGGTCACATAGATTGCATCACCATCGGCGCTGAATCCGACAATTTCGGGCCGACCGTCGCGGTCGACATCGACAGCTATTGGGCCATAGTTGTATCGGCCAGCGACTCGAATAGAGTCGATTGGCAGAATGGAAGGCGGCATGTGATAGTATGTCGTGTGGGTCGAATCACCCGCCGCTAAGATCAGGCGATTTCCGATCCGGCAGATCCCGTGATACTCCGGATTGACAAAGGGACGCCGGCCGACATACGATGACCCGGGCGCATCATCGATATAAATGTATCCGCGATCAGTCAGCGCATAAATGACCGACCCAAAGCTGATCGCAATCGGCCACCCCTCGGTGGTCATAGCGGCTCCCGCTGAATCGGCGTGGCCGTTGTCATCAAGATCAGTTGCCTGCAAAGTTATCACCTGACCGGAATCGGCATTGATCGGGTACCCCAATGCGACCAAAGTTTGCGTTGTGTCAGTGGCAAATCTCCCAACTACCGGCCCTGCGGACACAAAATTCGGTCGGATCGAATAGACCGGCACCGACTTCAGCCGCCCCTGATTGTTGTCCGACCAGCCGGAGACATCTGACCCGATTGTATCATACACAAGCGGACAGGCGCAGTCGTCGATACTTCGCAGGAAATCCTTCCCATCCGGTTCAAACGCCAGTACCCGCCCTTCGGAGGCGACGATGATCTCGGGTGTGCCGTCGTTGTTCAAGTCGGCCGCGATGGGCGAAAGTCCCAGTATCGGCTTACCGCACCTCACCGGGAAACTGTCGACCAGCCATTCAGTGGTCACATTGAACCGCGCGGCCGTGTCGACTCGAACCGGCGCGGTATCGCCGGGGTAGGTCACCGTGTCTCGCCTGATATCAGTGACAAATATGTGAGTGGCATTGCCCGAGTTGTCGATTGTCTGCGGATTGGTGTTGGGAGTGAATGAGTGATTCCGGTCGTCGCGGAACATATCTTCAGCCGAACCAAACCCTGCATAGTAAAATCCGCCAAAGTTAACAAACCCATCGGCCTCGACCAGCGACAAAAATCGGCGCTCCAAAATCGGGTCCCAAATTTGAATCTGATTGTCCAGAAAGTTATTTCGCCCCTCGCCGCTATAATCCAAAGCGGCTACTGCTTCATCAATATGGTAAATCAAAACGCCCGATCCGGGCAAAAGGTAATCGTACTCGCCGGATTGTTCGCGAAGGTGATTGGACGGATACAATAACACACTGGTAAGCGAGTCGGCTCGGATCGCGGTGTCTTTCTTGTCTACCTGATCAACTCGGTTTTCAATCAGGTAATATTCAGTCTCGGAAATCGGAATCCTTGCAATCTTTATCCCGCTAGATACCGCCTCTGCGGCGACAATCCGAATATCCGATCCCTGCCGAAAATCAACGACCGGCGATATTCCGAGATACGCCCGGCACCAGGCGTCGGGGTAAACCGGAATTGCTCCAAAGACCTTGCCGACCGGAAAGCCAAAGTCGACCCCGGTGCCAAATCCATTGTTGTCCATCAGCGAAAAATCGCCCACCTGCGAGAGGAAATTGCGGGTAGAGTACATGTCCGGTAGCCCGAGTTGATGACCGAATTCGTGCGCCATCACGGCGTTGAGCGCCACCGCGCGGTTGTCTTGCGACGTCGCCTCGGGCATCATCAACCCTTCTTTCACGTAATACGACCCGCCATTGACCGCTACCGAATCGGTAATGAATCGAATAAATCCGGTAAACAAATCGGCACAGGTTGTCGGGAATCCTATATCGTTTTGCGCGTCAGCTCCGGCGTGGAACAGAAAGATTGCGTCATATTGGGAGAAATCGATTTCCGGATGCCCCGGATCAACAATGTGCGCACTGTCAGCGGTGTGAATGCAGTCGCGGTAGTAGTTTTCAAGTCCCGTCACGATCGAGTCGCCGTCGGATGAACACGATCCGTAATAGGACATCGGATTGGGGAGGGTATAGACCGAGTCGCGTCCGGGCGGAAAAATATCCCACGTTTGATTGATCTTCCCCTCCGAAACCCAGCCCCAATAATAATTGAGCGCCCGCATATGAGCGTTGAAATAGTCAGCGTTGTGAGGCGGCGGATCAATCAGATGCCCGACCGAATCGAGATACCGCGCCGCCGAGACCGAATCAGCCAACGGGGTGGTTAGATCCATTCTCCCACGGCCAGTGGTGTTGGGATTGTCAGTCGACTCGAATTGAAAATTGAAGCGCAGGACCAAACAATTCAGCGTGTCACCCGCCGCGCTCAACGTCGCAGTCGGCAGTGACCACGGATGCCTGCGCGACAATCCACGTAGCTTCGAGCCGGCATCGCCCAACGGCGAGCCCAGACACGGATGCACAACTTTCCCATCGCCGGGCACAACCGTGCGGACTTTTGTCCCGTACAAAAGTTTATCTTCGGCATGCGAAATCGTGACCAGCGCCAGTGCGCCGATCACGACCGCCATGAGTGCGAATCCCTTCCTATGTCGAATCACGACTCCTCTTCTTGTCGGCCTGTTACAATCCTAAGGCCATCGAAACACGAAGCGTATTGGCAAGCGCCACATCATTATTGCTCGGAATGTAGGCAAAGTCAAATCTGAATCGCTTGAGCAACGAAAGTCCGGCGCCGAGGGTGATCGTCTTGATCTGCCCCTCGCGGTCGTAGATGTATCCGACACGGCCGGCGATGATGTTCGCATAGACAATTTCAGTTCCGCCGTTCCAGACCACTTCCTTCAGTTCCTGACTAAACGAGCTGTTCATGTTGGGCGTCAGCTTGTTCGCTTCGGCCGTGACCAGCCAGCGGAAATAATCGGTCTGTTTCAGCTTGTATGCAAATCCGACCGCCAGGTTGGTGGGAAGCGGATCAGCCTGCGCGGCGTCGATATAGGTCATCTTAGGCCCGAGATTGGTCAGCGCGGCGCCCAGTGTCAGACTCGGCGAGGCATGGAACAGCAAGCCGCCGTCCAACGCAAAGCCGGTCGACGTACCGCTCCCGCGCTCCTCGCCTGCACCCTGATCGGCCAGGCGGGAATAAATGACTTTCGCCGACAAGCCACCTTTGAGCCGATTCGTCAACGAAGCGCCGTACGAAAGCGAGGCCGCCACGTCGAATGACTCAAAAGTCCCGATAACATTCGGGTTGTTCTCGCCGGTGCGAGAAAACGTACCGTACGATATGAATGTTACATTGGCGCCGACAGTCCCAAATCCGCTGACATGTGTAACCAATGATCCAAATTCGTAGTACAAGTCGCTCGCCAAATCCGGGAGCCACTTGGCGTGCATCAATACGACTTCAGATTGACTGCGCGACTGCGTGACCAAATTTTTCGGAGTCGACATCCACAGTTCATCGGCGACTGAGAATGTCCCCTGCGTTTCCTGATCACCCAGCCCACGGACCGACGAACGCGCGCCGCGGCCATTTTCGTATTCGATCAATCCTTCCGAGGTTGACACCAGAATCTTCCGTGAATACGAGCTTATTTGATTGACTTCCGCCGCCGCTATAACAGCGCCGGTTGACTGGCGAACTTTGATAACTTGTCCAACCGGAATCGTATCGCCCGGCAGGTCATTGATATCGCGAAGCACCGCGGCATAATCGCCTGCCGAATTGGCCCTGTTGCCCGTTCCCTGTGTGAACGACGCCAACGTCTGGCCCTCGGCCACCGTCGCATCGCGGTATCCGGGGAAACTCCAGCGGTTTTTGTCAAAGTGTAAAAGCCCGTAGCTTGTGCCAACCCAGATTTCATCGCTGACCACCGCGAGCGCGGTGACTTTTCCTTTGAACTTCGCCAGATACGGCACCACGACAACTTTGCCGGGGGTGAACGCCGAGGCGGCCGTCGAGTTAGCTCCCGTGTCGGTCTTTTGCGTCATGTCCTGCGGAATAGCCGAGAGTTTGTCCATGTACATCTGGCGCTCAGCGGCTGAGCCGTAAATCGCAAATTTGCCGGCGATAGCCAGCGGTGTATCGTCGACCGCGACAGTATACGCCAACGTGTTGCTCCAGCGCTGTCCATCGAAGTGATACAAGTCCTGACCGACAATCGCGTAATAATCACCCGTCTTCTGGGCGGCGATGGCAATGATTGTGTCTGATGGCAACCCGACAGTGTCTTTGAACTTCGCGATTCCGATACCGTCATAGAGTACCGCTCCGGCGGCCGTTCCGATCAAAGCAGTCGTGGAAAGAGTCGCCAGCGACGTAATGTGGTCCGACGGAAGTCCGTCGACCTGCTTAAACGACCTCCAGGTGCGGCCGTTGTACAATACTAACCCTTCCGTTGTACCAACAAACAAGGCGCTTCCGCTTGATGACAACGCGGTCGGCATGCCGGCGACTATCGCCGAGTATGGTACTTTAAGATCAAGCGGAATGAACCGGTTGCGGGCGCCGTCGATTTTGCTGAAAATCCGGTCCATATCGCGCGAGGTCAATTTGGCATCTTTGCCGCGTCCGATCCAAACCTGACGGGCTTCCTTGATATATTCCCATTTGATTCGGCACTGCGGATAGAGCGCAATGAGCGAGTCACTGGCGGCGCGATAGGCGGCGGTGTCCTTAAAAGTCGCCGGTGCGGCGGCCAGAACATCAGACAGGAACGCCATCAACGAGTCTTTTGTCATCGGGCTGTTGGCGGTCGCAACGCGGTCGATGGCGGCGTCGAGTTGGGCTGGATCGTTGGCATTAATATATTTTGAGACGATCATGTTCACCGTCTGATCGGTGCGGGTGCGGAACTGCTCGGTCGTCGTCCAGTCTTTGTTGTCAAAGCGCATCAAACCCTTTGAGCCGATTGCCCAAATATCGTACGCTAAGTGCCGTTCCCCGCTTCCGCTTCCGCGCAGAGCCGCCATGGCGGTCAGTGGACGATACTGCTCCGGCACCGAGACATTGTCCCAGCTACCTGCAAGCGGCGAGGCGCCCAACCCGGCCGGATTCCAGTGAGTGGCAGTAGCGTCATCGGCAATCGCGACAAACGCCTCTCCCATACCCGCGGCGCGGGCGCCGGGAGCAATGCGCAAAAACAGCACAGCGGCGTCGGAGATGTTGGCGTAGCTCGGACTCGCGGCAGAAAACAAAACAAGCGCGGCGAGAGCAACAACCAGTGCTTTGCGTGAATTCATGAACAGGTCTCCTTTTCTATCAGTTAACTAAAACAACTTTGCCAAATGATTCGACCGCCCGCCCGCCCGATTGCGGTACGGCGGTAGCTTTGTAGATGTAGACGCCCGTCGCGACCCGGTCGCCGACCGTATCACGGCCGTCCCAGCCAATCGAGACAGCGTCATTGGGGTAATTATCGGCCGAAAGGTCCATCCGCTCCATCGATTTGATCTTGCGTCCGGACAGAGTGAAGATTTCAAGGGTAAACCGCTCGGCCGGGTTGGTCAGTTCAAAGTAAAACGTTGTCGCCTCGGCCATCGGATTGGGATAATTCAAAAGATTATGTATTGCCAGGTCGCCGGTCGCAACCACTGAAACAGTCAAAGATTGCACCGCAAAATTGTTGGCGTTATCCCAGGCCTTGATCTTCAGCGTATGGTCTCCGCTGGTAAGTCCGGCCAATCCAAAGTTTGCCGATCCGCTGGTAAAGCTTCCCGGCTCGTAGGCAAATCCGGCCGACAGATTTGCGACATTGTCTGATTGTCCGTCAACCTCGATTGTGATTCCATGACCCAGTCCGCTGGTGAGATTTATTCCCGACGGATCGCTAAGCGATATGACAAGATTCTCCGACGGCAGAACATGATCGCCGCTCACAAAGTTTGAACGGCCCGATACGGTGTATGCAATCGACGGTCCCGTTGAATCACTGGACGCCGCCGCCGTATTCCGGATCGACAGTGAGTCGACCAATCCGAGAGCATCGATTGACGTGTCCGCCACTGCGTACACTTCGATCCGCGCCCCGCTTCCACCAAAGTTGACATCAAGCGGCGTGACAAACTGAAATGAAAATTGACCGCCGGTCACCGCGACCGAGCCATGATAAATATTTGGTCCGCTCACTGAATAATTCACAACTTGATCGGTTCCCGCCACTTTGTGGCTCCGCGGACGGTCCGAATCAAAGACATCTACATACGCAGTCCCGTCGTAGGCCAGCGTTGTGCCAACCTGATCGACCACGCGTCCCGCCACTGTCTGGACACCGAGGGCAACCAGTGAATCAGGTTTCTGATCAAACACGATCGATTTTGACGCCAGGCCGAGTTTCAGGAATGGATCGCCGAATAGTAAATAGGCGCGGTCGTTGGCGCGTGAGAACGGTGTCCCGCTCGTATATTGACGCGCCACTTTGCCGGCAAAGAGGGCCTCGCAAATTGTTGTCCCGGTGTCGCCCATCAAGTGACGATAGACCTCTTTACTTAACGCCGCATTGTCAAACGAGTAGACCAGTCGAACGGCGGCAATTACACCAATCGCGCCGCGACCGGCCATCGCCAGAAAATCCTCACCCATCGATTCGCGCTGGGGATCATCGTAGTGGTTAATATCACACGACGCGGCATAGACGAGCGGCAGTCGTCCGTCGTTGGACAAACGTGTCAAGTCCGACGTCCGCTTGAGCACCCGCTCATGCGCCCAGACATCCGGATTGCCGTGACCGACATAGTTGACCACCAGCGCACCTTTGTTGATCGCATTGATGATCGCATCGTTGACCGCCGGTCGCTCGCCATTGACAACCGGAAAGTCCCATAGGTACTGCCGTTCCAGATGCAGAGCTCGCGGGAAAAAGCCGCGTTCCAACGCCAGCGCATCGGTGACATGGAATCCCTGTGTGTTGTCTGCTCCGGCAAACTCGTCGTCGGCAACTGACAATATATTCTTGCGCCAGACTCCCCGGTTACTGCCCGATTCATACTGCTTCACTTTGGCTATTATCGCGCGGATTTCCGAACTGCCTTTGACCGGCCAGCGAGCGGTCAGCAGGTCGTATCCGCGATCACCCGGAAAAGTCGTATCACCGTCAAGCAGTCCGTAGTTGCCAAAATAGACATAGTTGTCATCCCCTCCGCGCGGATCAAACGAGATCGGCATGTTGTACGACGGAACATAATTTGGCTCATTCCCGCCGCGATGATTCAGGTAATCAAAGTTGGCGTCGCCGACAAAGAGCACCGCTGACGGCGCCGGTGATGTCCAGTTTTCATACGCGAATTTCAAGAAGTCGCGAATCGCGGTCGGATCGTACACTCCCCACGAGAAATTGTCCATAACGTCATTTACGCTAACAACTCGGGTCGTGATACCGCGCTGAGCGCGATAGTCGACATACTCACTCATCGCCGCCGAAAATTGCGGAATCGTGACAACTATCAGATCGGCCGGTGACAGATCGGCGTAGAGGTCAACCGGCGTTACTTTCGTGATTGACAGCGGCGTCTTTAGCGCCGTCTCTGGAACTGCGACTAATCGATTCGGTCCACCGGCAGTCAGGGGGATTTCAAATGCCAACTTAACACTACCAGGAACGACATCAACAATCTCCACCGGTTGCGCGGCATTGTCGACCATGAATAACCGTGAAAAACGCAACGGGTCTTCAAGCTCGACCAGTGCTCTACCGGCCGTTGTTCCAAGTGTAACATCGAGTGCATCGGAGACAGGCGCGAGCGTGCAGGTGTATCCAAACTCGATCCAATTGAAATACGACGGCGCGGTGCCGGGATTGAGCGGCGAGAAGGTCAGGTCAATTTGATTCAGTCCGGTCGTTAGTGCGCTGGTGGTGCCGGTGCATCCACCCGGATTACAACTCGACGTTGTTGTCACGCCGTTGACTTTGGTTGTTACATACCCGTTGGGGGAGATAAACGAGGTCAGCCCCGACACTGCAACAGAATTGCTGGTCGCCGGGACGACATTCGGTGTCGGCACGAAGAGGCGCACCGACGACGACGAGCTCCAATACCACTCGTAGTAATCAGTCAGGTGGCCGTCGATTGCAAGCGACAGTGTCGAATCCTGTTCGATATGGATATATCGTTTCCCCTGACTGACCTGGAAATCGTACGTTCCAGTTGCCGAGCCGTCAATCGTGGCCATCCGCAACGGCGCGCCGCCAAATGTCCCGCCGATTGCCAGCCAGTAGATATTCTTGTCGTCGAAGTGATGCGATGTAAACTTGGGCTCCACTCCGTTGGCGTAGGTCCAGCGGTTGACACCGTCGCCGTAAAAGATAATCTGATCGGCGGCGTCGAAGCTCCCGTCGTTTCCGTCGGTCACCGAGATAGCCACTTCGCCAAACTGCGGCCGCGGCCTGTTGTTCAAAAACTCGTTCTGCAGTCCGCCACCGTTGAATAACCGCAAATCGCTACCGGAAATTCCGGCGAGCGCTACCCCTGCGGCCGCCAATTGCGCACCGGTAACTTTGTAGATCCCGCTCTGATTGACCGCCAGTTTCACAAAAACCGCCCCCGACGAAAACGGTCCGGGAGCGTGCTGGGCAAGGCTTGATGTAAGTTCAGTCGTTTTGGATCGCCAGTTTCTCCCCTGGGCGAAATTGGCGGTCGTCTTTTCAAAGTACGAATCGAACACCGGATCGGGAGTTGTCGTAGAAAGACTGCGCGGCGATCCGTCAAACTGCAGGGTAAACGTAACGCGGCTGTAAATTGAACCGCTCACCACCGGGCAGATTATTGCGTTAACCAGCCTACGACCGCGAATCTCAAACGACGAGGAGACGCTCACAAGTGGAGCAGATGCCGAAATGACTGTCACTCCAGATTCAATCGAAACCGGAATCAGACTCTCCCCTGCAACGGCGCCGAGTGAAACTCGTCCGGCCGGCGGAACCACCAGAGTGATTGTCCGCGCCAAAACTGTTTGCGAATCAACTGTACTGCGGGGAGTCAATTGGGTTAAATCGGGCGTAAATAATACTTCTACCCGCACCGACTGATTAGTCTCCGCGACCACAGCAACATCGGTCGCCGCGCCTACCAACGATACTATTGCAAGGAGAAAAAAGAATGTGAACGAGAGTGACTTTATCAAGCCGGGTTCTTTCGGTTACGGTGCGCCTTCGACCGCCACGATGCGATTCGACTGACGAATCGAACGTCGGCAATCAGCGTGCGCTAAGCTTCTTTAGTTGTTCTAACGCTTCAATCCGTTAACCTAGGCTCGATAGAAAGTCTCCTCTGTCTTATAATCGGCTCAATTATAACAAGTTCCATCAAAAAGTCAAGGCAATCGCCCATGACTTCCCGTCCAATACCACGCAATTACTGGGCCAGAGCGCTCAACCTCGCCTACGACGGTTTAAGATTCGCTTGCAATTCGTTAGGATATAATGAATTGCAGGGGAGCGCAGGCACTGCGCTTACGGCACCAAAAGAGTCCTGTTTGCTAAAACCTGAACGCCAATTCACATATCCTGCGTCTACTGGTGAGCCGCAACCGGAGCGGCGGCTTGTAATTCACAGGTAAAGTGACGCAAGAACTCCGACTCTTTCGTAATCAGGTAACCGGGGATTTTCGATTTGTTTTTCACTACCTGCTCCGCCACCTGTGCGACATAATCCATGTGAGAATTTGTATACACCCGCCGCGGAATTGTGAGTCGAACCAGCTCTTTTCTCGCCGGGATAAATTTGCCGGTCGCCGGATCAGTCGACCCAAACATAAGCGAGCCGATTTCCACTGCCCGAATTCCGCCCTCGACATACATCGCGACTGTAAGCCCCTGACCGGGGAACTGGTTCGGCGGAATGTGCGAAAGCAGGCGGCCCGCATCGACAAAAACCGCATGGCCGCCGGTCGGCTCAATGATCGGACAGCCGGCCTCTTTTAGTTTTTCTCCAAGATACGCCACCTGGTCGACACGATACCGCAGATAATCTTCTTCGAGTACTTCATTGAGTCCTACCGAAAGCGCCTCAAGGTCTCGACCGGCCAGACCACCGTAGGTTGGAAATCCCTCGATGAGCACAAGTAGTTCGGCCAACCGGGCATACAGCGCCTCGTCGTTAAGCGCGATAAACCCGCCGATATTGGCCAGACCGTCTTTTTTCGCCGACATCATGACGCCGTCGCACAAATCAAACATGTCGGCCGCAATCTGCCTCACCGATTGGTTTTCAAATCCCGCTTCGCGCTGTTTGATAAACCAACAATTCTCGGCAAAACGCGCACAGTCGAAATAGAACGGCAGACCGTGCTTTCGGCAAAGCGCCGAAACCTCGCGCATATTGGCCATCGACACCGGCTGTCCCCCGGCCGAATTGTTGGTCACGGTGACGAGCACCATCGCGATTTCCTCGCGCGTGTGCTTGCGCAGAAAATCCTCAAACGCCGGGATATCCATATTCCCTTTGAACGGATATGGCTCACTCGAGTTCGACTCAGGACACGGCAGATCAACCGGCACTCCCCCCTTGTGCAGGATATTCCCCCGTGTGGTGTCGAAGTGGGTGTTGTTGATGACAAACTGCCCCTTGCGCAAAATCGTGCTGAACATCAGATTTTCCGCCACTCTCCCCTGATGGCAGGGAATCACTTTGCGCTTGCGGAAAATGCTCTGCACGGTCTGTTCAAATTTCCGGAACGACACGGCCCCGGCATACGACTCGTCCCCCATCATGATCGCCGCCCATTGCGCATTCGACATCGCCCCCGTTCCCGAATCGGTCAACAGATCGATATAGCAATCACGCGCATCGATTTTGAAAATATTGAAGGCCGCCGCCTTGATTTTCGCCTCACGCTCGGCGCGGCTCAAAAGGCGTATCGGCTCGACTGATTTGATCCGGAATGGTTCGACCGGCTGAAACTGACCTGACATAATCTCCTCCTTGGGTTTTGTGTTAACGGTTCGCGCCAACAAAACTACAAGAGGAGCTTAGGTAACATCCTTCACTCTCATCCGGTGATACCGGAGGCCAAGGTGAATGACAGAACGACGAATTGTATTCACAGCTTATTTGTGTCTTCGCAATTTGAAATCAGTGACAATATGGCCGGTCAGTGTATTTCGATTGTTGCGGATTTCCGGCCGTTCGTATTTCTGCAGGTGCGGGAATCTGCTGAACTCGGGAATCAACCCAAGCTGACGGAGCACTTCTACCGCGATAGCACCAAGCGCTCGTGTGCCACCGTCGAGAACTTTTATCGCAATACCTATCTTTGGATCAGAGAATCCAATTGCTTGTAGGGATTCCGCTCCCCCTTTGCACACAATATTTCCGGGGAAAGAGCGCATGAGATGCAAGTCAAACCGCTTTTCCCCAGAGACCATTTCAGGGTGCGCCGTGATCGCCTCCTTGAGTCGAACAAAGGCCTGACGCATTTCTTGAGTCTGTCCTTCGCCATTGGCGAACTTTCTAAAGCCGAGCGCCAAATTCGAAATCGGCATCGGGTAATTGGGCGCCGAGCACCCGTCAATTGCCGCTATTAGTTTCGCTTCGGGATACTCGCAGGCCTCGGCCAGTGCCTTTCGTATCGCGCTTTGTGCCTTGCTCTTTGGATCTAAATACGCTTCCACCGGCTCACCCAACAATTTCGACAGCGCCAAGAATCCCGAGTGTTTCCCCGAGCAGTTGTGTCTGAGCGGATCTTTGTCCTCGCCATGCGACGGATACGTTCCGTCGCGTTGCATGCCGATCGGCAAATGGGATCCGCATCCCAAATCTTCAGTTCGATTCCCCGCGGCTTTCAGATTCGCCAGCACGGTTTGCACATGATCGTCGGTTCCGTTATGCGACCCACATAGTATAGCAGTCTGTTTCTTGTCAAACCCGAATTTGTCAATTCCACCCGACATGATAAACGGCAACGCCTGAAACGGCTTAATCGACGACCGCATCATAGTCACTAATTGCGGATCGCCAAGAGAATGAGTGACTTCGCCTGATTGGTCAACTACAGCTACGGCGGCGTAGTGCACCGCCTCAACATGCGGTCCCCTGAAAACACGGGCGGCAATTTCGGTTCGATCAGTCAAGAGTGATTCTGTCGTAGACATTGGTGCGGCCAAGTCGGTCAAATGTTGGTTCATAACTCTAATTTACCCGATTTGCTCCGCTTTTTCCACAACAATAAATGTTAATGACCGGCATGCTGATGCGACATATATGTCCCATGCCCGGCGATAATCGAGTCGACAATATTGTCGGTGGTTGGATCGATCAGGTAAATATGCCCCAACCCGCCGGCATTGACACACGACACATACAGCCGCGCCTCGCCGTCGGAGAAAGTGATACCAAACGGCTGAGTTGCGCCGGTCGGAATCGACTTGATAACTGTTCGATTGGTAAGATTGATGATATGCACCAGGTTGTCTTTTTGCGATGTGACATAGAGTTTAGTGTTGGCGGCGTTAATAACCCCCAGCGACGGTCCGTACAGATCGGCGGTGGAGCTCCCCGGCACTGAAATCGAGTCGACTATTGTCCGAGCGGCTAAGTCCATCACTCGGATCTTCCGGCTCAAGCGGCAGAAGATATACACCAGCGAGTCGTTGTGATCGATAGCGATTCCGTACGGCCCTTCATTGGTGGTCGACGGATTATTCCCGCCCGGTTCGCAATCGACAAAGGTCACCGAGTCGCCATTGAGATAGATAATCGTCACATTGTCAGTCTGATAGTTCGCGGCGACGAGAATATCACGGTTGGTCGTTGCTTTGATATCATGTGTCTGAGAACCGGACTGATAGATCGAGTCGGTAAACGTCATAGTCGCCAGGTTGATCCGGTGGATGTGTCCCCCGCCGGAAATAGTGGAAAAGTCGCACACATATCCGGTACCACCGTCGCCGGAAGTCACCATCGATGTCGGATTAATATTAAATGTCGCGGTAGTAAGCATCTCAAAAGAGTTGTCATGCAGATGGAATTTGGCTATCTGACCCGGCACCTTCCGGCCGACGATATACGCATACTCATGTTGCGGATCGAATTCCATGTGGTGCGGACTGGCCGGCACTCCTGTTCGGATCGAATCAATCCGCGCCAGCGTATGCGAGTCATAGATGTACATAGTCGAATCGTTTTGATTCAGCACATACAGGACTCCCTCAGGATTGGTGTTCGGCGGCGGCGGATCGGTTCCCTTGTCGCCACATGTCACTAATGCGAGAAGTAGCAGAAAGACAGTCGAGATTCCCGCTAAGGCGAGCAGAGTTTTCTTCATGGTGTCAGTTGGACCTTTCTAATTCCTGCAACAGAAAACAAACGATCAAAGACCCAAGTTGTCAAAGATAAATTGTATCTGGCCGGGAAACAGGCGCCCAGACGCAATTTCTGCATCGATGGGCTACTTGCTCTTTGCGCCGGATTTGTCGGTGTCCAGCTCGTAAGCCGAACTGAGCCACTTTTTGACTTCGCTATCGATATCGGCGCCGGTGAAAATCGGAATACGGTGGGTAATCCGGTCCCCTTTGGCATACCCGCCGGTGTCAATAAGCCGCCCGGTTGCTTTCTGCTTACCGAGCGCGAGACCCAAATCGACTCGGGTGGAAGTGGCCGCCTTGACCTGTGCTATGACATTTTTGCGAAAGATCGGCACGATTGTCTTACCGGGCACAACCCGGATTTCCTTGCCGAGCGCCATCGCCAGCCGAACTATCTTTTCATAGAGCGGCCTAAGGTCAGCCTTGGCGCCGGAATACTGTGTGTCGACATACCCTGCCTGATCGTTTTCCGGCGGCTTGACTAATTTGAGCTTGGCCTCTTTTGCGGGCGGACTGCTTGATTTGCTCGCCGACGGCGCGTAATCGAATTCGAGTTGTCCGCTTGTCTGCTTTGTCGATTTTTTCGCCTTTGAAACTGCCATCTATCTACACACCCAATTTCTTCAATGTTGTTGGAATATCCTGAAATGTACGGCACGGATGCGCTCCAGCCGCGGCAAGAGCGTCGAGTTTTTCTTTGGCCGTCCCCATATTCCCTTCTACTATCGCACCAGCGTGGCCCATTCGTTTTCCGGGGGGCGCAAACATCCCGCCGATCATCGCCAACACCGGCGTTTTCATCTTAGGAATGACTTCGGTCGCCTTCTCTTCGTACACTCCGCCGATCTCGCCGCACATGACCACCGCTTTGGTCTTGGGGTCTTCTTCGAATTTGAGCAGGATATCGCTAAATGTAGAACCCAATACCGGGTCGCCGCCAAGCCCCACGCAGGTAGTTTGACCGTAGCCCGTGCGCGAGAGCGTGTCCGCTACATAGTAGGTGATCGAACCTGAGCGCGAGACTGTTCCCACCCGTCCGGGTGCGAAGGCAATCTCCGGCATAATGCCCAGATTTGCCTCACCGGGTGTAATAATACCGGCGGTGTTTCCGCCGATCACTGTTGCTCCATGCAGAAGTGCCTCGCGCCGCACCCAAAGCATATCGTGAATCGGAATATGTTCCGGCACCACCACCAGAAATTTCACTCCGGCCCGTATTGCCTCAATACATGCTTCTTTCACCGCCGGAGCGGGAAGAAAGATTACTGAAACATCTGCTTTCGTCTCCGCCACACACTCGGCAACGGTGTCAAACACCGGCTTGTCAAAAACTTTTGCGCCGCCCTTACCCGGCGATGTCCCTCCCACAATATTGGTTCCATACGCCAGCATCCGCTCGGTATGAAATTTCCCCGCGCCACCGGTGATCCCCTGCACCAGCACCCGGCTCTGTTTGTTCACCAGAATCGCCATTAGCGCCCTCCTTCCTGACGAGCCAGTTCGACTGCCCGCTTGGAAATCTCTTCAATTGGCGTCGCAATTCCGTGAAACTCGATCTTTGCAAACAACGCCGGATTCTCTTTTTTTGCCTCAGCGAAAATCGCCAACCCTTCTTCCCACATGTTGCCGGTCATCCGAACCACCATCGGTTTGGACAGGCCGTGATTTTTCAAAAAGATCACCACTCCTTTGGCGAAATCGTCGCAACGGGATATTCCACCAAAACGGGCTCCGAAGATTGCTTTCACTTGTGGGTTTTCATCGAGCAGGACCAGCATCTGGGCTAATCGTTCGGGAGTGGGCCCGCCGCCGGAATCCATGAAATTGGCCGGCTTGCCGCCGTAGTAGTGGATGAAATCATTCCCCATGATTCCGAATCCGGCGCCACCGGGAAACATCCCGATATCGCCGTCGAGATCGAGATACGGGATCCCCCAGTCTGTTGCTTGCCGTTCACGCGGGGTCAACTCCCCTTCTTCGTGCCGCTTTTCAATTCCCATCTGGGCTAGCTCGGGATGACGGAACAACGCGTCGTCGTCGAGTGATACCCGGCTGTCGGCGGCAATCAGTTTGCCTTCGCCGGTCAACACCAGCGGATTGATCTCGGCCATCTTGGCGTCGTATTTACGGAAGAGCCGATACAGCCCGACAATGATGCCGGCGCCTTCTTTGAGTAATTCTTGCGGAATGCCGATTTTCTTGGCGATCCCCAGTGCGTCGTATGTGAATAGATCATCTTCGACACCCAGCGAATGGCGCACAATTTTATCGGGGTGCTTAGCCGCGGTCTCTTCGATATCGACGCCACCTTCACCGGAAGCAATGACCACCACTTTATAATTGGCGCGGTCGATGGTCACGCCGACATAGAATTCTCTTTTAATGTCCAGCTTTGGTTCAACCAGAAGGCGCTCGACCGGAAACCCTTTTATTTCCAGCTTGAACAGTTGTTCGGCGACCTTTGCACTCTCTTGCGGCGAAGAAACTAACTTGATCCCACCTGCTTTTCCTCGTCCACCCGAGAGCACCTGCGCCTTGAGTACCGCCCCGCCGCCAATCTTCTCGACAGCCGTTGATACCTCGTTCGGCGTCACGGCCAGTTGCCCTGTCGGGATCGGTATCTTGAATTTGCTGAATAGCTCTTTGCCTTCAAACTCGTACAATCTCATATCGCAAACCTATCTTGCTTTGACTTATTTCAACTCAAATTGTCGAGGCAATGTAGCGGCAGACGCCCAATTGTCAATGCAAAACGATTACTACTAATCAATTGCAAAACAATGACTTGCGGAGACGCCGAAAAGCGCCGACTCAATTGGTCTTGGTTGAACCGGTAGCAGGAGGGGATTTCTTTGCCGAAACGATAAACTTCAGCCCGCCGTTGTGAAATTCGACTTTGCGCTCGGGATGCCGTTTCAGTTGCGGATTAATGCAGGCGTCGGGGGTCCCACTTCGCGTAGGAAATGCTCTGGCGACCCCGGATTTTCCGGTGTCGTAGTAATCAAAGACTTGTCGCGAGATAAGAAGGGTCGCTCCAGAAGCGTCCGAGAGAGTGTTGTCGCGGCAATCTTCCCAGAAAAAGAAAATCGATGCTGTTGAATCTTTGATCTCGAAATTGGGAGCGCTGGTTACCACCAGCCGCATGAACGACGCTTCGCGGTTGAGCCCCAAACAGGGCGGCTTGCTTGAGTCGGCGGTGAACTTGGCTAGCGCCACCACCGACCACAGTGTGCGCGGATACAGCTCTTTGCTTTCCGTATTCACCCGTGACGCCCGGAAAAACTCCCATTTGCAGGAGTCGATCACATCCCCACGCTCGATGGATGTAATATCGATATACTTGCTGGTCGTGCCGACTTTGAAGGCGCAGGCCGCATACGGCCACCCGAATGTCTGGATTGTCACATCGAGCGTCTCGGCGACATTGAGCGGCGTAACTTCCGCGCGGTCGATCCGAATCAAATACCGGGCCGTATCGCTACTTCCCGTAGTGTCGAGAATCGCCGGCACCGGCTCGCCTGTGACAATCCCGCACAGGAAGACCGCACCCAACACCACTACAATTGTAAGAGTCGACTTTGACATATCAAAAAAAGCCCGCCGCGAGGCGGGCTTTGCTTGGTTACTTCACGACCGTGAGTTTATACGGCCCTTTCCAAGTAGGGGCCTGATCCTGCGGCTTGCCGCCGGCCACCTTTGGCGCCATGACTACCTTCCAGGATCCACCCGGCGGGTAGAATGTCGAGTCGATCACCAGCGTACCGGCGGTCGGAACGATGATATCAAACGACAGCACTTTGGTGCTGGCATGCGGCGCATATTTCTTTTTCACCACTGCGCCGGCAAATCCCACCGTGTCCGGCAGTTCGCCGTCCCAATTTTTCAGCGCCGGCCAAACACCGCCGAAATCCCACATCGACTTGTCCTGCCAGCCATTCCACCCACGAACGTCGCCGTTGGGGGTAAGACCTTTGGCGGTATCGCTCACATGAGTGATCGACTTGATATCCTCGGAGTAAATCTTGTACCCCGACGAAAACGCTTTGAGCGTGTCTTTTGTCGAGAAATACAAATCAACCGAGACTTTAGCGCCAGCCTTGATCGTGCTGTCGTTGACTGCCCCCGGCCCCGAAACTTTCAGGGCGAAGGTGGTTGCCGAGGTCGCTCCGGCAACAGCCAGCAATGCCACACAGAGAACCATAGTCAGTTTTCGCATCAGAACTCTTCCTCTTAATTATGACTGCACAGTATAGTTTTTCTCAAGAACAGAACATAACGATAGGCACTTGTACCCCGCTTGTCAATCTGTAAGCTTTTCCGGCTGTACCCTATCACCCCAGTTATACCCAATCGAGATAACTTCGTTCGCGCCGGGCGATATTGCCCACTTTTCGTTTGACTGAAAACCACTTCGCCTCTATACTGGCGATTCGACGAAAGGCAGTTACATGGACAGAGCGATCTTCGCAAAACCTTCCGAAACCATCCCGGCACAGCTTGTTGGTACTTCAATAGGAAAAAAAATCCTGATGGCAATCACAGGATTTGTCGCCTTTGGGTACGTCATCGGGCATATGCTGGGGAACCTGCAAATCTTTATCGGCCAGGACCAGATCAACACCTACGCCAAAGCACTGCACACCTATCCAGCCCTGCTTTGGGTGGTCAGATCGTTCCTGATTGTCGCGTTCGGTGCTCACATCTGGCTGGGCGCCCAGCTTAAGCTTGAAAACATGGCCGCCCGACCGGTGTCCTATCACAAGCCGAGCACGGTGAAGGCAACGCTCGCCTCGCGCACGATGATCTGGACCGGCATATTGGTCTTTTCATTTGTCGTCTACCACCTCTTGCACTTCACCGCCACAACCGTGGTCCCGGAATTCGAACATCTGACCGACTCACAGGGTCGCCACGACACCTACTCGATGATAATCCTCGGATTCCAGAATATCGGCGTGGTCATTTCGTATATCGTTGCGGTCGGCTTGGTCTGCTATCACTTAAGCCACGGCATCGCCAGCATGTTTCAATCGTTGGGCCTGAATAACCGCGACGCCGAGAAGAAACTGCACCTACTCTCGGTCGTCGTTTCCACGCTGGTGTTCCTGGGATATTCCGCCGTTCCGATTGCTGTCCAACTCGGCTACCTCGTTCCCGCGACAGGAGGGCACTGACTATGAATCTTGAATCAGGCATTCCTTCCGGCCCGCTTGAGCAAAAGTGGGACAAACATCGCGCCGAGATGAAACTGATTAACCCGGCAAACAAACGGAAATACGAAGTGATCGTTGTCGGCTCCGGCCTGGCGGGTGGCGCCGCCGCCGCCTCACTTGCCGAACTTGGCTACAACGTGAAGTGCTTCTGCTATCAGGATTCACCCCGCCGCGCCCATTCGATCGCCGCACAGGGTGGAATCAACGCCGCGAAGAACTACCAAAACGACGGCGACTCGGTCTACCGTCTCTTCTACGACACGATCAAGGGCGGAGATTTCCGCGCCCGCGAAGCCAATGTATATCGCCTCGCACAAGTTTCCGCCAACATCATCGATCAATGCGTGGCACAAGGTGTGCCTTTTGCCCGCGAATACGGCGGCCTGCTGTCCAATCGATCCTTCGGTGGTGCGCAGGTCTCGCGCACATTCTATGCCCGCGGACAAACTGGTCAACAACTCTTGCTCGGCGCCTACTCCGCTCTCTCCCGCCAGATCGGCAAGGGCGCGGTCACAATGTACACCCGCACCGAAATGCTCGATCTGGTCATCATCGACGGCCACGCCAAAGGTATTGTCGTCCGCGATATGGTCACCGGCAAGATCAGTTCGCACTCAGCCAACGCTGTCGTTCTCGCAACCGGCGGATACGCGAACGTATTCTATCTCTCGACGAATGCGCTCGGATGCAATGTCACCGCCACATTCCGCGCTTACAAACGCGGCGCGGCTTTTGCCAATCCCTGCTACACCCAAATTCATCCGACCTGCATCCCGGTCAGCGGCGATCATCAGTCGAAACTGACTTTGATGTCCGAATCGCTCCGCAACGACGGCCGTATCTGGGTCCCCAAGAACAAAGGGGATAAACGTCCGGCGAATCAAATCCCCGAAGCCGAACGCGACTATTATCTCGAACGCAAGTACCCAAGCTTCGGCAATCTCTCGCCGCGCGATATTTCCTCACGCTCGGCCAAAGAGGCCTGCGACGCCGGCTATGGCGTCGGCGAAACCGGCTACGGCGTCTACCTCGATTTCAACGACGCTATCAAACGTCTCGGTGAAGGAACAATCCGCGAACGATACGGCAACCTGTTTGACATGTACGAACGGATCACCGCCGAAAACCCGTACAAAGTCCCGATGCGTATCTACCCCGCCGCGCACTACACGATGGGCGGGCTTTGGGTCGATTACAACTTAATGAGCAATATTCCGGGCTTGCATGTCCTCGGCGAAGCCAACTTCTCCGACCACGGCGCCAATCGCCTTGGAGCTTCGGCATTGATGCAGGGTCTGGCCGACGGCTATTTTGTTATCCCGTACACGTTGGGCCACTACTTTGCCTCGCAAGGCTCGGCCCGCCCGAGTACCGATCATCCCGAATTTAAGAAAGTCGAATCCGAGGTTACCGAGCGCACCAAGAAACTCCTCACGATCAAAGGCAAGCGCACGGTCGACTCGTTCCACCGCGCTTTGGGGAAGATCATGTGGGAGTTCTGCGGTATGGGTCGCAACGAGGCCGGCCTGAAAAAGGCGCTTGTCGAAATTCCGAAACTTCGCGACGAGTTCTGGCAGAATGTCAACGTGCTTGGCACGAACGAAGAACTAAACATTTCGATCGAGCGAGCCGGACGAGTCGCCGACTTTTTGGAATTCGCCGAGATGATGTGCCTGGATGCCCTCACCCGCGAGGAATCCTGCGGCGGACATTTCCGAGAGGAGTACCAGACCGCCGAGGGCGAGGCCGAACGCAACGACGAGAAGTTCAAGCATGTCGCCTGCTGGGAATACCAGGGACCGGGCAAAGCGCCGGTAAGACAGATTGAATCGCTTGACTACGAGTTCATCAAGCTGGCGACAAGGAGCTACAAATGAATCTTACCCTCTACGTTTGGCGCCAGAAAAACGCCGCCGACAAAGGGCGGATGGAAAAATACGACGCCCCCAATGTCTCCCCCGACATGTCGTTCTTGGAAATGCTCGACGTTGTCAATGAAGGTCTGCAAAAGCAGGGCATCGATCCGATTCACTTTGACTCCGACTGTCGCGAGGGCATTTGCGGCATGTGCTCGCTGGTCATCAACGGTGTCCCGCACGGCCCGGAAAAAGGCACGACCTGTTGCCAGCTTCATATGCGGAAATTCTCCGACGGCGACACTATCTACATCGAACCCTGGCGCGCGAAAGCATTTCCTGTCGTAAAAGATCTCGTCGTTGATCGCTCGGCCTTCGACCGGATTATCCAGTCGCACGGATTTGTATCGGTCAACACCGGCGGCACTCCCGATGGCAACGCTCTCCCCATTCCCAAAGACGACGCCGAAAAAGCGATGGATGCCGCCGCCTGTATCGGTTGTGGCGCCTGCGTGGCGGCCTGCAAGAATGCCTCGGCGATGCTTTTCGTCGCCGCCAAAGTCTCGCAGTTTGCTTATTTGCCGCAGGGACAGGTCGAGCGCGAGGCCCGTGTGACCGACATGATCGCCCAGATGGACAAAGAAATGTTCGGCTCGTGTACGAATCAATTCGAGTGCGAAGCAGTTTGCCCCAAAGAAATTTCAGTCGAAGTGATCGCCAAGATGAACCGCGAATTCGGCCGCGCGCTTAAGAAACGCAAATACGAATCCGCCGGCGGCTTCGCATGATCTTCGTGCCGTCAGGCGTCCCCACCTGACGGTGGCCGTGCCTCGTCGCGGGCCTTTGGCGCGTTACATCGACTTGTGCGAATTCCACTCTGACTTCACCCTGAGCTTGTCGAAGGGTCTCGGACACCTGAACTGACCTGGCATGGTGGGCGTCTATTTGGCTTTGTTTCACGTCAACCCGAATTGGTGGCCCACCACTTATGGTGGGTTTCTCTTTGGCTTCGTTTCACATAATTCATTACAACGGATCGTAATGTCGAAACCTCGTGCTTCGCACGACCCCTTCGGGGCAGGGGTTTCAACCTACAAAATCGTGTTTCGCGACCTCGCTTCACGGGGAAACGAACCCAGTCCAATCATCGCTTCGGCACTCTCGCAACCGTAAGCACTTCAAGGGAATGCAACCGCGGCGTAGCATTGAGAAATTGGCTTCGTTTCCTCACATTTTGTTTTTCTTGTCCGCGCCACTTTCCACAAGGTGAGTGAACAATGCGAGGCCTTTCATACAATAGAAGACGAAATAGTGGTTTGCACGAGTTTGGTAGGCATTTTGTCTTTGTCCCCCGTGCGCGGCAGGCATCCTGCCTGCCCGTTCTTCGATCTTCGTAGGTCGAAACCCCTGCGGTTTCGACATCTTCTCTTACAATCCCCTCGTAGGCACTCTTCTCCCCCGCGCCGCCAGTACAGCCAGCGTGAAATTCAACACAAACACATACGCGACGAAGGCAGTAGTCTCCAAATTGTAGTGTTGAACTGCCAGCAAACTTATCCCGAATCCAACTGCACTGATAGCATAGGCAATCCAACTCTCGGACTGCGGAAAACGGTACGACTTGATAATGGTTGGTATACCCGCCAATAAATCTGCCAACAGCGAGAACAGAAGCGCCAGGTTTGGATTGTCGGTAATCGCCCAGAGGATACAGCCGACGATGGCTGTCGCCATCAGGTAATAGTCGAGCCGCTCGGTTTTCCAATACGCCTTCTTGTTGAAAAACGATACCGCAAAGATCAGTAGCGGCGTGAAACCGGCGGCAAATGATGTCCACGACAATATCTCGATCCCCTGCACCCGTTGCGCCACAAAAATGACCATTGGGAATATGCCCCAGAGTAGCCAGGTGATCCGATTGGGCTGGGCTTTGCCGACTATCGTCTCGTATAGGTAGTAGTACCCCCCGAGCGAGCCGATGACCGCACCAACAATTGCGTAATTCTCAGGGATCATAGCTTTGTACCCCACCCCGAAGGGTGGGTTATCTATCCCCCAGCACTATTCGCATCCCGTCTCTTGCAATCTGCACATTCGTAAACAAGCTCACCAAGTTATTCAACGGCTGGACTGATTCACCGGGTGTGATGTGCGTGAGCATAAACTGCGTGGATGGATGCGACTCGACATACTCCCCCACCTTTGCCAAATCTACATGGCTTGTTTCCAATATCACCAAGTCAGAGTCGCCCATCGCCGCCGCAACTTCGTCAAAACTGCCGACATCGCCGGAATAGAAAATTGAACTGCCGCCCAAATCAATTCTCAGCGAATGCGCCTGCAACTTATTCGGCAAGCCCAACCGCTGTATATCCGCCGCGTACGATTTGAGATGACTGTTGGCAATTGCCTTGATTTGTATCGGGTGTTCGATAATTGTCCCCTCGCTGTACCCTGCAATCCGTACTTCGAACTTAAACCGTTCCGGAATTACATACATCGCCCGAATAATCTGATTGAGCGGCGCGACAAATTCCCCCGGCACGAAGACATCCAGCGGCGTCGTTTTCTTGGACAAATGGCAATGCTGTATCAGCAGTGGTAAATCGACAACATGATCGGGATGCGTGTGGCTGATGACAACTCTATCCAGTTCGGTGAGACTAAATCCATTCGCCTGAACAGCCCGCGCTATGCCGCTCCCGCAGTCAAGTAGCGTAAGCATTCCGCCGAATTCGATCAGGTACCCCGAGCAATTCCGCTCTGATTGCGGCATACCACTGCCCGACCCGAGGACTGTGAGGGTCGCTTTGCTTTGGTGATGCGGAGGTCCCAGATTCATACACACACTCTAAGGTCTTCGCCTTGGTAACCCAACCTTTAGGTTGGGCATCTCATCACGCTGTGCGTGGTGTACATTCTTGTGCACCACGATCAAGGTCCGCTGTCGGCGCACATGAACGTACGCCGACCACAATGGTGGGCCACCAAGGCCCCACACCGTCGTTGCGAGGAGCGACGCCCTCGGCGCGACGAAGCAATCTCGTCTCGTAGTTTCAATGTAGGACAAAGAGGAGATTGCTTCGCTCCGCTCGCAACGACAGAACCGAGAGCTGTTCAACAGCTTTTGTAATCCAACCATTAGGTTGGGTCACCAAGGCACGTTTTTGATTCTTGCGACCGCTTCGCGGCAGTCTTCGGAGCTGACATCAAGATGCGCCACAAACCGCAGTTTATCACGGCCGAACGGCACCGCCCATACTCCGATTTCTTTGAGCTTGCCCACCAAAGCATCTGGCGTCGTCCCGTCTTTGATCTTCGCCACTACTATGTTGGTCTCGACACGGCTCATATCAACTGCAAAGACTTTTGTCTCACTGAGGCCGTTGCCCAGCAATTTGGCGTTGGCATGATCTTCGGCCAGTCGTGGGATATTGTTCTTCACCGCGTACAATGCCGCGGCGGCAATGATTCCAACTTGTCGCATCGCCCCGCCAAAGAGCTTGCGCTCCCTCCGGCACTTTGTAATAAACTCGGCATTTCCAAGGGCCATCGACCCAATCGGAGCGCCGAGCCCCTTGGAAAAACAAACTGACACCGAATCAAACGGCCGGACCAGTTCAGCCAGCGACATCCCGGTCGCCACATGGGCGTTCCAAATCCGGGCACCGTCCAAGTGTAGCCAGAGCCCTTCTTCATCACAGACGTTTCGGACTTTCAGGATTTCATCTTGCGGGAGAATTGTTCCGCCGTGACGATTGTGGGTATTCTCAAGCTCAACGATCTTTGTCTCCGGGACATGAATATTCTTGGGCCTGACATTCTCCCTCACCATCTCCGCCGAAAGCATCCCCCGCTCAGTTGTGAGTAGATTAATCAGAAGCCCCGCGTGCACTACCGGCCCGGCGACTTCGTAATTGACGACGTGGCATTCCCGGTCGCAGAGCATCTCCCACCCGCGCTGGGAGGCCGCCTTGAGCAGAATCTGGTTACTCATGGTCCCGGACGGCACATACATGCCGGCTTCCTTGCCGAACAGATCGGCTACATACGATTCGAGCTCTTTTACGGTCGGGTCATCGCCGAAGACATCATCACCAACTTCGGCATTGGCCATCGCTTGGCGCATCGCTGGCGACGGCCGTGTCACTGTGTCTGATCTTAAGTCTATTGCTTTCATGTTTTCGAATATATCTACTGAACGATACCCCCGCCACCGAACAAAAAAAGGCCGCCCCGTAGGCGGCCTTCAGACAGTTTTGAATGTTGGACCTTAGCCAGCCAAAGTCACGTTTTGAGCACGTGGTCCCTGGTCAGTCATGGTCACTTCGCACACTACCTCCTGCCCTTCCTTGAGCGTGCGATATCCATCCATATGGATCGCCGTGTGGTGGACGAATACATCCTGATCAAAGTCGTCGGCGGAGATGAATCCCCAACCTTTGTGCTCGTTAAAGTACTTGACTTTGCCTTTGGACATTCGAGTACCTCCATACTACGTGGTGAGGTGAAATCTGTTTTCTGCCTGCTCTAAATTATACGCTAACTTCCCCAAAACAGGCCACTAATTTTTACGTCCCGGTGAGGATTTTCTCCAAAAAGAGCATGGTCGCACCCGAGACCAACGGGACCGAGACATTGTCATCGATCGGACCGGAAAATGCTTCCGTGACCGTGGCCACAACTGCCCCGCCAATCGCCACCGACCGCTCCAAACCCGGTGCTACAAAAGCGACTATGAGCGTCCCCGCTAAACAAGCGAGCGATCCTTCAAGCGACTTTCGGCCAAACTTGTGCTTGCCTAATTTCCGGCCCACCAGAGCCGCAAAAGAGTCTCCGACCACGATAAACGCAAGGGCCGCAACGGCTACATCCCGGCGGTACAGCGCCACAGTCGCCACGACCGACCAGAGGATATAGGTCGCCCCGCTGAAATCGCCGGACATTTCGTGGGTCCGCAACATCCGGCCTATAACCGGGGAAAAGACATTTCGCCAAAGCCCTCGATTCCGAAGCCGGGCAATGTCAATGATAGTCATGGCTACCGCGAACGGGACCATGATGGTCAGCATTGTAAATTTCTCTAAAGCAAAGAAAGAGTAACCGGCGGGAATAATCAGCGCCCCCATGTGGGTCGCTTTGCGCCAGACTTCCTGAGTGAAGCTGATCTGTTGACTGGGCGACGAGTGGTCGTCGTTCACGATTTCTGGTTTCGTATCCAGTACGGTTGCAGGTGCACCGGGCCAATCTTGCCGACATACTTCACACCGTATCGGCGAAACAGATCGTCGCGGAATCTCTCGTACACTTGTCGCTGGTGCTCTTTCTGGAGTTTGACCAGTATTTCACCTTTGGCCAGCGCGAAATTGCGGGACTCTTTGCGCGAAAGGACTTTGACTACGACAAAGACGCCTTCATGCTTGATCATCTGAGATACGCTACCGGCCGCAGTGAGCACAGCGGCTTGCCAAATCGGAAATGGAATATCGGTCGCCCCGACTGTCATGACCTCGGAGACCTTAAGTACTCCCCCCGGATTGTTTGGGGCGAACTCTCTGACGATATCGGCCAAATCAAGTCCGGTTATCGCCTGATCGCGGAGGAATCCGGCGAAAGTTGAGTCGCCGATGGTCATGTACTGCAGAGTTGTCGGTTTGACAACTTCATAGTCGCTCTTGTGCGCTTCATAGTATGCCCGGAGAGCGGTGTCTGAAGGAGTCCAGTCAAAATCGTATTGCCGATTCTGGATTATCTGCTTGGACTTAGCCCGCCATAACCGCTCTTTGAAGGAGACTATATCGGTGTCCTTGTCGAGTCCACGCTCTTGCACCGCCCGAATGGCCAGGAATCGGTCGGCCGCCGTCTTGAGCATTTCGAGCCGTTGGTCCCCCGAGCTTGAGTCCACACCATATTTTCCCTTGATCGCTTCTTCATAATACGCCAGTACATACGCCTTCACCGTGTCGCGGCCGTTGATCACCCCCGCCCAGGT
Organism: uncultured Ignavibacteriales bacterium; assembly: GCA_964571235.1. Taxonomy (GTDB): domain Bacteria; phylum Zixibacteria; class MSB-5A5; order GN15; family FEB-12; genus JACRAV01. The sequence continues at coordinate 185,547 of CAZNAI010000007.1, read as the reverse complement.
CTCGTCGTTAATCTTGTAAATATTCGCATTGGCAATCGCCGGATTCAATTCCAGTTTCAGTCCTTGACGGAGCGAATCGGCAACCCCGGTGGCACGTTTGTACAGCTTTTCGGAGAGCAACGCCTGCCGGACATATTCAAAAACGCCGGGCGTGTCAATTGGTAGTGCTCCCTTGGGCAGGCGGCCGTCGACCATGACCAGATGCCAGCCGTCTTTGTCCAAATACGGCTTAGAAAACTCCCCGATCCCCAGACCAAAGGCGACTGAGTCAAACGGATCGATATAGGTCCCGCGCTTGACCCAACCCACCAATCCCGCGTTGTCGCGAGTCTGTACATCCTGATTAAAGACGATCGCCAGATTCTGAAATGCCTCGCCATACTTGAGAAGATCATACACCATCGCGATCTGCTCACGAGCTTTGTCGCGTAATTCGACATTGGTGAATTTTTTGTAGTAAAGCGAGTCGGGCCCGACCAGAAGGCCGTAGCCGCTTATCAAAATCTGCCAGACCTTGATCTGCTCATCGGTCTGAAAACGCGCCGGGTTCTCTCCAAAGTACTTCAGGACTTCGGCCGAATCATAAGCCGACTCTCGGCTGGTTATCTCAACATCGGTCCACTTCTTGATAAGCGCGTCCTGATATTGATGCGTAAAGTCGCGATAGATCAGGCGGTGGCGGGTAAGATCGACCGTATCGGCGGCCAGACCCGACAAGGTGTCGAGCAGAAGACTGTCGACAACGCCCTTGACTGTGTCGGCAGTAAGCACCCCACCCGAGATCTTGTAACGATTTGTCCTTATGAACTCTGACAACTGCCCTTTGGTCAGCGTGTAACCGACTTTGGTTGTGACCAGAGGTTCATCGACAGCAATTTTGGTCTCAGGTGTAGTCGTGGGCGCCCCACCGCCACACCCGGACATGTGGGCAAGCGACGCAAGTGCGGCTGTTATGGGAACAAGAATTCTCAGCGTTAAATAGCGACGTAATTTCATAGATGGCTTTCCAATTTTAGGATTCGGTAAGTTATACACCGAACCCCAAAAAGCAAGGCCAAAAAAGATGGGGGAAGTGCGTCTATCTTACAGCCACGGGTGTCGCCGCACTGCGCTGTCGGGTGTCTTCGGCTCGGTCTATCTGCGGGAACTCGACGCGGAAAGTTGTCCCAAAGTTCGGTCGCGATTGCACTGCTATCGACAGCTTTAAGAGCGAACATATCCGTTGAACAATCGCGAGCCCCAGGCCAGTGCCATCTTTCTTTGTCGAATAGAACGGCTCGAAGATGTGATCCATCTGTTCTGCAGATATTCCCGGCCCGTCATCAGACACCACAAGCGATACGGCGCCCGTTGAGGATGTTGAAATCCCAATATCGACTCGACCGGAGCGATCACCGATCGCCTCGCACGAGTTAATGATGAGATTGACGAGCAATTGCTTGAGCAGGTCGTCATCGCCGGCCACATAGACAAAAGACTCTTTGGCTTGCACCGATAGCGAAATTGCAGGGTGGTATGAGTGATGATGACTGACAATCTGGATAGCCTCGGTCACCAAGTGACACAATTCGACCCGTTCGTATGACTTGCGACCGATCCGGGCGTATGTCAAGAAATCTGTGAGCGTCCGGCTCAGGCGATGAGATTCTTTGACAATTAAGTTCATCAGGCGTGCGTTTTCTCCGCTCACCGGCAGTTCGGCCCGAAGTACTTCCACCGATCCGGAAATGGCGGCTAACGGGTTGCGAATTTCATGGGCTATCGAGGCCGACAATTCTCCTACCGCCGCCAATCGGTCGGCCGCCCGGACTTTCTCTTCGAGTTCTTTTGCCCCGGTAAGATCGGAGAAAATGCCGATCACGCCTCGCGGACGCTGGTGTTCGTCGCGCAATATCGATGTCGAAAGGCCGATCGGCAACCTCTGCCCTCGATTGTCGGTAATTTCTATCTCACGGCGCGGATGTTCGATACCATTTTGGATTCCGTCCATCAGGCAATTGGCCAGCACCGGCATCCGCTCACCGAACGCTCGCATACACGCCACCCCGCGCACCTGCTCTTCTTCGTACCCCAAAATCCGCTCGGCCGTTCGGTTGAAGTAGACGATGGTTCCAAAGTGGTCGATGGTCAACAGGCCTGAGTTCAGATGCCGGAGAATATCGTCGGTTTCAAGCCGTGCCCGTTTGAGGGCCAGCGAAGTATCGGCCAGTTGTTCTTCTTGTGCCCGCAATCGATGTGCGAGCATTCCGGAAATAAAGGCGACCAGATAAAACACCAACAAATGCAATAGCAGGGAATACAGTGTGCTCCGCTCAGCCAGCCACAGGGTTTCAGGGTCGACGCCATCAATCGCTCCTGGGCCGAATTTGGCGAGCCATACCACAATCGAGTAGGCTACCGCGGCGGCCGTTGCCGTTACCAGTGTTCCGACGAGCTGGTACACAAGCGCCGCCGATACAATCGTCAGCAAGAATAAGCCCAGATAAGGAGAGTTGATGTCGCCGGTTGAAAAGACAATGGCCGATTCGATTGCGATTTCAGCGGCAAACTGGAGCGTTGTGACGACTGGGGCTATCCAACGCGAGGAAAGACGCTCGGCAAATGTTGTCGACGCCGCCATGGCGAGCGTCAACAGCGAATAGAGTACAAACACCCCCTGCGCCCAGCCCGGTGCATGTAACCAGAAGATAATCACTATGAGCAAGACAACATAGGTCGCCAGCCGAAACGGCAGGAACCAGCGAAGTCCGGGACGTATTATCTTTGGCGTAGTCATAACAAACGGCGCCGTTGCCGGCGCCGTCTTTCGTAGTCTCACATTTTGGTCTGCGTCAGGACGTATCGGAACGGCATACGCTCCCCCCGCTCAGGCCGTTAGATCTTTCCGATAATGTCGAACATCGGCAGATACATCGCAACCAGGATACCGCCAATGACAGCTCCCATGAAGACGATGATCACCGGTTCGATAATCGAGGTCAGCGCCGCAACCGCTTCGTTAACTTCTTCATCATAGAAATCGGCGATCTTGCTCAGCATTTCGTCCAGACCACCGGTCTTTTCACCCACGCCGATCATTTGAATCACCATCGGCGGAAATACGCCGGTTTCTTTGAGCGGGCCGGTAATCGTGTCGCCCTCGGCAATAGCCAGAACCGACTTGTTGATCGCGTTGGCAACAACCTGGTTACCGGAGGTCTTCGCGGTGATTTCCAGCGCTTCGAGAATCGACACACCCGAGGACAAAAGCGTGCTCAGGGTTCGCGTGAACCGCGCGACTGATGATTTCCGAATGAGTGTACCAAGAATTGGTAACTTCAACAGAAACCGGTCATAATTCAGCCGACCAGATGGCGTCTGTTTCCAGTAGATGAAGAAGGCCAGCCCGGCAATAGCGCCGACGGCCATGTACAATAAGTTGTTTTTCAGAAAATCGGAGATGTTCATCACTATTTGTGTCGGCGCCGGAAGTTCCGATCCCACACCCTTAAACATCTTGGCAAAGACCGGCACGATGAACGTCAACATCGCAAAGGTCACACCGACCGCGACCACGACGATCACCGACGGATACACCATTGCTCCTTTGACCTTGCGAATCAACTGATCGGCCTTTTCACGATACGCGGCCAGACGCATCAGAATGGCATCGAGCGCACCGCCGACTTCACCAGCCTCGACCATATTGACATAGAGCTGGTCGAAGATCTTCGGGTTGCGTGAGAGCGCCTCGGAGAGAGTCGTTCCGCCCTGTACCGAGTCACGAACTTTATTGATGACCTTTGAAAACTCCTTGTTTTCATTCTGGGTAGCCAGAATTTCAAGGCACTGAACCATAGGCAAACCGGCTCCGATCATCGTCGCGAATTGCCGGGTGAACCGGGTAATCTCGATTCGCTTGATTCCGGTGCCGAACTTGATGTCGATTTCAGCGGCCCGCTGGGAAATCGACGATACCAGAATACGGTTCTGCCGCAAAAGCCGCTCGATCTCCGACCGGTCCTTGGCTTTCATCGTTCCCTGGACGGCGGCGCCTGCGAGTGTCTTGCCTTTGTATTCAAAGACTGGCATGACTGTGATCCTTTCTCATCGATTCGCTCAACTGTATGCCGGCGCCTTTTGGCGCTGGAGCATTTCGGTCAATTCTTGCTGATTGTGGCTATATCCCATCGCGTCGTTGATACTGATCTTGCCGGTCTGATACAGCTCGCCGAGCGACTGATTCATCGTCTTCATTCCGAATTTCTGTCCCGATTGAATCATCGAATAAATCTGGTGCACCTTGTCATCGCGAATAATCGCTCGGATCGCCGGGGTCACGATCAGAATCTCGAGAGCCATCGTTCTGCCGCCGCCCACTTTCGGGATCAGTGTCTGACTGACAATCGCCTGAAGCGAGAATGACAGCGACACACGCACCTGTTCCTGCTGGTTGGCCGGGAAAGCATCGATAATACGGTTAATCGATTCGGCCGCCGAGTTGGTGTGCAGAGTGGCAAAAGCCAGGTGACCGGTTTCCGAAATCGACAACGCCGATTCAATCGTTTCCAGATCGCGCATTTCACCGATCAGAACGACATCGGGGTCTTCGCGGAGCGCATACTTGAGCGCGGAGGAAAACGACGGCGTGTCGGAATGCACTTCGCGCTGGTTAATCACCGCCGTCTGGTGTCTATGCAGATATTCAATCGGGTCTTCAACTGTAATAATATGAACCGGACGCTCGCGATTGATTTTGTCAATCACCGCCGCCAACGTGGTCGATTTACCCGATCCGGTCGGCCCGGTCACAAGCACAAGTCCACGCGGCAAACGCGCAAACTCGGCGACAACTTTAGGCAGTCCTAGTTCTTCAAACGAACGAACTTTGTATGGAATCTGACGGAGCGCCACCGCCGCACACCCGCGTTGCATAAACATGTTGGCGCGGAAACGGCTCATCGACTCGATTCCGAAGCTGAAATCCAGCTCCCAGTTCTGTTCGAATTTCATTTTCTGTTTTTCGTTGAGCATCGAATAGGCGATCTTCTTGATCTGCTCCGCTGTCAAAACATCATGATTCATGCGAACCAGTTTGCCGTCCACACGCACCACCGGCGGCGTGCCGACGGTCAAGTGCAAATCGGAAGCGTCCATCTGAACCATTTGTTCTAACAATTCGCGTAAAGTGACCATGCAATGCTCCTTCAAGAGGGCGCCGGGTAGCCTTCTTGGCGACCGGCGGAATCTTTGTTTGATTATCGGTCAATTGCCGGAAATCTTGACTGACAAAATGCGAACTGCCCGCCCTAAGTTCTTGAACCGCTGGGTGTTTTGTGGCGTGAAGAATTACGGTGAAAAATCGGGTTACGCGCTGGTAACCGCAAAGACTTCTTCAAGATCAATAAGGCCGTTTTTCATCTTTTCGACCGCTGACATACGCAGACTGAACATACCTTCGGAAAGTGCAATCTGGCGAAGTTCCGTATCGGGGGCTTTGTGCAAAATCGCCGCCTCAAGCGCCGGAGTAATCGGCATCACTTCGTAGATACCGCTACGACCCGACTTGCCCGTATTGTTGCAATCGTTGCACCCGATTCCTCGAAAAGCGCGAATACCTTTTATCAAATCCTGCGGAACCTTCAGACTCTCCACCTGCTCAGCGGTCAGATTGACTTCCTGCTTGCAACTCTGGCAAATCTTGCGCGTCATACGTTGCGCCATGATCAATTTTGTTGCCGAAGCCACCAGATAGTACGGCACGCCCATATCGATCAAACGAGTGACCGACGACGGCGCGTCGTTGGTGTGAAGAGTCGAAAACACTAAGTGTCCGGTGAGCGCCGCTTTGATCGCGATTTCGGCCGTCTCGCCGTCTCGAATTTCACCGACCATGACTATGTCCGGATCCTGCCGGAGGAATGATCGCAAGGCATTTGCAAAGGTAAGCCCGATTTCTGAGCGTACCGCCACCTGGTTGATTCCTTCAAAGTTGAATTCGACCGGGTCCTCAGCAGTCATGATGTTGACATCGATAGTGTTGATCTGCTGAAGCGCCGAATAAAGCGTGGTGGTTTTTCCCGATCCGGTCGGTCCGGTCACCAACACGATTCCGTACGGATGGTGAATTCCCTCGGTAAATTTATCGAGATCGGCCTGACGGAATCCGAGCTTGGTCATATCGACCTTTAGCGCTGTCGGATCCAAAATACGCATCACGACCTTCTCGCCAAAAATCATCGGCAGAACCGATACACGAAGGTCAACCGTTCGCCCCATTGTCTTGACTTTGATACGGCCGTCCTGCGGCAGTCGTCGTTCGGAAATATCCAGATCGGCCATGATCTTGATTCGCGAGACAATCGCGGCTCGATATTTAAACGGCAACGGCGCCATCTCGCGCAGGTCGCCGTCGATACGATACCGCACACGAATCCGTTTTTCGTACATTTCAAAGTGAATGTCCGAGGCCCCCATCCGGATCGCCTCGGAAATAATTGAATCGACCAGCTTGACCAGCGGCTTGTCCTGAATCGCCGAAAGTAGGTCAGACTCGCTGACCGTGTCATCCGATTCGACGACCTCGAGCGTTTCGTCCTGTTCCAGCCCCTTGACCATTTCGGTCAGTTGATTCGACGAACCGTAATTCGCCTCAATCGCTTTTTCGATTGCCCGCTCGGGGGAAATGACCGGCTGGACATTGCACCCGGTGATGAATTTGATCGCGTCGAGAACGTAGATATTGTTCGGATCGCTGATCGCAACCGTTAGAACTTTGTTGATCTTGGAAACGGCGATGACTTTGAATTTGCGCGCGATATCAAGCGGGATTAGCTTGACAACTTCAGCATTCAGTTCAATATCTGATAAGCGAAGAGTTCCGATCTTCAGATGCTTGCCGACAAATCCGGCCAGCTCGTCCTCGGAGGCAACTGCCCCCATCTGTACGAGAACAGTCTCGAACTTCTCTTTTTTGTCCTTGGATAGGGCCAGGGCCTTATCGGCTTGATCCTGAGTGATCTTCCCGGCCTGCACCAGTATGGCGCTAAGTTCAGCGGACATCGGGCTCCTACGTGCGCAACATTACAATCCGGTTTGGCATCATGCCGAGTGGCCGGAAACGATAGCGAACTAATCCTGGAATATGTCGTCGAGTTTGGATTGGGCGGCGTCGGAAAAATCACGGGACAACTCGGGCTTTTTCCCACTGACCGACTTCGCCTTCACTTCCTCGAACACTTTGGTCAGCTCGACCGCTGTTTCTTTGGCGAATAACCGTACCATGCCGATCGTTGTGCGGTCGTCAAAGATGACCACCAATATCGACCGCTCCCCCACAATCGTCATGTGGATATGGTCTTTCTTGCCTTGATGAAAGAGCACCGAAAACTCCGGTTCTCCCACCAGGCGGGCGATTTCTTTGGTCGAGGCAAACGCCCCCGCCAGCAGTGCCGCCAATGCGGTGGTGTCCAGTGAATGGGTGAACCCCTGACGCGTAATCAGGTGGCCGTCTTTATCAACCAGAAGAGCACACTTGGCCTCCGCTCCCTTGAGCATTTTCGCCATGATGGCGTCGATGCGGGTGACTTCTTCTTCATAGATGATGAGCGAATCGTCTGACATCTTTTCCTCCGGCTCTTCTATTTGATACCAAACAGGCGCTTGAAGAATCCGCGCTTTTTGGTTTCGTTTCGTTTTCTCAGCGACGGCGCCATATGCGGTGATTGCGAAACATGATGATGACCCCGATCAACGATCCGGGTTTCGCCGGTGTCGTCGTGTTCATCTTCCATCGCGGACGGCTCATATGACTCGCGCATCGGGCGGGCTATCGGCGCTTGCTGTTTTTCTGCGGCTCCAGCCGAACGACTCCCCGGATATGGCCGGGCTACCGGCTCGGCAATTGAAACGGTTTCGCGCACCGCCACCGGTGCGGCTACTGCCGCCGGCTCATAGCTTGGTTGCGCAATCGGAGTGCGAGATGGCTCCATCGCCGCCGCCACTGGTTGCGGATTACGAGCCCCCGGATATTCCGGCTCGACTACCTGCTCCACTACCGGAACAGCACGAGGGGTGGCCGGTGTAATCGACGGCGACTGTGATTGTGTCGTCTTGGCTTTTTCAAGGACCAAACGGATTACCAATTTCAGTGTATCGAATACCCCGTTTCCGACGGTCGCCGAGGCCTCAAAGTGCGGCAACCGACGCGGATTCAGTCGGGCGTTCAGTTGTTCCACCGTGAGCACTCCCGGCAAATCACGTTTGTTAAACTGAATTACCATCGGGAGGTCGTTGATGTTGTATCCGTACTCAACCAGATTCTCTTCCAGGTTGGTCAGCGACTCGATATTTTCGTCCATCTTGTCGGGCTGGCTGTCGGCGACAAACACTACACCGTCGACTCCGCGTAGCACCAGCTTTCGGGTTGCGTTGTAATAGACCTGACCGGGAACCGTGTACAACTGGAACTTGGCCTGAAAACCATTGATTGTGCCGATGTTGATCGGCAGAAAATCGAAATAGAGTGTCCGGTCTGCTTCGGTCGCCAGCGAGATCAGCTTGCCGCGCGAATTCTGCGGAACCTTGGCATGGACATACTGAAGATTGGTTGTCTTGCCCGACAAACCGGGACCGTAATAGACAATCTTACAGCAGACCTCACGCGCTGAGTAATTTATCGATACCATGGGCGTCTTCCTGTGCTAAAGGTGTCGAATCAGCACGCCGCACGAATGCGGCCAATGGCGTTCTTGATTTCCAGACGAACCAATCCGATGTTGACCTGCTTTTCTGTGGTCACCACCAGGATGCCGATTCCGGCATCGCTGAAAAACAACTTGGCGTCGTCGGCTTCAATCGTCACCTGCGACAGCGGACGGGCATTCAACCGGGTCAGTGACTTCTGAATCGTCGTCGTAATCGACGCCGCCAGCGCACCCACCGTTTCGCCTTCCATCGTTGTGCCGATATCCGACGCGATCACGATCCCGTCGTTTCCGACTACCATCGACCCGGTGATCCCCGGAGTCTTGTTCAGTTCGCTCAACACTTCATACATATGCCTTCTCCGCCTGGGTCTGCTGACCCGAAATATTGCGTTCCGCCGTGTATTTTCTCAGTATGTCCATTCCCTGATTGATCCGAATATTCAAAAGGTCGTCGGCCTGGCGTTCAGAGAAAACCATCAGGCACCAGGAATCGACCCGGCCAAGGATCAATCGTTTATCTTTAAGCGTAATATCTATTTTTTCAGCCGGCCCAAGATTCCCCTTGTCCAGCACACTCTTGTTCCATTCAAAGAACATCACCGCCAGTGGCGCCATATCTTCAGGGACAATCCGTCCCCGGCAGGAGTTGGCCAGCAGTAGCCCTTCCGGGTCGACCACCGCGGCGTAGAGCACCGATCCATGCTCGGCGATGTAACGCACCGTGCGCTCAAATCCGTTCAGATCGCCGGTAACAGTTACAGAATTGGATTCAGTCCGGGAACGTATCGGCATTGGCTGTGCCTCCGCGTGATAATTGTCGTTTCGAGGAGCAATTGTCTCGGCCGGCGCCGGTCGCTCGCGCAGTGTGGAAGTCGGAAAGGGGGCACGTGGCGCTGGAGAGACTATCTCCGGTTCCCGTTCCCGATAAGACATCTCCCGCGCCCGGCGAGGCTGATCTTTGTAACCGCGCAATAGTGGCCAGCAGATAACCGGGATCAGGGCGATCTGAAGCGCCGCCCCCGGCAGATAGCTGATGAGCGCCAGTTGAATCGAGATTGTGAAGTCCATTGAGAAGATGGTCGTGATCAACACCGCGAATACGGCGCTTAAGAGCATCCGGAATCCGAAGGCGGTCGCGACAACTTTCAGGGTCGATAGAAGATTGCGTGTACCAAACAGGGCCACAGCCACTATTCCGTAAAACACGACCTCATAAAAGAAATACTGCCAGGATACCCGCAAGAGGTTCAGACCAAACAGACGCGGGAACATCCAGAACTCCAGCGCGACCACCAGAATACTTGCGGCCGCGACGAAGAGCATCTTTTTTTGCGGTGAGTCCATGGCCTTCCTTTCAGCGTCCGTTATCGTACTTTTCCATCAAGCTTGAGAGGCGCATCCGCAGGGTTCCCAGATTGATTCCCGCGGTCCCCTGAAATATGAACATCCCGCGCTCTACCCGGATCAAATAGAAAACCGGATCGCCGGTTTCGATAAGCAACGTCTGAACTTTTCCAAACGAAGCCCGCACTAATTCCTGTGTGAGAAAATGGTGAACTTCCGAAAGGGTCGCGCTACACACGGTCGGATCGAGATTAAGGCTCCACTCTGATTCACTGACCAACCCTTCGTTGTTCACGAAAAGTCCGCCCGTCATATGCGGTATCGACATTGCCTGTTCCAGAATGTCCTTCGCCGTCATGCTCGCCACAACGGTGCGCGGCAATTCGGCAGTCGGAGTCACAATTACCCGACTCGACGACGACGCTACCTTGGCCTGTTCGGCCGGAATTTTCTTGGCGATATCCAGCAATTTGAGAATATGCTCGTTACCCGGATCGGCCCCGGCAAGTTTCTTCAAAAGGCGAGTGGCCGATTCAAAGTCGCCTCTGTACAATTGCACCTCGGCAAGCAACAGCTCGGTGACACGGGTCGCCCCTTCGATATCCATCGCCTTGCGAATTTCGGCTTCAGCCCAGTCATACAGTCCGCGATCCAGGTTGATCTTGGCCATGACCACATGCGCTGAGGCGTACGACGGATGCACCTTCAGGCCGCTTTGGCAAACCCGAAACGCCTTGTCCAACTCCCCCCGTTTGCGATACGCCTCTGCCAGCGCCGCAAAAATTTGGGAGTTCGGATCAGTATCCAGAAGCTTCTGGCACTTCTCGATCCGATCGTCAAGCTCTACTACTGCCGTCATGAAAGTTCCTGTATAACAGTATTTAACATAAATGGTTACGAATCAGCAAGTTTCCAGACGGTGCAATGATATGCCGGTCTTACACTTATGTCAACTTAATTTACGTCTTAACTCAGCATCCGTTTGGTCTCATACAGACCGTAAAAGAAGACGCCCGCCATCGCCACCATCATCGTCGGAACGAGCCAGCCCGGCATGGTGATGACGCCGAAGTTGTGGAGGATCAGTCCAAGCTGGCTGACCGCCAGCACGCAGAAACCGGCCAGGAAAAACTGCCAGCTCCGGCTCAATTGTCCCCCCCGAACCAGCATCAGCACCTGAAAACAGACGGCAATGCAGGCGCAGGCGGCGGCAAAGATTATGATCGTGAAGAAAGTCGGCGGGTTGGCAATGACCGCCACCTCATCGGCGTGGGCGTTGGCCGCAAGCAATGTTGTAACTGCGGCGGCAAGGGCGAATTGGTATCTCATGGCTCTCATCCTCTTACTATCCGTACTACTTTTTCGGCGCGCTTGAGCGTCGTGTAAAATGCATCTTCAAGTCCGTACCGTTTGACCAACTCGCGACGGAGCTGGAGCGGCTCGGCGATTTCCTTTTTGACCCTGGCCATCGCATCGCGATACGGGCCGTCGCCTAACAACTGATAGACATAGACCAATTGCTCTGACAACATTTTGTCGAGGTTGTTCATCACCGCGAAAAATCTTGTTTCCTGCGGCAGTTGATTAACCGCGGCGAGGAATCGATCGAGCGTCGGCGCGGCCGATTCCCCCGGCTCAAATCCTGGGAAATAGTTCAAAAGCCCGTTTCGATACTGGGCCGCGAATGTAGCAAACCGGGTGTTGTTTTCACCCACATAAGCTTCCACATGCGTCCGGATCTGAAAAAAACACTTGTTGTACATGTGAAACAAAATCGCCAGCAGGATCCCCTCTTCGTCTTCCGGCTGAGGGGCTGGGGCCTCGCGCCGACCGACCACTTCAATCAGATTATTGACAATCAAGCGGTAGAGTGAGCGGCAGGTGACAAATTCCCCCATGGGCGACATCTCGATCAAATCGGTCAAATCGCGCTGGCCGTCAATGAGCGCCAGCATCCGGAATTCGTCCACCGAGATGGTCAACTCCTCACGGTTCACCTTGGGCGCCTTGGCGATCGCCAGCATCATGTCATCAGGCGGAAGTACTTTCTGTATCTCCAGCCACTCGTCGATACGGCGCGTGCCTTCCATGATGACGCTCATGGTGGACAACTCAATCAGGAACGGCGCGTTCTTCGGTTGCGTTCCCTCGTGGAAAACGAAATCTCCTTCGTGCCACGAAAACAGATTGTACACAATTTCCTCTATCTGCATTTTCAGACACTGGCCGACTTCGTCCTTGTCAAAAAGATTCATATCGATCAGCGTTGTGCCGAGCTGACGACCGGTCTGTTTGTGCAGAGCAATTGCCCGTTCCAAATCTGTCTTTGAGATTTTCCCCCGCTTGAGCAGGAGATTGCCCAGCAAATCCTCAGTGCTGTTAACCGACGAGGCGTAGACAATATTGCCGTCCTTAAACGCCACTTCCTTTTGGCGGGTCGTCGTTCGGCATTCCAAAATGCCCGATTTCTTCCCGGACGCCAACAACTGGAGTATATCCGGAAACGACACTGTCTTCAGATTTCCCGAAAGACTCATACGATATCCCTTAGTTCTGTTTCAAGACACAACTTGTACCACCGCGAGTTATTCGTTTCTCTTATCGGGCGATAGGGGGAAATTCTTAATGGACCGGCCAAGGGGCGTCAAAAGAAACCGGGGGGATACTGGATCAAAGAGGGAGACGATAGGGGCCGGTTCGATACAGGTCGACGGTAAACTCCGGCAGGACCAGATCAGCGTCGTCAGACTGGCCGGATTCGTCGTCCTCTGCCCGCAACTGTTCAATTCTTGAACAGATAATCCGCGTAACCCCTTGCTCTTTCAAAGCGATCCACTCACTGGCGGCGGGACCCCACCGCCCTGCCAACACCAGGGTCAAATCTGCGTCGAGGGTACTTTCTGGAATCCTCTCAGCGGCTTCAGTCCCAAAACAGAAGAAAAAGGAGTGGCTCTCACTTCGGAGTAAAATTCCGTTGCCGTCGAGGGTGTATCCGATCTGCGATTTCACCGGCTGATCACCACCGAAATACCTGATTGGCGGCGGATTCGCCTCGGGATGATACACGAGGTAGTCCTCAAAGCTGGCCCGATTCCCCTCGGCGATATACAGAGTCTCGCATTGATTAGCAAGCGCCGCCCGGATCAGATCATCGATCACGTCGAACGTCGAAGTTAGCACAAAAACATATCGCAATTTCTTGACTCGATTCATGTCGAGTACCGGTTGGATCAGCCGAGTATCCAGATTATCAATTCGTACTCTTCCTGATCCGATAATCAAATCAGTCGACTTCGAGCTCGGTTGATCTACTAGAGCGATAATTCCGCCAGGGAGCGAAGAAAATTTCACACTGGCCGGACGGTCATAGTGCGCCACTACCGCCAACACTAAAGCGCAATTGATCGCCACAACCACCACGAGGAGAGCAAAGCGTCGAGCCTTCTTGTTGACCAGCGAGAAAATCCCGAGCACGACAACCACGAAATAGACACCGATCCAAATTTTTGCCGTCGGTAAATGTGAGAGTTTTCCGGTATCAAGCGATGTCCATTGCCAGCGGTGAAACCATTCAAGCGCAACAATCAAGAACTTCATCACCGGATCAACCAGCGATCCCAAGAAGAACCCCAAAATTGGAAGGAGCAGATACGCCGACAAAATACACATCAACAAAACGACCGCCAGCGACGTCAACGGTACCACCAGCAGATTAGCCGGCAGTGATACAATCGGAACTTTACCAAAGTAATACGCGATAAGCGGCGCCGAACAAATCTGTGCGATCACCGACACAATCGCCGGAAAAACCAGCCATCGGTACCAGTACGTATTGTGCCACCGACTGAACCGATCCGACACCGGTTTGACCAACAGGACCAGCCCCCATGCCGTTACTGCCGACAATTGAAATCCGACATCGAACAATTGCGACGGCGCCGCTAAGAGTATAACCAAAATAGTCAGCGATACGATATGATTGAGATTGTACTCACGGCCCAGCATGCCGGCAACAATGATCAATGCCGCCATAGTCGACGCCCGTATCACCGATGGTTGCGAATACGACAAGAGCGCAAACAGCACTACTACCAACAGTAAGATTCCTCCCCGCCACGGTTGCTTGAGGCCGAACGGCCGAAGTACCAGCAATGCAAATAGGAGCACCAACGCCACATTCGAACCCGAGACCGCCAGTACATGAAGCGTCCCGCTGTCGCGGAAAAGCGTGTAGACCTCCGGCGATATCTGCCGTGTCTCACCCAGTAGAAATCCGCCGGCCAGCGCCGCCGCTTGCGGTGAAAGCGTTTCGTCGAATACTTTGAGAATCCACGACCTGACCCTGTCGACCGTAGCAAAAACACCCAGCGACGGCCGCCGGTCGACCCGCACATTCAAGAGTGTCGGAAGAAAAACTGTCCCGCAGATTTCTCTCAGCGCCATGCGCCGTGCCGTCGTATTGTGCGATCCGGCGCTCGCGTCCGAAAGATAAATTCTCCCGTATAGCTCGATTCGGTCTCCCCTCTGGAGTGCCGTGGTGGTATCAGTCACTCTGAGCAAAATGCGGCCATTCACTCGACGCAGACCATCGGTCACCACCGAGTCGACTTCGACAACATAGTCTGTATGATCTCCCCGCAGATCGGGCCAGTCGGCGATTTCTCCAAAAATGTGCGTGATCTGTCGCGCCGTTACAACATTGGCGACATGGCGCGGCCCCTGTTCAACACACCTGATGACATACTGAAACCCCGCTAACGATCCAATCGCGACGACTGATAGCGCAACCGCCCCTGCATTTTTTCCGCGCGCTACTAGTCCGAGCGCACCAATCACACACGCCAACCCCACCGAAAGAAACAACCACGACGGTCCCTGTGCGAAATCCGCCAGAACAATTCCCACCACCACTGCAATCAACAATGGAAGTGCGGGGAATTTACGCCACATTCGTTATCCTCGCTTGAAGCGGCCGGTCAGCCGCGACAACAAACGCCCGAGCTCTTTCACTTTTAGCAATAGACACAACACGACATAGATCGCCCCCGCCACAGCCAGCCCACCCAGCAAATTGACAAGTCGACCTGCAAGCCCTGTTCCTGTTGGCCAGATGTCGAAATGGAGAAACTTCGCCACAGCAAATGCAATCACCGCCGCCACGGTAATCTTTACAAAATCCAGCGCCAGTCGACCGAACGGAACCGGCACGCCGCGCGATGGCAAAAACCACAAAAGTAATCCTGCGTTGACCAACCCCGCCACCGAAGTTGCCGCCGCCAAGCCGGCGAAATCCAGAATTTTCACCAACGGCCAATAGAGCGCGATATTGGTCCCTACTGAAATAAGCGAGGCCTTCATTGGTAGTTTCGAATCTGTCAACGCATAATAGACCGGTACAATCACCCTCACCGCCGCGAATCCGACTAGTCCATAAGAATAGTGAATCAGCGAGAGCGCCGTATTGTCCGTATCCATCTGCGAAAACTTACCGTACCGATACGCCAGCCCGACAAAATCACCGGCGTAGAAAATGAAAAAGACCGCAGACGGAATAATCAACAGCATGTTCAGATTGAACGCCTCCAAGAAAGTGCCGGCCAGTCCCTCCATATCGTTGCGGGCAACCTGTTCGCTCGCCCGCGTAAGCGCCACTGTTCCAAGCGCCACCGCAAAAACACCCAGCGGAAAGTGCATTAATCGATACGAATAATTCAGATACGAAATCGCCCCCTCCACCATGAACGAGGCCAGCAAGGTGCTAACCAGAATATTCACCCGTGAGGCGGACAACCCAATCACCATCGGCGTGATCAGCTTAATCATTTTCTTAAATGCAGGATCGGCAAACTTGAAATTCGGCCGAAACCGGTACCCGGCTCTGTAAAGCGCCGGCAGTTGAATTAACAACTGCAAGAGTCCGCCGATCACCACGCCGAACGCCAATAGATATGCCGGCGCCGACACCTGATCAAAGAGCGCCCAGACCGTAACGATCCCGCCGACATTGAACATCGCCGATGAAAACGCCGGCACGCCGAATCTACCGAAGGCATTCAGCATTCCCATCACCAGCGCCGCCACCGACACTAGAAGCAGAAAGACCCACATGATTCGGGTGAGATCAACGGTCAGATCAAACTTCTCTTTGTCCGGGACAAATCCGTTGGCGGTCAGATAGATGATCAGCGGCGTAGCGATCATCCCCAAAATCACGATCCCGCCAACCACCATGATGATCATAGTCATCACCGTGTTGCCCAGATCGAACGCCTCGGCCTCCCCCTCCTTGACCATTTTTTCTTTGAAAACCGGCACAAACGAGGACGACAGCGCCCCCTCGGCAAACAGATCCCGAAGCAGATTGGGTATCCGGAAAGCGGTCACGAAGGCGTCGGTAGCCATCGACGCCCCAAAGAAATAGGCCATAACCTGTTCGCGCAGAAGGCCCGTCACCCTAGAAAAGGCGGTGGCGGCGGCCACCAGGCCGGCCGAACGGAAGAGGGATCCCCCCTTGTTAGCAGTTGACAAACGTAACTCCGCCCCTATATTTGGGGGCTAACTGATTACAAGAAAGGAATCGAGCTTTGCCGAGCCATAAGTCATGTGTCAAGCGGATGAAGACCTCCGCCAAAGAACGCTCCCGCAACCGGGGTAACCGTTCGGTCCTGCGCGACGCCCTCCGGGCGGTTCGCACCGCCACCAAGAAATCCGACGCCCTCACGGCGTTCGCTTCTGCTTCGGTTTTGCTCGACAAGGCCGCATCCTCCGGACTGATTCACAAGAACAACGCCGCCCGCAACAAGTCGCGTCTGGCGCACTTTGTTGCCAAGTTGGCGTAACGAACAGTCAATTCCGAAAATTCAATCGCTCCCGCGACTGGCTCGCCGGGGCGATTTTCTTTTCTTTGTCTGCTCGATTTGCAATTAACCCCTATCTCCCCCCCCACTCAACTAAAACCTAGACCCGTAATTGTTGTGGGCGGCAGGCATCCTGCCTGCCCTTTTTGCGAAAATCGTTTGATCAACGTCATTGCGAGACGCGCTTCGCGGCGAAGCAATCTCGCCTCGGCGGGTACCTGCTCAAGGTTACCCCAATCCACACAAACAATCTGAATGAAGCTATTCTGTAGGACGAGTTCGTCCTCGAACCTGCCTTGTTGCCGTGGTGATCGGCGTTCGTATCTAGACTACACAAAACGGGCTTTGACTCCGCTCAGCCCGACGCTACGCGCTCACTGGACAATGGCGATAGTCATTGGAAACCCCGCCTTCGTGTCTGGCATCCGGATGGATGCTTAGGTGCAATTGAATTCTAACCCGAATTATCGCTGATCGGGACGTCGCCCTGAGCGGAGTCGAAGGGCGTCTCTTGGCTCTTGTAGGTCGAAACCCCTGCGGTTTCGACATCTTTTTCAGAACAAAAGCAGGGCGGGAGCCCCGTACTCCTGCCATTGATCTTGTCGATTGAGACGGCGGGAACGCACGGCACCAGCCCTACGGTTAGATGTTAAGATATATCTGTCAGTGTGAGACGCGGCCTCGTGGCCTTGGTAACTCACCATTCATGGCGGGATTCCTCATTGATGATATTCAATAGTCAGTTGAGTGTATGCGGACGTAGTTTAGAAACCAATGCCCTCGAACCCCACGATAAATCGTGGGATACCAGGGCCAGGAGAGAAGATCGCCCTTCCGATGGGTTACCGGATTTCTCGCGGGAGGCAAGCTTTCGACCTACCCCACTTAGCCGCCCCTCACCCCCCGCACGGCGCCAGCGGCTCCGGCCCATTCAAGAACAAATAAGCAATCAGATAGGTCAGGTCGGCAATATCAACATTGCATGACTGATCCAGATCGGCCGCCGCCAAATTCTCAGGTGGCGTGAGTGAAATGTACAAGTAATCAATCAACAAGGTCAGATCGGTAATGTCTACATTCCCCGAGCCATCCAGATCGCCATAACTTGAGCCGGCCGTCTCGCCGAAGTATGCCAGCACTTTTGCGATCAATGCCTGCGAGGTCGTCAGTGTCAGATTCCAAAGTGGAAACGCCAGCAGTACTCGTTTCCCCTGCGGTGAATCCCACGCAATTCCGCACGGCTGGTTTTCGGTTGTAGGATCATCGGCGTCGGAGTCGTAGCGATAAATTACTGTGGTACCGGCAATCCCCACAAGCTTACTCACATAATTCAGTGTCCATGCCCCGCGTGACTGATCGATTTGTACATCGGGCCACCCGGCCTGACCTTTCGCTCCCTGAAAATCAGGTTGAATCACGGGCGAGAAAGTCGAAAGACCGAATTGCGACTTGAAGATATTTCCGGAAGGCACCGGCGAGGTCGCGTTCTTGTCGATCGTGCGATACCCGGCAATCAACATGTTGGTCGAATGCCCTAAAAACCAATTGATCGGCGCGGTATCGCTCGTGAGTAGTTTGACGTAGATATCGTCGTCATCCCAAATGAGCGACGAGAACCGGGAAACATCCGATTTGAAAAGCGTATCGAATACCGTATCGAGCACGACCAGATCGTACGGCATGCCGTTCATGAGCGAGTCATACCAGGCTTCCTGCTTGGCCTGTGTCGGCTGACTGTAATTCTCCTGCTTGAATTCGTCGATTATCACTGTGCCGCCGTCGAAGGTCGCGGCGTACGACTTCACCGGTGACGAAAGTGCCGACTGATGTCCGTCGTGATCGACCGCCGCGACCGCATACAGATATGGGATTTGCGGGATGACGTCGGCATCGACGAACGACGTATCCGCATTGGTTGTTCCGATCTGCTCGAAATCACCCAGACCGTCCACCTTGCGAAATACGACATAATGGTCAAGATCGGCTTCGAGATTGTCTTTCCACGCCAGTGAGATCTGAGCCGCTTGCGGATCGAGCGAGAGACTTCGCGGCGAACGAGGATACAACAGCGGCGTTTGGTTCATCTCGGTCGACCAGACGGAACGGTATCCATCCAGCGGCGCTTCAAACACGCCGAAATATCGCGGCTGTCCTTCCGGTAGTCCGCTCACAACTACCGAACAGGTACCCGGCGGCACCGGTACTGAATCGGTGAACACTCCCGAACTTGCGCCGTGGTGAACCCAGTAATTTGAGGTCGGTCGGCAGTTGGCGACATACACGGTCAGCGATGATCCGTCGCCATTATCAACGATTTTTTCGATTTTCCCCGGTAGCCCAGAGTTTGCAACAATAGCTAGTTCGGCCGCGGCAATTTGAGCCACCTGCCTAAAATACGTGAAATTCAGCCGTGATGACAAATCGATATTGGTGTGCCAGCCAGGGGTGTTGAAATTGTGCTCGATATGATCGACAACGTCGAATCCGAGTTGATGAAATGAATAGTGATCGGATGATCCCCCGAGTGAAGTCACAAACGGCACAATCGAAGTGAGCCGTGTCGCCGCCGCTCCGGTAATCTGTCGATATGCCGAATTCGGCCCGCTGGAGATATTCAGCCCCCAGACCGGATCGGTGACATAGGCGACCATATCAAAATTGTACATACATTCAACATTGGTCCCGGCATTTTTGAAATCAGTCGCCGCCGCACGTGATCCAACCAATCCGACTTCTTCGGCGGAAAAAGGCATAAAGATGATCGACTTGCGCGTTGGGATATTCTTGAAAATCCTCGCCAGTTCAAGAGTAAGTGCTGTTCCCGAGCCGTCGTCATCAGCTCCCGGCGCGAAGATCACACCAGGTGACTGTGAATTGTATGTATCATAGTGGCCGCCAATAACGATATAGCTGTTCGGTTCGGCGTACCCAACTTTGATTGCCTTCACATTGTAATGAGTCCCGCTGTTCCAATTAAATGTCGGCGTGGTGACATTGCTGTATCCCCACGATTGCAGTTTCTGAACCATCCAGTCGCGCGCCCGATCAATCGAATCCGACCAGACATACCGCGTATAGAAGGCCTCCAGCCGCTGATCGTAGGCCAGGAGAGAATCCTGGTTGACCAGAAGTGCCATCGAATCGGTTGGATACGTTGCGCTGGCGGAGAGATTCAAAGACACCCGGCGCGGCGAATATTCAATCGGTACCTGCCACTCAGTCAGCGGCGAAATCTTCAGCCCCGTTTCGCTCTGCGCAGAGGCCGCGGTTCCGCTATGCAATTGGACCAGCACCGCGCCGTCGGTGAGATTCATCGTATGCCCGAGTGTAGACAGCTCAATTTGCGGCCGCCCACTCGCCGGATCGGGAAAGACTACCGACATCGCCGAAGGGTCAATATTCTGTGCGACTGTTTCTCTTGTTATCCCTTCAGCCATCAGTCGCGCCAATTTGAAGTCGTCGACCGCAACCAGATACCGCTCCCCTTGCCGCAAGAGGGCTGTTCCGCAAATTTCACGGGCAGAAACGGCCTGATCTTCGGATTGTACTGAAATCAATAGCAGATCGTCCGCCCGAACTGACACGGCGAACAGTAAACAGATTGCTATTGCGACTACTGATATCTTTTTCATTCGTAACCTCACTCGCCGTCAAATTGGCGGTTGCCAGTAAAGAGACGTCTACAGGCTGTCTGGCGTTTGATCCCGCCGCGCCCGATGACCTATACAAAGATGCAGATAATGGAGTGAGTCGTCAAGATAGAATCGTCCGCTCAGATCCGAATCCCCTTTTGAATCGGTCGAAAGAGCTTACGGGTGTCGTCGCTGAGCGTTGACAACACCACGACTTTCTTCCCCTTCGGCACCGCGGGGTAGTCAGCCGGCGAATAGAGCGCCAGGTTTCGGCTCGGCTCGATATACGACACACTCGCCCCAAGCTTGACCGTTCGCTCTTTCAGCAGTCGCATCCGTTCGCTGTCGGGTGCAAGGTGACGGCTCTGCCCCGAAAAGGCGAAGACAAATTCCGGCAATGAACTATACACGCAAAGCTTTCCAATCTTCTCCCCCGCCATCGATTTCTCAACAAACCGCAAGAGCGAGAAAAACGCCCCGAATTCCAAATCAATTAGACGCCCCTCGGCCTGGCACTTAAACAGCACGCCGTAATCCGGCACCGCAAAAATCACCATCCCCGTGCAAAATGAGTTTTCGCAAAGGTACCGATCAGAGTGCTCTCTAATCACAGAGGCTATATAAGCCGGGGCGATTCTGACATGCGTACCCATACACCCCTTACCTCGCGCAACCGCCATGCCAAACTTACACTCGAAACATAGCCCGCAATACCCTGATAGCCAACGAGATACGGGCCAGCAAAGACTTGAAAGCCCCGGCGTGGATTGCCCCTGCACTTTTTGTGAATTTGAGAGTAGACCCTTAGTCGTCCATTGAGCTTTTTAGTTCCTGATCCAATCCCGACCTCGCCTCTAAGAACTTCGCTTCTGCACGGGCGAAGACTTGCCCCCCGTCGCCGACCGCCTCGGCGCTGGTTAAGAACAACCTCCCTTTTCTTTCTACCACTCGTCCCTTGCAAACAAATTTATCTCCGGTGTGAATGGGCAACAGAAACCTGACTGTCATCTCGGCCGTCACCGCGAAAAACCCCGACGCCAGCACTGCCTTGACCATCACCTCGTCCAGCACTGTCGCCATCACCCCGCCGTGATAGATCCCTTTGTACCCCTCAAATCGGGCGTAGGCCATAGTCTCAGTTGTCGCAGTCTCGCCGTCCCAATAGAATTTCGCCTTCAGGCCGTGGTCGTTTTTCTCGCCACAGACAAAGCAACCGGAGTATCGTTTGATTTCTTCCATGAAGAGTAAATACCATGCGCCCCCGATCTCGTCAACTCCCCCAAAAAAAGCCCGGCCTTTTACAGCCGGGCTTGGAAATACCAATTTCGATTCGACAATTATTCGCAAACCGGAGACGAGTACGCCACACTCTTGCCCGCTGAAGTCGCGGTCACGGTGGTTTCGCCGTCTTCAAACGTCACTTCGAATGTCCAGTCAGAGCTGACCGCCTCGGCTGATCCAACTGTCACCGCAAGGGTAGCCTCGATCGTAATCGTTCCGGAGATCGGGCATCCGGCATTCCAGCCGTTGGTCCGGTCAACATGGTAATTGGCGACCACACCGCTCAATGTCAGGTCGCGCACCACCGGTTCCGTTCCCGATTTGTCTACGTCGTGCACCGTGATCACCGTCTGGCCACTAATTGTCGCGGCGGCATCGTCGGTGTTGATCGCGTTTAAAGTTGTCCGAACTTCGGTATTCTTATACGACTCGGTTGTGTCGTCGGCTGTCGAATTCCAGTTGCGGACAAACTGCATTTCATTGGCTCCGGCAGGATTCACCCGTGGATCGCTGTTCAAGAGAAACTGCACTGAGTCGATGTACGCATTGGTCACACCCGAGGCCGAGTTGGTCAGCACGAAAATGTGCCAGGTATCATCGACCGATGACGAGTCGGTCGGCAGTGGGCCGAATGCCAGCTCGGTCAGGATGTCGTTAGTGGCGGCGACTGTCATATCCAGACCCATGTCAGTCAGTCCAACCAGCGAATCAACCACATCGGCCGATTGAGCCGCCATGTAGGTAAATTCGGGATTGGTGACCGGGTTGGACGGCCCCGACGAATTGCTCGAACAACCGGCCATAAGACCGGTGATCAGCGCTATCGCCGCGACTGAAAGAAGAACCAGATTCCGTGAACGCATACCGAAACTCCTTCCGCATATTCTGCTCTCCGGAGAGGGTGGCTGTCCACAGAGTCTGGGCGCTTACTTCAGCAGGAACGCCATGATCGCTTTTTGAATGTGCAACCGGTTTTCCGCTTCGTCGAACACCACCGACTGCGGGCCATCCATGACCTCGTCGGTAATTTCGCGTCCCCGTTCGGCCGGCAGACAGTGCATCACGATCGCCGTTGGACTTGCCGCCTTCATCAGAGAACTATTGACTTGAAACTTCTTTAGCTTCTCTGCTTTGTCGTCAGCCAGATGTTTCTGCCCCATCGAGGCCCAAACATCGGTATAGACAACATCGGCATTGGCCACGGCTTCTTTAGGATCATCGGTAATGGTTATCTTGCTTTGCGGATTGGTCTTGGCGCGTGTCAAAATCTCGGCGTCGGGATGACAGGAATTATCGGTTCCGATCCTAAGGTCAATCGGAATTCGGTACGCTAAATTGAGCCAACTGTTGGCGATATTGTTGCCGTCGCCCACATAGGCAATCTTGTACGGCTCTTTCACTTTCAGATGCTCGATCGCCGTAAAATAATCGCCCAGAATTTGGCAAGGATGGACCAAATCGGTCAGACCGTTTACAATTGGAACGGTGGCGTGCTTGGCCAGACCCTCGACATCGGACTGCTTGTAGGTCCGGATCATGATCATCCCCACATAGCGCGAGAGTACTTTAGCGGCATCTTCGATAGATTCGCGTTCCCCGAGTTTGATTTCTTTATCAGTCAGGTAAAGCGAATTGCCGCCCAGCTCATTGATCCCGACTTCGAACGAAATCCGGGTGCGGAGCGATTCCTTGGTGAAAATGCAGGCGACAGTTTTTCCGGCGAGTGGTTTGGGGGCGATTTCTTTTCGTTTCATCTTGCCGCACAGATCGAAAATCTCGCGGATTTCGGCGGTGGAAAAATCGGGTATCTGACAAAGCGACCGAGCCATATGCATACTCCTATATTTTGTGCGGTCGGGCGTCCTCACCTGACCGTTGCCTATTCGTCATTGCGAGCGAGTCATCGAGCGTCGCAATCTCTCTTGCTTTCGTAGGTCAATCCCGTCTTCGGGGTTGACATTTTTTTTTGCCGGTGTCACCCGCGCGGACGCGAGTGACCTACGAGGACCGTCATTGCGAGGAGCGACTTCACCCTGAGCTTGCGAAGTCCTGTGGCTTCAGCCGCACGGGTCGAAGGGTCCGTCACGACGTCGCATTCTCTCTTCTCTTCGTAGGTCGAAACCCCTGCGGTTTCGACATCCTCGTGCGATCAAGCGTCCTCACCCGACCGGCAAATTGGGCGGAATAAAGCGGCCCTGCCCCCCTAAGTCAAGCCGGATCAACAGCCACCGAATTGGCTTCGCGCTTGATACCAGTCGAATACCGTTAGGGAATTGGCCTACGATTAAGCAGAGTCACTGCTCTCCGAAAAGTGCACCTGTCCTCGAAAGTCTATCGGTAGTGCTTCTCCTAGTTTGATATTATCAATGGTCTGCTCCAACGTTGCCCCAATCGCCACCACGATAGCGAGGTATGCGCCCCTATTGTCATCATAGGGCGGCTTAAACAACGCAGCCCCGATAGATCGGAGATTAAGCGTATCTATCACATTCTTCACCCGATCCACCGCACTTTGACTAGACAACGAAAAGCCCTTGGAATGAGCTGCATCATTCCGAATTTCACGCACCCAATCTAGAGACTTAGCAATATTGTCATGAATCAATCGCATGCGAGTGGCAAGTTCTATTCGAGCCGCAAAAGATTCGGCCACTCCACCCCGTCCGAGCAACCTATCGTCCTTTGGATTGTGTGGTGGAGAAAGAGTGGATTGTAGTATTGTGAGCAACAAATCATCGAGTATTGCACCGCCCAGTACGGCGCTCGCTCGATCACCATTAGGGAACTCACTATTAATAACCTTGAGCCACTCCGTCGATCTTTCAGACATTGTAGACATGAGCAGAGTTTCATCCGCCGGCTGAGTTTCGGCTTTTACCCTTTTCGTCCGCTGGTTCGGCCTTGTGTCTACGATCGGAACTCCTAATCGCAACTTCAAACCAATGGCGAGCAAAATCTCCAAAGTGACGAAGCACCATGTGTGCCTCTCGGTCGCTTGGTTCAATAAATCTTTCCCATAACGGATGTCGTAGCATGTCACAACCAAGTTCGAATCGATGCATTGCATCCTTTAATGCTCGCTTGTCTTCGTGTATGACGGCATGATAAACTTCTCGTCCGATCTCGCGTAGCCAAGGTGCTTCGTCAGGCACAAAGCTCATTAGAACGAGCCAAGTAATCCCCAGGCCAGCCTTGTCATTCCCAAAAGGAACGTGAAAGATGAGCTCTTCGATCATTCCCGGATGAAATCTTCTTCTAATCCGTCTTTGGGCGGGCCGCATCGATTCTTGCAAACGCGATTCAACCGTCTCCGGAAGAGATGAAAACATCACTTTTACTTCCTCAAATAGCTTTGCAACGGCTCCATCATCGACCTTGGCTGGTGCGACAGCTTTTGACCTTGTCTTAAGAAGTGTTCCAATATTGTCCCTAAACGCTACGACCTGCCTGCGTACAGCCTCTTCTCTCGGGTCCGCGTCCGGGTTGCGGCGAATCAACTGCAGAACCAACTTGGTAAGTGAATCTTCATCATCCGCGCTATTCTGAAATTGAGCGAATGGACCCGTGAGTACTTGCTCGAAATTTATTCCCAGCGCTATACCGAGTACTTTCGTGTCGAGTTTTCCTTTGGCCACGCCAGCTTCATACAATATCCATGGACGATTCACACTGTGCGTGGTTAGGAGCGCGACCACATCGGTGGCATTCGCGATTTGAGCCATAATCGTCTGGTACCACTCGGCTCCGTATTCTATTCCCGCAGTGCCCTTCTTATCGGAAGATCTGAAGGCCTTGAGAACACCCCCGCTTGCATCGGAAAGGAGGTTTCCAAACGCTTCCGCTAAGTCTGCATCTCTACTGTCATGGCTAATAAAGACTAATGCTTTGTTGCCAGATTTTAGCTGCTGATCGTTAGCTCCTGTCATCTGAGATCCTCCCATCTTCTCAACGTCTGGGCCAAAAGACTTGTGAAAAGCCTTGTCCCAAGCCTCCTTATCTAACAACTGATCTAGGGTCATTACGACAATAAGTTAGTTGGGTGCCAAAGGAAATGTCAAGACGCCACCAATCAATTTCCCTACAACTTCCCCCCACTCTGCGACCCCGCCCTTGTGGGTGTATGACTGCCCACTTTCCTATGTACCCCACCCGAAGGGTAGGCGATTGCACAAAACAAAACTGTGACGAAACAAAGCCAGTTATGTCGTTGTCATTCAATACGCGCTCAAAAAAACAAAGCCAGTTTTCCGCCCTCAAAACGCACGAAGATCGGCAGACGGGGGCGTCTGCCGCGCACAAAATTTCCGTGGCTGGCGGACATTCCTGTCCGCCGGCGAGCTATGGCGTGGTGCACAGGAATGTACACCACGCACAAAACATTATTTTTGCACGAACGAACCCATTTCCACTCTACTTGGCGACACTCCAATCCCCTGCCGCACTTCCCATTGTTGCGATTTTCTTCGAGCGACAGTACGGCGCATCGAACCCAACATCGAACCCGTCTCCCCTGCGACCAAAGCCAATTTGTCTTCGGTGCCCCACCCCTTGGGGTGGGATCCCCGAATGCAATTTGGAATCTCGATCTCAACGATCCCGCAGCAAGCTGTGGGGCACCAAGAGTCGCTCTCAATACAAAGTGGCTCAGTCCCAAGGTTCGGCCATCTGGCTGGTGGAAGCAAAGCCACTATTGCAATAGACTGGACCCCGGCCTTCGCCGGGGTGACAATGGAGCCGGGGTGACAATGGCATGACAACCACCACTCCCAAACCGCTTGCGGACTGTAACTTAACTGCCGATATTCCGTACCGATAGTATGAGCGGTAAGAAAGTCATATTCGGACTGGCGCTGGTCTTCCTCGGCCTGTTCTTCCTCTTGCAGAGCCTGGAAATCATCGCCTGGGATTTTGGCGACTTCGTCTCGTTTGTTTTACCAGTAGGACTGATACTTCTGGGTGTTTGGTTTATTGTCCGTCGCCGCCCCGCCATAACAGTCAATGTCGATTTCGATATACCACCTCCTCCGCCCCCTGGCTCAGGACCGAGCATGAGTACGCCACCTCCCGGCGCGAACTATCGGTACGACCCGCCACCATCGCCTCCCGGAACTGATCAGCCCCAAGGCGCCAAGCCGGGTGGATACCAATACAAATATTCGTATGAATTCGGCGGCCAAACATCCGGCGCCTACACCGGTCCCTCAGGACGAGCCAAATACAGCAAGTTCGCCGGCGATACATTTATAGATTGCCAGAATCTCGATTTGCGGAATGTCGAGGTTTCTTCATTTGCGGGAAACACCGAGATCAAACTTCACGGCGGCAAGCTCTCCGCCGGCTTAAACCGAATGGTGGTATCGGGATTTATCGGCGACGTTCGCATTCTTGTGCCTGCGGATATGCCGGTGCTGTGCACTTCGTCGAGTTTCATCGGCGATGTCGAACTTCTGGGCAAGCGCTCAAGCGGACTTGGGAACACTATCGACGCCCGCACCGAGAATTATGATTTGTCGGAAGCCAAGCTCTACATCGCGATCAACCACTTCATCGGTGATGTCCGGGTGTATGTGGTGTGACGGAACTAGTGACCCCTCACCTGTCACTTCGTGACATCCTCTCCCAGAGGGAGAGGAATTTGTATTGTGGTGTCGGGCGTCCTCACCCGAAACGTCTTGCGGTCAGGTGAGGACGCCTGACCGCACATCGTTTCCCTTCTCCCTCTGGGAGAAGGTGGCCCGTCCGACGGCGCGCCGGATGAGGGGTTAAATGAAAAGCCTACGGATGCCCGACCCGTTTATCGCGCGTGTGATCGCGCTAATCAAGAGAATCCCCAAAGGAAAAGTCGCGACCTACGGTTCAATCGCGACCATGGCCGGTGATCCACGCGGGGCGCGTCAGGTAGTGCGGGCGCTTCACTCGTCGTCGAAAAAACACCGTCTCCCCTGGTTTCGAGTCATCAACTCCAAAGGGATGATCTCATTGCCACACGGCAGTGGATACGACGAACAGCGTGCGCGATTGGAGCGAGAAAAGATCGTCTTCAAACCGAACGGGACAGTTGATTTGAAGAAGTATTTGTGGAAGGGGAAATGAAGAGAGAAGATGGGTCCCAGCTTTCGCTGGGATGACAGTTTGTAGGTCGGGTTGGCAAGTCACGCGTCAGCGGGACGACGACTACCCGACACGTTTTTTGGAACTCATGTCGGACAGACAGCGCATGGTAAACGGCACTTGTCAACCCGACCTACTTATCAAACCCTGATCTTGGGTGGGCTTTGCGGTAGGCCGCTTTCATTGTTTCGGCGGTAACGTGCGTGTATTTCTGGGTAGTCGAAAGGGAGCTATGGCCGAGAATTTCTTTGATCAATACCAAATCGGCGCCGTTTTCAAGCATATGGGTGGCAAACGAATGGCGCAAGGTGTGCGGCGTGAAACTGATACCGTTTTTCTTGCCGAACGCTTTGACCAATCGATCAACCGACCGGACTGTCAATGGTGTGCCGCGTTGGTTTAGGAACAACCGGTCGTGTGAGAGTTTGGATTTGTCCAACAGTTCAGCGCGGACTTTCAGGTAATCGCGCACTTCGCTTGTCATCTGTTCGCCAAGTGGCACCACGCGGGGCTTGTTTCCTTTGCCGACCACTGAGATCAAGCCGCGAGCAAGATCAAGCTGTGAAATCGATAGCGAGGTCAATTCGGCCCGTCGGATACCGGTGACATACAAAAGTCCGACCATGACATAGTCGCGCCACCAACCGAAGCGCGTATCGGCAGTGGGCGCAGGCTGATCGTCGAAGAGCTTGACCGCCTCGGCCTGCGGCACAAACGAAGGGAGTTTACCGGAGAATTTGATGCGCGGCAGTTTGAAAATGTACGATTCTCCCCCGCGCTGGCTGGCGAGGAATTTTTGAAAGGTTGACAAGGCCGAGAGAAAGCGGGCTATGGACCGATTGGATGATTTCTGCTCTGATCTTTCGCGAAGGTACAGCCGCAGAAAGAGCGGGTCGTTCTTGGGCGACATCGGTTGCCTTGTGTACTGAGATTCCAAGAACGCCGCCCACGGTGTCAAATCGCGTCGATACGCCTCGACAGTGTGAGTTGATCGCCCGTGCGTAGTTGAAAGTTCAGAGAGGAATTTCTTGAGTGAGGCGGTCAGCATGGGTGAAAATTAGGGGTACACAACGCGGGAGGCAATTGAAGAAGAATCGGATGTCGAAACCTCTCGCCGTCGGCGAGCCCCCCCTACCGGGGGGCAAGGGATTTCGACCTACAAGAGCTGGACTCCCGCCTTCGCGGGAATGACGAGATGAAATGGCGATCAGCCGACTGTCACCGGTTCGGTTGGCTGGTGGTCGTGGATCTCGTGCTTGCATTCCGGGCACTTGAGATATTCGCCACGCGCCTTGCTGACTTTCTGTACCAGATACGGGTGGTGACAGACCGGGCACGGTTGTTTGACCGGCTTGTCCCATGATGCGAAGTCGCACTTGGGGTAATTGCTACAGCCGTAGAATGACCGACGGGCTTTGGTTTGTTTCTCGATCAATTGCCCACCGCAAGTCGGCTTGGGGCAGGTGATCCCGAGAGTCAGCGGCTTTGCGTTTTTGCATTCAGGATAGCGAGAGCAGGCCATGAATCTTCCGAACCGTCCGGTCTTGATCACCATGTCGGCGCCACACTTGTCGCACTTTTGATCGGTCTTGGTCTTGGCTTCTTCTTCGGGAAGTGGCTTGGTCGATTTGCATTCCGGCCAACCGGAACAGGCCAGAAAGCGACCGTTGCGTCCCCACTTGATGACCATCGGCTTACTGCACTTCTCGCACTTGATGTCGGTGGTTTCGGTCATCGATTCTTTGATTGATTTCTCTTTTGTCTTTACCACGTTCATCGTTTTGATGAACGGCTTATAGAAGTCCTTGACGACCTTCACCCAATCGTCGGAGCCTTCTTCGACTGAGTCGAGTTCTTTTTCCATATTGGCGGTGAACTCGACATTGAAAATGTCGGGAAAATGCTCGACTAAAATCTTGTTTACAGCCTTACCCAGATCGCTGGGGCGGAGTTTGCGCTCTTCCAGATCGACGTACTTGCGGTCTTTGATAACCGAGATAATGCTGGCGTAGGTCGACGGACGGCCGATGCCGTCGGCTTCGAGCCGCTTGACCAGCATCGCTTCACTGTACCGCGCCGGCGGTTTGGTGAACGACTGCGAGGGCTGGACATCGACCAGATTTAGTTTTTCGCCTTCGGACAACACGGGGAGTTTCTCGCTCCAGCTATGCAGGCCGTTTTCGTCGGCTTCTTTCTCTTCGTGGTAGACACGGAGGAAACCATCGAACAAAATCTTTTGCGCCGAGGCACGAAGTATGAACTTCCCGGCCTCGATATCGACAGTTTCAACACTGAACTTGGCATCGGGCATCTGCGAGGCGACGAATCTATTCCAGATCAGCGTGTAGAGCTTGAGCTGTTGGATTGTCAGGTGCTTTTTGACTTTCTCGGGAGTCAGCTCCATCGAGGTCGGACGAATCGCTTCGTGGGCGTCCTGCGAACCCTCTTTCTTGCCGTATTTGTTCGGATGCGCCGGGAGGTAGTTCTTGCCGAATTCTTTGGAGATATAGGTGCGCACAGCCTGAATCGCTTCGTCGGCGATACGAGTTGAATCAGTACGCATGTAGGTGATCAGACCGGTGGGGCCCTCTTTGCCGATCTCGATTCCTTCGTACAGTTTTTGAGCGATAGACATAGTCTGTTTGGGACTCATGCCATATGCTTTGGCCGCCTCCTGCTGAATCGTAGAAGTAATAAACGGCGCCAGCGGTTTGCGGGTACGTTCGCTCGATTTTAACTCGGCAACGGAATAGGCCGACTTCTTCAGTTCAGCTAAAATGCTGTCGGCCTCTTTCTGCGACGAGATGACAATCTTATTGGCGCCTTCTTCACCGGCGCGAACAACGGTCTTGCCGTCGATGCGCAACAGGCCGGCGTTGAATTCTTCTTTTTTCTTATTGGCCAGAACGGCGGTGAATTTCCAGTACTCTTCCGGTTTGAAAGCGGCGATTTCCTCTTCCCGCTCGCACACCAGGCGGAGCGCGACTGATTGTACGCGCCCGGCTGACAGATTCCGTGCAACTGTCTTCCACAGAAACGGCGAAACCATGTAACCGACCAGACGATCCATCACTCGTCGAGCCTGCTGGGCGTTGACCAGATTCATATCGATGGTGCGCGGATGAGCAATTGCCGAGGTCACTGCGGCTTTGGTGATTTCGTTGAAGGTCACCCGTTTGAGCTTTGCCTTCGTCCCCTTTTTGATACTATTGGCGACATGCCAGGCAATCGCTTCACCCTCGCGATCCGGGTCGGGGGCCAGGTAGACAACTTCGGCTTTCTTGGCCGCCTTGATCAGATCGGCGATGACCTTTTCTTTTCCCTCGATCACCTGATAGTCCGGCTCGAAATCGTTTTTCACATCGACGCCGATCTTGGACTTTGGAAGGTCGACAATGTGTCCGATAGTCGAGGCAATTTCAAACCCCTCGCCTAAGAAACGAGCGAGCGTTTTTGATTTTGCAGGTGACTCAACGATGACAAGGTTTTTGGCCATGTGATCCTATCTAGGCTAATGTGTGACCGATTGTGTTATTCGGTATCGGCGCGATTGAACTTAACTTTACCGTCGATCACATCTTTTAGGGCTACCATTGTAATTTTGCGGGCTTCCATGTCGAATTCGACCTCGGCGCCCGCCTCGATGGCGGCGTTTAACTTCGCCAGCCGCTTGGAATTAATCTGGCGGGCGTGCTGTGCGGCGACGATCACCGCCTCGTACCGGTTCACGGTCACTTTCTCAAGTCCGTCGATTGAAAAATAAGGCATGAAACTACTCCTTTGCGGTTGGACCGCCTCTATAACCCAGCATTTTGCCGGTTTGTTCCACAGGCAGGAATTCGAAGCGACAGCGATGTGCCCGCACGATAGCGAGAACATCGTCGACCGCATCGGCCAGCACATCATTCAAAACTACATAATCAAACGCGTATGTCTTATCGCGCAGGACCGCCTGCATTTCTTTCTTTGTATTCTCAAAGCGAACGCGCAGTTGTTCGGCGGTTTCTGTGCCACGCCGTTTCAGCCTGCTTCGCAGGGCCTGTACTGACGGCGGCAGGACGAAAATGGTGACGGCATCCGGGTATTCCCGGTGGAGCCGTTTGGCGCCCTGGACGTCGACATCGAACAGCATCACTCCGCCGTTTTTGCGCAGATGTTCGATCGGCTTGCGCGGTGTGCCGTACTTGTACAAGTGGACTGGAAAATATTCGGCGAAGAAGTTTTCCCCGGCCAGTTGATCGAACTTCTCGGGTGTAACAAACACGTATTCGCGACCGTTTCTTTCACCTTTGCGCATGGCGCGGGTTGTGTACGAGACTGAGAACTTCCAGCCGGCTTTGCGCCGTGCCCCCGAGAGCAACTTCCGGCAGATAGAGGTTTTCCCGCCACCGGAAGGGGATGAAATAATAACCATCCGTCCCGGTTTGGACTTCTTCATGTCGGCCCGTTTCGGTTGGTTACTCAATATTCTGCACCTGCTCGCGGAGCTTTTCCAGTTCTTCTTTGAGCGAAATGACTGTGGCGGCTATGGAAAAATCGGCGCACTTGGAGCCGATGGTATTGATCTCGCGGTTCATTTCCTGAAGGATGAAATTCAGTTTTCGACCGGCGGCGTCTTTCTGTGTCAGCGCCGAACGATATTGATCGAGGTGACTGCGGAAGCGGGTGCACTCTTCGGCGATATCAGTCCTGTCGGCGAAGACGGCGATTTCTTCTTCGAGCCGGCGCGAGTCAGAGATCGGCTCGGCCAAGAGTTCCTTGACCCGCCGCGACAATTTCTCGGCATATACAGCGACCGAGTTCTTGGTAGCCGCTTCGACCTTACCGACCGCTTTCTCCATCAGTTTGAGCCGGGCCTGCATGTCGCGGGCCAGAGCTGAACCCTCAATCTGGCGCATTTTGATCAGTCGACCAGCGGCTTGTTCGATTGTCTTTTTGATCGACGGCCAAGCGGCTTCGGTATCTATCTCGTTGGAGCCGGAAGTGAAGACTTCTTCAAAGGCAAGAATATCAGAAAGCTCTGTTTCTTCTTTTATCTTAAGAGATTTGCGGAGTGACTCCAGTTCGCGGTAGATCACCTTGGCAGTCTCTTTGTCGATATGGGTGCGCACGGCGCTCTTTCCCGCCTCGACATCTACATTAATAGTGAGCTTCCCGCGCGTGACTGTTTCGGTGAGGAGTTCCCTGATCTGAGGCTCAAGGGGAGCCAGCGACCGGGGGGTCCGGACCGCTAATTCCAAGAATCGATTGTTGACACTCGACATCTCGACCGTAATTCGGCCTTGGGGTGAATCGAGCACAGCGCGTCCAAATCCGGTCATTGAGTTCATTACTGGTTTCCTCAAAAATGGCAGACTGGCAAGATAGGGGCAAATGGCGGGTTGTCAATGAAAAATCGGGTGGCAACCAGTAATTATTTGTGACGCAACGACTTATGTGGTAATAGCAAGACCAACGATTCAGCCGAGTCGAGTTCCTATAATAGTGGGAAATGGGAAAGATTGTCAGGGGGGGCTTGTTAGCGAGCCGCGGCCTGCGGCGCCTCGGGGGCCAGATTTGGTAGATCGACGATCGCCTGGGTCCCCTTCCCTTCCTCAGATGTAAGGGTCAAGGTGCCACCCATAGCGCGGGCCAAATGGCGCGTGATGGCCAAACTGGAGCCGTCTCCGGGGAGTTTCTGCCAAGGGTGAAGCGGGACCCGGTAATACAGATCGAAGACTTTCTCAAGATACTTGGCCGGGATTCCGGGGCCGCTGTCGGAGATCGTGAGCGTGCATTTGTTGTTTGCGATCTGGGTCGCAATTTGAATATCGACTTTTCCGCCGCGCGAGAACTTGACCGAGTTTGACAATAGATTGTGTACTAGTTGGGACAGCCGATGGCGGTGGGTGTACAGCTTGGGAAGATTGCTGAATTTGCAGTTGACGACTACCTCGGGATAGGTCGAGCTGATCTCCTGAACTGCGCCGGCCACGATCAAATTCAGATCGCAGGCTGAAATCTCTTCGGGGGCAAGCCAGGCTCTCATCAAGTGTCCGAGTTCGGAGACCATGCCTCGCAGTTTGTCCATGTGGCCGTTGAGAAGCGACAGATAGAGGTTGCCGTCGCGATGCAATTCATCGTAGAACTCGTGAGTCAGTCGGTCGGAGATAGTATTAGCGGCGCTAAGCGAGGAGAGAATGTCATCGACTGCCGCTTTGGCGATATTTACATCCGCAGAAGAGTTGGACCCCGTGGGTTTTGCGGTAGCCGGGATGATTAGAAACCAGGCCGACGAATCCGACTGCGAAACTGAATGGCGAATGGCTGTGAGCTGGGCTGTAACACCGCCCGGCAGGGTGACAGTCTCTTTCCACGACAACGGTGGATTGGCGACCGCTGAATCGAAAAAAGTTGCAAGGTTGCGGGCAGAATTAGGACAGCCCCAGCTTTCGATCAAGCGAATGACATCGTCGATCCGCCCTTCTGGACGCCGACCCTTACAAATTTTGGCAAGAGTGTGATTGGCGGCGGCGATACTGCCGTCGGATCGGACAAACATCGCGCCCACTGAAAGAGAGTCGAAGAGTGCAAGCCCAACACCGAAGTCATACTCCGGAATGACGATCTCGCTGGCCGGCTCGTGATGTTTTAACAATCGGAGCACAAGCTTCAGAGCGAGAGTGGCGCGAAGCGCGATAGAATCGGCCAGTTCAGTGTTGCCCGGTTCAAAAGTGGCGCGGAGAAGGTATTTGTGGTCGGCACAATCGAATTCGCAAAAGTACTCAGCGACTGTATCGCTACTTGTCTCGACAAAGCCGCGTTGAATCTGATCAAGGGTGAGGCCGGGCTCGGCAACAACATCGGCCAGCCGTTTGAGCAGTGAGGGAATTCGCTGGACATCGATAGTTGTCGGGATTTGTGTGTCACGAGGGGCACTGGCAGACAGCTCGAGTTTTCCGTCGTTTATCTTGTAAAGCCCCACTGCCTGGGCCTCGATGAACTCCCGCATTGGTTCGAGAACGTCGGGTAGCGATAGCGACCCGTTCATGGAAAGGACAGTTGAAATAAAGCGGTGATAGCTTGGCGATTCGTCTACTGCGGAAACCGCCTGCCGCTCGGACTGGCTGGTCTGAATGATAATCTGGTAATTGACGGGGTTACCGGCGATAAAGCCGAGCGTGACGACGATTGTGGCGGGCATCGATTGCCCGGTTCTGCTCTGCAGTGTTACCGGTATGGAATCGAAAGCAGTTTCAAAGGTCCGCTGTTGCCGCATGACATGAAAGAAGATTTCGTGGTCGCCCTCGGAGAGAAATTCTTTGAAGGTCTTTCCGAAGAGTTCTTCCTTGGAATATCCAAGCAGAGTCTCGGTGCGGTCGTCGATGAAGACGAATCGCCCTTTGAGGTCGATCTTGCACAGCGCACAGCGTGTGATGCGGTCGATTTCGGCGGCAGAATGAGGAGTCATGGCCTTTTAGTCACACACTTTGTTTTTGTCGTGTCGGCCGTTGGCGGCGCTTCGCGACGTTGCAAATCTGAACGGGACATTCGATTGATCGTATTTCCCGTTACTATCGATACTACTTGAGATTACATCGGCGGAAGAACGCAAAGATCAAGAGAAATCCCACACAAAATTTCGCCCGGTTTCACAGTGAAACAGGGCGATGGTAACGAAGCTATAGAAGAAAGTTGGTTACGGCTTTTTCTTGAGCAAATTCTGAATCGCGTTTCCGGTTTTCTCTTTGAGATTTGTCCCCGCCGATTTGGTCAACGCGGAAAAATCGACCTCGGCCTTTGGATCATTCCAGGTTCCTGTAACTTTGAGCGGGACAAGTAGTCGGCCGGAGGATTTGTCGCTCAAGAGACTGGTCAAGCCTCCGAGCACTCCCCCTTGCGAGGCAAGCTGGGAAGTAAGTTCCTGCGTGAGTTGGATAGTACCGTCATAGCCAAGGTCGTTGTTGAAACTGTAAAAGCCGCCGAGAGTCAGATCGCCGATATTGGCGAGATTTGCCTTGAGGCCATCGACAATGACCTTGCCGTCTTTGACTTTGATGTTGGAGGTCAGCGCTTTGAGCGGCTGTTCTTTCTCAAACGGCTTGCCGATTTTCTTGGCTATGTCGTTTAACAAATTATAGACAACGCCTGAAGTTACCAGCTTGCCGTCTTGCACAGCGCCGGAGCTTGTCATCGACATCGAATTTAGGAACTGATCGGGTTCCCAGCCGGCGGCGCTGTAGTCCCCTTTCAAATCGAATTTTCCGTAGAGAAAGCCGCTGACTTTGCAGAAACGCTGGATGAAGTCGTTGGCCTCGATTTGTGTGGCAGTAAACTTGCCGGAATAAATCGGGTTGTCAAAGTCGTTCAGATCGATAGTGGTCGTTCCAGCCACACTTCCTGTGTACACTTTGCCGGTCACATCGTAGGCCTCGATCTTGCGGTCGTGGATTTTGACCTTGCCAGTGATCTGAGTCAGGTCGACTTTTGAATAGACAAGCGTATCGATTTGTATTGTGCCGGCGCCGTCGATGTCGGGGAGGATAATCGGCGGAATGGAATCGACCGGCAACGTGGCGCGGTTTTCGCCCGAGCCTGGGGTTGCCTCGGGAAATAGTTTGTCGTTGTCAAAGTGGTGCGAGGTAAGCGCGAACTGGAAGAATGGCTTGGTGAGCTTGGTCCGATCAATGTTTTTCATTGGGAGCAGATACGGAAACGGCTTGGTGAGAGTCCCCTTGAAGGAGGCGTCACTGGAGACAAACTTCACGTTCATTGCGTCGATTGCAATGGTGTCTTTCTTGAGCGACATGTCGGCGTCGAAATGAGTGATCGGCTCAGGTAGGCGACTGTCACTATATGAACAGTCGGAGATCGCAAGTCTGCCAGTGATGAGCATGCTGGTCGCCGACTTGGGCTGACCGTCGAATGCCAGATCGACCGTAGCTTTTCCTTTCAATTCAGGTTTGCCAGCTTGGGACAAAAAGGGCGAGAAGTAGGAGAGATCGACACCACCTTTGAATGCGCCGGTGACTGTCGGATCAGCGAAGTTTTGCACGGAAAGCGATCCGGAAAACGGCTGGCCTGAAAACTGACCGTCTTCGACCGCGAGTTTTACGCGATCGGAGGCGAATTCAAGCGGGATGCGTCTTACTTTGAGGTCGCCGCTCAGCCCTTTTTTCGACATAGACAGATCCGAGATCGATGCTGTGCCTGAGTAATTCAAAGCAGGTGACTTTGTACTGTCATAAGCTACCGCGGCATCGAATGCGAAAGAACCGTCGAGAGTGTAGTCAGCCAGAGCTGACAATTTGTCGGGTGGGAGGAGTTTGACAAGATCGGAAGCCTTTACTTTGTCCGATCTTATTTTCAGCTCGGCGGCCATTGAAGTTGTCAGATTGGTGAGCTTGCCAGAAAGATCGAACTGCACGTCGTTGAGGGCGAGCGCAACTTTCTCCATCGAGAGTGAGCCCTGAGTCAGATCATAGGTCGCGTCGTAGTCGACTTTGAGGGCGAGCGGCGGAAGTTTCTGCATGAAGTTAAACGTGAGCGTATCAATGACGAGATTCCCGGTCGCGTGGTAGACACCGGTGCCTGGATTGGCGACCGCGGTGGACAGGGCTAGACCTCGCACGGCGATTTCTTGCGCGGCGCTGTCGTCGACATAGCGGACAGTGCCGTTGTGGATCTCGATGCCGTCAAAAGCAACAGCCGCGGCGGCCGGCTTGGCTTCGTCGGGGAGATTGGCCGCCTCGGGCATAGTTGAGTCGACCGGTGCAAACGAATAGTTGGTGACGCCGCTAGCGAGCTTGTGCATGAATATCGCCGGAGATTCAATGACCAAGCGACTGACATGAATATTGCCGGACAAGAGCGGCCAGAAGGCAACTTTTACATCAACACTCTTAGCGGCGACAAAGGGGTCACCCGCAAATCCGGCCGGGTTGCCAAGAGCGACATCGGCAAGCTTAACACCCAAACCTCCCAAGATCGAAAGATCAGCGGTGCCGAGCGTGAGCGGACGGTCCAGCGATGACTGTGCCGTGTCGATCGCCATTTGTTTGATTTTTTCCACCGGGAAGAACAACTTGATGGCGATAAAGGCAATCAGAGCTACGCCGACAACTACGCCGGCGATCCATACGAGCAATTTTGTAGCGCTATTCATTTTCATGTTTCCTCTGAATGGGTGCGGACATACCAATTGTACACTCGTGAGGGCGGAAAAATCAAACAGAAATCGAGTGGGAGAGTCTGGCGGCACGCAAACAACGGGCAGGCAGGAAGCCTGCCGCGCACAGCAATAAGTCAATAGTGACCCTTCGACAAGCTCAGGGTGAGGTCAAAGCGGGTGTGCTTTCGCATTTTGACTTCAGGCTGAGCCTGTCGAAGCCTCAGTCTTTGGTAGCCGACCGCTCTGCGGTCGGTTTGCGCGGAATACGAATCGCACCGCGTAGCGGTGCGCTACCAGATAAAAGCGTGTCAGGCGGGGACGCCTGACACCACGTTGGAATGTGGCAGCAGAGGCACTTCGGCAAGAGAAGATGTCGAAACCTCGCGCTCCGCGCGACCCCCCTGCGGGGGGCAAGGGATTTCGACCTACAAAATCCTTGCTCTCAATGACTCAAGAGTGTCGGGACCGCAAGGGTCCCGACCTACAGAAGAATCCGACCTGATAGCGACGTCAGAATTCGATCTGTTCGCCGGGATTTAGGATTTTAACTTTTGCTCTCTCCCCCACTTTGAGGGCGAATTCGCCGGGGGAGGCGTCAATGATCGGGAAAGTACTGTAGTGAAATGGGACAACAGTTTTCGGACGCAGGAATTCGACTGCTTTGACGGCGTCGTCGATTCCCATCGTGAAATTATCGCCAATCGGCAAGAAGGCCAGGTCGATAGCGTTGAGTTCGCCTATCAGTTTCATGTCGTAGAACAGCCCGGTGTCGCCGGAGTGGTAGACCGTTTTTCCCTCAATGGTCACGAGAAATCCGACCGGCGGGCCGGTGTAGATGTCGGCCTTGGGGCCGTACCCGCCGCCATGATGGGCGATAGTCAGTTTCACCCGGCCGAAATCGAAATTATGGGCGCCACCAATATGCATCGGGTGGACTTTAGCTCCTTCCCGCTCACACAGCATGCTCAGCTCGAAATTGGCAATAATCGTCGCGTGATTCCGTTTGGCGATGCTGACGGCGTCACCGACATGGTCGCTGTGGCCGTGGGTGATTAGTACATACTGGACATCGATCTGATCGGCCTCGATTGGCGCAGACGGGCTTCCGGAAATGAACGGATCGATGATGATGCGATGGGAACCGTTGTGCAAGAGGACACAGGAGTGTCCAAGAAATTGAGCGTGCGGCATATAAACTCCGCTTGAGTTTGTGCGCTTAAGAAATCGGCGACGCGCCGGTCTCGGCGATCACTCCCCCGCCGAGGGTAATGTCGCCGTCGTAGAAGACAACCGTCTGGCCGGGGGTAATGGCGCGCTGTTTTTGCTCAAACGTAATATGGATTCTCGTGTCGGTCAAGCGGGTCAGGCGGGCCTTGGCGGGGGCGTGCAGATACCTGATCTTTACCTCGGCATGCGAGGGCGGCGCGGATGGATCAGCCGAAATCCAATTGACCGAATCGGCAACGAGCGAGTCACAGTAGAGCGCCTCGTCTTCGCCCACCACGACCCGGTTGGTGTCCGGCTCGATACGTTGCACATAGAGCGGCGTGCGATGCGAAATCCCCAGTCCTTTGCGCTGGCCGATGGTGTAAAAGGGAGTGCCCTCGTGGGAACCGAGTACCGCACCAGACTGGTCGACAATATCTCCCTCGGCGAATTTGCGGTCGTGCTTTTTCTCCCAATCGGCCAGAAAGCGCCGATAGTTGTCGTCGGCAACAAAGCAAATTTCGCGTGACTCGGCCTTGTCGGCGGTGCGCAGATTGTGGCGGTGGGCTATCTCGCGCACTTCGACTTTGGTCATGCCACCGAGCGGCATCAATGTCTTGGACAGGGCGTTTTGCGAGAGTCCCCAGAGTACATATGATTGGTCGCGGGTACCGTCGACACCCTTTCGAATCCGCCAGCGACCGTTGTCGCCTTTTTCGATGATTGCATAATGGCCGGTCGCGATACCCTCGCACCCGAGTTGTTCGGCTTTGCGCAAGAAGGCATCCCATTTGACAAGAGAATTACAGCGGACACACGGATTGGGAGTCCGACCCGCTTTGTATTCTGAGACGAAATTTTCAATCACCTGCTCTTTGAAATCGGCGGAGAGATTGAGGACGTAGAACGGCGCATTGATAGCGTCGCAAATGAAGCGGCAATCGGTGATTGAGTCAATTGTACAACAGCGACCGTCTTTGTGGATATCGCCGCCAACCTCGACATAGTCCCAGAGTTTCATATGGGCGCCGACGACATCATACCCCTGCTCTTTGAGGAGCAGGGCGGCAACGGAGGAATCGACACCGCCAGACATGGCGACTAAGATCCTCTTGGACATTCTGCGATTATCCTCTTGAGGCCCGGGCGGCGGGTGATATTGGCGACATGGCGCGAAGACGCTCGATGATCGGGGGTAGTACTTGCAGGACGCGGTCAAGTTGGTCTTTGGTGGTGGAGCGACCGAGCGAGAAGCGTATCGCTCCCTGCGCGACAATTCGGTCGATTCCCATGGCGACCAGAACATGAGAAGGTTCAGTGGCGCCCGATGTACAGGCGGATCCGGAGGATACGGCTATTCCCTCCATATCCAGACTCAACACAATCGACTCTCCCTCGACCCCGGCGAATGAGAGATTCACCGTCTGAGGTATACGATTCTTGCGCGGGGAATTCAAATGGGTGTGGGGAATGGCCGAGGAAACCCGCTCGATGAAATAATCTGCAAGGGCACCAAGACGGGTGGCGTCATCGTTCATTTTTTTTCCGGCAATTTCAAGCGATTTGGCCAGACCGACAATCCCGGCGATATTTTCAGTGCCTGGGCGACGTTTCTTTTCGTGCGAGCCGCCATAAAAGAGCGGGCTGATTTTTACACCCGAGCGGATATACAGCGCACCGGCGCCTTTGGGGCCATAGATTTTGTGCCCGGTGAGCGAAAGCATGTCTACACCCAGACTGCGGACATCGACAGGGATTTTGCCGATTGACTGGACAGCATCGGTGTGAAACAGAACGCCTTTATTGCGACAGACCGCGGTAAGGAATGCAAGGTCCTGAACTGTTCCGGTTTCGTTGTTGGCGTGCATAACTGACACGAGGGCGGTATTATCTGAGATCAATTCGTCAAGAGATTCGGCGGAGGCGAATCCCTCGCTGTCGACTGACAATCGGTCGAACTTGAATTGATGTTTGTGATGTAGCCACTCGGCCGGCTCCAGAACGGCGTGGTGTTCGGTCGACCCGACGACGACGTGGTTCTTCTTTGGTTGCAGTTGAAAAGCGGTACCCAGAACGGCGATATTGTCCGACTCTGTCCCCCCCGATGTGAAGAATAGTTCGGCAGGATCGCAGTGGATAAGAGCGGCCACCTGCTCACGGGCATTTTCGAGCGCTACTTTGGCGTCGCGGCCAAAATGGTGTACCGAACTGGCATTGCCAAAGGTCTTGCCGAGATAAGGCACCATTGCGGAAACGACCTCGGGGTCGACCGGAGTGGTGGCGTTGTGATCAAGATATATCGAGTCCATACTTCTACTCTCTGGGTTAGACGCCTAGTCGAAACATTGCCCCGCTATCCATGCGTGAGCGGCGGCATTTCTTAGAACGCGTACAATATAGTAAAGTGCCAGCGATCTGTAAATTTGAAGTTATCGTGGGGGATAACACGGGCGTAATCAAGGCGAATCGGCCCGGCTGGGGACATGATCTGGATCCCCGTGCCGTAGCTGTAAGCCATGTTGCTTAGTTTGATCTCGGACTCGGTTCGGTACCCATTCCCCATATCAAAAAAGACCGATTGGTAGAGGGGCCATTGGCGAAAGAGGTCGCCGATCACGGGTAGTTGATTGAAATACGGCAGGGTCCGCCAACGGAATTCCTGGTTGAAAACCAGTATGAACTCGGCGCCTGACGGGTTTCCCAGATCGTCCTTTGGTCCGAGCTGATTTTCGGCAAAACCACGGATCGAATTTGCGCCGCCGAGATATTGAGCTTCGTCGACAAAGGTGAATCTCGGATCGCCGTATTGGTGCGCCCATCCGCCTTTGAATCGGGTGGCGGAAATCCATCCCGGCCAGATCACCTGATAACTTGACCATTCCGGCTGAATCTTTACAAAGTTGCCATCACCGCCCAGAATACCGCCGTAGTACTGAATGTTGATTCTGGTGTGCGATCCCCTGCGCGGGACAAAAATACTGTCGCGCGAATCGCGGCGGAAACCAAACGAGAGTTTTCTGCGGCTGGCGTCGGAGGTCGATCCGCCGAGCGAATCGGCGATCTGGCCGGTGAGATTGGTCAGTTTCACACCGACATATTCAAATCCGAGCGTGGCTTTCATAGTTTGGCCGATGTTGGAACTGGTCTGCGCTGAAACACTCAACGCGGTGCGCTTGAAATCCTGCACTGGGTCGCGCAGGGTGGGGTCCCACTGCGTTGAAATAGTGACCGGCACGCGAAGGCCAAAGAGCCAGGGTTCGGTGAAACTGAGGCGATAGGAGTGCGTGATCAGTCGGGAGTCTTTTCCCAGACCGAAACCGTACGAGGCGCTAACATCGTAGCGGCGAGAGCCGAGAAAATTGCGTTTGAGAAAACCTGCCGAGGAAGTCCATTCCAGATCGCGGACAGCAGATTGTCCCAAACCGGTACGAAAAGTAACCGCCTGTGTCTTACGCTCTCGCACCGCCAGAGAGAAGTCTGGGCGGAGGCGGTCGGCGCTGGTTTGCGATTGGCGAAGTTGGAAGGTTGTGAAGTATCCTGATTCAAAGAGGCGGCGCTGGGAATCAAGGATATCATCGCGGCGGTAGACGGCGCCCTCTTTGAGTCTTAGCTCGCGCCGAGCGCAATACTGGGGGTAGTCTTTACTGCCCTCAACTGAGACCTTACCGAACCGCACCAATGAGTCTGAAGCTACTGAGAACCTGATAGGAGCGTCGCCGCTCCGGGCAAGCGTATCGACAGCGAAATCAATCGTCGCGTACGGGAAACCAGAGTTGGCCAGGTAGGCCCGCATCTCGAAGACAACACTTTTGACTTCGAGCGGGTTGGCCGGTTTGCCGGTCTTGAGCTGTTGAGCGATATTATGCAGGTTGCTCCCAAGCGAATCTGGATAAGAGCCGGAAACAGATTTTCCGGCATAGCGGAACTGACGTCCTTCGTCGATGGCCACTCTGATCAGCGCACTTGATTTGCCGGGAATTTGCTCAATTGATTCGCGCACCCGGACTCCAAGGTAGCCGGACAAGTAGTACAGGTATTTGACTTCGAGAGTGTCGCGATTAATTGTTTCTTTTTGCACGCGGCTCCGCCGGTTGGCCGAGAGCGCCTGAAAGACACTTCGGCTTCGCGAATAGAGTTGTTTGCGAATTTCGGATGTCTCGATGGCGCGGTTGCCTTCGATGTGGATCGAATCGATTACCGGATTTTGGCCCGCCCAGCGGAGAAACTCGCGGTCGACCGCGCTTGCACTCGACGAGATAACGAGCAAGACGATACCCAGCCACGCGGGCAAAGATCGGCGGCTCATTGCACCGATATGCGTCCGATTGAATGGGAATACTGCTTTCACCGGTGTTTACAACTCCCAATGCAGTTGGAGATTGAGGTGATACAGATCGTATTCGTCGCGGCGACCTTCGAGAAGGAATGACTTATTGAGTCGGTACTCAAATCCAAACGCCGCCTTATTAGTAAGCCCGGAGTAGTTTCCGACAAGGTATACTCTTTGCCAGGGCGAGATTCCGAGCGTGTACTTTGACTTTGAAGGATCAAGCTCACCACTGGCTCCGGGATCGATTTCAAACGTTTCAACACCTATCCCCAGGCGTCGCAGTCCCCGTTCACCGGCCTGTGACAATGGTCGTGACAAGTAATCGAGGGCCCGACTGGCAAATTGACCGGAAGCGGCCGCAGTATCTGACGAGTAGTAGTTGGCAACGATCAAAGGCAGTATGTCTCCGGAGCTGAACGCCGAGCCGGGGCAGGGATCAATTTGCGGTTGTTCGAGTGTGCCGGTGACATGCACGCACAGTTCGATATCCTCGCGCGTGGAATCATTTTCACGGCGCTGTCCCGGTATGCGAGTGGAGGCAGTGATGTCCAGCCGGGGATTCAGATACTCGATATCTTCAAAAGTCACGCCGCTTCCGGATTCGATCCGAAATGTCTTGTCGAAGAGAAATCCTTTGCCACGCAAAAAAGTCATGTCGCCGACAAACCTGTAATTACCACGCTCACGAATCAAGTTGATTGTCCCGGAAAGCTCGGCGTCGACATCGGCGTTCTTGATCCAGTAGTTCGACGGGATATCGAAATTGATATCTATATCCCA
The DNA here is from genome assembly GCA_964571235.1 of uncultured Ignavibacteriales bacterium. GTDB lineage: Bacteria > Zixibacteria > MSB-5A5 > GN15 > FEB-12 > JACRAV01. The sequence goes on along the minus strand of CAZNAI010000007.1, from coordinate 141,169 downwards.
CGAATCGCCGGTATTGAGCGATTGCATGAGCGGCGACCCCTCCCCCGCTCGGGCAAACTCGGCGCTGTATCGCATGGTGGTCAGGCGCATATCGCCGGTGACTTTGGGAATGTTGTCGCCTTCGACATGGAGCTCCCCTTCGGCGACCCCGACTATGTCGTCCAGTTCGTACCTGAACGGGAATTCTTTCGGGAGCGAGACATCGACGTCGTAGTAGAGCGAATCAAGCGATTTGACTATGAGTCCGCCGTCGAGAACCGCCCACGACCGTGTGCCTTTCCGGCGATAGTCATTGACATACAGACTCACTTTATCAAGGATGATTTGATTGTCGGTCATTGAGACTTCGGCCGAGTCGGTGCGGATGGTGTCGCGCAAATCGAAATATTTCAGCCGTCCTCCCGTTATCCAGGCGCGACCATCGAGATGCGGCTCGGCCGGTGTGCCTGTCAAATTAAAGGCCGCCTGGAATTTTCCCTCCAAATCTTCAACTGAAGGCAGAAACATGTAGACCAAATTGAAGACTGTATCCTGCATCGAAACTGAAAGCGACATCGGCAGTTTTGGCAGTCGCTCGATTGGGCGTTTGGTCAGTGCTAAGTCGACAAACAGAGTTCCATCGGCGCGATAGATGCCGGGATTAGATCTGACCACGACCGAGTCGATAGTCATCTTGCGATCATCGTATCGGACACCAAAGCCGACGTTTCCAAGCCCTAGCTCTTTGTAGGTCAGCGAATCGAGCCTGCCGTGGGCGGCAAACTGCGGGTGATCAAGATTTCCGCGCAAATCTATCCTGCAGTCAGCGAGGGCTGTGACCGGCAGATCGCCCCGGAACAAGTGCACCCATGGCTCAAGTTGGGCGTTGCGAAGATCGAGACTGGTCGCTAACGATTCGTCGTAATTTATTCGCCCGGTGAGTCCGAATCGGCCGTGGCCGTCGGAGAGTGTGCCTGCTTTGATATTGTACCCGGCACTATCAATTTCCACTGCCACCGGTCCGGCATTTGTAAAGCGCTGGCTAAACAGGGTCCAACTCAGCGAATCGAGCCGCAGTTGCGACGGATACGGTTCATACCAGAGATCGCCGCGCACTGAAATTGCTGAGTAAGAGTTTTCGGTGAACAGACTATCGATCAGGACGTGACCAGAATCGATACGCATGGTCGCGACGATGGAATCATACGGAATATCCCACGCTGTGCCGGAATCCAAACGGCATGTTACGAGTCCAGACGGTCGAGTAAAGAAATGGTCAATGAAAAGCACTGAACGTGCGTCGGTAGAAAACAGACCATAGAGCCAGAGTGAATCGGATGAAAAGTGACCGCTTACAGATGGGTCGGATGTCCTTCCGCTAATTGAACCATTCAGACGGCAACGACCTGCTGGTTCCTTGATGAAGAAGTCGCCGGTGTACCGGTCAAGGCGGGCAATCTCGCCGGTGACCGCGAGCGACATATCTCCGCTGTATTCTACTTTGCCGGTGGCGGTAAGCCAGTTCTCTTCGTATCGGACGGCAAAGTGGTCGATAAAACTGATCGAGTCTACGGTTACATTCAGTTTTCCATGCGCTTCTTCGATTGGGTAGACGTCGAAAGTCGAATTGGCAACCGCGAGATCCAAATTAAGCGAAAGATCCTTGTTGCGCAGGCCCGAGCCCGACAGCGCGATAGTGCCGCTCAAATCTGAATTGAATGACTTGGGGACCATCCGCTTTAGATTGAAATGCGAAATATCAATATTTGCGTTATATCGCTCGGGTGTCTCGCCGAAATCAAGTTCTGCACGCGCGGTGACGGCACAGGAGTCAAACCAGGTGCCGGCGACGCTATCGAGATACAACACGTTGTCGGAGAAACGAAAATCCGAGGAGATGTCGTTGAGTTCCATTTGCAGGAATTGTCCCGCCACATGAACGCGTCCTCGGATGCCGCTGGAATCACGCCCGACCTGACCATCGAGATCGACCACACCACTGAGCGAGGGGCCGCCGAATTTCTTCAAATCGGCCAAATCGAGTTGATCGGCCTTTAGTTCGACTGAGCCAATTTTCTCCGACGGACTGACCAGCCCGCTGAGCTCCACGGTCGTGCTGTCGGCGAGCAGTTTCAGATTCTCAAAAATGAGATTGCCGTTGGCATAGGTCAGCTTTCCTCCGGCATCCTTGACGATCACCGACGGTGCCTTTGAGACCAGCGCGAGCCGCTGAATATTGAGGGCATATGTCCCACTTTCGATCTGAAAGGAGGCGGAGAGGCCAAGGTGCGACAGATTGAGTGTGTCGGTTCGGCGGGCGTAGTTGAGCGAAGCGTCGTTGAGCAAGAAAGTGCCTATGTAAAAAGCCGGTGGTTCAGATGTGCCGCCGGGAATTCCTTCGGTAGTTACAAACTTGGGGAGAAAGCGACCGGATGAATCGAGTTTGACATGGATATCGAGTGAGTCGATCTGGACCATCGTGAAGCGCAGGTCGCGATGCCAGAGGTTGGAGATGGCGTAGGTGACCGTCACTTTGGTGGCAGTTGCGGTTTCGAAGTGATTGGACGAGTCGCCATAAGTGACTGTCACAGAGTCGAAGGTCATGCCGTTGATGACATCGCCGCCGATCCGGCCGATCGTGACCTGGAAGCCGCTTCGTTTAGCCAATAGCGAGTTGAGTTTGCGATTTACAATTGACTCGAGCCCTCTCATCGGAAAGAGATAGACCCATCCGGCGCCTATTACCAAAAGACTCAACGCAATCAGCGAGAGAATCATTTTCTTCCAGAGTTTCACAAGCGTACACCGAGTTGGTCGGCCAGACGGCGAGCCACCGCGGCGCCGATCGGAGCGATTGATTCAAGGTCGCCAATCACCGCTGTGATTTGATCGTTAGTAGCACCGACCAGCATTGCGCCCCGCAAGTGCGACATGAGTTGTTTTGGCCGGTTCTCCACGATCAGAGCGGCAACCACTGCCAGCTCGCGCTCAACTATCCCCAGTCCGGGGCGCGAAAGCACCTTGCCATATCCCTCGGCAATCATCCAGTCGAAAATTTCCGGGGCAAACGAAGTGACCCGATCCTGCAAACGACTCGCGTTGTTGCCATACACTTTCTTATACAGTTCTTCTCCCCTGACCTTCCATTCCTCATATTCAGTACCTTTCGAGGCACGATAGGGATCGGCCGGAGCAGGCCAATGGATTGAAAGGGCCTCGGCGGCGATCAGCGTCCGGGGAAAGCCCAAAAAGAGATATGACTGCAGAATGATTTCATAGAGTTCGGTGCGCGGGACCCCACACACTTTAAGAGAGGCGATAGCGCCGCCGAGCGTGTCGTCATCCCCCAGCGCCACGACTGCAGAGAAGATTGCCAAAGCGCGGTAGCGGGTAGAGCCTTCCGATGGCAGGTGGCGAATCTGATTCGATACCAGTTGTGAAGGGGATTTTTCGATCATCCGGTCAAGGTATGAAACCGGTTGACCGTAAGGCAATTTCAAACTTAGTCGATTGACCTAAGTCGTTGCTCGACTTTGGAGACCTCGTCGCGCAACCGAGAGAGTACCTCAAGCAGAGAGTCGGTCGTGCGGGAGTTGGCATCGCGACGGTACGTGCCCTGTGAGCGGGCCGATTCGGCGAGCAATTGAGACGGGCGCGCCTCCACCAGAACGCGAACGCTCAAGAATCGGTCATGGCGTAGCACTTTGAAGGCCACGATTGTGCCGGGTGTAAGGGCGGTGATAATCCGGGCGACATCGTCGGGCGAATCAACCTGCTGGTCGTCGATTGAGATGATCAGATCACCCGGAATAATGCCGGCCTTGGCCGCCGGCGAGCCATTGAGCACCGCAGTGATGACAACGCCGTGGTCGATTAGTTCCGCCTTGCCAAAATTGGCAAGACGCTGATCGCCGGAACTCAATTCGATAGGCGGATTGATCTGAGTCCAGCGGGTGGCGACTCCGGCAAATCCGGCCCACCGGGTTCCCTTTTCGAGCAGATAGTTGATGATTTCAGGGAGCTTGTGGGCAGGGAGTGCGGCCGTTTGCGACGCGGGATTGTCAGGTTGCCCGATTATCACGCCGAGCAATTTACCGGACATATCAAATATTCCGCCGCCCACACTCGACGGCGAGGCGGCGAGCGAAAATTGCAGAAGCCCATCAGTTCGACACCCGGCGCAAAACCCAATAGATGGCGAGGCGCGTGATCCGCCAACACTGGCCAGCGAAAGGATCATCTGGCCGACACAACCGCCTCGGCTTGTCATCTCGGCAACCGGGTGGCCCACCGGAATAGAAGTGGAAAGCAGAGCCATGTCATTTTGATAATCGATGGCGACGATTCGTCCGGGCAGTGAGCGATCCTCGCCCGCAATTTGAATTTGATCGTATCCGATTACCGAAGAGGCGCTGACCAGGATGTGACCGGCAGTATCGCAGACCAACCCTGTGCTGGCGGTTGACTGCACTATTTGACCGGGGAATCCGGGAAGGAGGCCCGAGACCGAGCGAGTCGCCTCGACAGAAACGACTGAGCGCGACAACCGATAGATTAGGTCGTGCATGCCGGCTGATACTTGCGCCAGGGGCGAGTCGTCGGCTGATACTGTGGGGGCAAGAACGGCCGCCAGAAAGATGACGAAGAGCTTCTTTCGGGCGGCCGTCCATGATTGCGAAATCATGATCAATATACCTTGTCGCTCTCCTTATACGAGGCGTTGACGGCCGTTGAATTATTTGTCCGCACCACCGGGCGAACCCGATACAGGAAGATCATGCCGGGCAGGCGGGGATCGCGCACCCAGACGCCGTTGGTAGAGCTACGGGAACCAGCCAACGAGGCCGAGCGATCAAACGGCTGGGTCATCGAACTGGTCAGATTCGAAATTCGATCGGTCTGGGCCAGATGATTGTCCAGCGACCAATCGCGGGCCAGCGGTTGAACAGTCAGATAGTCATTGTTCTGACCGATTTCGACCGGCGCGGGCAGACTGGCCAAATTGGAACCGTTGCCTGTTTTGAACTGGGCGACACCGATGGCGACCAGCGCAATAACGGCCGCCGATGAAAGCACCGGTACCAAGCGCCGCCAGAGAATGCTCGGCGCCGCTTTGGGCAAATACGCTTTGTTGCGGGTTTCGGCGAATCTTTCTTTGGCTACCCGGTCTAAGATGCGGGCGTTGAAGTCGGCGCTCAGATGACGGCTCGGCAACTGCTTGGTTGCCAGCCGAACCGAGCGGTAGACCGCCTCCTCGCTACGACACTCACGGCAATTCGACAGGTGCTCTCGCACCTCGCGAAGTACCGCTCCGGTCAGCTCGTCATTAGAGAATGCTGACAGGTAAGAGCGTACTCTTCGACAGTGCATTGTATTCCTCCATCTTTGGTAATAACAAATCTCGTAGCATCAAGCGGGCGCGATTGACGCGCGACTTGACTGTACCCAACGGCACATCTAAAACTTTGGCGACCTCTTCATACGGCATCTCCTCGACATCGCGTAGAATAAATGCCTCGCGATACCGGGCCGGCAACTGCTTGACCGCCGCGTCGATTGTCTCCGGCAAGCGGGTCGGCATTTTCATTTCGACTGAAAGTTCGGCTTCGTTGCCGGTCATATCGGTGATATCGAAGAATTTGAATTTTCTGCGCTTGCGCAATTCGTTGCGGGCCAAATTGAGGCCGATTGTGTAGATCCAGGTTGATAAACAGTGCTGGAAATTGAACGACTGACGGTGCTGATAGACGCGCACGAAAGTCTCCTGCACGATATCCTCAGCTTCTTCCGTCGACGAGAGCATACGGCCGATGACATTCATGAGCCGGTCTTTGTACCGGTCGACCAGGGTGTTGAACGCCACCATGTCGCCGTTCTGAACCGCCCGCATCAGCGTAAAATCGATCTCTTTCTCGGTTTCCTTGGCCATGCTATCCCTACTGTTTCGGGTTTCTATAGGTATCTACCCTTTAATACCGGAAAAGTTCCGGGTTCTTCCAGTCCGTACGTCATTCTAATTCAGTATCGGCTCGTTAGTTACTGAAAAAGACAACCTGCCGGGCGGGCACCGCAACCGTTAAATTAGATAAATTATACAACTAATTGTTTCACAATCACTTAATGAACGGTGGTTGCGGGCCAAGGGGAAAATGAGATCAGAAACGACAGGGCGGTCATGAGGATCATGCCGGGGATAACCAGCCGGTAGACCTTGCCCAAGTCGGAGCCGAAGTGGTCGTTGGTCAGAATCAGGCAAAGGTGAGTCGGGGCGAGCATCATCCCGATGTACCCGGAGGCATAGGCCAGTAACATGTACTCCGGATGGATCACCGGCTGGTAGATGAAGCCGGCCAGCAGTGAGTATCCCAACCCGACAAAAGCGGCGGTCATACCGGTGAGAATGCCGACGGTGAAACAGACAATGAAGATTACCACCGCCGGTGGTAGGTGAATTGCGGCCGCCATGGCCGGGATCGATTTGATCGCGCCAGACAGTTCAAGCACAGTCTGAAACGACAGGATTCCGAAAACCATGAAGACAAGCTTGTATGAGGTCCCCTCTTTGATTGCGACAAACAGCTCACTGGCTTTGGGCCGAGCAATGATCACAAGCAATATCAACGCGGCCAAAACGGCCAGCGACATATCACAGCGAACGATTGCGTAAATGCTAATCGCCACACCTATCGGCCAAATCGCTCCGACAAAGCCAAGAAGCGTCTGACTGAGTTTAACATGTACTGCGGAACCGGTATCGATTTTTCGGCCAAAGAAGAAATACCCGAGAATCGCCATCGACAGTGCAAGCGGAAGTTGCAGAAGTGCCACTTGTCCTATCGGCACATGAGTGATCGCTTCAGTCAATATGATTCCGGGATAGACCGGCCACGAGAACTCGACCACATGGCGAAACCAATAGTTAGTAGCGGTGCGCAGTTCGGGAGTGTATTTGTGATCGGCCATCGCCTGGCCAACCAGCGGCGCCGAAAGTAGTGCACCACCCGGCATTGGCATAAGTCCCACCACCGGCGGTAAAACCATCGCCGCGGTCCGCTCTCCCCCCCACAAGCCGCGAAAAGCAGACGCGAGACGGTTAAGATATCCAAGCGATTGCAGTAGCCGGCCGAGTATAGTGACCAGCACAATGACCGCAGTCAGTGAGAGAAATCGAATCGAAGTGACCAGTTCAAGGTAACCGTTAGCGAGCTTGGAAATCGGAAGTTGATAAAGCAGGGCCAACAGCAGGCCTGCGCCAAAGAGAATCGGGCCGACCGGCAGTTTGCGTCGGAGGGCAAAGACAATTGCGACAAATACCAACAGAATCTTCAGCGCGTCCACGACAAAGAGTACGGCTCACAACGTGATTAGTCAATGATGAGCCTCAAACCTTGACAATGATTCTGCCGGGTTTACCTTTGGCGCTCCGGAGTAGTGATGGCTCAACGAAAACAAAAGATTGTAACCTCGATTGACGGAAGATTTGTCGGCCAAACCGCCGCCCGCATTTCGGTACTGGACAACACATTTCTGTACGCTGAGGGGTTGTTTGAGACATTACTAGCGACAGATGACCGACTAATCTTCGCCCGAAGGCACATGGAACGCCTTGCGCATGGCGCCGAGGTAACCGGGCTGAAATTGCCGGTCAGTATTCCCCAAATCAGGAAGTGGCTGATTTCGGCGGCGGCGAAACACCCGGCGCGATTTAAGAAAGTTCGTCTGACAATCACCGCCGGCGATTCCGCCCGCTGGCTGGATCGTCCCGGAAAACCGCGGGTGGTGATTTCCGTATCGGAACATCGGTTCTTGGGGAGGCCATATCGGTTGCAGGTTTCCGACTTTCGAGTAGATCAAGATTCGATCTTCCGGCAGATCAAGACAGTGTCATATGCGATTCAGGCGGCGGCGTATCGTAAAGCGCTGGCTGACGGCTTTGACGATGCCCTTCTGATCAACGAAAGCGGCAAAGTGGCCGAGGTGACCTCGGCGAATATCTTCTGGATTCGCAAGAATCGCCTCTACACCTCACCTCTGTCGGCGGGATGCTTAAATGGTACAACTCGAAAGACCGTGATGGATGTCGCGCGGCAGATTGGCATTCGGGTGGTTGAGCAAAGCGCGACGCTCAAGATTGTCTGTGAGTCCGACGAAATATTTATCTGCAGTTCGCTCAAACTGGTCAGTCCAGTTTCGGAAATCGCGCATGGCCGCAAAAAATGGCGCCTCACTACCGGGCCGTTGACTGACAAATTGGCGCGGCTATTTGAGCAGATGGTCGAAACCGACCACCCGCTGTCGCGTTAACGCGTGTGCACAATTTTAGGCATGTCGGGTTTTTCGTTCGTCCGATCCACCTTCGGCGGACAGACTCACTCAGAACCCGACCTACAAGCTGGCGCAGGACACACGTTCACTTCATGTAGGTCGGGTTCCGAAGTGCCGTCGCGAAGCGTGCGGCGCAAGAAACCCGACACTCCCGGTACAATTCCGACCCCACGATCTGCTATCACTGAGGATGCCGAGTGTCAGGCATATGGACTCGATTATTCACCGCCTGTTTTTATTTTGACTCCAAAGCAAATTCAGGGGTATCATCAAATGTGATGAACTACTTGGTGCTGAAATCTCGATTCCTTTTGGTCGGTGTACTCGGCATGTGGCTATCGACGTCACAGACACTTGCCCAGCCCGATGCCGATCTGTCGAGCGATTCCTCGAACAATTCGCATACGCTGTACGAACATCCCCCCCGTTGGCTGGTCGATATGCCGACCGCCAATACCCTCAAGCGGAGTTATTTCGACATGGGTGTGCGGGTTTTCCCCGATGGCGGTGGAATCGGGTTCACTGATATTGGCCTGTCCAATCGGTTCATGATGGGGATTTCGTTCGGCGGCGACGATGTCATTTCCAATCACAAGCCGAACTGGAATCCGAGAATCGATTTTTCTCTGAAATTCCGGTTGATCGATGAAGCCACATACATTCCGGCGGTTTCAGTCGGGTATTCCGATCAGGGGACCGGAGCATGGGATCCGCATTACAAACGATACACGTTCAAATCGCGCGGATTTTATGCGGTAATGAGCCGTGGGTTTTACGCATATACCTGGGCGGCGAGCTGGCATGTCGGGACAAACTACTCTGGCGAAGGGGAACTCGATACCGATAAGTCGATCAATTTCTTTGCCGGTATGGATGCAACGTTTGACTACAATCTCGCGCTGGCAATTGAGTACGACATGGCGCTCAATGACAACAAGACGTACCAGCGACCGACAATTGATTATATGGCCACCGGCAAAGGGCGCGGCTACCTGAATATGACCTTCAAGTGGCTTTTTACACGCAATCTTGAGCTTGAGTTGATTGCTAAAGATCTGCTGACGAATAGGCGCGAGTCATCGACTCTCACCCGCGAGTTGAGAATTACCTACTTAGAAAAGTTCTAACTGATATTGGAGTCGGGTAGACTCTTGTAGGTCGGGTTCCGAAGTCCCGCCGCGTAGCGAGCGGGTCGAGAAACCCGACGTTGTCATTAATTAATACGCATTTGTCGGGTTTTTCGTTCGTGCCGCTTAAGCGGCACTTTCTCAGAACCCGACCTACTGAATTCTAAGAGAGATTGCTGAGTCGCGCCGATGCTGTCGCTTCTCGCAACGACGGTGTGTGGGGCACCACTAATGGAAAAAACAAATCGAATGATCTTGGTAGTCGACCGCTCCGCGGTCGAAATCAGAATCCGAATTTTCGCCAGCGCTCAATAATCAACTGAGCGAATTCACCGACTGTCTCAATGACTTTCAATCGATAGGCCCGTGCCTGATCGAGATTGTAGTTGGGGTATCCCTCTCCCTCTTTGTAGAGAAGAATCGTTCCGGGCACGGGATAGACATCGGCGCCGGGGCGGAAGTACCAGGCCTGATCTGCCGAATATTCCGACTGTTCAGCCAGCGCCGGATCGACCGCCTGCACATAGGCGGTTTCATCGGTGCCGGCGTGGCCACCGACATGGCCGAAGAATTCTTTGGTCATATCGCCACACAGTTCCCACCAATGAATCACCGCGACTGCACACTTGCGTTGCTGATGAAAATCGAGAGCGACATTTTTGAGCACCGAGTTGTTGCCGCCGTGACCGTTCATGATGATGACATGCTTAAACGAGTCGTCGGCAAAGGAGTTCAGAATATCGCGAATGTAGAGAGTAAGCGTTTCCGGCTGGACAGTCGAGCCGCCGTTGTACCGGTAGAGCGACCGGGTCACGCCGTAGTTGACTGTCGGCGCGACCAGCGCGTTTAGCCGCTGAGCGATGCCGATTGAAATGTCTTCAGGAATAATGCAGTCGGTGGCCAGCGAAGTAGCGCCGTGGGCTTCAATTGTGCCGACCGGTAGAATGATAGTATCGATTTTGGAGGGGACTACCTGTTGAACTTTGAGCCATGAGAGACGGGCGATTTGTCGTTCCACTCACGGCTCCAGTTTGGCAATCAAGCGTTCCATGATTTCTTCGGTATGGCGGGCGGTGTCATCGTCGCCTTCGAAGCGATACTGGTTAATATCGCGCGCCATGATTTCAATATCGTCGGCACTCTCGACCACATACCAGATTTCCAGTTCCGACCAACTCAGTTTGGCTTTAGTGAACGCATGGGCCACGTCGGAGTAAATATGCGCCGATTTCCAGTCGAAATCAGAAAGATTGATTTGCGGCGAGTCGGACATGCCGATGACATAGTAGCGTCCTTCGGGGGTGGGACCGAAAACGGCGTCAGATTCGCGGAGCATGCGGAGGGCGGTGGTCATCATCGGGGAAGTGATCGTGGGGGTTCGGCTACCGATTACCAGCACATGCTTGTACCCGGCATCGAAACAATCGCGAAAGACCGCATTGATTCTCACACCCCAGCGATCGCGGGCCTGTTCGTGAATAGTGAGCTTGGCATTGTCGCCTTTGGCTTTGCCGGCGGCGACTTCAACCGCTTTTTTTGCGGCGCGACGTTGTTCGGCCTGATCGTTGTGATACAAGCGAACATCGATGCCGTCGACACCGAGGGTATTCCCCACGGTGTCGAGGATGAATGCTTCGTGAAGTGCACTTAGATCATCGCCGCGAATGAGTCCGAACGCCATTGAGGAGCCGTCTTCATTGGGCTCCTGCAGACATATTGCTACAACCGAATCGTGTTTTTTCTTTGGTGACATACGCCTTCTGCCTGACTTATTCCCTGTTGCCCGCCAATATAGAAGGGGGCTTTGGGGGCGTCAAGCGTTCGCGGCGAAAAACTGTATGACAATCCGATCAGCCGACGTTTTGCAGCGACGGAAACAGATTGAGCAAGAATGTCGAGATACGGGTGAGCAGATTAAAGAATATGAGCACACCGACAACCATGAGCAAGCCGCCGGAGATGATCTCAACCGCCCGAAAGTGGCGCTTGATGAATCCAAACGTGCCGATGAGGTAATTGAAGAGAACGGCGGTCAGAATAAACGGTATGCCAAGACCAAGCGAGTAAACGGTAAGCAACCAGACACCTTGGCCGACATTATTTTGCTGTGCGGCCAGAGTTAAGATTGTACCGAGAATCGGTCCGATACAAGGAGTCCAGCCGAAAGCGAAGGCCAGGCCTATCAGCAGAGCTCCCCAGATCCCTTTTTTCTTGCCACTGCCGTCAAGATGAAACCGTTTTTCATAATTTAAGGCGTTGATCCGAAACAGCCCGGCTACATGAATGCCAAACAAGAATACGACCACACCGGCAATCCGATTGAACAACTGCAGATTACTCTGCAACCACCGACCGATACTGCTGGCGCCGACACCGAGCGCGATGAACACAATCGAGAATCCGATGACAAAAAAGAGGGTGTTGATAATCAGACGGCGGGTTTGTTCGCCGCGGCGGGTCGAGTCGGACAATTCGTCGATACTGACACCGGAAATGAACGACAAGTAGCCTGGAATCAGCGGCAATACGCAGGGGGATAAGAATGAAAGTAAACCGGCCAAAAAGGCGGTCGGGAATTCTACTGTTGGACTGGCGTTGGCAACCTGGTCGAGCATACTACCTCAAGTTTTCAGTTATACCGCTAAGCGGGACGAAAGTTGAAAATTACGGGGAGGAATGCGATCAGTCAACGATCATTTCTTGCGCGAAATCGACGAAAGCTCTTCTTTGACCAACGCCATGAGCCGCTCGGAATCGATTTTTGAGACGATTCGTTCGGCAATCCGCTCGGCCAGCATGGCGGTGAGGTCTTTGGCAAATGGCCGGAGTTGTTCCACCGACATCGACTCGATCTCTTCTTTCCACGAAACGCCGGCAGGTACGGGCTTGGCAAGGGCCGAGGTCTCGGCTATTGGCGGATCAGTCTCGCGCGAGCGAAGCAGTTCAATCTCTTTTTTGAATTCGTCGATGAATTTCTCGACACCCTCAACCCGGTTCTTTCCCCCACCGACTGCCGGATGGGCGGCCGTGGCGGGCGTGATCGGATCGATGATCGACGAGGTCTCGGTCATTTTGAGTTTCTGCGAATCAGAGACTGACTTCCCCGGCGGGGGATTTTTTGGCAGGCCGGAGGCATCATCTCGCATCGAATTGACAAACCAGTCATAGTCGTGGACTTGTCGTTCAACTTGTTGGTGAAGTGCGCTGGGGTCGGTCATCCCGTACTGATCGCGGACAAGCTCTATCTTCCCCGTTCCGGAGCCATCTACTTTGTGCGGCGGTTTGGTATTCTGCGGCTTGATGTCGCCGGAGCTGTCGCGAATCGAGAGCATCTCCACTTTGCGGGAATCACCCATCGCGTCGTCGTCTGGATTCCCCGCGAAAGGCGTTTCGATTGGAACCGACTTTTTCTTGCCGACTCTTCCAGTCGAAGTCTTATCCATGTCTTCAGAGGCAGTGACATCAATTCGGTCAATCCCGAGTGCGGCATCCAAAAAGGCATCGTCAACCGGAAGTGCGGGTGCAGGTTTTGGCGCCGCCTTTTTGGGGGCGTTGGAAACCTGACCAAGAAAGATGTGGACGCGCTGGAGAAAATCCCCCGGTTCAACCGGCCGAGGTATGACAACTTCTGGCGGAAGCGAGACAGATGACTTGTCAGGCGGTTCAATAACCAGAAGGGGGATTGATGAAGTGCGGGGGTCGCTCTGCAACTGATCATAGAAGGCGCGTTGAGCGGAATCGACCAGTTCGCCGCCGGTGACAATCAGATCTGGACGGCCAAACTGAAGGACCTCCGCCGCCCGATCCGCACCACTGACACCGATGACATCGTAGCCGTTCTGCCGAAGGAGTCCTTCGACAACATGCCGCACGGCATCCGAGGCTTCCGCTACCAGTACTTTCTTGGCCATCGCTGTGCTCTATTTATCCGTTCGGTTCTGGCGTTGCTTCAGATGGCTCGACGCTTCATCCAAAAACTTCCGCTCTGCCTTGGTCAGACTATCGATTCCCTCGGCGCTGATCTTATCTAAGATGGCGTCGACTTTTCGCATGATTTCGCCGGCTTCTTCGCGGCGTTTTTCAAGCTTAGCGGAGGCGCGTCGATACCGCAAGTCTTTAACTTTGCGGCTCAGGTAGTTCCATTTCCAGTCGACTTTGAGCGCGACAAATCCGGCTATGGCGCCGCCGATATGGGCCATATGCGCGACATGTTCGCCGGATGTAAATATGCTGAGGATCAAGAGTCCCGGTATCGCCCAGCGGACTTTCACTGGCAGTAAGAAATACAGATAGAGATACCGGTCGGGGAACATAAGCCAGTAGGCGACCATAACTCCCCAGATCGCGCCGGAAGCACCGATTGTCGGTATCGCCTGATCGGAAAAGACAGCAAGAGTTCCAACCGCACCGGCAATGCCGCAAATGATGTAGAACCGAGCGAACGACTTCGTCCCCCAGGTCTGCTCGATTTCGGTACCGAACATCCAAAGGGCGAGCATATTGAAGGCGATATGCCAGAACCCGGCATGGAGAAACATGTACGTAAACGGCTGGTAGATAAACTTCGGGAATTCGCTGAAGAAATGGTGTGGAGTCAGCCCAAGCAGAAGAGTCAGGTCAGGGAAGCCGGCAATAAACTGCGGGGCGTTCTGCAAAAGGAACATGACGCCATTGGCCAAAAGGAGCCACTTGATACACGGGGTCAGGGCGCGTGGTCCAATCGCCGGAGCGCCGGCGGTCGAATATGAGTCGTAGCGGGACGTATTCATTCTGTGTCGTCTATTATCGGCAGATTCCGCGTAGTCGTTATCGGTGCAATACCGGTCCGGCACGCACAAAAAACGGGCCGACAGTGGTTAACTACCGGCCCGGATGGTTACCAACGTTTACCGCCTAATTCAAAACTTTTTCAAGCCGGGCGACAATCTGCGATTTCGGCACCGCGCCTATGACCGAATCGACCACCTGACCATTTTTGAAAAAGTACAGGGCCGGAATCGACATGATATTGTATTTGCCGGCGGTCCGACTATTCGAGTCGACGTCTATTTTGGCAATCTTGACCTTATCCCCCATGTCACGGGCGATCTCATCAAGAATAGGGGCAATCATTTTGCACGGTCCGCACCAGGTGGCCCAGAAATCGACCACGACCGGTTTGTCGGACTGCAGGACTTCAGCTTCAAAAGAGGCATCGGTAACTTCCAGCGCTTTGCTCATTTATCTCCTCCAATAGGCGTAATACATTTTCCCGTCTTAACCGGCGGTCATGCCGGTCGGTTCCCGTCCATTCCTGACAGTTGTACGAACCGACGCTACTGCCGGTTCAATAATCTTTGTCACGCTATCTCGAATCCGGTAGAGCTGACTGATAAGCTACCCTTCCCGGTTGTTTCGGGCAAGGGGCAAAAATCGGTATTTCTCGGCCGGCGCTTGAATCCTCACGGGGGGAGTGTATATTCGCCGGCGAAAGAAAACGATGCGAGCACTTGTACAAAGAACCGGTGGCTGTGAAGTCTGGATCGACAACCAACTAACAGCCAAAACCTCGGCTGGTCTTCTGGTCCTCTTCGGAACCCGGATCGGCGATGCCGAGGAATCCTGCGCCGCGTTGGCCGACAAAGTGGTGAATCTGAGGATCTTTCAGGATAGCGCCGGGAAGATGAACCTCTCAGCAATTGATACAAATGCCCAGATCATGATTGTCTCACAATTTACACTCTACGCCGATACTCGCAAGGGGCGAAGGCCGGCTTTCACCGACGCGATGGAACCGGTGTCGGCGCAGAAGATGTACGACTTGTTTGTCAGGCAGGTAACCGCAAGTGGACTGGTCACCGCGACCGGTGTCTTTGGGGCAGAAATGGACCTCCGCTTTAATAATCTGGGTCCGGTGACGATCATGCTGGAGCACGATGTATAACAACATCGTCGAATTCTCCCGCCGCCGCCCAATGGTTTTGGCTTCCGGCTCCCCTCGACGGCGCACCCTTCTCAGTGAAATCGGCTGTACTTTTATCATTGAAAATCACGAAGTCGACGAGTCTCGGCGCGAGGGCGAGGAACCGTTCGCGTACGCTGTCCGCCTGGCAAAAGAAAAAGCCTTGGCGGTGCACACGGATGATCGGTCCGCGGTTCTTGGCTTTGACACGATAGTGGTGATCGATGGCAGGGTGCTGGGCAAACCCGTTTCTGCTGATGACGCTGTGGAAATGTTACGGTCGCTGTCTGGCAATACTCACCAAGTTTGCACGGCAATCGCGATCGCCATCGGCAATCAAATAGAGGCCGCCGATTGCGACATCACGACCGTGAAGTTCAAACAAGTCACCGACTCGCAGATCGCCGAGTACGTTCAAAACGGCGAGCCGATGGACAAAGCGGGCGCTTACGGAATTCAAGGAATGGGGGGGTTTTTGGTTGACAGCATTGATGGGAACCTTGATACTGTCATCGGATTGCCGCGCAATCTGTTAGATCACTTGTGCGCGGCTCTACTCGAAAGCCATAGGTAGCCGTACTCGCATGTCCGAACTATACATAAGGTTAGGCAAAGCACTTAAACTGGAACGTCAGAACAAGGGGCTGTCATTGGCCCAGGTGGCCGACCAGCTAAAATCATCGGAATCAACTCTTGAAAAAGTTGAGGAAGGGGATTTTTCTACTTTCTCCTCCCCCGTCTATTTCAACTTGTACGCCAAGTCGTACGCCGAGGCGCTGGGAGTCGATTTCACTCGTACGCTTGACGCGATCCGCGATGACCTGGGAGAGGTGAACGGTCTGGCCGCACCAGCCACAGTCAGCAAGCCGACAATCGCCGCCCCGCTTGAGGAAATCCCTCAGCATGGGCGAAAGAAAAAGCCGGTCTGGTTGTTCTTTGTGGTGGTCATCATTTTGGCGGGCGCGGTTGCGGCCTGGATTCTTCTGAGCGACAGGGGCCAGGATTCGCGGCAAGAGCCGACCACCACACCCCCGGTTGTGGCAAAGCAGATGATCGATTCATCGGTTGTGCAGACGGACACAACTGTTTTCACCCTTTCTCTCTTGGCGCGTGGATCAAGCTGGGTGGCGCTGATGACCGACGGCGACACCGCGCTGTACCGGACTTTTTCGGTCGGCGAAACGCTTGAGGTTTCGGCGGTCAGGCAGATGATCCTTACTGTCGGGACACCCTCACAGATTGACTTGAAACTCAACGGTCATCCGGTCAAGTTGGCCGATCGTTCGGGGCGGATCGCTAATTTGGTTATCACACCGGGGAATGTTCGCGCTTTCACCGGGGTAACTGATACCAGCGCTGTTGGTCCCAAACTCGATTCTCTCGGCGCGACGCCGACAACTGGCGTCGGGCCAAGCGACAGTTCCCAACGGACTCAATCCGGAGGGAGGAGATAATCTATGTGGCTTAAGAATGTCATCGCCAAATTCCAACTGAGGCGCTACCGCACCCAGATGGCACCATCCTCATGGAGCTTCCCAAGCGATCTGATGAAATCCCACAAGATTCTTATTTGTCTCCCGGCGGGACTTCGTGAACTCACGTTGGTTAAGAGCTTTCTGCCGACCATCATGTATCTGTTTAAGCCGTCGGAGATCACGTTACTAGCGATGCCGGGTATCAAAGTCACTGATATCTATCCGCGCAAAGGAGTCCAGCTTCTAACGCCGTCGGTTGAACAACTCAACTGGAGTGGCCTGCCGAAAAAGAGCTTCGTCAAGACCTTGCAGGGGCAGAAATTTGATATGCTGTTGGACATGAGCATCGAATCGAGCGAGTTCATGTCGGCGATCTTGCTCAGTTTTCCGCAGGCGATACGAATCGGGCGAGGCAACCATTTGGGGAATCCGTACTACAATCTCGAAATCAAGACGAAATATCTGCGCGACGAGCGCAACATTTACCGTTCGATGCTGGCCACTATCGGTCAGGTGATAAACCGAAATATCGACAACGCCATGACCGCCGACGGATCGGCGCATTAGCGGAGGGGACGTGTATCTTAAACAACTGGAAATAGTCGGCTTCAAGTCGTTTGCCAATAAAACTACTGTCAAGTTCGCCACCGGCGTAACGGCCGTGGTTGGGCCGAACGGGTGTGGAAAGACCAACATCCTCGACGCTCTCCGCTGGGTTCTGGGCGAGCAACGCCCCACTCGATTGCGTGGCGGAAAAATGGAAGAAGTCATTTTCAACGGCACCCGCGACCTTAAGCCGCTCGGCATGGCCGAAGCCTCGCTCACCGTGATCAACGACCGGGGAGTTCTTCCAACTGAATACAACGAAGTGCAGATCACTCGCCGGTTGTTCCGCTCAGGGGAATCAGAGTATCTGCTCAACCGGGTCCCCTGCCGTTTGAAAGATATCACTGATTTGTTTGTCGATACCGGCATGGGGGCGCATTCGTACTCGGTGATTCAGCAGGATATGGTCGATTCGGTTATATCAGATAAAGCCGAAGAACGTCGGTTTCTTTTTGAAGAAGCGGCCGGCATTACCAAATACAAACAGCGCAAGAATGCGGCGCTCCGCAAGCTGGAAGCAACCGATCAGGATCTGCTTCGTTTGAAAGACATCTACGCAGAAGTTAAGACCCGCTCTACCTCACTCTATCGCCAGCACAAGAAAGCCGAGCGGTACCAATTGTTGGCCGACGAATCCAAGGCCTGGGAAATTTATCTGGCGGCGACCCGTGTCCGCACTAGCGAAGAAGAGCGTCGTCAACTGCAGGGCCAACGGGACGGACTCGCCGATCAAAAGATCGCGCGGGAGACCGCGCTTGATACGCTGTCTGTGAATCTTGAGTCCGGACGGGTGCGGCAACTTGAAAACGAGCAACAACTGAGCGCGTCGGCCGCCGAGGTTTATCGTCTATCGGAGCAGGCCCATTCGCTTGAAAAAGAGATTTCGGTCCTTACCGAAAAGAAAACTGCGGCCGGACTACTGATCGAAAAGAATCAACAGGAAATACTGGCTATCGACCAGCGCCACGCCGGCATCACCAGTCAGTCAGCCGAAACTGAACAGGAAATCGCCTCGCTGAAATCCGAACTTGATCGGGTTACCAGTGAGCTTAAGGCCGCTGAATCTGTGCAGGCCGAGGCCGACCGTCGGTTGCAACAAGCCCGGACTTCCCGTGAAGAACGCAATATCAAGCTGATCGAACTGGAAAGCCGCCTCTTCTCCGGAAAAAACGAAGAACAATCGCTCAAGGAACAAGAGACTGAACTGTTGGCGATTGTGCAGTCCTGCGCCACAGCGATTGAGGCCTCGCGCCAGAAGCAATCGACGCTCACCGCTGAATTAAATGCACGGCAAGAAAGCGTTCAGAATCTTCTCGCCCGTCGCTCGGAACTGGAACAACAGATTGCACAGACCGCGAGCCGGATCGAATCGCTGGTCGACAAGGGCGAAGAACTGGCGCTGGAAATTGCCAATTTGACTGCCGCGATCGAGGCCTGCCAGGCGCGTCGTCATCTACTTGAAGAGATGATGGTGCATTACGAAGGATACGAATCCGGCACCGTGGCGGTGCTTGAAAAGAAAGATCAATGGACCGGCCTTGAGGGAACAGTTGCCGAGCGGTTTGTACCGGTTGAGGGGATGGAATCGGCGCTCGAAGCCTCACTGGGTGAGTTGTCCAAATATGTTATTTGCCGCGACCGTCGCTCGGCCGAAGCGATCATTTCGTTTCTGCGCGAAAACAAGAAAGGGCGGATCGGCATTGTCGTGCCGGACTCCGGCTCATTCACGCCCGCAGTCAAGCGCCCGGATTTGAGCCAGCTGAACGTGGTTGGCTGGCTGGATGCCTATGTCTCGACCGATGATGCACTTCGCCCGCTGATGGAAGCAGTTCTGGCCCGAACAATCGTTTTCCCAGCCGGTATGTCCCCCGATTCGATTTTGGAGCATCTCCCTTACGGTTTCCGGGCCGTTTCGACCGACGGAATTCTCTATAGCAAGAATGTTATGACGGGTGGATCAGATGATTCCTTCCCGCTCTTCCGTCGCAAAGAGAAAATTCTTGAGCAGGAAAGCCAGATTGCCGCGCTGTCATCTCGTCTGGAGGCGTACCGCGAATCAAAAAGCCATGCGACAGCCGAACTGGGCGCCGCACGGGCCGAATCAAGCCAGGCGGCAACAGCACTGGAATCGCTCGCCGATGAAATCGAAACGGCCCAGAAAAACCTCTCTGAATCCGATTTCGCACTGCGCTCACTCAGCACCGAATTTGAACGGGTCCAACGCGAACAGCAGGCCACTAATCAAAAGATCGAGAAGATCAGGGGCCGTCAATACACGCTGGTACTCGACGCGACCCAACTGGCCGAGCAGAAAAGCAACCTTGTTGGATCGCTTGGAAGCGAATCAACCAGTCTGGAAGAAGCTGAGACTAAAGCCGCTGAGGCGCTGGAGCATTTCTCCAGATTGCAAATGAGTGAGATTGAGTGGCGGAGCAAAGTGTCGCAGGCCGAGAGCCGGGCCGGGCATCTGCGCGAGATTTCGACTCAACTGGAATCTACCCGCAAAGCCAGCACTGAAGAGTCACAACGCGCCACCGAAGAGATTTCTCACGCCACCGAGCGAATTGCCGGATTAGAAATAACGCTCAAGGATCTATTCACGGCGCGTCAGGAAGAAACCCGCCGTCAGGAATCGCTTCGCGCCGAGCAGACCACGCTCCTGGAGAGTACCTCGGAGGTCGAGTCAAAAGCCAAGTTACTTCGCTCGGAACGCGACAAGCTGTCTGAGGAAATTCACGGTCTCGAAACACGGATCAGCGTTTTGCAGTCGGAAGTCGCAAACGCCGTCACCCGAATGCAGGATGAGCACTCAGTCGATGTGACCGCTATCGAAATCGTCAATCCTAATCCGGAGATGACCGAGGATCAGGCCCGTGAACGACTCCACCAGCTCAAAGATCAGATTCGCAATTTTGGCGCGGTCAACTTGCTCGCGCTTGAGGAATACAAAGAAGCCAGCGAACGGGAGAAGTTCCTGGGTGAACAACTGCGCGACCTGAACACCGCCAAAGACGACCTGACTGCGACAATCACCCAGATCAACAACACCGCCCGGCAGATGTTTAACGAGACGATGGAGAAAGTGCGGGCCAATTTCCAACGGTTGTTTGTAGAGCTGTTTTCCGGTGGAGATGCCGATGTCCGGCTTGAGAATCCCGATGATCCACTTGAGTCCAATATTGAGATCATCGCCCGTCCGCGCGGAAAGAAACTGCTCTCAATTACGATGATGTCCGGCGGCGAGCGCGCCCTGACCGCAATATCGCTTCTCTTCTCGCTCTATCTGGTCAAGCCGTCGCCGTTTTGTATTCTTGACGAAATCGACGCCCCGCTCGACGACGCCAATTGCCGACGTTTTTTGAAAATTATCCGCTCGTTCTCCAATCAGACACAGTTCATTACAATCACGCATAATAAGATCACGATGGAAGCGGCAGACAATCTGTATGGCGTCACGATGGAACAGCCGGGCGTTTCCAAGCTGGTCGGAGTGCGCTTCGGCGGCGGTAACGGCGACGGTCCTGACGACAAAGTGGAAATTCAGGTTGCGCCGACCGACGAAGACTTGCCGCAGGCGATCAAAGACCGTCTCATGCCCGATCTGAATCTTGCCCGCGAGGATTCCTCGACCTCTTCGTCTTCCTGAGCCGGCGCATGGGTTCGTTTTTCGACAAACTCAAAAAGTCACTGACCCGCACCACCGAGGCGATCACACAAAAGATCGCCCAAGTGGTGACCGGGCGTCGTATCGATCAGGATTTACTCGACGAACTTGAAGAGATTCTGATCTCCGCCGATGTCGGTGTGCAGGCCACCACGCGCCTGTTGAGTCGGATCCAGACCGTCGCCAAAGAGCAGAAGCTTACCGAAGGAGAGCAGGTCATCGGCTTGCTCAAAGATGAGATTGCATTGATCCTGTCGCGAAATACTGAGGGTCGTTCGGTCACGACCGGGCTTTCGGTCTGGCTGATCACCGGCGTGAACGGCGTTGGCAAAACCACCACGATTGGCAAACTGGCGACATATTTCGCGGGGCAGAACAAGAAAGTTATGATTGCCGCCTGCGATACGTTTCGGGCCGCGGCAATTGACCAAATCAGTATCTGGGCGCAAAGAAGCGGGGTGGAGATCGTTCGCTCGCTTGAGAATGCCGACCCGGCCTCGGTCGCCCACGATGCCGCCGCGGCGGCTCAGGCGCGCGGAGTGGAGATTCTGCTGGTGGACACCGCCGGACGACTTCACACCAAATCGCACCTCATGGAAGAACTGAAGAAAATCCGCCGGGTAGTCGAAAAAGCGGCGCCAAGCGCCTCCGTACTGAGCAAGCTGATTATCGACGGCAACACCGGCCAGAACGCGGTGTCACAGGCGCGGGTCTTTACTGAGGCGGTTGGGTGTGACGGGATCATCATCACCAAACTCGACGGCACCGCTAAAGGCGGTATTGTCATTGCCATAGCTGAGGAATTGGGGGCGCCGGTTGAGTTCATCGGGCTTGGCGAAGGAATCGATGACCTCCAGCCGTTTGATCCAAAGGCCTTCGCCTCTGCCCTGTTCGATCGCTGATCGTGCACGCACTGTAATTTGGTTGCTGACAATCAATCATGCGTAAGATTCGAATCATAGCAGTCGGAAAAGACAAAGACGCCTGGGTCGAAGAGGGTGTGGCACACTATCTCAAATTGCTCGGCCGATACGCGACTGTTGAAATTGACATCGTGCCCAAAAGCCGCTTGCCGCTTTCGGCCCCGCCAGATACTATCATGCAAGATGAAGCTCAATCGATACAAAAGAAAATCGGTGAGAGTAAGTACTTCGCCCTGCATGATCGCGGCGAGTCATTCACATCTGAGAAATTCGCCAAGTTCATGGAGAAAGCAACCCAAGGACAGCGCGGGGCATTAACTTTTGTCATCGGCGGCGCCTACGGTTTAGATCGCAAGATTGTCTCAAAGGCGCAAACTTGCCTCTCCCTCTCCCCGCTCACGTTCAGCCATCAGATTGTGCGGCTCGTATTGCTGGAACAACTTTACCGCGCGTTCACAATCACCGACGGCACTGACTATCACAAATAAACAGGCGCCCTGTCCGGATCGGAGGACAGAGCGCCTTAGAGGAAAGATAAGAGGGGAACTTATTTCAGCAGGATCATCTTCTTGCTGTCAGAAAATCCTCCGGCCTGCAGTCGGTACAGGTAGATGCCCGAGGCGGTCATCACGCCGGTATCGGCGGTGCCATCCCAGGTAACTTCGACTGTTCCTGCGTCACTTGAGCCGCTGAATTCGCGCACCAGCGCACCGGTGATATTGTAAATCCGTACCGACCAATCCGAAGCTTTCGGCAGACCGAAACTGATCACCGTGGTCGGATTGAACGGATTGGGATAATTCTGATTGAGCACGTAGTCATCCGGCATACCGATCTGACCGGTCTTGGCGGCATAGGCGCGTCCCTGATAGTCGACCAACTCGACATGAATCAAGTTCAGTGAGCCACTTCCGGTAACCGGTATCGACAGGAGATTCCGCTCGCCCGCTGGGATCTTTGCACGGCCAATATTGAAGACCAGCACCTTGAGCTGACCGTTCTCAATCGAGGCGAGGATGTTCATTTCACCGGCGTCGTATCCTGCGGTCACTTCGCCAATAGTCAGCGACGGATCGACATCCCAAACAAAGTAGGCCGCACCCAAATCGCCGACCGTTTCCGTCGTGACGCTCAGACTACTCAAATCTCGAGTCGTCTGTACCGTTGCCTGTTCAGAATACGGATTGAGTTTCGGAAGCGGGTCGGCGTCGCCCACAATGACACGGATCAAGAGAGCAAGATCGGAGACCGTCAGCGTGATACCGTCGGCGTTGACATCCGAGGCGGCTATCGATCCGGGGACATGGTTGCCGAAAGCGCCCAGACCAAGGATGAAGTAGTTGGAGAACATGACCGCGTCGGCGACTTCATACGCCAGTCCGTTCATATTGATGTCACCGCGATCGTCAATGGAATCGGCCGAGATGATACACACGCCGCCGTTTAAGAAGTCGATACAACGGGTCGGCGGTGTCTTCCCGCCCTGAGTAAGGCAGGAATCGGGGGCGCCGAGACCAAACGGACGGCTACTGTTCGGATAAGCCGCGTCGTTGGTTTCATCCCAAATGAGTGCGCCTTCGTTGTTGTAAATCCGGCGATCGATCAGGAGCACGGTTCCCGAAGGGTTCGAGAATGAGTTGTCGGCGCAATCGTACCAGACAAAGTTCACCGGCACAAACTGACCGCCAAGATTTTGGTCGTTCTTGATCAGGTAATCGATAAAGACAAGTGTGCCGTCGGGACGAAGCGATGAATCCGGCGGATGATTGCCGCCGTTGTTTATATCAGCGATACCGACAAAGCGGACCAGCCCGCTCGGACAAGCCGCGCCACAGGCCGCGCCGCCAAGTTTCCAGGTGAAGTATTCCCAGCCTGTGACATCGGATCCCGCAATGGTCGCGCTCTGGAATACCAGCGCCGAGGCGTCGTAGCTGACCAAGAGATCAAATCCACCAATCGGCTCGTTGGTTTCGACATTGAGTTTTACCTGCGTGTGCAGACCAACCGGTGAGCAGTTGCCGCCCTTGATCGATACTTTGACACAAACATCGCAGTCAGGTTTCGGCACAAAGTTCACGGCGAATGTGTCGGTCACCGTGTGGCAACCATCGGTCGCCTGGAAACAGAACGAGTAGCTTGTAATTGTGGTCGGCTTGAAGCAGAGCGAGCCGCTATCAGCCCGTACGGCAGTGTAGTTGCCGATGCCGCACAGCTTGCTGACAGTCACCGGCGATTCGGCGTCGGTCGCCCAGAATCCGCCGATGCAGATCGTGTTGGTATCCTGCGGGCACCGCTCGATCGTCAGATCGGTCGGTAGGTGCAAAACCGGCTTCTGATTGGCCCGCACGTTGACAGCTACCGTACATGAATCAGCGCCGCAGACACCGGTTGCGATGATCTTGGTGTCATACCGTCCGGCCGCTGTCACTGGGATACAGACCACACCGGCCGAGTAAGTACCGGCTGGTTTCACCTGCACAGTGACACCGGTTCCGGTAACCGTCACAGGGAAACAGAGCTGGCTATTCTGCGCCAGACACATCAGGGTATCAATCGGGTTCGGGCAGACAACGTCGGGCGCCTGATTGAACGTCACCTGAACGTCGAATTCGCAGGTATCCGCTCCGCACTGAGCAGAGGCGATCACCTTGATATGCTTGGTGCCGCCCGAGGTCACATAGAACGAGATCTTGCCGGTGGCGGGGTTGTAGTTTCCGCTCGGCGAGACAACCACTACTGCGTTCGACGGTGTGATCGGGGCCACGATATACACCGAGTCGGCCTTGCAGAGCGAGGCAAACTGGACACCGTTGGGGCAAGTGATATTGGCCGAGGCGCCTTGGTTGTAAGTCACCCGGACAGTGTCTTTGTCCTGACCGCCGCACGAATCAGTGGCGGTGATGATAAAGTCGGTCACGCCATAACTGGTCGGCGTGAAACAAATCGTGTTGCCGACGATAGTCGCGGGAGTGGTTACCGTTACTACCGCAACGTTCGTGTTGGCATCGGTGACCGTGAACGGCAGACAAACTTCTTTGAATGTGCATTCGGTAAGGGTTGTGTCTTTGCCTGCGTTGACAATCGGCGCACTGTTGAAAGTCGAGGTGACCGTGAAAGAGCAAGTGTCGGCGCCGCAACGGCCGGTGCCTATCACGGTGATATTCTGAACACCCCCCTGAAGAATCGGCACGCAGACCTGACTGCCAGTCACATACGCCGGCGCAGATACGGTGACTCCGGTCACCGAGGATGACAAAGTCAGGTCGTAACAGAGCGTATCAGCCGAGCAGAGGAATACGGTCTTATTACCGGGGCAAGCCACCTCTACCTTATCGAGAATCTTCACAACCTGAGTAATCGTGCACGAATCAGCGTTACACTGAGCGGTCGCCTTGATCTTGATGACGTACGTGCCGCTGGTGTCGGCATTGAAGCAGAGCGAGCCTTCGGTCCAGTTGCCGTACGAGGTCTGCACGTCATATCCCGAGCCGGCGATCGCCACTGGGATACACACTGGCCCGCCAACACAAAGTGTGTCGGTAGGACGCGGATTCGGGCAGGTGATATCTACGTATTGGCCACCAATCACGGTCACGCAGAATGTCGCTTCGGAACGGGCGCCGCACTTATCGGCAACCACGATAGTCGCACAGAAACGTCCGGCGCCGGTCGGCATGATGCAGACCTGGCCGGTCTGCGAATTGTACGTGCCGCCGTCGACACCAATCTGCGCGATATTGCCATCCGGATCGGCGATTGTCACCGGAATACAAATCTGAGTCGGGATACACTGCTGATAAAGCGTGTCGGCCGCTGAGAACAATACAGTCGGAGGTTGATTCTCACGAACTGTCACAACTACGGTATCAACATCTTTGAGACCGCAAGCATCGGTGGCCGTGACTATGATCGGATAAGTTCCGGCCTGCGACGGCGTCAGGCAGACAATCTGACGATAGGCATCGTAGTCGCCGCCGACAGCCGTAATTGAAACCACGTTGTTGTCGATATCGTTGACCGCCACCGGCAGACAGAGTTTATCGAATGTGCCGCAGGACAAGATTGACGTGTCGCGTCCAAGAGCCACGACCGGCGCCGAGTTGGTCTGCACGCGCACAGTGAACTGGCACGAATAGGTGCCGCACTTGGTGGTCACATAGACTTTGATCGTGTTTTCCAAACAGCAGTCTGAGTAGAAACAGACAGATTTGGTCGCGGCGTTGTACTTCACGCCGGTGCCGACCACTTTGACAGTCGCGCCCTCCGGAATGCCGCCAATCGGGAAACAGAGGGTGTCAGGACGGCACTGGAATATTGTCGTGTCGTTCGGACAGACCAGTTGCAGGCCCTGATCAGTGATCACGCGGACATTAGCTGTGTCGGCTGTAACCGCGCCGCACGGGTCGGTGGCGGTGACGATAATCTGGTAGGTGCCGCTGTCGTACGGCGCAAAGCAAATCGCGCCGTTTTCGTATTTGCCGCGGTTGACTTTGATATCCAATAGTTCGCCGTCGGGATCGTTGATCGCAGTTGGGAGACAGATATATTGCGGCGAACACATATACACGGTAGTGTCGCGCATTGCCACGATGATCGGCGCATTGTTGATCTGAACATTGACATCGGCCGTCTTGGAAGTCTCGGCGCCGCAACTGTCGGTGACCGTGACGGTGATAGAAAAGACACCCGAAGCAGTCGCGTCGAAACAGACTTCGTGAGTTTCGGCGTTGTAAGTGCCATTAGTTACAATCGACATAAGGTTGGCGTCGGAGACTGAGACCGGTATACAGACCTGGCCCGGCGCACAGATTGACCGGCTGATCTGACTTTCGAGAGTCACCACCGGCGCTGAATTGATTCGTACAGTCGCAATCAGTGAATCAACCGCTGTCTTGCCGCAGGAATCGGTCACTGTGACAACGATTGTCTGCACGGTGTCGCGCAGGGCGTCGAAACAGATATACATGCCGTCAGTATTGACAAACCGTCCACCCTGCACCGAAATATCGGCGATGCCGAAATCGGTCTTGGTAATGCTCACCGGCAGACAAATGCCGGTCACATTGCAAAGTGTGATAGTTGTGTCGTTCGGCAACTGGACAATCGGCGGGTGACCACCGACGATGTTGATCCGCGAGGTGCAGGTGTCGGCGTTGGTCAGATTGGACGCGATGACCGTGATATCGAGAATTCCCGATTCGCTGACCGGCACGCAGACAATGCCATTGGAGTATGTTCCGACCGGCGAAACTGTCACACTGACTGCCGTACCGGTGATATTCACCGGGAAGCAGATCGTGTCGGGACCATTCAGACACAAAGTCGTATCGATTGATCCGGCGCACTCGACATGGGCCGGGATATACTCGCCGGCTTCGACAGTGACACCGCAGGTATCGGCGCTACATTCGGTCGTCGCGATTACGCTGTAGTTGAACGTGCCCGGACCGGTTACGTAGACCACCACCTGTTGGTTCGCGTGGTCATAAACGCCATTCGGCGACACGGTCACCACGGCGTTTGCCGGAGTAATTGGCAGGTCGATCCGGACGGAATCCGGAAGCGGTTTGCTGACAAAGATCGAGCCCTCGGGGCAGGCAATATTGGCCTGAGCCAACGGAGTCACATGCACCAAGGTTGAAGCGGAAACGGTGTCGTCGCAGGCGTCGATTGCAGTGATCGTGATCGGATAGTCGCCAAAGGCGTTGGGCGTGAAACAAAGCACTGAGTCATTGATGACGCCAAGCGAGGAGCGCAGTTCGACTACGTTGTTGTCCGAATCGGTGACGTTGAATTTGATACAGACTCGTTCAAGCGTGCAGAGCGGGGCATCGATCGACGGCGCAACGGTCACTACCGGCGGCTGGTTGACTTTCACGGTCAAATTGAATCCGCACGAATCGGCGTGGCATTGATTGGAACCGACAACTTTAACAGGGAATGTGCCCGAACCGGTGATCGGGATGATAATGTGGCCATCGACGATTTGCGCATTCTCCGGAGAAACGACGACTGACGATGCACCGGTAACAGACACTGGAATCGAGACTGTGCCACCAGTGGCGCAGACATTCACCGTTGTATCAGCGCCGCGACAGGTGACATCGACCGGCGGATAAATAGTCACCGGGATAGTCAAGTCGCAGGTATCGGCGTTGCAAGAGGCGGTCGCGACTATTTGTATTCGATATGTTCCGCTGGTATCGGCGCTAAAGCATAGCTGGCCGTTTTCGTACGTGCCGAAACTCGCCGTGACAACATATCCCTCACCTGTGACAGTGACCGGCACACACAGGGATGTCGGCGCGCATAGCTGAGAAGGCTCAACTTGCGGGCAGACGATGGCTACCGAGCCGTCGCTGTTGACGGTCACAACTACTGTGTCCTGAACACTTACGCAAGCGTCGGTCGCGGTGACAATAATCTTGTACTCGCCGAAGCGGTCTGGGGTGAAACAGACTTGCACGGTGGTATCGGCGTTGGTGTTGAGCACGGCGGCGTGGGTAGTGCCCTCGTCGATAAAGCGGCGGAGCAAAGCGTCTTTCTTTTTGTTGCCGTCAATCGGCGCTACACCGGCGATCCGGACTACCTCACCGAGAGAAGTGGTGATGCTGGTGATATTGCCATTTTGATCGCTGACATGGATCGGCAGGCAGACCTGCTGGAGCTGGCATAGGAGTAAGGTCGTGTCGCGTGATTCGACCACGGGCGGGGTGTTCAATGTTGCATTGACGGTGAACGAGCAAGTGTCGCTGCCGCAGGCGCCAAAAGCAATGAGCGTCAGATCATGCGATCCGGTTCCCTCAAGCGGTACATAGAGAGTGTACCCGTCAACGTAGGCCGGAGGATTGACCGAAATACCGGTTGGCGGAACATATCCTTCATGGCGAAGGTGATAGACCAGTGTATCGGGCCGGCAGAGCGCGACCGTGGTGTCGTTCGGACAGACTATTTCAGTTTTGTCGATCCAGCTTGCTAGGTATGTGAAATTGCAGGTGTCGGTGTTGCAACTACCGACCGCGATGAGTGTGATTTCGAAGGTATTCAGCGGCTTGGTAGTATCAGCCGGTAGATAGAGATATCCGTCTTTCCAATAGCCGATATTTGAGATAACCTGCGACGGATTTCCAAATATCTGCTGTGGTATCTTTATCGTATCAGTCTTGCAGAACTGCTCGTTGTCCTGCGGTTGTTGGCAGTTTATGTGAACCGAGTCGGCGCGGTGCACCCATATTTCGGTCGAATCTATTGCTTGGCGTCCACACGCATCAGTAACGACGATGGTCGGCCAATAAGTGCCCGTGTGTGTCGCCGTAAAGCAAAGTGTTCCAAAGGAATAGCCCGGGCCGCTCACAATCGGCCGATACGGCCCGTTGGGCGACGAGATACTTACGATATTATCTTCTGGATCGGAAGCGGTGACATAAATGTTGCAGATTACAACTGTGTCTCCGCAGATATCCGCACTGGAACCGTCTGGAACCAACTGGACTTGCGGCGGTCTATTGAACGTCACATGCACCTTTGAGGTCGCCTGACCGAACAGGCCGCAGGAATCAGTCGCGGTCGCGACAATTGTATATGTTCCGGCCGTGTCGGCGGTGAAGCACCAGCGCTGACGGTAGGCATCGTAGTCGCCGAACGAAACTGCTACCTGCGAGACATTGCTATCCAGATCAGCTACTGCCACCGGCAGGCAGATCAGTCCGCCCGGCGCACAGGCCAGAATAGTCGTGTCGCGTGGAACCGCCACAATCGGCGAGGAGTTGGTCTGCACTGACACGGTAAACGACTTGGTGTACTTGGTGCCGCAGGCAGTGGTCACTTCAACGCGGATGGTGTTCTGCAGACAGCAGTCAGAGTAGAAACAGACAGTCTGGTTTTCCGGGTGCCACTTCACATTGGTGCCGAAAATCTTGACAGTCGCGTCGCTCGGGATCCCGCCAATCGGGAAACAAAGCGTGTCGGCGGTGCAGAGAAATACGCTGGTGTCACGCGGGACGACAATATTGACCGTCTGGTCGGTGCGGACAGTTACCAGTGCCGTATCAGCCACGATATTTCCGCAACGATCAGTCGCGGTGACAATGATTGGATAGGCGCCGGCGCTATATGGGACAAAGCAGACCGAGCCGTTTTTGTACTTGCCACGGTTGACTGTCACGTTCGACAGGTCGCCGTCGATATCGTTCACACTCACCGGCAAACAGATTTCTTTCGGATAGCAGATATAGATGGTCGAATCGGGCACCGACACTGTCGGCTTGTGGCCGGTGGTGATATTCAGTTTGACCGTATCAGCGGCCGTGCGTCCGCAGCTGTCCTCTACTCCGAGTATGAGCGTGTAAAGTCCGCTTGAATCAGGCGTGAAACAGACTGTCCGGCTGTCGCGGCTGTATGTCCCTATGTTGGTGTAAATCGTCTTGAAATTTTCGTCGATCACATAAGCCGGAATACAAATCGGTCCCGGCTCACATTGGTTGATAGTCGAGTCATTGCCGACGCTCACCTCGGGGAGTTGGTTAATCCAGACCGAGACGAGCGTGGTATCACTCCCCTTCTCGCCGCAACTGTCAGTCGCAGTGAGAATGATTGTGTACAGGCCCGAGGTGTCGGCGTTGAAACAGAGTTTTTGAGTTGGGCGGTCGTAGGTGCCGATACTCGACACGATACTGAACAGGTTGACATCCATGTCGTCGACGGTGGCATTAAGACAAAGGCTACCGGGCTGACACAAAAATACACTGAAATCCTCGGCGGTGTGCACCATCGGCGGATCGTTGGAATGAATACGGGCAACGGTTGTGCAGGTATCGGGCGTGCCGCAGGTGCCGGTGGCTTCAATGACGACCGTGATTTCGGTAGCAATGTCGGATTTGACACAAATCTCGTGGCCATTGACTGTCGCGTTGCCTGAAAGTACACGAAGAGTCACTCCCGTGGTGTCGCCAGTCGCCAGCGGCGAGAAACAGAAAGTCGAGGTCGAGTCAAGAGTACAGCCGAAGAAATGATAGATCGGATGGCAACGCAGGAGTGCAGAATGTCCGAGCACTACTGTAACGATTTGCGTATCGGCTACAATGATATTGCAGTTGTCAGTGGCGGTGACAATGATCGTATCGGTGCCGGAGACTGCTGGCGTAAAGCAAACATATCCGTCGCGAATCTGACCAAAGCTGGCGTAGACCGATTTGATATTATTGTCGGTTACAGTCAGAGGCAGACAGATTTCTTCAGGCTGACAGAGCGTGATAGTCGTATCGCCGCCGAGATGGACCACCGGCGAGGAATTGATCGTGACGGTTACCAGGGTCGTATCGCTGTCGGTCGCGCCGCAGGAGTCGATGGCAGTTGTGATAATCGAGTACAAGCCGGCGGTGTCGGCCATGAAGCAGATCTTGTTCCCCTGCTTGTCGTAGGTACCGTAATTTACCAAAATCGACGCGACATTATGATCGAGGTCGTCGATCCAGACACTCGCGCAAACCTGTTCCGATTTGCACAAGTCCAGTGAGAAATTATCTCCGGAAGTTACTACCGGCAGATGGTTTGGATTAATAGTAACATGCGTGATGCAAGTATCGGTGGCGCCGCACTTGTCAGTGGCCTCAATAACGACGTCAAATTCCCCCGGCGTTTGCAAGAAGATGCAAACCAAGCCGTCTGTTAGTGTTGCTTCGCCGCCTGATAACAGGCGAAGGCTTACAGAATCGCCGTCAGGATCAGTTACACCGACGGTCCAACATGCCGCCTGTACGTCGCATCCAGAGAACACCTGGTCGCTCGGACAAGTCAGCACCG
The DNA here is from genome assembly GCA_964571235.1 of uncultured Ignavibacteriales bacterium. Taxonomy (GTDB): domain Bacteria; phylum Zixibacteria; class MSB-5A5; order GN15; family FEB-12; genus JACRAV01. Next base: position 109,328 of record CAZNAI010000007.1, on the reverse strand, counting down.
GCGGCTTGTTCAATATGACCGTGATAACGACAGTATCCAGAATACAGATCGGTACGCGATACTGGTTTGACTGACCGGCCAGGCAGTCGTCGGCGATACAATAGACAAAGACATATTGTGCCGAGTCGACATGGTCTACCTTAAAGGTCGTGCGTCCGGATGTATCAGTCACCATCTGGAATTCGCCCGGCCCTTCCGACTGGACTATCTGCACCGGCCCGCCTTCGGGGTCGTGCGCGATAACATCAAAGCTGATTACACAGGTGTCACAGGCAAATATCGTTTTGTTCTCGGTAACGAGTACCGGCGGTTGGCTGACAGTAACTGTATCGGAAATAATAGCGGTATCACCCGCACAGGAATCGTAGACAGCCACGGAAAAGGTGTTGATACCTGGAACCGACGTGTAATAAATCAGCTCGCCGGTCGAGTCGTTGATTGTGCCGTTGCCACTGAGCAGGACAAAACGGAGCTTGTCGCGATCCGGATCGGTAGCATTAATACCAATCACACGAGTCGTATCCCCCGAGCACAGCGTGCCTGAGAGTGATTGATCGGAGATGGCCGGTGGATAATTGACATCGACAGTGAACGTGATTGTATCAATGTCTTTCTTGCCGGTCTGATCGGTGACTTTCCAGATAAACTGATAGGTACTGAACGCAGTCGGGGTGAAGCAGATCGACTGGGTGAATGAATTACTCGGGAATTTTTTTGGCGAGAAGACGATCGGGCCGGAAATCAGCGTTAAGGTGAGCGTGTCCCTTGAGTCAGGATCGCTTCCCTTGACGTCGTAACAGATTGGCGCCGCAGTACACAATCGAATCGTTGTGTCATGGGGTAGAATCAGCGTTGGCACCCATTGAGGCTCGGCCAACGATGAGTTGGTTGTTCCTGAGACATTCGACGACTGCGTTCCGGCGCCGAATGCCGGAATCACGATCGCAAACATCATCAGGAATATGTAGAAGAGATACTGAAACCCGATCCGTTTCATCTTTCCTCCTACGCAAACAACGGTAGTTGTCTACGCAATATTCCAATTACCAGAGCGAGTCACACACAGACGCACCACTGGCGCATAAACTTTTCGAACACACTATTTTTGTCCGGGTATTAACCGATCCCCGGTTGACCAAATCGCAGGTAGCTTTTGACGCTAACTTACTATGTACCTTTAGCATGACGAATATAACCTCAAGTTCCTTTTCAGTCAAGCAGAGACTTGTCCGGAACCCCTTAGTGCAAAGATCAGGCCAACCGGCGAAATCTGCGGATTTCCGGCTTTTTGGGCGCAAGTCGTTATCCGGTAACCTCTCAATTCGCCGCCTCAGTTTCTGCGCCGCCGTCTGGCTGTTACCCTCTTTGCGCACTTTGCCGCGAACTAGCTCTTTGTGGGCAGGCCTGCCAAGTCGAGTGCAATTGTTGACTTAGGCGACCTCGGCGGGTCATATTCACCGTATAAATCATCAGCCAGGAGACCCGATTACCATGCCTCGTGCGAAATCTGCCAAGCCCGCTCCCACAAACGCCCCCAAAGGAATCGAAACGCTTCTTGACGAAAAGCGACAGTTCAAACCAATTTCGTCATTTGCAAAACATGCTCATTGGAACTCGCCGTCGATCTACAAAAAGACCGCAGACAATCCTGAGAAATTCTGGGCGGAGATGGCAGAGAATTTGGTCTGGAAAAAGAAATGGACCAAGGTGCTTGAATGGAAAGCTCCCGATGCCAAGTGGTTTGTCGGCGGGAAACTCAATATCACCGAGACCTGCCTGGATCAGCATCTATCCAATGGCCGAAAAAACAAAGCGGCGCTGATCTTTGAAGGTGAACCAGGGGAACGTCGGACATTTACCTATTATGCCCTTTGGAAACAGGTCAATAAATTTGCAAACGTTCTTAAGTCGCTTGGGGTCACCAAGGGCGACCGGGTAGCGATTTTCCTTCCGATGATTCCCGAGCTGGTAATCTCGATGCTGGCTTGTGCGCGTATCGGCGCAGTACATTCGGTCGTTTTCGGCGGCTTCTCCCCCGACGCTCTCCGGGAGAGAATCAACGACGCCGGCGCTAAACTCTTGATCACAGCCGACGGCGGCTATCGTCGCGGGCAGATTATTCCACTGAAGCACGACGCCGATGTCGCGCTACTGGACTGCCCCACGATCGAACATGTCGTGATTGTGAAACGCGGCGACTTTTTGCTCAGAGTAAAAGAAGGGCGCGACCATTGGTGGCACCGTTTGATGCAGGGGGCCAAAGGGTATTGTCCGCCGGTGCATGTTGATTCGGAAGACCCGCTTTTTATTTTGTACACATCCGGTTCAACCGGAAAACCAAAAGGTATCTGGCACACCTGCGGTGGATACATGACCGGCGCATATGCGACCGCCAAATATGTCTTCGACATCAAAGACAACGACGTCTACTGGTGCACGGCCGACTGCGGCTGGGTGACCGGGCATTCGTACATTACTTACGGTCCGCTGGCCAACGGCGCGACTCAGGTTATCTATGAAGGCGCTCCCGACTGGCCCGATCCGGACCGGTTCTGGCAATTGGTCGAAGATCACGGCGTTACGATCTTCTACACCGCTCCGACCGCGATTCGCGCCTTTATGAAATGGGGGCGCGAATGGCCGGAGAAACATGACCTGTCAACATTGCGTCTACTTGGCTCGGTTGGCGAGCCGATTAATCCAGAGGCATGGATGTGGTACCAAGAGGTCATTGGCAAGAATCTCTGCCCGATTGTCGACACCTGGTGGCAGACTGAGACCGGGCATATCATGATCACTCCCCTCCCCGGTATCACCGCGACTAAACCGGGATCGGCCACCCGTCCATTTCCGGGAATTTCAGTCGCAGTACTCGACGAAAACGGCAGACCGATCAAAGAAGGCGGCGGGTATCTGGCGATCACCAAACCGTGGCCGGGGATGCTCCGCGGAATCTGGGGGGACCGTCAGCGGTTCGTCGACACCTATTGGTCGAAATGGCCGGGGATTTACTTTCCCGGCGACGGCGCCAAGATCGACAAAGACGGGTATCTGTGGATTTTGGGACGGGTCGACGATGTCATCAACACCGCCGGTCACCGGATTTCCACTATGGAAGTCGAGTCAGCTTTGGTCGAGCATATGGCGGTTGTCGAGGCGGCTGTGGTCGGAATTCCCCATGAACTGAAAGGCGAATCTCTGGCGGCGTTCGTGACCTTAGCCAAAGGCCAAGTTGCCGATCAACGTCTGATGGGCCAACTGAAAGACCATGTCGCCCGCAAAATCGGTTCACTGGCTCGCCCCGAGAAAATCATCTTCTCGGCCGACCTGCCCAAGACACGATCGGGGAAAATCATGCGACGCTTGCTTCGTGATATCGCAACAGGAAAAATCATGGGGGACACGACCACTTTGGCCGACCCGGAAGTTGTGAATCGAATCAAAAAGACATACGAGGAAGATTAGGATCACTCGGGGCCACATGAGTGCCCCAACGCTTGCGTTGGGATGAGATTCAGGTAGAGATGTCCATCCCAACCTAAAGGTTGGGCTACCAAGGCTATTGCGTCATTGCGGTACGCGATACGGAATGATAAAGCCGCCGGTGAAGAAAAATTCGGTGTCGTGGAATGTCTGCACCAGGATCAGATTCCAGAGTCGTTTGTTATTCGCCGGAGTTTTCAGAGTATCCAAATAATGATCCCGGTCCACCCGGATCATTGACCTCTGTACAAATCCTGAAATATCCTCAGCGCTCAAGATAACCGCCGGTTCGCGCAGGGAATCGGCAGTGTTAGAAATAGTCTTGAGGATGACGTTCGTGCCGCTGGCAATTGTCCGGCTTTCAGTGAGACGCACAAGGCGATCCTGATTTACCGCCACCGCGCTTTGGCCAATCGGTTGAAATGTCGTCGTTACCTGGATTGTCGGGGCAACGGGCGATAAGAGATCGCGGCCGGCAAAAGACCACAATGACCAACCCAAAAAATCTTCAAAGTCACTCCCCAGTTTTACAAACTTTCCGGAGCGAACGATAGTTCGTCGGTCATCGACATACGTCGTATCGACTCCGTCGATTTTGCGGGTGCGAATGTCGTAGGTATCACTGATCTTGAAATTACAGGCCGGTTGGTTCCCGACCGGAACGCCGAACTCCTCGTAGCGGATGGAATCGAACTGATTAGAACGAGTGTGGCCGACCACTGAATCCCGAAAGGTCGCGGTCGTAAACGGCAGTGTATAGTCTGCCGGGATAATCAGACTGTCCCAGCGAAAGAGATCCTGCCCCGCTTCGGTACGGTCCAGAAACTGCATCATATGGTTGATGTCGCTGACGAAAGGGACATCCTTTTCACTACAGCCGCCGGCCCAAAGGCCGAGTGCCGAGACTGCCGCCCCGAGGAAAACTATATTTCGTACTTGAATGTTCATATGCTATGGACGCTACCGCCGGGCCCGTAGTTTACTTTTTTTCATCTCATCTTTGAGCTTTGTCACCTCATCACGAAGCAACATGGCGGTCTCAAAGTCAAGATTATCCGCCGCCCGTTTCATCGCCTGCAGGAGGAACTCGGACTGATCCTCGCGCGACATCAGGTTAAAATGCTCCGGTTTTTCGAAAGTGACTTCCTCGACCGTCTTACTGTCGGCAAAGCGGGTCGAACGGAGGATTTCGTCACGGGTTTTGAAAATTGTCTCAGGGTTGACCCCGTGTTCTTCGTTATAGGCAAGTTGTTTGATACGCCGTCGATTGGTCTCTTCGATTGCCTTGCGCATCGAATCGGTCATTTTGTCGGCGTAGAATATGACCTCGCCGTTCTTGTTGCGGGCCGCACGGCCGGATGTCTGGATGAGCGACCGCTCCGAGCGCAGGAATCCCTCTTTGTCGGCGTCCATCACTGCCACCAGCGAGACCTCCGGCAGATCCAGTCCCTCTCGCAAAAGGTTGATCCCGACCAGAACGTCGAATTCATGCAGTCGAAGATCGCGGATGATTTCCGTGCGCTCGATACTATCGATTTCACTATGGAGATACCGAACGCGAACCCCGGCTTTGCTCAAATAGTCGGTTAAATCCTCAGCCATCCGTTTGGTGAGGGTTGTCACTAGTGTCCTCTCTCCCTTGGCTGACCGGAGGCGGACCTGCTCAAGCAGATCGTCGACCTGCGTACGCAGTGGTTTCACAGTAATCTGCGGGTCCAAAAGGCCGGTTGGGCGAATCACCTGCTCGACTACTACCCCCTCCGCCTTTTGGAGTTCAAAGTCGGCCGGAGTGGCCGAGACATAGACAACACTCGGCATAAGCGATTCAAATTCCTCGAAAAAGAGGGGCCGGTTATCAAGAGCAGAAGGCAACCGGAACCCGTGCTCGATCAACGTCTCTTTTCGGTTGCGGTCGCCGGCGTACATCGCTCGAATCTGAGGGATGCTCTGGTGGGATTCGTCGATGATGACTAAGAAATCCTTGGGGAAAAAGTCAATAAGCGTTTCCGGCCTCTCCCCTGCCTCGCGGTGGGTCAGATACCGGGAGTAGTTCTCGATTCCCGAACAGTAGCCGACTTCTTTGAGCATTTCGAGATCGTACTTGGTGCGCGATTCGATCCGTTGGGCTTCGAGCAGTTTGTCCAGTTGGCGAAAAACCTCGAGCCGATCCTTCAGTTCCTCCTGGATTTTGGCAATCGCGGTATCAAGAGTCGGCTTTGAGGTGACAAAGTGCTTGGCCGGATAGATCGCCACCCGTTGACGCTCGGAAATAATCTCTCCGGTAAGCGGCTCAATTTCGGTAATTCGTTCTATCGTATCGCCGAAAAATTCAAATCGAAGCGCCGTCTCGTGGTAGGCGGGGATCAGTTCAATCGTATCTCCACGTACCCGGAAATTGCCCCGCGTGAAGCTGACTTCGTTGCGGTTGTAATGAATAGCGATGAGGTTGCGGATTACTTCATCCCGGTCGAACTGAGCGCCGACTTCAAAGAAGATCATCTGCCGCTCATACTCAGCCGGTGAACCGATTCCATAAATACAGGAAACCGACGCCACTATGATCACATCGTTCCGTTCCAGTAGTGACGCGGTCGCCCGCAGACGGAGGCGGTCGATATCTTCGTTTATTGCGGTGTCTTTTTCGATATAGGTGTCGGTTGTCGGAAGATATGCCTCGGGCTGATAGTAGTCGTAGTAGCTGATAAAAAACTCAACCGCATTCTTGGGGAAAAAGGCCTTGAGCTCGCCGTACAACTGTGCGGCGAGTGTCTTGTTGTGCGAAATAACCAGGGTCGGCCGGCCGTATTGGGCGATCACATTGGCCATCGTGAAGGTCTTCCCCGAGCCGGTTACCCCGAGCAGGACTTGATGCCGTTTGTTCTCGGCCAGTCCGGTCATCAGTTCGACGATAGCCGCCGGCTGATCCCCCCGTGGCTCGAAACTGGCCACCAACTCAAAAGGCGCTGAATCCGGTGCTTTGTTTTCTCTGGGCATCTTGGTCCTTTCGTAACGCCGAATATACCGGCTCGGTTTCAAAGGGCAATCACCATTGCGCCCGATTGGCGGAAAGCGACGAAAACAGTATGGAACCCCAATGTGACTCAAGAGTTTAAGTCAAAGAACGGCCAATCGGTGGGTCGCCACACGGTCCACAATGCCCTTGACTTGGCAAACAAATGCCGTACCTTTGGAAGTTTGGCCGGTAGAAAATTTACGTTTGGTTCGTATAGACAGTGAGCGAGGAGAATTTCATGCAGGCAATTATGCAAATTGGTGGTCGCCAGGTCACCGCGTCGGAAGGCGAAGTGATCAAAGTTGACCATAGCGATGTCGCCGCCGGCGGCAAGCTGACCATAGATAAAGTACTGATGGTCAAATCAGACTCTGGTGCGTCGATTGGAACGCCGTATGTCAATGGCGCCAAGGTCGAAGCCGAAGTCGTTTCCCACGGGTTGGGCGAAAAAGTGCGGGGTTACCGCTATAAACGCCGGACCAAAGCCCGCAAGACACTCGGACATCGCCAAGGGTATACCGAGATCAAGATCACTCGTATTGTCGCTCCCAAAGGTTGACCGGGACAAGGGACTCGATGTACTGTAGAGCACGGACTGCTCTTTTACTTCTCTTATTGATTCTGATTTCACCGGCGGTACGGTCGCAAGATTCGTATCGGGTCGTCGACATCGAAGTCACCGGCAATCATATCGCGACAACTTCACTCATTTTAGGCGTGTGCTCCTTCGACAAAGGAACCACGCTTACCTCCCCGCTCGTCCAACAATCGATCAAGCGGCTGTATGGACTGGGAATGTTCTCCGAAGTCGTGGTCGAAAGCCAGCCGGTCACCGGCGGGATCAAAGTATTTATCAATGTCAAAGAAGTCCCCAAGCTCACCGCCTTGTCATTTTCGGGGAACAAGAAATTCAATTCGAAGGACCTGACCGAAAAACTCGGCCTGGGAATCGGCGGATTTATCTCCCCCTACTTGATTCACGAGAAGAAAGAAAAAATTCTCTCGCTGTACGCAGAGAAAGGGTATTTTCGCGCCATTGCAGAGCCGTCGATAGCGTACTCGGCCGACTCGACCGAGGCCTCGCTCACCTACAACATCCAAGAGCGCGAGAAAGTCAAAGTCGATTCTGTGTTAGTCACCGGAAATGTCCGAGTGCCGAGCGACAAAGTGATCTCCAAAATGCGCAACAAAAAGCGCGGCTTTTTGAAAAGCTCCGACTTCGCGCAGGAGAAATACCAGGAAGACCTCGATAAGGTTGTCGAGGAGTACCACAAGAAGGGGTTTATCGACGCCCACATCGTTTCCGACTCCAATCATATTGATACTGTCGCCAATCGGATGAAGATATACCTCTCGCTTTACGAGGGGCCCTGCTATTACTTCGGCGACGCAACTTTCTCCGGGAACGATGTACTTAAAACTCCTGCCCTGCAGTCGCAGATTAACTTCAAGAAGCTGGCGGTCTTCAGTTCCGAGGTCTACGACGAATCGATTTTCAACCTGTATACCTCGTATCAGGATATCGGGCATCTGCATGTCCGGATCGATGACACCAAAGCAACCCGCTCGGATTCAATAATCGATATCAGCTATGCGATCACTGAGGGTCTCCCCTCGCATATCAACATGGTCAACATCGTGGGCAACAACCGCACCAAAGACAAAGTGATTCGCCGGGAAATCGCCGTCCGTCCGGGGCAGGTATTCAATCGCTCACTTTTGCTTCGTTCATTTCGCGATGTAATGGCGCTTAACTATTTCGCCAAAGTTGAACCGGCGCCAATCGACCTGCCTAACGGCGATGTCGACCTTGAATTCAAAGTCGAAGAAAAGCCGACTGGTCAGCTCAACGCAGGTGCCGGATACAACAGTCAGGACAAGTTTGTCGGAAACGTTGGCGTTGGGATTCCGAATCTGGGCGGAAACGGGCAATCGCTTTCGTTCAATGTCGATTTCGGGAAAAACCGTAATTCGCTGTCCCTGTCATTTACCGAACCATGGTTTCTGGGCCGCCCGACTCTGCTTGGCTGGGACGCCTTCAATATCAGCAGGCGATACTTCGACGAATACACCGAGCGCCGTCAGGGTGGTTCGGTTCGGCTTGGCAAACGCCTCAAATGGCCCGACAATTATTTCCGCATGACCGCCACCACTCGGCTTGAGCGAACCAAGTATCACGACTTTGACACAACGTTCGTTAGAAGCAATTCATTTTTGAATACCCATACCTGGCAGAAGTTCAAAGACACGACTAACTCCGAAACCGGCTGGGTCAGCGCGTATCAAACAACCGGACCGCTTCCCGGATCACTTCTTGAACTGAACGAGCTCTGGCACACCGCCGCGTCGCTTGGTCTGACTGTTACACGCGATTCACGTAACTTGCCTGAATTTGCCTCCAAGGGATCGTACTTCATGTATTCGATTGAAAAGACGGGTGGCCTCTTTGGCGGATTTTGGACATCCGACAAACACATTATAAACTACTCGCACTTTATGCCGGTTTGGGGAAAACTCTCCCTCTCCGCTGAGTTCCAGTGGGGTCAAATCACATCGTCGAAGGGCGATGGCAACATCTTCCCATCCGATCGCTTCTTGGTTGGCGGAGCCAACTACGACGGCGTGGTGCGCGGATACGACGACGGTTCTTTGACCCCCGACACGATCATCACCCGCTACGACACTGTCTTTGTATATACTGATACATCGAACACGCAACCCGACCTTTCGCAGGTTGATACCATTCGGGTTGATACACTTTCAGGCGCCACACGTGTACGCGGCAAGTATATGTTTACCTCGAACTTTGAATTGAAATACCCGCTCGTCGAACGGCAGATTTACGGCGTGCTCTTTTTCGACGCCGGCAATTCCTGGCTGGTCCGCGACGACATCTTCAAAAAATTGTATAAGAGCTGGGGATTCGGTGTCCGCGTAGCGATCCCCGGAATCGGCACGCTCGGCTTTGATTTTGGCAAGCCGCTGGATGAGCGCGGCAGTCAAGGACGCGGATTCCATACGCATTTCCGAGCGGGAACCGCCTTTAAGTAGCTTAGAAAAAGTTCTATCATAGGGAGATTTGTTATGTTTAGCATCAAACAGGTAGTCCGGTTGGCGATGGCCGCCACACTGATGATGGTCGGCCCGTCGATTTTCGGTCAGGTGTCGAAAATCGGTTTCATCAACGACGAAACGATCAAAACCAAATACCCGCCTTTCCTGCGTGCTCAGGAACAATTCGAAACCGAGCGGAAGGCCTGGGACAAAGAGACTCAGGACAAAAACGACGAACTGAACGCTCTCTTGGAAGACTATAACAATCAGAAGATTGTCCTCTCCGACGAGAAGAAAAAAGAGCGCGAAGCAACAATTCGCACCAAGAAAGACGCCCTCGACTTTTTCACCCGCCAGATTTACGGTCCGAGTGGAACCGCCGAACGCAAACAGGCCGAACTGCTCCAGCCGATTCTTGACAAGATCACGCAGGCAATTGCGGCAGTGGCTGAAGAAGAAAATTACGATGTCATTTTCACGCTCAACTCCGGGCTGGGATATATCAAGCCCAGTTACGAAGTGACCGACAAAGTGCTGGCAAAACTTGAAAAGCTCGACCAATAAGATTGCGCTCTCCCTGGCCGACATAGTCGGCCGGGTAGGCGGAGAGATTTCGGGCGACAGTTCGGTTGTCATATCGGGCGTCGCCCCGATCGAACAGGCGGTCGCCGGCCAGATTAGCTTTGTTGCCAACATCAAGTATCAGCATTTCATTGAAACAACAACTGCCTCGGCCCTTGTGCTCTCGCCTGACGCGCCATGTTCGCGCCTGCCGGTCATTCGTCACCCCAATCCGTATCTCACGTTTGCAAAAATCGTAGAGTTGTTTCATCCGGTGACTCGGCGAGTCCCAGCGGGGATTGCCCCGACAGCGGTTGTTGATTCATCCGTGCAGTTAGGGCCAGACGCCGGCGTTGGACCGCTTGTACACATCGGCTCAAATTCACAGATTGGTCGTGAGACGCAGATCATGGCTTCGGCATATGTTGACCGCGATGTTTCCATAGGCGACAATTGCCTGATCTATCCGGGCGTGCGAATCATGCACGGCTCCCGGATCGGCAACAATGTCATACTTCATCCCGGCGTGGTAATTGGCTCTGATGGTTTCGGATTTGCCCCTACTGAAAAAGGACTACACAAAATTGCGCAGGTTGGGTGGGTTGAAATAGGCGACGATGTCGAAATCGGCGCCAACACCACCATAGACCGCGGCGCTCTCGGGCCGACCAAAATTGGACAGGGAACCAAGATCGATAATCTGGTTCAGATCGCGCACAACGTCGAGATTGGCAGGCACTGCATCATTGTCTCGCAGGTGGGGATATCCGGCTCTACAAAGCTCGGTGACGGCGTCGTGCTGGCTGGACAGGTCGGTCTGGTAGGACATATCGAGATCGGCAACAAAGTTTCTGTGGGCGCACAATCGGGGGTATCAAAATCGATCCCGGACGGAGAAACCTGGTTTGGGTTCCCCGCCCGGGAGATTCACCAGGCAAGGCGGATCGTAGCGGCCACAGACAGACTTCCCGAACTGTGGAAGCGCCTTCGAAATCTCGAAGATCAAGTAAGCAAAGACAAATCAGGTAAGTAGGCGGTCTTCGACCTCCGCCATTTTATCCCAGTTTCGCTCCATCTCGCCAACTGATCGCAGGGCTTCTTCAGGTCTCCCTTCTTCAAGCGCCAAACGAATCCGGCAAAGCACCCCCCACTGGCGGCGGTTGATGACTTTGATTTGAGTCACCATCGTACCCACTGATTGGGTGGCGATGTTCATTTCAGTGACAAGTTCGCGGAGCTGATGGTTGCCGCCGACACGGAGTTTGGTGGCCAGATCGCCGCGTTCAATCTGCTGGAGACGCTCGATCAATTCGCGTCCCGGTTCGATACTCTTGGTCACCGGCCAGATGGTGGTTACCGAAAGTGCGGTAATGGCCGCGATGATCGCCGAGATAGCGTACGGCAACAAAGTCAGCATCGAAGTTTCAATTCGTCCGGTGGCTGTTTCGGCCGTCGCGCCGGCAATCACCTCGTTGTAGTAATAAATAATGGTCGCTGAGGCGGCGACCGCGCTTAGACTGAGAAACGAGACCGTCCAATATAATTGGTATTTCTGCCGCTTGGTGAAATACCCCTTCACAGTTGCTACCACTCCGGGCATAGTGCTGTAACTCCTTTCAACTATGACAGAACAATCCGGCCGCAACGCGGGCCGGACTACTCGTCTCTCAGTGCATCGGAGTTCCCCAACGGCGATCTTAGTCTTGATTTCGCGCTATCTCTGCGCAACGAACAGACAGACAAAAGGCCCCGTCGCCGGGGCCTTTATGCGTTCACTGTGTGATTTCTGATCAGAACGGCAGATCGTCGTCGTCGGTACTTCCGCCGCCGCCGCCCGACGGTTCCGGCATTGGGGCCGAGCCGCCACCACTGCCGCTACCGCCGCGGTCTTCAGAGGGACGTCCGCCGAGAAATTGGAAATTGGTCACGACGATTTCCGAGATGTACTTCTTGTTCCCCTCTTTGTCGTCGTAACTGCGATTATCGATCCGCCCTTCGATATAGACCTGTTTTCCCTTGGAGAGATACTCCTTGAGAATTTCGGCCTGCTTCCCCCACGCAACAATATTGTGCCAGGTGGTCGATTCGTTTTTCTGGCCGTCGGCGCCGGTCCAGCGTTCACTGGTAGCCAGCGAAAAAGTGGTAACCGCCTTGCCGCTCGGCGTGTATTTCAGTTCCGGGTCTTTACCCAGATTTCCAATAAGGATAGCTTTGTTAACGCCCATGATATCTCCACTGATATGAGTTTATGCCAAGAAGATAGGAGCGGCCAACACCCCTGTCAAGCGGCCGGGATACCGCTTGCCCCCAAATGTGAAATCGGCTATATACACTCGACTTTCAGGTGGTATATGAGCCAGCATTTTGAGCCAGAAAAAGCCCTCCAAACGATCAAACGATTTCTGACCGGAAAACTCAATCAGTCCGGGATGTCCGGGTATGTGATTGGCTTGTCCGGGGGAATCGATTCGGCTGTTTCGTCCGGTTTGGCGGTAGCGGCGGTCGGCAAAGACAAGGTGTTCGGCGTACTCATGCCCTACCGTTCGTCCTCGGCACACTCGGTCGAACACGCCACTCACTACGCCCAGCAACTTGGTATTGAGACGGTCACCGTTGATATCACGCCGATGATTGACGCCTATTTCCCCGCTATCGACGAAACCAATCGGCTTCGCGCCGGCAACAAAATGGCGCGCGAACGGATGTCGATCCTTTTTGACCATGCACATCGACTGGGGCGTCTGGTGCTCGGCACTGGCAACAGGACAGAAATAGCTCTCGGCTACACTACCTGGTACGGCGATTCCGCCTGTTCGCTCAACCCGATTGGCGAACTTTACAAGACTGAAGTACGGGCAATCGCCCGACTGATTGGAGTACCGCCCGCGATCATCGCCAAACCACCAACCGCCGATCTTTGGGAAGGCCAGACCGACGAAACTGAAATCGGCGTGCAGTACGACCGGATCGATCAACTGCTGGTGCAGATCGTTGACCGCGGCACATTATCGATGAGTGAGTTGGAAAAGGCCGGATTCAACCAGACCGACATCAGCCGAGTTGTTTCACTGGTCAACAGAAACGCTTTCAAACGCGTCTTGCCGGATATCGCCCCCCTCGGCCGCACACCGATTCCGGCCCACGTACAACTGCGAACCTGAAAGAACCGACCATGCCTGATTTGACAGGTCGGCTCTATCTGGTGCCGACTCCCATCGGCAATTTGGATGACATGACCGAACGGGCGATACGCGTGCTGGAACATGCCGATCTTATCGCCTGCGAGGATACGCGGGTGTCGGGGCGACTGCTCGCACACCTCGGGCTTAAGAAAAAGCTTATCAGCTACCACGAGTTCAACGAGTCTTCTCGCGCGGCGCAGTTAATTGAGCGAATACGGGAAGGGGCGACGGTGGCTGTCATCTCCGACGCCGGTTCACCGGGCATTTCCGATCCGGCCTACCGGATTGTCAGAGCGGCGGTCGACGCCGGCTTGCCGATCTCGGCTCTCCCCGGACCATGCGCGATCATTCCGGCCCTGACCGCCTCAGGACTGCCGACTGACCGCTTTTTCTTTGAAGGCTTCTTGTCACACAAGAATTCGACACGGGTCAACCGCCTTACTGAATTGAAGGCGTTTCCGCACACAATGGTCTTTTACGACTCCCCCTTCCGCTTCCAGAAGTCACTGGCCGCAATGCTGACGATTTTTGGCGACCGTCCGGCATGTGTCGCGCGTGAAATCAGCAAGATGTACGAGGAGTTCATTCGCGGATCGATCAGCCAGATTCTCAAGAAAATCGAAGGGCGAACGATCAAAGGCGAGATTGTTATGGTCGTCGCGGGGACCGCATTCTCGGGGCAACCTGCCGAAGAATACGCCGCTCCCCCGGACGAGTCTGAGGAGTCTGAGTGAATCGGCTTTTCCAACGGTACCATCCGACCGACCTGATAGTGATGGCCTACTGCGCACTGACTGCTCTGCTGGTGCTCGCGTTCGGGCGACCGATCGGTCAATTCGCAGATGAACTCTCATTCTACACCGGCGGATTGATTCTTTCGCTCTACATTGGCGCTTTCATCGACGACCGAAAGAGTCGCCTGTCTGCTTTCATACGACTCACCTATCCGGTATTTCTGTTTCCCTTTTTCTATTCGATGACTCAAGGGTTGATCTTCCTATTCACCAGTTCCTTTCAGGATGCCGGTCTGGTCGGTTTTGAAAACAGCGTTTTCGGCTTTGAGATGACACGACTTTTGGACAAGTCGGCGCCAAATGTCGTCATCACCGAGATTCTGTCATTCTGTTACTTCGCTTACTATTTCATGATCCCAGGATTTTTTCTTCCGATCTTCTTAAGGCGCGACTACCGCATATTCAAAGAGGCATCTGCCGCTGTCTGCCTGACCTTCTTCCCGTCGTACTTGCTTTTTTCGCTCTATCCGATCGAAGGTCCGCGCTGGCATTTCGCGGGCGAGTATGTGCACACCATCGACGGCCCGGTTTTTCGCCAGATGGTCAATTACGTCATTCACAATGGCGCAGTCCACGGCGGGTGCATGCCGTCGACCCATACAGCCGTTGCGCTTGTCTTTCTGCTTTTCTGTTTTCGTTACTACCGGCCATGGGGTTGGATAATGCTTCCGATAGTAATTGGTTTGGCAATGGCCACCGTATGGGGGCGATTCCACTATCTTTCCGATGTCCTTGTCGGCGCACTGATCGGCGCAGGCGCATTCTGGATAGTCGTGAAATATCACTCCCGATGGACCCAAACGACCGAATCAATTGTTCAATCTCCGAAAGTGAGCCAGCCGCATGTATCCTGACCTGATTCAGATAGGACCAGTCCCCATTCGATCCTTTGGCCTCATGATCGCGTTCGCGTTCTTGTTTGGTGTCCTGTATATCATGCGGGTCGGCAAGCGGGACCGCAAACCAATCGATCAACTTATCACCGTAGCCTATATCATGATTTTCGCGGGGATGCTCGGCGCCCGCCTGTTTTACATTCTCTTTCACATAGACGAATTTTCCGGGCACTGGCTCGATACGCTAAACCCCTTCCACGACGGCTACTTTGGCATCGCCGGTCTAAACTTGTACGGCGGCATCGTTACCGCCGTTGTCGCCACAATCGCGTATTGCCACCGGGTCAAATTGCAGGTGCTCGATGTTTTCGATTATTTCGCCCCTACCCTCGGCCTGGGAATCGGGGTCGCCCGGATCGGCTGTTTCTTAAACGGCTGTTGTTTCGGTACACCGACTGAACTGCCTTGGGGAGTAACCTATCCGGCCGGATCAATTCCATTCCTGCAGTACGGCCAGTCCCACCTGCATCCATCGCAGTTGTACAGCTCGATCTACGGACTGCTACTGTTTTTCGCCCTGCACACACTCTTAAAGCGGCGAGCATTTGTCGGACAGATCGTCGCGATCCTCTTCATGTGCGAGGCGGTTTTCAGGTTCTTAATTGAATATGTCCGATTCTATGAGAGCGCGATGATTATCAATCTCGGCGGCACGAGCATCACCTATAATCAACTGATCGCGGTTGCGCTGTTTGTGGTGGGGCTTGGTGTCTATCTCTGGCAAAAGAAGCGGCAGACCGTAGCCGCGTAGAAAGTCACGCCCACCGTGTCGTTTGTCTTGTTCCTGCTACTTGGAGTCGCAATCGGCGGTACCGGAACGCTTATAGGAGTGGGCGGCGGATTTCTCTTAATGCCGATTCTTCTTTGGCTCTATCCCACCGCTCACCCCGACTCGTTAGTCGCCCTTTCCCTTGCGATGGTTTTTTTCAATGCCGTTTCCGGTTCGATCGCCTACGCCAGGATGAAACGGATTGAATTTAAGTCAGGCTTCATTTTCGCGGTGGCGGGACTTCCCGGCACGGTGCTGGGTGCTATAGTTTCAAGCTACATCGCGCGTGGAGTATTTGATATAATCATCGGTTCGCTTCTTTGCGCACTGGCGATCTACCTGTTCTTTCGCCCCGAGCGTCGCACTGCTACTGCGCATGCCTCAAGCGGAAAGTGGCATATCAACCTCACTGATTCGGGCGGCGAGACCCACTCTTTCTCCTTCAATCCCTGGATCGGTATCGCGATCAGCTTTGGCGTCGGGTTTCTATCAAGCATTTTGGGAATTGGCGGCGGCGTCATTCATGTTCCCGCCATGACCAACCTTTTGAACTTTCCGGTACATATTGCCACGGCAACTTCGCACTTCATTCTGGTGATTATGTCATTCAGTGGAAGTGTCGCGCACTTTGTGCAAGGACACTTAGCGCCGATGATAGGCAAACTGCCGCCGCTGGCGCTCGGAGTTATTGTTGGGGCACAAATCGGCGCACGGTACTCAAAGAAGGTATCGGGCCGCGGAATTTTGCGCTATCTGGCAATTGCGCTATTGATGGTGGGAATCCGAACGATCTGGGCGGTGCTTCGCTAACTCGCCTTGCTTACATCAACGAGTAACCACCGTCGACAATCACTGTCTGGCCGGTGATCCAGCTTGCTTTGGGCGAGGTCAGAAATACTACCACTTCGGCGACTTCTTCCGGGCGTCCGATCCGTTTGAACGGTGTTCGCTGGGCGACTTCGTTTTTCATCTGCTCGTAATTGGGAAAAACCGTCAATGCGCTGGTATCGATAAACCCGCCCGAGACGCAGTTGACCGTGATATGGCGCGGCGCCAGTTCAATCGCGGCATATCTGACAATATTTTCAATCGCCGCCTTGGAAACACCAATCGCGGCATACCCCGGTATGTATCTGATCGAACCAAGCGAGGAGAGCGTAACGATCCGCGCATGATCGGGCATCATTGGTGATCCAAGCTGTATGCAATGCAAAAACGCACGGGCATTGGTGTGCATCGACAGATCCCACGCCTTGTCGTCGATCTGGAGCATGCTGGTGTATAGTCCCAGCGCGGCGTTTGAAACGAGAATGTCGAGCTTGCCGAACCGCTCCTTGATACCGTCAAAAAGCGCCGGCAATTGATCGTGATTCCCCATATTAGCGCGGTGAGCATAGCAATCGACGCCGTAACTCTTGATTTTCTCGACTGCCTCATTGGCGGATTGACGGCTCCTGAAATAGTTGAGGACGACATCGGCGCCCCTTGCCGCGAGCCCTTCGGCTATGCAGAGTCCGATTCCCCTGGTTCCCCCCGACACAAAGGCGACTTTGCCTTTCAGTTCCATCGTGTTCCTCCTGAAATACGTACGGCGATCACCGTCTTAAACCTGGTGACCACCCGATTGGCTCTCGATATCCTCAGCCAGTGCGTCCAAATCGATTGGCGTGAAATCGGTTTCAAATACCTTTGAATAACAATCCAACAGCACGCGGGCGAAATCGTCAAGTTTAACTTTTTGGCCGGTGATCCGCTCGACCGAGGTCATGGTCGACGGATTTAGGCCGCACGGATTTATCTTGGCAAACTCTTCAAGATTGGTGTGCAGATTTACCGCCGCGCCGTGAAAAGTGACCCAATGTTTGACCGCCACGCCGATCGATGCGATCTTGCGTTCTCCTACCCAGACCCCCGTATACTGCTCTCCCACTTTGGAGGGTACGTTGAATTTCTCCAGTGCCTGAATAATCCCCTGCTGGACTTGATCCATGAATTTATGCAGATCGCGCCCGCGCCGGGCCAGATTGAAAATATAATAGACTACCAATTGTCCGGGGCCGTGAAAAGTCACATCGCCGCCCCGCTCGATAAAAAACGGTTGTTCTTTGAGATCTTTGTAGTTTTCGGCGTGGCCGTCGCGACCGACCGTCACTACCGGCGGATGTTCCACCGTGATAATCGTGTCGCGCGCAAAACCCTCCAGACGCATCTTGACCAGCCCGCGTTGCCAGGCGAGCGTCCGTTCATAATCGACTTGTCCGAGTTGTAGATGCCAGCCGAACGATGTTGTTTGCCGCGCCAGGGCCATATCTATCGCAAGTGCAACATCATCCGGGCCGGATCGGCCAAGAACTCGTGCACCATATGCAAAAATTGCACGGCGGTGTGGCCGTCGATAAGACGGTGGTCAAACGACATCCCAAAGCTGGAAATATCCCGAATGACAATCTGGTTGTTTACTACCCACGGCCGCTTAACAATCTGGTGAATTCCCAGAATGGCGACTTGCGGTTGGCTGATAATTGGTGTCGAAGCGGTTGCGCCAAACATACCGGCGTTGGTCAGCGTAAATGTTCCGTCGGAGACATCGTCGGGCAGTAGCCGATTTGTGCGTGCTTTTTCGCCGAGTTGCGATAGCTCGACAGCAATCTCAATGATCGATTTTCGGTCGGCATGCTTGATAACCGGCACGATCAGCCCTTCCTCACGGGCGACCGCTACACCGATATTGATGTAATTTTTGAGAATGATCTCTTTCTCGGTGAGCGAGGCGTTGATCGTCGGGAATTTCCGGAGCCCGACACAGGCCGCTTTGATGACGAACGGCATATAGGTAAGATTGACGCCGTAGGTCGAGCGGAACTCCGCCTTCGTTTTTTCGCGGAACGTAACCAACTCAGTCAGATCGATATCTTCAAAGGTCGTCACATGGGGCGAAGTCTGCTTGGACTTCACCATGTGGTCGGCGATCATCTTGCGGGCGCCGGTCAGCGGCATGCGCGTTTCTTTTTGATCGGCAGGCAGAGTTGGATAGACCGGAATCTGCACTTTTACTTTGGGAGCTGTAGGGGCCTGTGCGGCCGCGGAAGCCGCGGGCGCTGATGGCGCACTGGAAATCGGCGCGACATACGTTTGTTGCGGGGGTGCCGGGATCGGACCGGAGGTCAAACCAGATGCGGCCGATCGGGCCTCAACTGTGCGCATGACATCTTCAGCCGTAACCAAACCGTCTTTGCCGGTCGGCACAACTGAGGCCGGATCGACACCGTATTCGCGAATCATCGTTCGCACCTTGGGGGACATCTTCCCCTTCCCTGCGGCGGCAGTGCCTTTCACGTGCTGGATCGCAACGGGGGCCGCTACCGGCGCAGGAGCCGAAGGCGCTGACTTAGCGGCGGTCGCCGGCTTGGCATCAAATTTCGCGGCAGTTCCACTGGAACCGTCGTCGATAGTCGCAATGCGCGTCCCCACGGGAACAACATCGCCGACTTTTGCAAACTGGTGAGTGAGTATTCCCGCCGACTCGGCCGGGATTTCGATATTGACCTTGTCGGTCATGAGTTCAACCAACGGCTGGTTGATTTCGATTTTATCGCCGATCTTGACTTTCCACTCAAGAATTGTCCCTTCGAGGACCGATTCGCCCATCTGCGGGACTAAAACATCGCTTGCCATTTTTGTTTCCTTATCTTAACGCGGACATCGTATATCCAAGTTGAGGCCGAATATATACCTATTCTTATGGCCCCGTCAATACGCCTTCCCAAAAGATTCGACCATCGAAATGCCGTCGCAACCCGTTGACCATCAATCGGTAGGGCTGAGACGTTGAAGCGCGGGTCAGCGCAGTTCGAGCATCTTCTGAAGAGCAATCGCCGCCTCGCTCCGAGTCGGCTCGGGAACGACAATCGGCTTTATGTCATCAAGGTGCTCAAGAGTAAAGGCCAGGTCGTTGAGCGTAGTGCGGTACATATTGGCGCAGACCGGGCAGGTCTTGCCCGACAGCTCCAGGATCGTCTTGTCGGGATGCTCGTGGGCCATACGGTTGATCAAGTTTATTTCAGTGCCTATGGCAATGACGGAACCGGCGGGCGCTTTGGCGCAATAATCGACAATGAACTTGGTGGAGCCGTTGGCGTCGGCTACATCGACCACCGGGGGTGGACACTCCGGATGCACCACCACTTTCACTCCGGGATACTGAGTGCGAACTTCGGCGACATGCTCGGCGGTAAAATTGGTGTGGACATGGCAGTGTCCTTTCCACAAAATGACCTTGGCGCATTCGATCGCATCTTTGCTCAAACCGCCGCCGTCGCGTGAGAAATCCCAGATCACCATTTCGTCGGGGCGAAGTCCGTATTTCTTTCCGGTGTTGTAGCCAAGATTCTCATCCGGAAAGAAAAAGACCTTCTCGCGCCGTTCCAATGCCCATTTGATCGCCGCGTCGGCGTTCGATGAGGTGCAGATGACACCTCCATTTCGCCCGGTGAATGCTTTCAGTCCGGCAGTGGTGTTCATATACGAAATCGGTATGATCTTATCGGCGCCGCCGAACGGCCGTAGGTACTCCCACGCGGCCAGGACATCAGCCATCTCCGCCATATCGGCCATCGGGCATCCCGCCAGCGGATTGGGTAGATAGACTCGTTGATAATCGGCGGTGAGAATATCAGCCGACTCGGCCATGAAATGCACACCGCAAAAGACGATATACTCAGCCGATTTCTTCTCGGCCGCGATTTTGGAGAGTCCCCACGAATCGCCGACATGATCGCCATACGCGACAACCTCAATGCGCTGGTAGTGATGCGCCAATATACAGAGCTTGTCGCCGAGCTTTTTTCGCGCTGATTCGATCCGGGATTTGAGCTCGTCGAGCGGCGCCGTTCTGTATTCAGCAGGCAAAGAGAAGTACATGGTCAGTCTCCGGCCGGCTGTTCTTTTCCCTTTTGCGACCATTTCCGCATGACCACATCGTGCTTCTCAGTCGAGTGGCCGGGGTCAACTTTCGCTTTCGGGGCGATCAGATGCTTGGCGTTGTTGACCGCAATTGCCACTTCGCCGCATCCGGTCGAAATCAATTTGAGTTTGCCATCGTATGTAACGATATCGCCTGCCGCAAATACTCCCTCGACATTCGTCCGCATCCGGCTATCGACGAGAATAGAGTTCTTTTCAAGATGCACCCCCCACTCGGCGATTGGGCCAAGATTGGTCAGGAAACCGATATTGAAGACAATCGCATCGACCGGCAGAACTTCTTGCTCACCGGTTCGCGTCTGCACAATCGTCGCCGAGCGCACCCAATCTTCTCCCTCGATACGGGCGACCTCCCAGAACGGGAACTTCATCCGCACCCGCGAGTTCATCACTTTGCGAATTGAGTCTTCGTGGGCCGAGAAGAAATCATTGCGGTGAATATGAGTGATCGATTTGGCAACCGGTTCGAGCATCATAGAGTAGTCGAACGCGGAATCGCCGCCGCCAACCACGAGGATATTCTTCCCTTCAAAGTCGCGAATACGCCGGACGAAATAAAATATACCTCGTCCCTCAAGTTCGAGCACATTAGGGATATCCATCTTGCGGGGTATATACGCTCCCATCCCAGCGCAAATGACCACTGTCTTGGTGTGATGCACACCTTTATTAGTGGTCAGGGTGATGATCCCATCATTGTCTTTGGTCAGGCCGGTGACTTTTTCGCCCAGACAGAAAGTGTGCGGATAGGTCGAGGCCTGCTCCTTGAGTAATTTCGTCAGGTCCTTGGCCAGAATCTTGGGAAATCCGGCGACGTCATAGATGTACTTTTCCGGGTAGAGTGCCATGAGTCCGCCGCCGACTTCTTCGAGCATGTCGATTGTCTTGAAGCGGGTCATCCGCAGACCGGCGTAGTACATCCCGTAGAGCGCGACCGGGCCGGCGCCGATAAACGTGATATCGTACAGATCGGCGCCGCTGATATGTTTCTGATCACTACTCATCCGTATCTCGATTCATACAACGGTGGCGGGTGTCAAAAGTGCCCACCACCTCACCGCAGTCCAATATGGCGGCGTGAACTCAATCCGCCGGTTTCTTGGGGAATCCGGCAATCGCGCTCAACAGGCGGTGGATGTCCGGCATGTCCGCGGGAGGGACGACATCGACATACCGCACAACGCCGTGCAGGTCGATGGCAAAGAACGATCGTTCGGCCCATCCCTTCCTATTGAGTACACCGTACTTTTGTGCCACTTCACCATGGGGAAAATAGTCAGCCATCAGCGGAAATGAAATGCCGCCTAAAGATCGCGACCAGGCTTTGTGCGACGAGACCGAATCCACACTGAGCGCCAATAGCTGGCAATTCAGTGCCTCGAACCGATCGGCCACCGCTTGCAGACCGGGAATCTGCTGGGCACAGACCGCTGTCCAGTCGCCGGGATAAAACGCCAGCACGACATTTTGGCGTCCGCGATACCAGGCAAGGTTGAGCTCCCCCTCATTGTGCGAAATCAGCGTAAAGTCGGGAGCGCGCTGACCAATCAGCGCGTGGGCGAGATCGACTCGTGGGGGCTCATTCACAGGCGTGCCTGCTCAGAACTTCTCGTTGTTGTCGCCGTTATCTCCGAAATCATCATCATCGTCATCGTCGGCATCTTCGATATCTTCGTCGTAAAAATCGTCCTCGCCGTCCCATTCTGAGAACTTGCCTTTCGGCGCTCCACACATTGGACAGGAAGACGGCGGTTCGTCGTCATCATGTACATAACCGCAGATGTCACAGACCCATTGCATGCTCATAGTGCGTAATCGCCTCCGTCAGTGATGAACAACATACATACCGTTAGTCTTCAAGCGGCGCCGCGTCGCCGTAGCCGAACCAATTGTAATTGCCGGCCAGAGCGTCCTTTTCCGCCTGAAGAAGTTCAAAGTGGAGATGCTCTTCCTCCGCCAATGCGTCAAATATCTCCTTGAACTTCGGATCAGAGATTAGATCCCGTTCTTCACGGTAATATTTTGTGGCGGCAAGTTCCGCTTCGATCGCCAGGTTGATAAACTCCATCTCGGTCTTGCGCTGGTCGAGATGCCCTTTGGCAAATACTTTGCGAAGGGCGTTGATCCCTCGGGCCGGCAGTTTGCCAATCTCGCCGCCGACATGCTGGCGATAGAGCGCCACCAACGTGACCTTGTGCCGGACTTCGTCATCGCGCAGTCTTTCCAGCTTGGCCTTGGCGATCGCGTTGGACGCCTTTTCGGCCAACAACGAGTAGAAGTGCAGGCCGTCTTCCTCTCCCTTGATCGCTTTTTTCAAAATGACGGCGATTCGTTTTTTCTGTGCATCCAGCTTGACCGGCGCCTGGGCGCCGCGACTCGTCTTTGGTTTGGTCGATTTGGCAGGCTTTGTCGCCTTTGCTTTGACCTGCTTCTTTGCTTTGACCCGGCTCACCGGATGCTTTTTGGCCTTCGGTTTCACCGCGGCCTTTTTCTTCTTTGTTTTTGCTTTCCCGGACACGGTCATTCTCCTGTACTACATAGCCAAATCTGTTATCTCGATTCGATATATTCAATAGCTTTTTTCAGCCGATCCAGCACAATCGGACGCCCCAAAACGACCAGCAGATCATACAGCCCCGGCCCGACCGTCATCCCCGACACCGCCAAACGCACCGGGTGAATGATCCGCGCCTTTTTCACATTCCGCTCAACAGCCAGTGATTCAAGCGCTTGCTCGGTGGTTTGATGTGTGAACTCTGACAAGTCAGCCAATTTCTGTGAAAAGGCGGCCATCAGGCCGGCGGTTTCGCTATCAAATTGCTTGGCCGCCGCCTCGGGGTCGTAAGTAAATTCGGAGGAGAAGAAATACTTCCCGAGCGTGACAAAATCACCAATTCGGCGCGTCCGTTCCTTGAGTAGCCCCACCACTTGGCGCAGATAATCCCAGCGCGTTTCCAGCCAGTACTTGGAGGTACACCCAGACTCGACCAAAAGCGGCGCGACAAGTACTGCAAGGTCGTGATCGGACATCAATTGGATGTGTGCCTTATTGAACGAGACCAATTTTTCTTCATCGAAAACGGCATTCGACGGATTCAAATGCGACGGATCGAAAATTGAAATCAGTTGCTCGGGGGTGAATATCTCTTGCTCGGTTTTGGGCGACCAACCCAAGAGCGAGAGAAAGTTGAACATGGCGGCCGGAAGGATGCCGTCGTGACGATACTCCGCGACATCTTTATCGCCAAGGCGCTTTGATACTTTCTTCTTGTCCGGACGCAAAATCAACGGCACATGGCCGAATTGCGGTACGCTATACCCGAGCGCCTGATAGATATGAATCTGCTTGAATGTATTTGAGATGTGATCGTTTCCGCGGATGACATGCGTGATCCCCATCTCGTGATCGTCGATCACCACCGCAAAGTTATAGGTCGCGGAGCCGTCGGATCGAGCTACCACCAGATCTTCGATATCCTCGTTTTTGACTCCAATATCACCGGAGACGATGTCTTTGTATTTGGTTTCCCCTTCCGGAATGTGAAGCCGAATAGCCGACCCCATGCCGGCATCTACTCTTCGTTTCACTTCGTCGGGTGGCAAGCCAAGACATTTGCGACTGTACCGGGGTGGGCGTTTTTCCGCCCGCGCTTTTTCACGCTCAGCTTCAAGTTCGACCGGCGTGCAGAAACAGCGGTAGGCGTGGCCGCTTTTCAGCATGGCCGCCACCCCCGCTTTGTACAGGTCGGCACGTTGCGACTGATAGACCACCGGCTCGTCTGACTCGATTCCCAACCACTTAAGTGCCGACAAAATTGGTTCGACCAGCGAATTGTCCGACCGCTCGGCGTCGGTGTCCTCGATACGAATAAGAAACTTCCCGCCTTCGTGACGCGCAAACAGAAAATTGAATATCGCGGTGCGGGCTGTTCCGACATGGAGGTATCCGGTCGGCGATGGTGCTATTCTGACTCTTACGGGTGACTCACTCACAATAACTACTCAAACTTTCCAGCCGGTGGTTCAGGCTTCTGCGCGGGTAGAACTGGCGTAGCCAGAGAATCGGACACCGCGAAGCCCGGCGGTGGCGGCGGGGCGCCAGTGCCTTCGGCATACACTCGTCCAAAATCTTGTGGCGCCGCCGGAGTAACCGTCACTGGTTCGAGCGTCATCTCCAGCCCACCGATGGCTTTGGCGGCCAGATTATACAACAGAACAGCGACTGACCCAAAAATCGTGTTGAAAAAGGCCATGAAGAAAGCCATCATGATCGGCACGAAAAACAGGATTGCGCCGGGGGCAACAGCGCCGATATCCGGCAGAGAAGGGTCAACCGCCATGATCTGGCTGAACATAGCTGACATCAGCGAGAGTTGCATCGCCACGAAGATCCCGATAAGAAATCCAAGCGCCAGATTTAGGAAAAACGAAATTTTGACAAACGACCACAAGCCGATTGTTCTTACCTCGTATTTCACCTGCACAACTTGTCCTTTCTCATCGCTTTTTGCCACCACAATCGCTGGCTGTCATTGGGCCGAAGATATGTCCGGCCCCTGAAAATCTCAAGTCAATACCGGGAGGTCTTGCGCTTGACAATAAGCCGTGCGTCGACCGCCTTACACCGGCTTTTGTCCGCCGATACTATAAACGGATTAATATCGATCTCGGCGAAACAGTCGAAATCTTTGACCAACTGCGAAACGCGAAGAACCGCGTCAACAATCCGGTCGATATCGACCGGCGCCGACCCGCGAAACCCGGTCAACAGTGGGTACGACCGGAGTGACTGTATCATCTCTTTGGCCGAGGCATCGGTCAGCGGGTTTATTCTGAAAGCGACATCTTTCATCACTTCGACAAATATGCCGCCGAGTCCGAACATGATGAGCGGCCCGAATTGGCGGTCGTCCACCATCCCAATCACCGTTTCTACCTCGCCAGAGATCATCTGCTGAAGCGCGACTGTCATCTTCTCTTTCTTCTTAAGTTTGGCAAGCCGAACTTCCAGCTCTTTCCAACCGTCGCGGACTTCCTTATCACTTCGCAAATCGACCAACACCGCTCCCAGTTCCGTCTTGTGCAGAATCTGGGGAGTGTTGATTTTCATCACCACCGGATAACCAATCGAGTTTGCTACGGAAACAGCTTCTTTGGCCGAACCGGCGAAATGATACGGCGCCGCCGGAATACCGTATGCTTCGAGAATTTCAATGGCGTCATCGCCAACTATAGCGCCGTCGCGATCACCCAGCACTCGCTCGATCACTATCTTGACCGCCTCGGTGTTTACTTTGAATGATTTGTATTTGCCGCGCGGACGGTTTAACCACTGACGATACTCATCGATAGTCGAGAGTGTCTTCGCCACCGCTTCGGGAAAGATGTACACCGGGACATTGTGCGACTTAAGATAGGCAACCGCGGCGGAGCCCTCCCCTGCCCCCATGAAACAGGCCAGTACGGTCTTATCGGTGTCGGCGACCGCCTCTTTGATACTCACTGCCACATCCATCTGATTGATCGTCACCGGCGGCACGAAGATGGGGATGATTGTGTCATATTGTTCGTCGTGCTTCAGTGCGCTCAGAGTCTTCTTGAACTGCTCGGCTCCTGCGCCGGCTACCATATCCATCGGGTTGGAAAACGATGCTTCCGTCGAAGAGAACTTGCGCAACTCTTTCACTGTTGCCGGCGAAAGCGACGGCATTTGCAGTCCGTGATTGATCAGCGCATCGGTCGCCAAAATTCCCGGCCCGCCGGCGTTCGTCACTACTACCACCCGGTTCCCTTTCGGGACTGGTTGGGATGACAGCGCCGCGGCGACATCGAATAGCTCTTCTACCGTTCCTACTCGCATCACACCGGTCTGCTCAAAAAGTGCGTCGACCGCGACATCAGCGCCAGCCAGCGAACCAGTGTGCGACGACGCCGCCTTTGCGCCCAGATGAGTCCGTCCGGACTTTACCGCCACAATCGGCTTGAAGCGCGAGACCTCGCGGGCGATAGCCGTAAATTTTCTCGGGTTGCCGAAATTTTCCAGATACATCAGAATAATATCGGTATGGGGATCATCGCGGAAATAATCGAGAATGTCGTTGGACGATATGTCGGCTTTGTTGCCGATTGAAGCGACCACAGAAAATCCGATTCCAAGTTCTTTGGCCTGGTTCATAATCGCCTCACCCATCGCGCCCGATTGGGTGATGAATCCCACTTTGCCGACTTTCGGAAATGTCTTGCCGAAAGTGGCGTTCAGACTGACCGACGGATTGGTGTTGACCACGCCAAAGCAATTTGGGCCGATCATCCGCATGCCGTATTCGCGTACCACATTCATCACCGCCACTTCGCGGGCTTTCCCTTCTGCTCCCACTTCGGAGAATCCCGCCGAGATAACCACCAGCCCCTTCACACCCTTTTGGCCGCATTGCCTCACGACCGACAGAACTTCTTCTTTCGGCACAATGACAATTGCCAGATCAACTAAGTCTGGGACATCGAGAATTGTCGAGTATGATTTGATCGAGTGAATAACCGGCGCTTTGGGGTTGACCGGGAAGACCTTACCCTCAAATTCCGCCGACAGAATGTTGTGCAGAGTCTCGCGGCCAATTGTTCCCTTGCGGGTGGAGGCGCCGATCACCGCCACCGACGAGGGAGAAAAAATGCTGTCAAGTTGATGTCTACGATTCATTTCGTTTTGTCTTTCTACTGTTTGGGCGGGGGCCCTTAAAAATCCGTCCACTCGCCTCAAAGTACCGGCAATGAACGAGTTAGGCCGGTCAAGTCAAGCGAAAGATAGAAACATTTCCAGCAAAAAATAAAGGCCGCGACACAACTGCCGCGGCCTTATCGTTACTGAACAATCTCTACTTGGACTTCTTACCGATT
Organism: uncultured Ignavibacteriales bacterium; assembly: GCA_964571235.1. Classification (GTDB taxonomy): domain Bacteria; phylum Zixibacteria; class MSB-5A5; order GN15; family FEB-12; genus JACRAV01. Next base: position 81,699 of record CAZNAI010000007.1, on the reverse strand, counting down.
TCGCCGTGGCGAAGGGTTGCCTGAGCCGCCGCCAGTCTTGCAATCGGTACGCGATACGGCGAACAGGAAACGTAATCAAGCCCCACCAGATGGCAGAACTCAATCGAGGTCGGATCGCCTCCGTGCTCGCCGCAGATACCTACTTTGAGGTCCGGCTTAACAGCTCTTCCTTTGTCTTTTCCCATCTTGACCAACTGGCCGACACCGGTCTGGTCGATAGAAACAAATGGGTCAACCTGAAGAATGCCTTTTTCAAGGTAGTACTTCATAAATTTCCCCGAGTCATCGCGCGAAAAACCGAGTGTCATCTGGGTCAGATCGTTGGTGCCGAAACTGAAAAAATCGGCCTCGGCGGCGATCTCGTCGGCTGTCAGAGCGGCGCGCGGTATCTCGATCATCGTGCCGACTTTGAATTCGAGATCCTTCACCTTCGCTTTGTGCATCACTTCGCCCGCCACACGGAGAACAGTCTCCTTCTGGTTGCGGAACTCAGAGATATTCCCCACCAGTGGAATCATGATCTCAGGGAAGACTTTCTTCCCCTGTTTGTGCAGATCGCAGGCCGCGCCAATGATCGCCCGGACCTGCATTTCCGTGATCTCCGGAAATACAATTCCAAGGCGGCATCCGCGATGCCCGAGCATCGGATTGATCTCGGTCAGCTCGTCGATTCGCTTGAGCGTCTTTTGCAGGGCGATCAGGTCTTCTTCGTAAGTGTCGCTCTTGGGATCGAGCGCTTTGAGTCTCGCCTGCACTTCTTCTTTGCGCGGCAGGAATTCGTGAAGCGGCGGATCGAGCGTCCGGATAGTTACCGGCAGACCGGCCATCGCGTCGAACAATCCTTTGAAATCTTTTTTCTGGAACGGCAGGAGCCGGTCAAGCGCCATCTGGCGTTCTTCCGGTGTGTCGGCCAATATCATCTGCTGTACGACCGGAATACGGTCTTCGGCAAAGAACATATGTTCGGTCCGGCACAGGCCGATTCCCTGTGCGCCGAACTTGACCGCCTGTTGGGCGTCGCGAGGGATGTCAGCGTTGGCTCTAACTTTCAGTTGCCGAATTTCGTCAGCCCACGACATCAACTCTGAGAATTCACCGGAGAGCTCCGGTTCGATCGTCGGCAGAGCGCCCAACATGATGTCGCCGGTGGAACCGTTGAGGGTAATCACTTCCCCTTCTTTGATCGTCAGGCGACCAACCTGAAAACACTTCTTTGCCAGATTGACCCGTACCGATTCAGCACCGGTAACGCAACACTTGCCCATGCCGCGCGCCACCACTGCCGCGTGTGAGGTCATCCCCCCACGTGCAGTTAGAATGCCGACCGCGGCGTTCATGCCCTCGATATCGTCGGGATTGGTCTCCTCGCGCACGAGAATGGTCGACTCTTTGTTGCTGTGTTTGACCGCGTCCTCGGCGGTAAAATACACTTTTCCGGAAACAGCGCCCGGTGAGGCGGCCAGCCCTTTTGCGATTACTTCGTATTCGGCCTTCGGATCAAGGCGCGGGTGCAAAAGATGATCGATCTGCACCGGCTCGATGCGAAGTAGAGCTTCTTCTTTGGTGATAAATTTCTCTTTCACCATATCGACAGCGATCTTGACCGCCGCCTGTACTGTTCGCTTGCCGTTGCGAGTCTGTAGCATAAACAGCTCGCCTTCCTGAATGGTGAACTCGAAATCCTGAATATCGCGATAGTGCTTTTCAAGGCGTGCGGTGATCTCTTTTAGCTTTTTGAACTGCGAGGGCATCTCATTGCCCAGCTCCTTGATCGGCTGGGGTGTGCGGATACCGGCCACCACGTCTTCTCCCTGTGCGTTGACCAGATACTCGCCGTAGAATTCCTTGGCGCCCGTTCCGGGGTCGCGGGTGAATCCGACTCCGGTCGCGGAGGTGTTCCCCATGTTACCGAAGACCATCGCCTGGATATTCACCGCGGTGCCGATATTCGACGGAATATTATTCAGCCGGCGATACGTAATCGCGCGCGGGTTATTCCAACTGCGAAAGACCGCGTCGCGTGCCATCTTAAGCTGTTCCCACGGCGACTCCGGAAACGCCTCGCCCGATTTCTTGGCGACCAGTTTCTTAAACTGTTTGATGATATCTTTGAGGTCGGCGATCTGAAGCGATGAATCCTGCTTGACCCGTTTTTCTTTTTTCTTCTTGGTAATAATTTCTTCAAACTGCTCTCGGTCGATTCCGAGTACGACATCGCCGAACATCGCGATAAACCGCCGATAGCTGTCGTAGGCAAAGCGCGGGTTGTTGGTCTTGACCGAGAGCGCTTCGAGTGTCTCGTCGTTCAGACCAAGATTCAAGATTGTGTCCATCATGCCGGGCATGGAGAACTTCGCCCCCGAACGCACCGAGACGAGTAGCGGATTATCCGAGCCGCCGAATTTTTTGCCGGTAGATGACTCGAGCATTTTCATGTAGTCGTGCATCTGGGCGTCGATCGGTTTGGGGACTTTCATCCCGTGCTCGTAGTAGATCTTGCATACGTCGGTGGTGATGGTAAACCCGGGCGGAACCGGAATGCCGGCGTTGGTCATCTCGGCTAAGTTGGCGCCTTTGCCGCCGAGCAACTCTTTCATAGTCGCCTCGCCGTCGGCCTTCCCCCCCCCAAAAAAGTAGTAGTATTTGCCGGTGAATGTATCGGTCGATTGTGGCGCCTTGACCGCACTTTTGCGGACCGGCTTCTCTGCCGGTGCTTTTTTGCCCGCGCCAACCTTAGTGGCTGACATACTATCTCCTTATCTATTAATAACTTACATAAACCAAGACAACAAGAAGATAATCTACGGCAATTCCCGGCTTTGGCAAGCAAAAAGCGACCGAATTATTGTCATTCGGTCGCTTTCTCAGTTACTGCAAGGCAGTCTTACATTGTGAAGAGCCGTTCACCTCGGATGATTTTTTCGAGCATTTTGAGGGTTTTCTCGACCGGCGAATGCATGATGTCGGCGGTGTTGAAAGTTGACCTGACCACTTCGCGCGAGGCGTTCATCGAGTTCTTTCCTCGACCGCCGCGAAGCTTCTTCTTGTGCGTGAGATTATACTGACGCTGGTACTCCTTTGCCTTTTCCTTGTGCATCTGGTAGTACCGGCGCTGATACTCTCGGCGCGCTTCGGCTGTAGACAATCTCGATTTCGACTGAGACAGATCCTCGGAACTAACCGGAGGGGTCTCAACCGCTTTGGCTGGGGTGGATTTCTCAATCCGGGCCATTCCCCACCTCACTTTCCCTGTGCTTTTGTGTTGCTACCCTTTAGCTTAGTTTAGAAACTCCATTAGCGTTCCATCCACCACACGAAAGCGTAGGAAAATCTTACCTGTATGTCAAGAGATTTTTTCGATAACCTCCTTATTCCAAGCGACTTATATCACAACAGGTTTTTCACTATTTGCAACTCATTGCCAAACAACAACTTGATGCGTATCGCTCAACCGGCCCGTAAGCCATTACCAGCGTTGAAGTAAACTGTGAGCGTGGCCTCGCTTACTCGACCATCGCCCGAATTGTTATACAATCAGATTAGAATGGTCGATGCGACAGCGCTATCAATGCAACATAAAAATAACCCCGGCCAAAAGATTGGCCGAGGTTACATTTTCCGGTGGTCACTAAAACTACTGCGAAACTGTCTTACGACGGTCCATAATGCTCTTCACAATCTCCCACACGATGTAGGCGCCGACCAGGGCGACGGTGGCCCAAAAGATCACGATCAACGTGCCATGATTTGCCTGCGCTTCATCAAAGGCAACCTGCATCCACGATCTCCGCAGGAACTGCAGTCTATTGATAAAGAGCGATATGCGCGCCATGACGGTGAAGCCGAAAGTCGCGCCGAAGCCGATCATCAGAATCCAGATACCGAATTTGGCGATACCGCCAATAGCACCTGAATGCGCCTTGGAAAAGAAGAAGTAAATGAGTGACGAGACCACTCCAAGAAAAATGACAACCATCGAAAAACCCGAGGTGTAATCGAAGATTCCCGTACCGAAGAAGTTGGACCAGTCGATCGAGGCCATGGTCGCGTACAATTGCTTGTTTATGCGGTTGGACATTTCCAACGGCACCGCCAGACCGGCCGAGATACCGATATAGAGCGCCATCGGATACCGCGAGACCCAGGTCCAATTCCTGTTGAAGCGGGTGAACATCATCAGTCCGAGAATAAGTGGAATGAGATACCAGGGCTTACTCGAATCGAGCCACAACATGTACCAATGACCGTCGGCCAGTCGACCGAACAGATTCGGCACCAGGTTGTTGTGCCAGAGGATGATCACGAAATACCCCGCCGAGACGCCCACAACCAGATGTTCGGCGAATTTATAGAACGGGTTGTCTTTGTACAAAAACGAGAATGTCGCCAGCGTCAAGAAGGCGGCGAAGGTAGTCCACAAAAAGGTTGAGACTTCCATTGTTATCTCCCCTCCCGCGCTCTGGCGCGACGACTCATGAAATACCCGATGTTACCAACGATGATAAAGACAATGATCACAATATGCGCCCACAGTTGAATCCCCATGCCGTCGGCGGCCAATCCCGGATTTTCGCACAACTGTTCATACTGAGCGGCGCCCAAAAGGCCGCCCATGATTCCGAATACCTGTCCTGAGTTCAGGTACGGATAGTAAATCGGCGCCATCACGCCGGTCACACCGAGCGCCAGCGGAAATCCGAATCTCCCCTGACCGTAACTGATCCAGGCGTCGATAATATTTCCCGCGCCGATATCCACCACACAAGCGATCTGCCCGTAATTGCGGACACCTTTCATCATCGGGAGCGTGTCAGTCTTGTTGCCGTAATAGTCCTGCGGGAACGGCAGTCTGAAATCCTGCCCCATCGCGAGAATCTGAATGGCGAAGTAAGCCTTGTAGCCTAAGAAGACATAGTCAACACCGTTGACAATCTCGCGTCCTTTGTAGGCGACGCCGTTGTAGGTCTTATCGACTTTCATCGAGTCGCTGATATCACGAATCGCCTGATCGGCCATACCGGGGCCGTTTTGCGACAAGGCCGTATAGATGACTTTCAGTCCCTTGCGAAAACACTGCTCGGAAACGGCGTAGGTCATCGGATGCAATTCCGCCTGGCTGTTCGGATCGTAGTCGATCGCTATAAAGACAATCTGCCCCGGCTTGAGCGTGTCGATGAACTTGTGTATCCGCTTTACTTCCTCGTTCACCGGCAGGGGAACGTGAACCGCCGCGGCATACGTGACAATGCACGCAACCGCCAGGAAGAGAAATACCCAGCGGCGGTCGAGCGCCATCATTCTGTCAAAGAGTGATTTTTTCATACTCCCTCACTTCCCCATGTATCCGCGCTCGATGCCGAGAATGATCTTGAGCGCTGTGGCGACCATTCCAAGTCCGATTCCGATAATGATCGCCCGATTGGCGGCCAGGCTCGGCACATTCAGTAGCCAGTTGGCGACGGTCGACATATAGGCGCCGGCGGTGTCGCCAAAGTAGGGGAAAAACCGCATCATCATAATCAGCGCCGCGACAAGTAAGAGCGAGGCCAGGACATTTCGGGCGCGAAACGCTCGATACGCCGCCGACGCGATAAAAAAGGCGAGCATCGAGAACATGGTCGACTGGATGGGGGTCAGGATATGATCGAAGAACCGCCGGAACATCGGATTCTGCAGTCCTTCCGATGTGTAGAAGTGTATCCCCCACTGTCCGTCGACTTTCGCCGTGAACCCAAAGATGATCGTTGCGGCCAGCCCGGCGAGCGTCACAAAAGAATATTGCCATGCCTCGCGTTTCTGCCGGATCTTGTCGACCGACACCATCACCAGCGACCAGATACCCAGGGCCAGCGCGAAAATCCCGATAATGGTCGTCCAGTCCAGCAGAAATTCGTACACCCACTCCGAAGATTCGTGAGGCACGAAATACTGAAAGATCATGAAGACCGAGAATACAAACACTAATATGAAAGGTAGTTGTCGTTTCATTGGTTTATTCCTCTAGTCCAGCACATGGAATGCGTCTTTGAATTTAAGTAGCCACGACATTCCGTCGACTTGCCCGAAATTCACCGCGACAATACCGACTATCGCCAGCACGAGTATTGCGGCCTTGGCGTAATCCTGCGCTTTGAGCGTGCCCAATAGAAGCGGCTCACGCCCCAAATAAGCGCTGGCGGCGAACAGTTCTTCGCCAATGAGTGTATAGTCGCAGGCGACTACAAAGAACGGTATCTGCGCCACTTCATCAGTGCCGGCAATTTGAATCGAGCCGGCCAGTGCGCCAGTTTCCGCAAAGATCAGCGACTCGGCATAAAACTTACCCATATAGAGATTAGTTGCCGGCAGGTCGCGTAACATGATTCCATTCACCGCCGCGACATACGCAAACTGCGACTGCGTGATGAAGAACACCGAGTCTTCTTTGAAAGCGTCTGGGCGTCCGGCATCCATGTACCCGGTTTTGACAATATCCTGCGCGATCGACATGACGATCGGATCGTAGCAGGGTACAATCAGACTCGTTTGATACTCGGCGACCTTTTTCGACACGCGACTCAAAATGGTGAATGAAGCCAGTGTGGCGATATCGGCCGCTGTGCCCGCACCCAAAAGATACAATATCGGTTTGCCCATTTCTGTGGCGCGACCAATTGCGTCATCGACCGCTTCGATACCGGCAAGGGGTCGCACATAGAGATCGTGCCCCTTTCTGGCTTTTTGTACAAATATCACAGTCAGTGCCGCAAAGAAGAGCACGGCGATCAATACCGCGATCCGTCCGGTGTTAAACCATTGGCCGGAGCTTTGCACCGGGCCGACGATAGTCGACGTACCGCGCACATTCGGGTCTATCGTTAGTGCATCGACGCGATAATAGAAGTCGCAGAAATCGGGGATATAATCCTCGGCCTCAAGCTCGCGGGAACCCTGATTGTCAAAACGGGGCGTCCCTGAGGGCACCGTACCAACCGATCGCCACTGGCCGTTGTTCGGGTAGTCGTGGTGGGCCGCGATCAATCGTTCAGCCAACATCTCAAGGTCATCAGCCGACTTGCGCGACAGCGCGAGCAATTCAGGAATACGTGTTTCGCACATCGCGATTGAATCATTCGCCCTCTGAGCAGAATCCCCTGTCATTCGGCTGACGGTTGTCTTGAGTCGTCGCTTTGCCCGCTCAAGAACAGACATGGTGTCGACAGCCGCCCGACCACGAGCTCGTTCGGCGTTAACGCTGTCGAAAAGAAACGGAAACCACCGGAAGATGTCGTAGGTAATCACGCTGGCGGCACCCGCCTGATCGTCGGCTGAGAGTTCCCAACTGACATCAATCGCGTGGCCGTGATCGTTTGCTTTGTCCCTAACGGCAACGCCGGTCGGCGGCGCGGGGGGCGAAACCATCACCTGAACCGGCAAAGTATCGGTCGGCGGGCTTTCCTGCGCCACGACGCCCACTGCGCACCCGAGAATCAACGTCGCGATCAATAGTGTTCGTTGCATAAACTTGCCTTTATCAATATCGCTCATATCAGCTAATAAGTCCCAGCCAGTCCCGATACAGAAATGTCAGTCGTCCGACCAACAATGAGATACGCCCCATAACCGTGTAGCCAAAAGCGGCACCGAAAGTAATCATCAATATCCAGATCCCCACCCGCGAGGCGCCGCCAAATACACCAGTGTGTTCTTTCGAAAAGAAGAAGTAGACGATTCCGCATATGACTCCGGTGAAGATCACCAGATTGGTGATGATTGACAAAAATTGTCCGCCGAAACTCAGATTCAGCGCGCTGAAGAATCCGCCGATTCCGTTCCAGTCGACCAACAATGGCAACATGGTCGAGGAGATTTGTTCGATGAAGTCAGATCGCAAATAGCGGATAAAGTTCAGACCGGCAGTTGTGCCCACGATAAACGCCAGCGCCCAGCGCGAAATCCAGCCAACTTTGGATGACAAGCGCATGAGAAGGAGCACACCTAATATGACCGGAATCCAGTACATGATATCCCACGACTCACCGCGGTATTGCACCTGAAAATACTCCGATAGCCCCTTTGAAATGCGCGGAATCAGATTGCCGACGATGGTCGACCAGAAACCCTGACACATCCAGTAGGCGGCCGAAATGCCGACATAGAAGTGCTCGGCGAATTTGTACACGGGGTTATCCTGATAGAGAAACGAGAAGACAGCCAGCGTGAGAAATGCCGCAAATGTCACCAGAAAGCCATTGAGCATTGGCGGGAACCCGCTGGCACTGGGCTGACCGGCCTTGAATATCCAGCTCAGGATGAAGAGGACGCCGATAACCGACGTCACGATGATCGTCGATCGTTTCACGCTTTCCTCTTCTCCCTTCGGCTCCGGAAAAACACGACGTTTCCGATCACTATGAAAATCATGACAACCACGTGGGCCAATGTCTGTGGTCCCATCATCTTTATCGCCGGCCGAGGTGTCTCAAGAAATTGCGGATAGACATCGCCGAGGTGCTGTTCGTATTCAGCCGCACCCTTCACGCCGCCTAAGATGCCAAGCAGTTGTTTAGGATAATACGGATAGAGTTGCGGCGCACTAACCGCCGCGGCGCCGGCAACAACCGGGACATTCCCCGGATCACCAACATAGAGTACCCACTCTTTCGGTCCGGGCAATCCGCCACCCAGCGCGATAATCAGATTGAAGTCCTTGCACGATTTGATGCCGTTCATGATCGGCAGGCTGTCCAGTTGAACATTATTGATGTCGGCCGGGTACATCTTTCGCAGATCGGTAACAATAACATTGAGCACACCCTGATTTCCCGCCTTGTAACCGATATTGGCCCAGTCAACGCCCTGCTTGAGATCGGGGAATTCCCGCAGGACGACATCATCAAGCGTGATTCGTAGCTGACCGGGACCGGTCCCCCAAAGCGACATGAAGACAACTTTCAACCCTTTGGTCAGACAGTGCCGCGTGACGGCGTTGGCCATCGGTTGAATCTCGGGTGCCATTGCCGGGTCAAAGTCAAATGAGATCAATACAGTCGATCCGGCGGGCTGTTTTTCAACCTGATCGAAAACTGCTTTCACGACCGGTGAAATCGGATACTGAAACGTAATCGGGAAGACAATTGGGATTGACACGGCAAACCAGATGAGACCAAAGACAACCCGCCGGGCCACTTCGTGCCCGCTAAGCGAACGCCAGGCAAGCCAAGCCAGCGCCGCACCAAGTAGTAGGAGCGCCACGATCGGTCCAAATCCCAAACCAGCGGCAATGATTGGAGTCACTTGTCATCCCCCAGATAAGTCCGCTCGATTCCGAGAATAATCCGGAGGGACATCGAGGCAACTCCCAGCGCGATCCCAAGCAGGATAGCACGCTGTCCCGCCAGATTCGGTCCGATCATGATCCAAATCGCCATATTGGGAATCTGCAGAATGTTGGCCGAGGGGGGTATCCATGAAGTCACAAACGTACCGAAGGCCGTTTGACCCAGAAGAATGATAAACGCCGCCACCAACAGAATAGTCGCTTCGCGATTTTTCGCGCGGAATGCGCGATACGATGCCGACGCCACAAAAAACGCCAACAGCGAATACATCGTCGAATTGAGCGGCGACAAGAGATTGACATACATGGTTTGAAACCACGATCCGGTGGCGGTCAATTCCCCGGTAATGCCATTGGCATTGCCGATCTTGAACAGCCCCGCCGATAGCATCAGAAGAAACGCAGTGAGCGTGACTACCGAATACACCCACTCTTTTTTGCGGGCAAACACCTTCATCAGGTGTACGCGGAGCAAATTTCCGCCACCAAGGAAAAACGCGAAGACCGCGATAATATCAAAGTAAACGGTGAAATTCTCCCCCATCGACTCAGCAGGCGGCAGAAAGACCGACACAATCAACAGCGCTCCGACAAAGAACGTGATAAATAATGGGACTTCGCGCTTCATAGGTATATCAATTGGTTTGGAAGATTGAACGAAGGCCGTGCCAGAGGGTGTTCATGAATCCTACATTCCACGCCGAGCCGATCGTGGCCGCAATAGTGCCGACGATGATAGCGCCGAGCGCGACCACCTTGCCGACATCCTGTCCCTTGAGCGAACCGAGTTGTTTGGGCTCGTTGCTGAGATACGCTGACGCGGCAAATAACTCTTCCCCGATCAGCGTAAAATCGCAGGCGGCGACAAAAAACGGTAGTTGCGCCGGCTGGGCTGTTCCGGCGATCTGAATCGCGCCAATAGAGTTGCCCGTCTCGGCCAGTACCAGTGATTCGGCGAAAAACGCTCCGAGGTAGAAACAAGCGGCCGGTTTTTGGCGAACCATGATGCCGTCCACCGCCGCGACATATCCAAACTGTTCGTCCGTGACGTACGAGACCATATCGTCGTTGTAGGCGTCGGGCCGACCGGCGGCCATATATGAGGCCTTGATCGTCTCACGCGCGGCAGTCATCACAAGCGACCGCGAGACCGGCATGTTGATTTTCGTGTCGTAATCGGCAACGACGCGCGATACCCGCCCGAGAATTGTAATTCCCGCTACTGTCTGCACATCGTCCATGTCCTGAATACCGGGGACGTATAATATGGGTCGGCCCATTTCGGTCGCGCGGCCAATGGCGTCATCAACGGCATCAAGTCCGGCGATCTTGCGCACAAAGAGCTTCTTGCCGCGCCGGGCTGTTTCGATAAAGTAAATGACAAACCCAGCTACCAGACAGGCGATCAGGAACAACCACTTTCGATTGAAATTCAGCCACTCGACTTCGGACTTGATCGCTGCGGTCGGAATGGACATGGCCGAGCCGGAGGGCGTCACGGTGTTGATTGAATATGCATACGACGCACCAGTGACACAATTTTCATCGGCGAAGCTATTCGAACCGGCCGGAAGATCGGCCAGTTTGACCGGAGCACTCTCCCCATCCGAGCGATAGACCTCATATCCGGAAATAGATTTCTCTCCGAGCCGGTCGTCGAGTGACGGCACCCAGGTCAGATCGATTCGTGTTCCGTTGTCGTACTTGTGATCGTTGGCCAGCACCGACGTGGCCGGGGCCACAATCGTCGAATCAGAGGCGTAAACTGCGGGAACAGCGGCGATAGCAGTGACGAATATCGCCGAAACATACGAGCGTAGCCTTATGCCGTTCGGGTGGGTCACTACTTGATTAACCTCAGCCAATCGGAGAATATGAAATCCATCCGGCCGATCAACAGCGACATACGGCTCATCACCGTATACCCGAACGACGCGCCGAAGGTGACCATCAAAAAGAATATCCCCACTTTGGCCGCACCACCAAATGCCCCTTTATGCTCTTTAGAAAAGAAGAAATAGATAAGTCCGGTAAATGTTCCAACCGCTACGACCACGTTACCGATGACATCATAGATCGACGCGCCATAGTTGTCGCCCAAGAGCGGCCTAACGGTGTCTTCAATTTGCACCATTACATTTGAAGCAAAATAGGTGATCAGATACAGTCCGGCAGTAGCGCCGACAATAAACGCCAACGGCAATCGGGATACCCAGCCAATTTTCGGGATGAGACGCATGAGCATTAATATCCCCAGCGCCGCCCCGACAAACAGGACGTACCAGTCGTCCGGGCGATCGGCCATCGGCGTGACATACACACCCACCCAGAATTTCTTATACAGATTGTCCCAGAAATACGAAACCAGCCAGTACCCCGCCGAGACACCGACAAAAATCGCTTCGCATATTTTGTACCAGGCGTTATCCCGATACAAGAACGAAATAATTCCCAGCGTGAGAAACGCCGCAAGCCAAATGGCAAAATGATCGGCCGCACCCATGGTCACTGGCATATCAGGCCGCCGCCTTTCTTGTGGTCGGACGTCGCCGCTCGTGCATGATATACGCCACGTTGCCAATGATGATGAAGATCACCACCACCACATGGGCGAATGATTGCGACAACATGAACCGTGTCCCTTTGGCGGGATATTTGGTAACCAATTCAAATTCCGCGGCGCCGCTCATCCCCCCTAAAATGCCCTTGAGCTGTCCTGAGCGAACATAGGGGTACATCGAGGTTGTCTGCACGGCGGTGTTTCCGGCGCCCATCTTAATCCCGAATTGATCGATGCCAACAAGTACCCACTCTTTGGTTCCTGGATACCCGGCCGAGAGATTGAAAGCGTAATCGATGTTTGAGAAGTTCTTGACATTTCGCACAAGCGGTAGCGAATCGTAAGGCGTTCCGGCAAAATCCCGTGCAAACATCGACTTGAACTCGGTCCCCATCCGCTGAATAACAAACTCATTTCCCGACTGAAAGCCGAGATTCACATAGTCCACACCATACATAGGATTTTTGGACTTGTACTTTTCTTCGCCGAGCACGCGGGCCAGTGCCATATTGGCCTGTTGCGGCCCTTGCGGCCAGAGCCCCATGATGATGATCTTTAGATTATGATCAAAGCAATACCGGAAAAATGACTCGGCCATGGGCTGAAGCTCGGGCGCCGACGGTGGATCATAGTCAAACGACACCAGCACTTTCGATCCGGGCTTAACTGTCTGAAGCCCGTCGTACACCGCCTGTACTTCCGGCGTTACCACAATACGCTGAGTCAGCGGCATCGCCAGCGGTAGAACAACTGATAGTCCGACATACAAGAAGACCAATCGTCGACTCGCCGGTTTCCCTTCCATTGTGCGGATCAAAATCCAAATGAGCGTTCCCGCCACGATCAGCATGACGACGAGCGATATGCCGGCGCCGAGCAGGATCGGACCGAACCAATCATTGTGCCGACCGACATAGGCAATCAACGCAAATAGCAGTATCCCGATTACAAGGCCGAGCTCAAGTTTGGGTTTTGGCGCTGATTCCATCAGTCACCTCCCAAATAAGAACGTTCGATACCGAGAATTAGCCGCAAGGATGACGACACAATACCCAGTGAAATACCGATCAAAATCGCTCTTTGACCGGCAGTGTTGGGGAACTGCATGATCCAAGTCGCCAGATTGGAAAGACGGAGTGATTCGGGCATGAATCCGGTAAGAAGATCGCCGATCGGTACACGACCCAGCATGACAAAGAAAGCGGCCAACAACAAGAGCGTTGCCTCAAAGTTTCTCGCCCGGAACGCGCGGTATGAAGCCGACGCGACAAAAAACGCCAGAATGGCGAACATGGTAGACGACAGCGGCGTGTAGATATTGGTGTACATCCAGTCAAAACCAGTTCCCATCTTGGAATAGTCCTGGCCAGAAGCAAACCCGATCACAGCCATGAGAAGAAAGCAAATCACGGTGATAATCGCATACCCCCAGCCGTCGCGACGATAAAAGACTTTTTCAAGCGACATCTTGAACAGATTGAGCGCCCCCAGCCAGATAGCGCAGGCGGCGACAATTGAAAACCAGTCGGAGAACCAGTTGCTGAATCGGTTAAACGGGAAATGGGGAATGAAGTACTGTATGATAAAGACAATTCCGGCGATGGCGGTGATGATCAGTGGTACTTCTCGTCTCATGGGCTACTCGATCACCGTAAAAAGTTGGCTGAAATTGTAAATACCAAAGGTCTCAAGTACAATACCAAGCAAGACTAAGCCAATAATGATCCCTTTGCCGATATCCTGCCCTTTAAGCGAGCCAAGCTGACGCGGCTCACGAGACAGGTAGGCCGAGGCCGCGAACAGTTCTTCGCCGATCAACGTGTAATCGCAGGCGGCAACGAAGAATGGCAATTGCGACGGTTCCCCGGTGCCGGCGATCTGAATCGCCCCGACTGAGTTTCCCGTCTCCGAGAGAATCAGCGACTCGGCGTAGAATATACCGAGCAAGAAAATGGTCGCCGGCTTTTCGCGCACGATCATACCATCGACTGCCGCCGCGTATCCGAACTGATCGTCGGTAATGTAGTGTACCTGACTCTCTTGAAAAGCGTCGGGACGGCCGGCTTTTGAGTATGCTTCTTTAACAATTTCCCGCGAGGTCACCATGACCAGCGATCGGCAAACCGGCACTTCCAGCTTGGCGTCGTAGGTTGCGGCCATCTCGGCGACTCGCCCGAGAATCGTTACCCCGGCGATAGTCTGCACATTATCCATATCCTGCGTGCCGGGGATATAATATATCTTCCGGCCCATCTCGGTGGCGCGTCCGACCGCCTCGTCGACCGCTTCAAGTCCTGCAATTTTCCGGATGAAGAGCTTTTTCCCGGCCTGCGCCTGCCGGATATAGAACATGATAAGGAAGCATAGGACGAGCACGCCGATGAAGACATTCCGCCGTTGCCAGTCAAACCATTGGGCAACTGCCTGTACCGGCCCGACCACTCCCGATTCAGAATACCCCTCGAAAATAACGCGGCCGTCGACTACCGAATCGGCGATTGTTCGAATTTTGTAGTAATACGATTCCCCCGCCAAACAGTTACCGTCGGTGAATTGAGTTATCCCCGCGGTCACATCGCCTACCTCGGCAAACGGTCCATCGGCGCCTGAATCGGAAAGGCAACGGTAGATTCGATATTTTCTAACAGCTCCACCCTTGAAATCATCCGTCGAGACCTTCCAGCTCAACCCAACCGCGTTGCCATCGTCGTTGGGGAGATCGACGACAACAAAATCGCTAACCGAGGCCGGCGCACCGGCCCGACCGGCTATCATTGACAGAACCGAAGGAGCGCTCGAATCTGCTACGTGGAGTGAATCTTGGGCCCATAGCGGGCTGGAAAAAGCGGCAACGGAAACAACCACACCAAAGAGGCGGCGACAGGCGCTTAGTGTGGGGACTGCAATCACTAATGATCCTCTTCCGTTTGGTACGGCGTCGGCCGCACAATCTGCAACTACTCTATTGATAAACGGATTGACCGCGCTGATCGTCCAGTGTTATTCCTCTCCCGCGCGCTAAACCCGGTTCACCAACTCATCAAGACCCGATCCGATCAGGTCTTGTAGCTTGGCAGGCACAATATGATTCCGGCTAACTTTAGTCAAGACAAAAAGAAAGCCCGCCGAAGACTCTTCGGCCACGCCCTTTAACTTAGGAACAACTTGCCTATTTACAACCCCCCGTTACCTCATTATACTTTGCGACTCGACCGGAGTTGGTGCGCGACAGCGTCTCTACTGCCGGGGACAATAGATTGAAGTAAGCAAAGGATAACGATGGCTAAGTTTGCCAATCCGGAAGATATCAAAGTTATCGTAGCGACCGACTGCGGTTCGACAACCACCAAAGCAATTCTGATTGAACTTCGCGATGGCGAGTATCGACTCATCACGCGCGGCGAGGCCCCGACGACAGTCGAGGCTCCCTTCGAAGACGTTACGATGGGAGTGCTGAACGCCGTGGCCGAACTCGAAGAACTCTCCGGCCGTAAGATTTTGGACGAAAACGACAAATTCATTTCTCCGGCCAACGGGAATATAGGCACCGACGTTTACATATCCACATCGTCGGCTGGAGGTGGTCTTCAGATGATGGTGGCCGGTGTAGTCCGCTCGATGACCGCCGAATCGGCCGAGCGTGCCGCTCTTGGCGCCGGCGCGATTGTCATGGATGTCATCGCCGCCAACGACAAGCGGCTACCCCACCAACAAATCGAACGTATCCGCCATCTGCGCCCTGATATGATCTTGCTATCGGGCGGTATCGACGGCGGCACCACAACCCACGTCGTTGAAATTGCCGAACTCGTATCGGCCGCCGATCCGCGCCCACGCCTCGGCACAGGATATAAACTACCGATCATTTACGCTGGCAACAAAGACGCCACCGAACCGGTCAAAGAGGCCCTGTCCGACAAAGTCGATCTGCGCGTTGTTGACAATCTAAGGCCGGTGCTCGAACGCGAAAACTTAGGTCCGGCCCGCGAAGAAATTCATGAGCTGTTCATGGAACATGTCATGGCCCAAGCTCCCGGATACAAGAAGCTGATGTCCTGGGCCGACGCCCCAATCATGCCAACTCCCGGCGCAGTAGGACTTATCATTCAGACCATTGCCGAGCAATACAAGATCGAAGCAGTCGGTGTTGATATCGGCGGCGCCACCACCGACGTTTTCTCGGTCTTCCGCCCCGACGGCACCACGCCGGTCTTTAACCGCACCGTGTCGGCCAACCTCGGCATGTCGTATTCGATTTCCAACGTTTTCGCCGAAGCGACCCTCCCGATGGTCATGCGCTGGGTTCCGTTTGTCATGGACGAACGCGACCTGCGCAACCGTGTCAAAAACAAAATGATCCGCCCGACTACTATTCCGCAGTCGATGGAAGAACTGATTTTCGAGCAGGCGATCGCCAAAGAAGCGCTCCGCCTGGCTTTTGTCCAGCACCGGAGCTTTGCCTCGGCGCTCAAGGGCGTTCAGCAACAGCGGACCATTGCTGAAGCGTTTGAGCAGTCCTCGTCCGGCGCTTCGATCGTGAACATGATGACTCTGAACATGCTGATCGGATCAGGCGGTGTGCTTTCGCATGCCCCTCGCCGCCAGCAGTCGGCCCTAATGATGATCGACGCATTCCTGCCCGAGGGTGTCACCCGCTTGGCGGTGGACTCTATCTTCATGATGCCGCAACTCGGCGTTCTCACGCAGGTGCAACCTAAGGCGGCAACCGAAGTATTTGAAAAGGACTGCCTGATTCATCTCGGTACATGCATTGCCCCCAAGGGTGTCGCCAAAAAACCGGGACCGGTGATGAAATACACGATCGAGCTTCCGACCGGCACTGTCAGCGGCACGCTCACTCATCTCGAAATGAAGCACTTCCCGCTCGGTGTTGCTACTAACGGACTTCCCCTAACCGCGAAAGCGATCCTGGAACCTGAACGGAACTACGATTGCGGCGCCGGCAACGGTATAAAGGTCGAAAAAGAAATTCACGGCGGCGTGGTGGGAGTGATTCTGGATGGCCGCGGTCGCCCGTTTGATCTCTCCACCCTCTCCGAACAAGACCGGGTGCGCTACCTCACCCAGTGGATGGCGGAACTCGATATTTACCCGGTTCGCGACGGACACATTGTACGATGAACTCAACGGTGGAAGGGACTGGAGCCATGAGATTCTCTGTTCGAGGCTGTTCAATATCAACCGTGATATTCTCCCTCTTGCTTGTCGTACTCAATGCTGTCCCCGTTTCGGCCAAGAACTTCGTCAGTTATAACGGTCAGTTCTATCTCACCTACCCCGACTCATGGGAACAGATCGACTACCGCTCAGTTGACTTTTTCCTCACGCAAAACAACGCCGATCCGGCGCTCTTGAAATACGAAGTGGTGTTGGCCCCATCCACTGACAGGGCATTCTACGACGAGCCGTATGTCATGCTCACTTTTGACAGCGTTGGCGAACTGATCGGGAGATCCCGCGACTCAGCGTTAGCGGCGATCGCATCCGGCTTTGCCAATCATGTCGACTCAGTAAAGAGCGGTGAAGTATTGTCAAGGCTGAAAGCTGACATGCCGCTCTATGTGAGCGATCAACGTCTGCTCCTCGTGCAAACCGACATGCACGAAGGCCGGATCACCACCCGCAGGAATCTGCTGGCGGTCCGGTTCACCATGCACGGTGTCGCGAACTTTTATTTTTACGCCACCGATTCAGCCTGGTCGGCGGTCTTGCCGACGTTCGTTCAGATCGCCGAGTCGCTCACCGAGGGAACGCAACCGGCCGGTGTAACCAAAGAGACACTCAAAGTCGCCGACCTGTCAAAAGATTCGGGTTCGGCGGATCCTGATATCAAAAGATACTGGCCGGTTGGGTCGGGAATGGTCGTCATTCTCATCGTCATATTGGCCGCCCGCCGTAAGCGGAGAAAAAATTCAGCCGCGTAAATAAGCGGCAATACAAAGGATTGCAATGGGTCACGCATACACTCCAGGACTAAAAGTCACCGATAAATTGGTTGTCCGGAAAAATCGAATTCTGCCGCTCAAAGGCGAGGTGCTCGTCAAGGTCGGCGATAAAGTCGGGCCTGATGATATCGTCGCCCGCACTCATCTTCCCGGCGCGGTTGTTCCGCTCAATGTTGCCAACAAGCTTGGGATTCCGCCGGAAGACCTCGAAATCGTCATGCAGAAGAAAGTTGGCGACCGGGTCACAAAAGGCGAGGCGGTGGCGGCGAGCAAACCACTCTTCGGTTTGAAATTCCTCGGCCAAACCAAGTGCGAAGCGACCATCGACGGCACGATTGAATCCATCTCGCATATCACCGGCCAGGTGCTCCAGCGCGGCGAACCGACTCCGGTGCAGGTCCATGCCTATGTGCAGAGCGAGATTGTCGAAGTCATCCCCCGCGAGGGAGTTGTTGTGCAATGCATGGCTTCGTTTGTGCAGGGGATCTTTGGGATAGGCGGCGAAACCCACGGCCCCATCAAAATCGCCGTGCCGGATAACAAAACGATGCTCACTCCAGAGTTGATTACCCCCGACATGAAAGGGACTGTCATTGTCGGCGGATCAATAGTCACCGCCGATGCCATCAAAAAGGCCGTCTCTGTCGGCGCTAAAGGAATTGTTGTCGGCGGATTTGATGACAAAGATCTGCGCGACTTCTTGGGCTACGATATCGGCGTGGCGATTACCGGCTCGGAAGAAATCGGCGTCACCTTGGTTGTCACGGAAGGGTTCGGACCGATCAACATGGCCCAGCGCACGTTTGAGTTGCTCAAAAGACACGAAGGGGAACTGGCCTCGATCAACGGCGCCACCCAGATTCGCGCCGGTGTGATCAGGCCCGAAGTAGTGATCCCGCGCGCGTCGACCGAGGCGTTGGGCAAAGTTGTTCCAGCGCCGATCGAAGGACTCAAAATCGGTTCGCCGATCCGGGTCATTCGTCACCCCTACTTCGGAAAGTTAGGGACTGTCTCTGATTTGCCCTCACCTCTCCAGACTCTCGCCTCTGAATCGCACGCCCGTGTGCTTGAAGTGGAGTTCGACGACAAACAGAAAGCCCTCGTCCCTCGCGCCAATGTCGAGATGATCGAAGGCTGATAATTAAATCCTGGCATAGTAAAAAGCCCACCGCTCCGCGGTGGGCTTTTTCATTTTACGTGCGCTTCGTGCGCGGCAGGCTTCCTGCCTGCCCGTTTGTCAGTGACACTTTGATCTTACAGCTTCTTATATTCGTCGCGTCAGGTCTTGCGGCACGCCTAAGGCGTGACTTGTGACCTGATGCGAACGACTGACCTCACGGCTTTTTCGGCGCGACTCCTTTGAGCTGATCCAGATCGCGTTTGGCCCGGCGGTTGTTCGGATTATACTCCAGCGCCTTCTCAAGTGAAGCAATCGCCGAAACGGTATCCCCTCGCTCGGCGTAGATTTGTCCAGTCGCCCATTCGGTGAACGACGACTTGGGATTAAACTCACGATTGAGCGCCAGCGCCTGGAGCGCCACGGTATCATTTTCCTGCGCGATGTCCCAGGCAAAATGCACCAACACAGCCTCGCTGAAATCGTAGGTGGCGCTTCCGTAATACTCTCCGCGCAATGCCCGGTAGACCGAGTCAACAGTTTTCATTCCGCCGCTCGCCAGGGCTCGATTGAGGACATCGTCGATGAGCATCGGTCGCTCCTGCCCACGGTGACAGGTCACACACTCGACTTTTACCCGCGGCGTATCGAGTCCCTGAATCGCACCCAGATAGTCGCCGTTGATCCCGCGCATCATTTTAATCATCTGCCGCGCTATCTCTTTGGCCGGAATTTTGTCTGAGGCCCAGTCCATATCGCGACTGTTCGGATCGGCGCTCCGGGCGTGGCAGAAATCGCAATGCACGCCCAAGGCAGTCGTGTAGCTACCCATGATATCGATCAACTGATCGTGCGACAGCGCACTGTCGAGCACTTTCAGGTTTTTCGCTTTTTCTTCTTCGTGGTTCTGTCCCTGGGCGAATACTCCGGTTGTTGTTCCGCATACCAACAGCATAGCGCCGATAATCGAAGTTGCCTTTCTGTTTTGATTCAAACTCATGTCACTCCTCGTGTAGATTGAAAAATGTCCGACAATTTCGGCCCAATATAGCGATTATCCGAGAGGGCTCAAGGGAATTCCGCTGAACATAAGTGCCCAACCGGTATTTGAAATCTGTAGAAGAAATAAGTCGGTGCGGCTCAAATCGTATCATGCGCTGTCGACGGCTCGCCCCCCGCGCGGTTGCGGGCATCGACCGACGAATCAAGTCGCGTCGAATCAGCCAGTTCATCAGCCGATCCCGCCGCGCCCATTTTCTCCCGCTTTCCTCCAGACGAATCACAGGCGAAAAGTAGATGCAGGCAGAGAGCGAAAACTGAAAAGCAGAGAATGCGTCTCATAGCATCAAAACGGAACGATTGAACGCTTCGAAAATCAAGCTTTAACCCCACCCCTGTTTTTGTTGATGCCCCAACCGGCGCCTCGTAGTTTTCCTATCCGGTCGCCGCGGGGACAGTTAAACGGCAACTTTCCCAAAGCGACGCGGTACAAACGTAAGGAAGGCATTGTACAGATGATAATCCCCGTATCCGGTTCCATATGGCAGATCATAGGCGAATCCTCCGCCTTCGGCGCATTCATTCTTGGCACCCTGTTGTTCATGTCGCTGGTGTCATGGGCGGTGATCTTTTCCAAATGGCGGCAATTCAAACAAGTCGAGTCCGACACCAACCGATTCGACATGCAATTCTCCCGCGCCAAACAACTGGGCGACTCATTGGGACAGGCAAAATCGTGCCCCAATTCTCCTCTCTCGCGCTTGTATCTGAGCGGATACGACGAGGCCGTTTCGATTTTCGAGCAGAAAAACCGCAATGGCCAGTCGCAAGGCAAGCCGGGACTCGATTCCGCCGATTTTGAAATTGTCGAAATGGCGATGGAAAAAACGCTGGTCGACGAAGTCGGCAAGCTCGAACGTCGTGTGATCTTTTTGGCCACGACTGCTTCCGCCGCGCCATTCTTGGGCTTGCTCGGCACGGTGGTCGGCATCATGGACGCCTTCTGGTCAATCGGCGAACGTGGCTCTGCTTCGCTGGCAATTGTCGCTCCGGGAATCGCCGAGGCACTCTTGGCGACTATTGTCGGACTCGGCGCCGCTATTCCCGCAGTAATGTCATTTAACTGGGCGAACAACAAAATCAAACGCCTTAACGACCGGTCGTACGCATTTATTCTCGACTTTGTCTCCCGCGCCAAAAAAGAGCAGTTATGATCCGCCGCCCCCGTCAACGACAATACTCGCAGATGGCCGATATCAACATCGCCAATCTCGTTGATGTCTGTCTCGTTCTATTGATCATCTTCATGATCTCTGCGCCGCTCTTGCAATCGGGCATCGAAGTCGAGCTTCCCAAGACTACCGCCGCGCCGATCACGGAAGAATCCTCGGGTGTCGTTGTAACTATTGATAAGAAGGGTGGAATCTACATCAACGACGTCTTCCACCGCTTCGCCGAATTTGGAACCGCTCTGGACAAGGAAATGAAAGCCAAAGGGACATCCTCGGTCTACCTGCGCGGCGATTCGACCATCGCCTACGGCACCGCTATTGCCATCATCGGCAAAATGAAAGAGATGGGGATCGAGTCGATTGGGCTGGTCACGGGCCACGACGACAAGCGGGTCAAACCCAATGGAAAGAAGTAATCAGTCATGCGGCGCGAGATCATTTTTTCGGCAGTCTTCCATGTCTTTATTGTCGCCGCATTCTATGCTTCCGGTCTGATCCTGTCCCCCCGCAAGATTGATCTCGGCGAAGTCATCAAAGTTTCGCTCATGTCCCTACCGGAACTTCCCGTCACCAACCAACCCCCCGCCAATCAATTTGAAGTTCCCAGGGCGACGCAGGCCGAGCAAACCCCCTCGCCGATCCCCGACAAATCCGCCAAGGCTATTCCGGTCGAGAAGAAAAAGACTCCGCCAAAAAAGAAAAAGCAAGACAAGAAGAAATACGAAGGTCAAAAGGATACCGGCGCTGAAAACAAATCAGGCACTGCCGACGGCGACGCCAATGTCGCCGAGGCCTCCGGCTCCCCCTTCGCCGGCGCAACGGTCGACAATGCCGATTTCAATTATCCCTACTGGTTCACTCAGGCCTTCTACAAGATTCAATCGAATTGGCAGAACCCTGTCGATGCCGACGGTGAAATCATCTGTGTCGTCTATTTTCAGGTTCTTGCCTCCGGCCGAGTGGTCGAGACACGCGTCGAAAAATCCTCGGGAATTCCGACATTCGATGATGCTTGCGTCTACGCGGTCAGCCGGTCATCCCCTTTTCCTCCCTTTCCGCAAGAATTCACCGAAGAAATATTGGGAATCACCATCCCGTTCAAATATCAGCCCGGTCAATAAGGAACCTACATGCATAAATCTACTTTGTTATTAGCGATAATCTGTCTCTTTGCATCGAGCGCCTTCGCGCAGACCGATGCCAATGTCAAAAATATTCCGTTCGACACGATTCGCACTGGCGAGGTTAAAGCCACCGCTATCGGTGTCGAGGATATGAAATACATCGGGAGTACGCCGATCACCAAAGATGACTCCGGCTACATGCGAGCCGCCTCCGGCATTGTGAAATTCGACATCGAGTTTTATGCCGATTTCGATTTGGTCGAGATCGACTCGTTTTACATCCGCACTTACGAAATCAAAGTGATGGATCGCCTGGCCTGGGAACGCCTCGGCGCAACGCGTCTGGTACACTTGGAAGCGGAATTCCCCGGCGCCAACATGCGTGTGCGCTGGCGACTGTCTGACACCCAGCACGATCAGGAGATTGGCAAAGGAGTGGTCGAAAACACCAAACTTCGCTGGCGCGAGATCGGCCACGATGTCGCCAACGAAATTGTTCGCACATTGACAGGCGACCGTGGAATATTCCGCACGAAAATTGCCTACTGTAAAAAAATCGGCAAAGGGAAAGAAATCTGCATAGCCGACTACGATGGCGCCAACGAGCAACAAATGACTTCCAACGGCTCGATCAATATCTCCCCCTGTTGGACTCCCGACGGCAAAGAGATCTTTTTCGCCAGCTTCATGGGCGGGCCGGCACAGATTTACAAAGTCGACGTGACGACCAAGAAGATCACCAAGATCGCCGCTTTCCCCGGAATCAACTCAGCACCGGCTGTCTCCCCCGACGGCCTCAAGCTGGCCTGTGTCCTCTCCAAAGACGGCAACTCCGAAATCTATGTGCTGGATATCAACGGCCGCATCATCAAACGCGTATCGAACACGCCACGTGCTATAGAATCCGGCCCGACTTGGTCACCCAATGGGTCAATGCTCGCTTTCACATCCGACCGCACCGGCGCACCGCAGATTTATTTCTCCGACGCCGACGGTGTCCGTGTAACCCGCCTCACCTACGAAGGCCGCTACAACGACTCACCAATCTGGTCGCATCGTGGAAATCGCGTGACATTTGTAAGCCGCACGCCTCAGGGCAGATTCGATCTTGCGTCTATTGATACCTCCGGTCACAATCCTCACCTGATGACCGGCTTTGGTCAAAACGAAAATCCCCACTTCTCCCCCGACGGCAAACATATTGTCTTCGCCTCGACTCGATTGGGCGGGTCGGATATCTTCATGTGCGACGCTTCCGGCCGTAACCAACGCCGAATTACCACCTCTGCCAATTGCACCAACCCCTCCTGGGGCCCGATGCGGTAATTTCTCTCTTGTAGGTCGAAATCCCTTGCCGCGCCAGCGGTCCCGCCAACGGCGGGAGGTTTCGACTTCCTTTGTACTCTAGGGCGGGTCTTTGCGAGCGAGTCCGCGAGCGTCGCAATCTCTCTTGGTCTTATGTAGGTCGGGACCCTTGCGGTCCCGACACTGAGGTTACGCCCTTCGACTCCGCTCAGGGCGACGTTTCGATCACCCCAATTGACTATTAAGAGTGTCAACGTGGCTCAGCTTTTAAAAACATGTGCGATGCTTGGCGAACGGTGACGCTATCATTTCACTCCGGTGTTCGCGAAGCGTCGGGCTGAGGGGAGTCGAAGCCCGTCCTGCTCGCGGGTCGAAAATCGATCCAGACACAAAGCGCCGAAGGCCCAAGGTCCAGCCATATGGCTGGTTGACCTGACATATCAAACTCTCTTAATTATCATACATGATCGCTGTCCCCTCAAACATTCTGTCCGAGTACCAGAAGCTCAAATCCGAAATTGAGCGTCACAACCGACTCTATTATGTCGAAGACAAGCCGTCCATTTCCGACGCCGCCTACGACCAACTGTACGACCGTCTCTTGGAGATCGAAAGAAAGCACCCCTCGCTTGTAACTCCCGATTCACCAAGCCAGCGGGTAGGTTCGGTGCCGTCGAAGAAGTTCGCTCCGGTCAAACACCGGGTGGCGATGCTCTCGCTTCAGAAAGTCACCACTGCCGAGGAATTCGCAGAGTTCGACCGCCGCGCCCACGACCTTCTTGAAATTTCGGGCGATCTTGAATATCTGGTCGAACCGAAACTTGACGGTCTCGCGGTTGAATTGGTCTATGAGAACGGACTACTGACAGTCGGTTCGACTCGCGGTGATGGCGCCACCGGCGAAAATATCACCCCCAATCTGCGCACGATCCGCAATATTCCGCTGAAGCTGTCTGATGCTACGGCCAGAACATATCCACTTTTGGAAGTCCGCGGTGAAGTCATCATGCGCCGTTCGGCCTTTGAAAAACTCAATCGACAACTTGTCGAACGCGAAGAGCAACCCCTTGCAAACACTCGCAACGGCGCCGCCGGATCGCTGAGGCAACTCGACCCAAAAATCACCAATTCCCGCCCGCTTATTTTCTATGCGTATGGAATTTCCGACACTGACCTGCCAAAGTTGACCTCGCAATCAGAGGTCTTGGATCTTCTACGGCGAGAAAATTTCACGGTCAATGACCGGGCCGAACTGGCAAAAGGCGTACAGGGTGTGTCGAAAGCTTTTGACAAACTTGCCAGTCAACGCCCTAAACTCGATTGCGACATCGACGGCATGGTCATCAAAGTGAACCGCTTTGACTACCAGAAGTCGCTCGGCCAGATTTCCCGCGCTCCGCGCTGGGCGGTCGCCTGGAAATTTGCCGCTGAACTCGGAGAAACAATTCTTGAAGATGTCGAGTTCTCGGTCGGACGGACGGGCGTGGTTACACCGGTCGCCAAACTCAAACCGGTCCCCCTGTCCGGCGTGATTGTTTCTAACGCCTCGCTTCACAACGAAGACGAACTCAATCGCCTCGACATTCACTACGGTGACACCGTGTCTGTCCGCCGCGCCGGCGATGTCATCCCCGAAGTCATGGAAGTCATCGCCGAAAAAAGACCAAAAGGCGCTAAGCGAGTTGTCTACCCAAAACAATGCCCGTCATGCGGGGATCAAATTGTCCGTCTTGACGGCGAGGCGGCGTATCGTTGTCTCAACGCGACATGTCCCGCGCAACTGGAAGGACGCCTCTTTCACTTTGCCTCAAAAGGCGGTTTTGATATCGAGGGACTCGGAGACAAACTCGCCGGGCAACTTCACGACCAGTCGCTCGTTTCCGATCCTGCCGATATTTTCTTTCTGACCAAAGAACAACTATTGCCGCTCGATCTAATGGCCGACAAGCGGGCACAAAATCTCTTGGGCGCCATCGATCGATCTCGTAGCGTTGAACTGTACCGGATCATTTACTCCCTTGGAATTATTGGGGTCGGCGAAACCGTTGCCAAACTACTAGCCAACGAATTGTCGACTTTCGAAAATCTGCAAAGTGCCTCACTTGAACAACTGCAGGAAATCGATGGTGTCGGTCCAATCATAGCCGCCAATATCGTGAGGTTTTTTGAGCACGACGCCAACAGAAAAATGATCGCCAAACTTCGTCGCGGCGGCGTACAGTTCCCCGCGCAAAAGGCGCGAGCGGCTGGCGGAAAACTGACCGGCAAAACTTTTGTCATCACCGGGACTCTTTCCAATCCGCGCGACCACTTCAAGAATTTGATTGAATCAAACGGCGGCAAGACCTCCGGCTCTGTCTCGAAGAAAACTGATTATCTGCTCTGTGGTGAAGACGCCGGCTCAAAGCTCGAAAAGGCCAAAGCCCTCGGCGTGAAGATTCTAAATGAAGCGGAATTTCTGAAACTGATAGAGTAACTAAGCTCGTTACATCCGCGAGGTCGACATCACAACGATATTCACGATCTCCAGCAGTCGCTCGCAAGAGAACGGTTTCTTGATAAACATATCGCCGCCTGCCTTAAACGAACGTCCCTGATCATCGTTGCGGTCTTTTCCCGTCAGAAAAATCACCGGCACTGAGCTAAGTTCCGGCTCGGCCTTGATCCACTGGCACACGGTGTACCCGTCAGCGCCCGGCATCATGATATCGAGTAAAATGACATCCGGCTTGAATTCTTTAGCGCGTGTCACGGCGTCGCGGGCATTGTTGAGGACATCGACGCTGTATCCCGACTCGGTCAGAAAAGTCTGGACGATATCGGTGATTTCCGGTTCGTCGTCGACGACCAAAACTTTCGCGGTACGAAGCTTTATCTTTTGCGACACGGCGTCATCCTTTGCGCTCGATGTTATTGGCGGGACACATCATTGTCCGTAAGAGTATCTATCGGAAGAAGTTTCGTCCGACTTTAGGTGTCGTCTCGCATGAACTATCCTGAAGACTTGTCAGAAACTCGCCGCAACCGCTTATCCCGCAATGAGGTGAAAGGGCGATTCTGGCTCTTTTAGTTTGCCCAGAAGTGCCCTCTGGCGTATCCTTACCCCGTGAATCAGGAAAAGCCCGAAATCCACGTCATCGCCCGCAACCGCAAGGCCCGTCATGACTATGAAATCACCTCAAGCATCGAGGCAGGAATCGAGCTACGTGGGGCTGAGGTCAAATCCCTGCGGGAAGGGAAGCTGAATCTGGCCGACGCCTACGCCCTGTACCACCACGGCCAGGTTATCCTGCGCAACCTGCACATTTCACCCTACAAAATGGCCGCCGGCGAACCGCTTGATCCCTCCCGCGAACGACGGCTCCTCTTGCACAAGAAAGAAATCGCGAAACTTCGCGCACGAATTGAACAGAAAGGTATGTCTCTGGTGCCGCTTGAGATCTATTTCAAGGGAAAGTTGGTCAAAGTCGAACTGGGGCTGGGGGTCGGTCGTAAAAGATTCGACAAGCGCCAGGCGATCGCCAAGGCTGATGCCGACCGGCGAATCCAACGCGCCAAAAGACGGGACACTGATGACTAAGTTCTTCGCTCCGACTCTCACCCTGCTCGCTCTCATCCTCGCCGCAAACGTTCTTGCCGCCGACAAAATGAAGGTGTCGTACGGCGATGAAACGCTTGAGGTGGCCACGTTCAATAACGACGGCATCAAATACATTTCCTTTTCCGAACTGGCCTCGGCCGTCAGCGGCGAGCTCGACTGGGAAACAGTCGGGCATACCATTGTCTACTCCGACGCCGACCACACCATGTCATTCCTGATCGGGTCGCCCTATTTCAAGTACGACTCCGATATCCTGAACATGACCTACCCGGCGATTCTCAAGGCCGGCGAGCTGTACCTTCCATCCCAGACTTTTCTTGAACTTATTGGTGAATCACCCCGCACAGCGCCAGTCGCGGTCGTCGAAAAAACGAAACGCCCGGTGATCAACAAATCCAGTGGATTCAATGTCGCAGACCTGTCGATTTCGCCCAAAACCAACGGCCTGCTTGTCGAAATCTACCTGACTGGGCCGGTCGCCTACGATGCCTTCTCAAGTGAAGGGAATTGGGTAAATATCTCCGTCCGCGACGGCAAAGTAAATTCCTCGCTGATCGAATCCCGTCTGGACAAACGATTCATGTACGACCTCAAGTGCCATCAGGTCGGCGTCACCGCGCAAGTGTCGCTTTGGATGCGTCAGCCTCCCGGCAAGTGGGAACACCATCTGGCCACCAACCCCGACCGGATTCAGATAACTTTTACCGACTCGGCCTTTTTCTCAAGTGGCAGTTCCACGCCGAACATTGTCGGACCGGATAAGAAAATCGATGTGATCATTGTCGACGCCGGCCATGGCGGCAACGACTACGGCGCAATCGGCTACAAGGGAAGCCGTGAAAAAGACGCCACGCTTGCTATCGCCCGCGAAGTCGCCGCCGAACTGCGCAGAGACAAAACCTTCAAAGTGGTTATGACCCGCGACGAAGACAAAACGGTCTCGCTCCAACAACGAGCCGATATCGCCAATAATGCCGGCGCCGATCTGTTTATCTCCATCCACGCCAACGCTAACCCCAAGCGCAATATCCGCGGCTGGAATGTCTTCTTCTTGGCCCCCGCTAAGAACGATTCGGCGCGCGAGGTCGAACAACTTGAAAACAGCTATTTTCTCCGCGAGAACTCCGCGTTTCGCGCCCATATGGAAGGTAGCAACGACGACAACCCGGTGGTCGGCATATTGAACAGCATGATCATGACCGAATTCCAGTCCGAATCGCACGACTTAGCAGTTATGATAGACAAAGAATTCCGCCGCTCGCTCGCCCATCCACCGCGTGGCATTGACCAGGCCGGTTTCTTCGTGCTCAATAAAGTATTCACGCCGTCCGTACTTGTCGAAACCGCCTTCATCTCCAATCCGACCGAGGAAGCACTCCTGCGCGACAAGAAATTTCAAAAGCAAATCGCCCAGTCGATTGCGCAAGCGGTCGGACGCTTCAAAGCCAAATACGAAAGTGACTAAGGAATAGTCGTGAACAAACCAATCGGCATATTCGACTCCGGGGTCGGCGGTCTCACTGTCGCCCGCGAGGTATTTCATCTTCTGCCCAAGGAAGATGTCGTCTACTTTGGCGATGTCGGCCGTTCCCCCTATGGCGGCCGCTCTCCGGAAATCATCACCAAATTCTCGGCGCAGGATGTCGCCTTCTTGTTAGAGCACGAAGTCAAGTATGTCATTTGCGCCTGCAATACGGTCTCGGCAGTCGCCCTCGACGAACTCACGCAAAATTACAAAGTCCCGATGATCGGCGTGATCCATCCCGGCGCACTGGCCGCTGTGAGCGCAACCCGTAATGGCCGGATCGGCGTGATCGGCACCAATGCCACCATCGGTTCCAACGCCTACGCCAAGTCGATCCACACCCAAAACCATGAACTAAAAGTATTCTCGCTTGCCTGCCCGCTTTTTGTCCCGCTGGCCGAAGAAGGATATATCGACAAAGAAGCGACATACCTGATCGCCCGCGATTATCTTCAAACAATGCACGATGTCGAGATCGACACCCTCATCTTGGGCTGTACCCATTATCCTTTGCTCAAACAAGTTATCGCAGATGTCATGGGTGACAAAGTCACATTAATCGACAGCGGCGAGGAAACCGCCCGCGTTGCCTACAAAGCGCTGACCGAATCTGGCCTACTCAATTCGCGCACCTCGCAGACACCGTCGACATCGGGCGACCACAAATACTTCGTGAGCGACGTCCCTGAAAAATTCTCGCAGGTCGCCACCCGTTTCATGGGCCAGATCGTCGACCGGATAACAAGAGTCGATATTTCGACCTATTGAATACACTCGCGCTCATCGTCATGGCGAGACACGGCTTCTCAGACGCGGCGAAGCAACCTCGCTTCTCTTTGTAGGTCGAAATCCCTTGCCCCGCCGACGGCGGGGTCGAGCAAAGCGAGAGGTTTCGACATCCTAACGTCGCCCTGAGCGGAGTCGAAGGGCGTCTCTTGGATTCCTTCCGTGCGCGGCAGAATGATCTGCCTGCCCGTGATTTTCCAATCTCAATGCAACGTCACCCTGAGCTTGTCGAAGGGTCCCTCGTTTGCTACCTTCCCCCCATGCAACTCGTCCTCGCCACCAATAACCGCGACAAAATCACCGAGATTCGTCACCTCCTCGACGATCTCCCGGTTACCATCTTGACCCGCGACGACTTTCTGGAATTCCCCGACCCCGACGAAACCGGCGCCACGCTCGTCGAAAACGCCATCATAAAAGCCAAAGCAATTGCCGAATTCTGCAATCTCCCTGCTCTGGCGGACGATTCCGGCCTCGAAGTCGACGCCCTCAACGGTGCGCCAGGCGTCTATTCCTCGCGCTACGCCGGCGAGAATGTCACCTACGCCGACAACTACACTAAACTGTTGCATGATCTCGAAGGCGTCCCGCGCGAAAAGCGCACCGCCCGTTTCCGCTGTGTGATTGCAATTGCCTGGACACCGGATGACATCGAAACCGTCGACGGCGCCGCCGAGGGATTGATCACTGAGGACGTAGTCGGCACAAATGGATTCGGCTACGACCCGGTCTTTTTCTACCCCCCGCTGAACAAACGCTTTTCCGAAATGACTTTGGATGAAAAAAACCGCGTCTCCCACCGAGGCCTTGCCCTTCAAAAAGCCCGGACAGTTATCATCGATCAGCTAAGTAACAAAGCGAAGAGATAAGACGGGCTTCGACTCCGCTCAGCCCGACGCTACGCGACCATTCAAGTTGATCGTACGGAGCAAACATTGGTTTCGCTTCTTGCACTCCTAAGATGCAGGTAAGCACTTGCCTCCATATCGACACTCGCGGTGATCGGAACGTCGCCCTGAGCGGAGTCGAAGGGCGTAATTTTTTTTTACACTCCCACGACTTCCTTTTTCCCCCTCTTCTTCTCCTCGATCGTCAAATCGCCATCCTTCGCATCAACCACCAACGTCTGGCCCGGCATAATCGATCCACCAAGGATTTTCTTCGCAATCTCCTGCGCCAACTCCTTGCTGATATACCGCTTAATTGGCCGTGCGCCGAATGTAGGATCAAACCCGGACTCCCCAATCTGCGCCACCGCCGAATCAGTAACCTCAAGCCCGATCCCCTTCTCGCGAATCAGGGACTCAAGCCGGTGCAACTGTAGCCGCACAATCTGCCGTATCTCGGTCTTTCCAAGCGCGGAAAAGACTATCGTCTCGTCGATTCGGTTTAAGAACTCCGGCCGGAGCGAATTGCGAAGTGTCAGCAGGACATTCTTGCGGATCGTCTCGTATACCGAGTCACGGTTGTCTTCATCGATCTTCTCCGATTCAGCCTGGATATATTCCGCCGCGATGTTCGAAGTCATAATCAACAGGGCATTCTTAAACGACACCGTCCGTCCCTGATTATCCGTGAGCCGACCGTCATCGAGTACCTGCAAAAGCACATTGAACACTTCCGGATGTGCTTTCTCGATTTCGTCAAGGAGCACCACCGCGTACGGCCGACGGCGCACCGCTTCGGTCAACTGCCCACCTTCGTCGTACCCGACATACCCCGGAGGAGCGCCGATCAGACGCGACACCGAGTGTTTCTCCATGTACTCCGACATGTCGATTCGTACGATGGCATCCTCGGAGCCGTACAAAAACTCCGCCAACGCCCGCGCCAGTTCGGTCTTTCCAACGCCGGTCGGCCCAAGAAATATGAACGATCCAATCGGTTTATTTGGATCAGACAGTCCCGCACGGTTCTGCCGGACAGCATTCGATACGGCCGTAACCGCCTCATCCTGTCCAATCACTCGCTTGTGCAATTCTTCTTCCAGATGTAGCAACCGCGCTGTCTCCGACTCGGTCAGTCGTGTAACAGGTATTCCTGTCCATTTCGAGACAATCTCGGCGATCTCGTCTTCGTCAACGACCTCCTTGAGCAGTTGACGGTCTCTCTGTATCGACGCCAACGAATGAGTCAAAAACTCGAGTTTCTTTTCCGCTTCAGCGATCTGACCATACTTGATCTTCGCCGCCAATTCGTAATTCGCCTTACGTTCGGCGTCGGCTGATTTCACTTTCAGATCTTCGATTTCCGATTTGATCTGGCGAATCGTGTTGACCGTGTCTTTTTCTTTCAGCCACTGCGTTTTCAGGTCATCACGCCGTGCATATAGATCCTTCAGCTCTCCCTCAATCGGCTTGAGACGTTCGGAGGCGTCTTTCTCCCGCTTCACCCCTTCTTTTTCGATCTCAAGCTGGCGAATCCGTTTTTCGACCGAGTCGAGTTCTTCCGGCATCGAGTCAATCGAAATACGCAGTTCCGCCGCCGCCTCGTCGATCAGATCAATCGCCTTGTCGGGCAAAAACCGGTCGGCGATATATCGATCCGAAAGCTTTGCCGCCGCGACAATAGCGCCGTCGGAGATTTTGATTCCGTGATAGACTTCGTACCGCTCGCGCAGTCCGCGCAGGATCGAAACCGTGTCTTCTACCGACGGCGGCTCGATCAGAATCGGCGCAAACCGACGTTCCAGTGCGGCATCTTTCTCGATATGTTTGCGGTATTCGTCGAGCGTCGTCGCGCCAATGAACCTGATTTCGCCACGCGCCAGCGCCGGCTTGAGCATATTGGAGGCATCCATAGCCCCTTCAGCCGCTCCCGCGCCCACAATTGTGTGCATCTCGTCGATGAACACGACAATCCGGCCCTCAGAAGCCGCCACTTCTTTCAAAATCGCTTTCAGCCGTTCTTCGAATTCTCCTCGGAATTTCGACCCGGCGATAAGCGCCCCAAGATCGAGCGCCACCAACTGACGGTCCTTCAATGTTTCCGGCACTTCGCCGTGCGCAATCTTTTGGGCCAGACCTTCGACTACCGCTGTCTTGCCTGTCCCCGGCTCGCCAATGAGCACCGGATTATTTTTGGTCCGGCGCGAGAGAATCTTGATAATCCGGCGAATCTCGTCATCCCGACCGATTACCGGATCAAGCTTGCCGTCGCGCGCCGCCTTGGTCAGGTCGCGCGAGTATTTTTCCAGCACCGCATATTTCGACTCCGGATTGTCGTCGATCACCCGCGACGACCCGCGAATCGACTGTAGCGCCTTGAGCAATTCGTCGCGCTTGACGCCGTTTGATTTGAGAATCTCCTGCGCTTTTGATTTGACTTCGAGAATCGCCAGCAGAATATGCTCGACCGAGACATACTCGTCCTTGAACTGCGCCAATTGCCCTTCGGCCTTGTGCAGTACCTGGCCAAATTCGTTACTCGGATAGACCTGCCCACCTGATTGCTTAGGGAACAGCGCAACCGCGTCGCTCACTTCCTGTTCGACACGACCGACATCGACTCCGGCCTTCTTGAGAAGTTGCACCGCGATCCCGTCATCCTGCTGTAGCAACGCCCCAAGCAAATGCTCGGGTGTGATCTGCGGATGCCCTTCCGACTGCGCCATCTGCTGAGCATACGATATCGCATCGATTGATCGCTGTGTAAATTTGTTAAGGTTCATATATCTTCATCTCGCTTTCGTTCGTACTTACTTCGCAAGCGTCCCGATATTCGTCATTGCGAGCGTCGCCTTCCGAGGCGACCGAAGCAATCTCTCCTCGCCTTCTCTTTTCTTCGGTACCCCACCGCTTGCGGTGGGATCCCCTCATACATCAGCCGCTCTCCAATCTACGTGGTATCAGGCCTCCCGGCCTGACACTCCCACACACTTTTTACTTCTCAACCTTCCCGATATTCGTCATTGCGAGACGCGCCTCGCGGCGAAGCAATCACTCCTAGTCATTTTCCTCGTAGGTCAATCCCGTCTTCGGGGTTGACATTTGTTTGTTACGGATGTCACCCGCGAAGACGCGAGTGACCTACGAAAATTCGTCTCAATCCAAAGAGCCGAAGGCCCAAGGTCCAGCCATTTGGCTGGCGGCGAAGCCCCGAGGTTCAGCCATATGGCTGAAAAGGCCGGCCTTGCGACCGACCTTTCTTTGCCAACCAATTTCGAACTGTCGTAAGGCTCTGGTTATGAGATCTTGATTTCGATCTCCTTGGGCTTGACCTCCTCGAGTTTGTCCATCCGGATTTCCAATAGGCCGTTCTTGTAATCCGCGTTGATCTTCTCCCGGTTAACGGTCTCCGGAAGTGTGAACGAGCGGGAAAACGAACCTGACCAGATTTCCGAGCGGACGGTGTTTCCGTCGTTGCTTTCATTTTTCAGCTCGCGCTTACCGCTCACGGTAAGCACATTGTCCTTCACCGCGACCTTGAAATCCTTTTTCTCCATCCCGGGAAGCTCGAACGTCAGGACCAGGTGATCCTTGGTTTCGTCGATATTCACGCGGGGCGAGAAATCGCTCTCGTGCTGAGCGCGAGCAACTGGCACTCCCCAGATATCTTCAAACAGGCGGTCCAGTTCGCTCCAGCGGTTGCGGACAGGTCGTACAGTCATGCAGGTCATCTTCAGATCCTCCTTGCCAATGTTGTTGTTCTTTCTTGTTGTCATACGCACATCCCCTTATTGCACAGCGTATGCCAATCGATCTTATGCGTTGAATGGCAAGATGTTGCGATTTCACGAGAGCACAATCCACGAGCATTTATGCCATAACGGCATTCACGTAAGCCATTATGGCACATATTGTGTGCCGATTTGGCTGAAAGTACTGCCAATCTGACATTTGATTTTGATTGAGAATTCTTTGGAGGTCAGGGTCCTTGCGACCCTAACCTCTTCCCAGAATCAAAAAAGGTCACCGCGTAGCAGTGACCTAACTTCACAACTGTCAATTCTCTTGTAGGTCGAAATCCCTTGTCCCCCGTAGGGGGATCCCGCCGTAGGCGGGAGGTTTCGACATCTTTGGCGTCGCCTAATGCCGCGAGAGAACTTCGGTGATCGCCTTGGCGACCGCCGACCCGCGCATCAAGAGCTTCTGGGCCGCCGAGAGCGACTCCTGGTACGCCTTGATCTTCGAGATCGACTCAGCATCGCCGATATTCCCAAGCGCCCGTACAATCGACGCCTTGAGTTCCTCACGAGAGACCTTGCCGCCTGCCAGCCCGGAAAGGGCATTGTCATCTTCGAGCAGGTCGCCCAAAAACTGCCGGGCGGAGTCGCCACCGATTTTCCCGATCGCCTGAACCGCGCGGATGCTGTCGGCAGGGTTGCGCATGGCGATATCTATCACCATTGGCACACATTCGGGCGTTCCGATAATACCGACTGTCGCCAGTGCGGCGTCGCGGACTTCTCTATCGCGATCCTCGGCCATGACAACCAAGAGATCGACCGCCTCGTCGCCGCCGATTTTCTCAAGGGCGCTGATAATTTCCCGGCGGACACGAATATCTGAGTCGTTGATTCGCAGTCGCAACGATGTCACACCATCGCGATCCCGGAGCGACCCGAGCACAAAAATCGTATTGCGCACTACATACCATTTGGCATCGGGGAGTTCGTGACGATCCCGTTCGCGCTCAAACCAGGCGTCGTCGACCAGAAGATCAGAAAAGACTTTCAGCGAATTTTTACCCAGCTCCGCTAATATTTTGAGCGACATCTGCCGCACCGGACGGAGCGGATGCGAGATGATCTGCGAAAGCGCCAACGCAATTTCTTCCGAGCCGACCGCAATCAGAATCGATTTGATATGCACGACATCGTCGGCCTTGGCCTTGATCAGATCGTCGACCAGCGACGTCAGCACTTCCTGACGGTTCAGATTCTCAAACGCCTTCTTGATCGCCATTGAATCGTACGTGGTCACGCCGTTATCGATCCCCCGGCGCGAGGAGAGCGCCGCGGCCAACTTCGACAAGTAATCGTACCGTTTTCCCGCCAGACACTTGTATCCCACACACCAGACCATTTCAGAATACTCGTACGATTCCCTGCGTGCCGCAATCTCAGCGCAGAGCAGTGTAATCGTGTGCTCAAGCACACCGGCGCTGGTCAACAGGTTCAGATCGGCGACAATCACGCTGAGCAAGTCAAGCGACCGCTGACGAGTAAAGGCCTCCGGCGAAGACAATCGTTCGATCAATCCTTTGATTACTTCGTGGGCCTGCGGAATCTGCCCGGTTTTCAAAAGCCGCGCAAACGCCTCGCTGAACTCGGCCGGCACCTGACCAACCGATCCGTGCTCGCTTGAGCACGAATCGAACAACTTATCGAGCAACTGCCCGAGTTTCTGAGCCGATTCGATTCTGATCTTGCCGGTAGAGGTCGACTGATCGAACTGAGGCAATGCTCCATTGTTCAGTGCGGTCGGCGCTGAGAGATCGGCGGTGATTCTCTTTCGGTCGGGATGAAGTTCTATCAACCGAAAAATCGCCATGTACGAATCAGCCGCCGCGCTATTTCCGCCGGATGATTCGTTGATTTCCTTGACCAAGTCGACTATGGCATGACGGATATCCTGCCACGGTGTCGCCGCCACCCGGTCGGGGAGCAGGTAGCCGACAATCTCCGGATAGAAATCGATCTTTTGTGCGAGTAAATACTCCACCGATGCCCCACTAAGCCGCGCGGTCTGGTCAATCGATCCACCCATCTGATCAAGCGCCATCCGCCTTACTGAAAAGTCGCCGTCGACATCCCCCCGATACTGCCGCCGATTTTCAAACAGATCGTAGGCCGACTCCGAATTCACTTCTATGCTTTTCATCCTCTGCTCTTTGAGCAGAGCGGTCATCGAAAAACCAGCGTCGTAGAGCGTTTCCCGCTTGACCAGAGTCGAAACGAAAAACAGAAACTCGTCGGCGGTCAGCGTGGCGTCGAACAAAATCGCTTTCATCTCCAGCATCTGGAAATACTGCATGATCTGGGTGTTGAACACCGAGTCTTTCAGAGCGATATTTGCGACATACAGATTGCCGCGCTGGACATTGATCGTCAGATATTTTCGAACCCGAAAGAACTGCCCGCAGATCAAGAACGGCTTTTCGAGTGATTTAAGCGAGAGGGGATGACTTGGCCCGTAGATCGAGACTTTCCGAAAGGCCATCGCCAGTTCACGCACCAGCGAATGCGCCAACTCGTTAAGGTCGGTGTTCAGCAGTGCTTGCGTTACCGGACGTTGCGTTGCTTGCATGATCGTCTCCAACACAGGTTATGCGACCATTCTCGGTCGCGATATATACACGGTCACCACTCGAAATCGGCGCGAACCTCACCGGACCTTCCAGATCGAGCGTGTCTAGAAGCACTCCGGTTTCGGCCGA
The DNA here is from genome assembly GCA_964571235.1 of uncultured Ignavibacteriales bacterium. GTDB lineage: Bacteria > Zixibacteria > MSB-5A5 > GN15 > FEB-12 > JACRAV01. Next base: position 44,785 of record CAZNAI010000007.1, on the reverse strand, counting down.
GAGCGACAACAACTTCCCGGTCATCGTCGCCGCCAACAGAACATTTCCAGCAATCAGCGGCGCCGAGCGAATCACCGCAACTGCCTCGAATCTCCAGAGCAGAGCTCCGGTCTTGGCCTCTATCGCGGCAATCGATCCCGCACTATTGGCGACAAATACTCGTCCACCAGAAACCGCCGGCGCCGACCAGATCGGCCCGCCGACCATTGTCTGCCAGACAATCCGGCCATCACCCGGATCCAATGCTCTAACTTCACCGTCAAAGCCGGCCACCCAAACTAATTCGCCGCAGGCGACTGATCCCAAAATAGGCGACCCAATTTCAACGCGAAACTTTGTCGAACCATCATCGGGGCGAGTCGCATACAGCTTGCCGTCGTCGGTCGGCTGAAAGATCGATGTACCATCAAACGACGGCGGCGCGACCGCCCGCCCGCTCAATTCAATCGACCAGACCTCTCGTCCGTTCGATAGATCGTATGAGGCCAGTCGATTCTCCGCCGAACCGATAATCAGCCGGTTCTGTACTATTATCGACCCGCCTGATACATCCTTTACAACGGTCTCCCTAACCTCTTTTCCTCTACGCAGATTGTAGCTAACCAGCCGATTGCGAAGCGGCCCGACCCCAAAGTAGAGCAGGGTATCCACCCGTACCGCCCCTGATTGCGCCGGCCCGCGCGACTTGATCTGCGCCAGTGTTTCACCTGTTGCCGGATCGAAAACTTTGATCTTTTTGCGCGAGGAAGGATAGAACAATCCTCCACCGGACAGAGTCAGCGGCCCGATCGCCTTGTCGTTTTGTTTTCGCCGCCAAATCATCTTCAATTTGCCGCTGAACTCGCTGGCACTGTCTGCACCGGTCGACTCCACCCCCCCGTGGTGGAACTCCCACCCTGTACCTGATTCAGCCGACGGCGTGAACTTGCCATGTTTGACACATCCGCACGCAAGCACCATTGCGCTCAGAACAACTATGCCGGCAAGTGATTTCATCAAAAATTCCATCCGAAGAAAAAGTCGAAGTCGGTCTTTGGACTGATGGTCGAATAATCGGTTGTTCGGGCAAAATCAAACCTCAACAAAATGATGTTGGCCAGGTTTACCCGGAAACCGGCGCCGAATGAGCCGTAGAACTGATCGAACTCATCATCCCAGGCCGACCCGGTGTCAAAGAAGAGAGCGCCGCGAATCCCTCGAAAATCGATCATCCCCAGCGGCGTGCCGATCAGCAGATCATTGATGAGCGGAAATCGAATCTCGTTTGAGGCAAAGAGGATGTTGCGATTGTAGAAATACCGACGGTCAAACCCGCGAAACGACCAGCTCCCCCCCAGATACAATCGTTGCGGTTCCACGCCGCTTGAAGTAAATGCAAACATCCGATTGGCGAAAGCCGAGTACTTGCCGAGCCGGAAATAGTGGCGAATGTCAGCCAGAGCCAGACGGTTGTAGGTTTTGCCGTCGCTCACGCCGAACGATGTCCCCACCGACAGATTATACCGCCGTCCTTCCAGCGGCCCCGAAATGTCCCAGATCGAATTGTCGTAGACCCAGCTCAGATAATCGGTCACGATCACCGCTTCGCGGTCTTTCAGACCATAGCGACGGTCCCGCTTGGAGTACCGTGCGAAAAGTGTATTGTCGGCCCTGCTGAATTTCGACAGCGGATAACTGAAAAGGCCAACCACGCCCGCCTGACGTTCATCATAATATCCGTCGTTGTCGTTAAAATACTCGTCATACAAATGAAACGCACCGATTCCCCAATTTGCCCGTCGCTCCCGGTTGATATAAGTGAGCCCGAAATTAAACGACGACAAGAAATCGCTCTTGGTCTGAGCGGTGTTGGCAAGCAGGAAATACACTGCCTTGTTGCCAAGCACATCGGAAATCGCCCCCTGCAATCCGCCGAGCGACCCATAGACCGGGTCGTATCCAACCGAGGATTGCGCGATATCAAAGGAGTACCTGGTGTCATATTTCACCGAGCCCCGCACATGCGCCGAATCGATCCGTGGCGGTGACCATGAATTGTCAATCGATGAAAAAGTCTGGGGCACCGGCTTAGCTGAGTCCGGCAATTTCATCTGGTAGACCTGGAATTGGATATCCTGATATCCGCTGTAGATGAGTGTCTTTTTGTCCGGCGATAGACGCGGGTCAAATGCGGCGGTGGCATACGTCGACTGTTCGCTCAGTTCGCCGGTCGAGTCGAGCAAGAAGATGTTAAAAGAGCCGTTCCGGTCGGAGGAAAAGTAAATACCATTGGAAGTTACATCCGGTGAGCGGTCGCGGCAGTTGCCGTGAGTCAATCTTGTAACGGAGCGATTGGCGAATTCGTACTGGTAGAGATTGCTCGCCCCCCGAGCGCCGTCGTCGCATCGGTCGGATGCAAAAACGACCCCGCCGCCATCGCCTGTTAAGACCGGATCTATATCGTAATATAAATCACGGGTGAGCCGAGTGATCGTTCCTTCCCCGAGTTCAAGAACATACAGATCGGCGAACCCGGATTTGTCGACACCGGAGAAGACGACCCTGCGGCCGTCGGCCGACAATCGCGGCGAACGCGCCGCTACCAAATTGTCATCGCCGAATTGCCCGACAATTCTCTTTTTGTGCAAGTCGTATAAGTAGATCATGTCGCGGTCGCCCGACTTGGATGAGAAGACGATTGTCCCGGAATCGTTGGCGTCGATTCCCGATTGCAGAAGATAGAGCGATTCAAACCGCGAAGAGCGCTCCCCTTTGACCAGCGTTTTGACCGGATGGGTATTTCCATTGAGCGCCTTCATATAAATGCCGGTATACCCAAATCGATTCGCCTTGTACACAACCCACTGGGTATGCCCCCTGCGGTCATCCCAATTGATCGGCACACCCTTGGTGGAAAAACCATCGCGCGTAATGCGTTCCGATTCCATGCGCGGCAAACCCTGATCGGCCAGTTGCGGGAAATACCGTTTCTTTAGCGTATACTCCCACTTGCGGGAGAGTTCTTCAAGGTTGTCGCCCAGAGTCAACTCGACAATCTCGTCAAAGCTTTTCCCTTTATGCCAATTGTCAAACAACAGAGTCAGCTTGTCCGGACCGTAGGCGGAGTCGATAAATGTGCAGATCGATTCCCCAAGTTTGTACATCAGATACGTTCCGTGCACTTCGTACAGCCTGTCGATAGTGAACAACCGGCCACCGAGAACCATATCCTTAATCACCATGTCCGCCTCGGTGTCCCACTTTTTCGACCAGAACTCAGCCAGACCCTCGGTGAACCAGAGCGGCGGATAGGCAAAGCGAATCGTGCTTCGGCGTGAAATTGCCACATCCAGTCGGGACATGGTAAAGACATGCACTAATTCATGCTGAATGACATGCTGGAAATCGTAGTACGAGCCGTGGAACGGCAGTACCACCCGCCCCTTCATGAACTCGGTAAATCCGGCGACCCCTTCGGGCAAGATACCGGGAATAGTATTGGTCTGGGCAAAGTACCCCGGCGATGAATAAATGATCAGCGGGATTTTCTCGGGGACTTCGTGATTGAATCTGATCGCCAGCACCCGATACGAGTCCTCGGCAATCCTGGCGGCCACCCGCGCTATCTCTTGTTCTTCAGAATAGAAATAGACGTTAAAGTGATCGGTGGTCATTACCTGCCAGTCAAAGCGGGTGTACTGGACTTTGTTTTTCCCGAAGAAGAATTGACCGTAGGCCTGACTAAGTGGCAGAGCAGACAGGAGCGTCAGTCCGGCCGAAAGCCAGAGATACGTAGATAGGCGACTTAGATTGACGATCCACAGTGTCATTCGGGTGCATCCTTCAATTGGGCAACATCCTTGTAGACGTATCAGTTCCTGCTTTCGCCCAAGGGAAAGCGCAACCTGCCCGGCACTGCTATTATCGGAAATTATCCGCCAAAGGCAAGGTGTCACCGGCGAATCGCCGAGGCCACCCCGCAAAGAGTGCAGGCGGTTCCGGCCAGTCCGCGGACCGCGACACTGTACCCGTGTCGTTCGATCAAGAGGTTTCGACATGTAAGGCAGTAGGTATTATTTTCTTCCAAGCCGGCGGTATTCCCCAAATAGACAAATCTGAGTTCGCGGTGGGCGATTTCGGCGGCCCGCTTCAGTGTTGCGCACGAAGTCGCGGGATTCGGCATCCGGTAATCGGGATGGTAGGCCGAGAAATGGAGCGGAATAAGATCAGAAATCGACGCGACAAACTCCACGAGCGCAGAAATGTCCGACGGTGAATCATTCTCGCCGGGAATTACCAGATTGGTGATCTCCAAATGGGCGGTAGACTGTGCGATGGCGCGAATATTGTCCAGCACCGGTTCTACTTTGCCTTTGCATATCCGGGAGTAGAACTTCGGATTCATTCCCTTCAAATCGACATTGAAAGCGTCGATGCGTGGGAGCAGTTCACTAAGCGGTTTTGGGTTGATATACCCATTGGTGACCAGCACTACTTTCAGTCCGACCGAATGAGCACGTGGGGCAACATCAAGAATATATTCGTACCAGAGCAGTGGTTCTGAATAAGTGAATGCGATTCCGATTGATTTTTCGTCAAGCGCGATTTGGACAAGCTCTTCCGGTGAATGATAGCGAGTCGGCGACTTCTGCTGGGAAATCGACCAATTCTGACAGAATGAGCAAGCCAGATTACAGCAGTTTGGGCCTGTCGATAAAATCCGTGACCCGGGATAGAAATGATAAAGCGGTTTTTTTTCGATTGGGTCGACCGCCAAGGTGACCGCCTCGCCATAGTTGTCGGTAAGAAGCCTCCCCCCCGGTTGTAACGGCTGGTACAAATGCCCCGCTGACCGTCGGTCAACCGACAGTTGGCCGGACACAAAGTACAGCGAATTACCCCCTGCTCGAGTTCTTCGCCGAATAGCGCCGGGTGTACCACATCGTTCCCCTATTCAAGACTCTGTACCGCCGCCAACAAATTCGCGAAGACGATTCCCGTGGTATCGACTCCCGAGCGCTGTAATTCTTCCTCAGTGACCCGCCCGTGGCCTGTCCGGACTACCAGCGCCCTTGCCCCGACTCCTTGCCCCAGCAAATAATCATCAATATGATCGCCGATGACGATTGCATCACGCACTGAGAAACCGATCGTGCGGGCCGCCTGATCGAGCATCCCCGGCGACGGCTTCCGACAATCACACGGAACCGAGAATTCAGCGACTCTCCCCTCGGTCGGATGGTGCGGGCAGTACCAGACACCGTCGATCCGCACTCCCTGCGCGGTCAACATTTGAAGGAGTCGGCCATTGACCCGTTCGACATCCTCAATCGAGAACATTGCTCGCGCCACCCCCGATTGGTTTGTTACGACCACCAGTTTCCAGCCGCGCTGTTGGGCAATGGTCAACGCTTCCAAAACAGTCGCTTCTAACTGCACTCCCTCCGGGTCAGCGAGATAATGCTTGTTAACAATTACAGTCCCATCGCGATCCAAAATCAACGCCCGATTTCCTTTCATATCGCGCGACAATATCTCTCTCGCACGTGCGACCACATCGTCGGCAGTGATCCGGGTAAAGCAAAACCTCTGCTCACGGTGACAGGGGCGTCTGCCGTGCAATGAACAGGGGCGACACGGTTCATCGACTTCGATCACCTGATCGAATGTCCCCTTGGGCGCAAACCCGAGCGCTGGATGGGTCGGCCCGAAAATCACAAATGTCGGCGTACCCAGGCCGCTCGACAAATGGGCGATCCCCGAATCATTGGCAATTGTCAAATCGGCCCCCGCGATTGCATCGGCGAGCTCCGTATAAGGGCGGTCTATAAATCTGGTGTATTGGTCACGGCCAAGATATTGCGAAATATCCAAGCGGGCGTCATCGCTCCCGGTTACCAGCCACACAATGTGCGCACCAAATTCTTCGGAAAGCTTAGTTGCTACCTGCGCAAACCGCTCAAGTGGCCACTGCTTGTTGGCGTGAGCCGCTCCCGGCGCGATAACGACTGTCTTCCCCTCGCGTCTCTCAATCTCATCATTCGATTCGGGTTTGCGCCACAACACTGGGCGTCGCGAGACACTCTCTGCCCCCACCTGTTCAATCGCCTGATTGTAGGAATCAATCGTATACGGCCGCACCGCCGGAATCTTATGGTTCCGTACAAGCTGGTACCGCTCGTGTCTTCGTTTGGGATAGCTGTATTTGGCGTTGGCGTTGACTAGCCGCTTGACAAGCCATGACCGCAGGCTCCCATGCAAATCAACAATGCCGTCGAGCTTCCGGTCTTCAAGATCGAGAATCACCCGGCTCATCTCGCCGTAGCCGGGGCGATCGCTCACCGTGATGACTTCGTCAACTGTGCGGAACATCTCTATCAGCGGACGGTACCGCTCGCGCGTCAGATACAAAATGCGGCAGTCGGGACAGGCAAGGCGAAGATTCAGCACCGGCGCGGATGTCAAAATGACATCCCCCAGCGACCCGAATCGAATCACCAAAAACGTCTTAGCCATGAGTAGAATATACTGCCGGACTGGTCAGCCGGCAGTAATCAACAATTGAGGTACCACCCGCTTCGGAAACCCGGTGCCCAACCAGTGTGCGCTTATGAAAGTCGGCTACATCACGCCGAATTCCACACCGAGAAAGACACCGTCGTTGCCGTCGATCTGAAACTCCCCAAAGAACTTCAGATTCCTGCTGGCCTCCCACGCGGCGCCAGCATTGAGTCCGAAACGAATGTCTGACTTGTCCACGACAGATACATGTTCAATTCTGACATTCAGCCGACCATAGGGTGATAACGTGCTTCCGTTAGAGAGCCGGAAAGGGTAGGATGCTACAAGATGCGAGCCAATCTCGGTCACTGAGCCGCCGTCCCCGTCGAGATACTCCAGGAACCCGCCCAGAGCCATATCCATAGGATAGCGCGAACCCTCGGCCACGGACCAGAACTGCCACTTGAAATCGCCGCCCAAAGCTAACTGGGTTGATGGTCCCGCATCCCAAAACGCCAGTTTGATTCGGCCGTCGACATATTTCGACATACCGTACCCAAACCATCCGCCGAATGAATTGGCGTCGGCGATGCCGCCCGAGATTCCGATGGTGCCGATCCCCTGACCATAGGGCTGGGCGGTCGACAATCCGCCAAAAACCGAACCTGCGCCTCCGGCCATGACCGTCACCGGGATACAGGCCGCCATCAAGATGATACAAGTAGAGAATATTCGTGAACGCATCAGTCGAGTCCTTTCAACGGTAAGTACATGTTTCGCGAAAAAAACGTAGGCCCGCGCCGCTGTAGAGTCAACTTTTAATTCCGAGCGCGATCCTCCTCGGCCATTGTACGGCTGGCGGGCCATAACAGTTTCCATTGAACACCGCTGACTTGAGAGCGCAAAAAAAACGGCCGCAGACTTCTCTGCGGCCGCCTCTGAATTTGATGGCAATTTGGCTTAGTAAAGATTGTACTTCGCGATGCGGTCTCTCAGCGTATTGCGCGAGATACCCAGAACCTCGGAGCTCTTCACCTGGTTTCCGTTGTACTGTTTCAGGCACGAGGCAATGACTGCCCGCTCCAGCGCCGATTCAAGAAAATGGTAAATCTGCCCCGGCGAGTTGGCGATTAACTGGGGCATGATCGGGTCGACGATCTTTTTGAAAGTCTCTGTATAGTCGTTCTGCAACACCGACAGATCAACATCTGACTTTGGCTTCTCTTCGGTCAGTGACGGAAAATCTTCCGGCTGTAGCGTGTCGTTTTTCGACATCACCATCGCCGTGTGCACATTGTTCTCAAGTTCCCGAACATTTCCCGGCCAGGGATATTTCAATAGCGATTGCTGAGCCTTTTTCGAAATCTGCTTGGCTGGCACCGCCAGACTCTCGGAGAACTTGTTTCTGAAATAGTCGGCCAAGAGTAGAATGTCATCTTTGCGGTCTTTCAGGGCCGGCAGATAAATCGACACCACTTTGAGCCGGTAGAATAGATCGACCCGGAACGAGCCCTCTTTCATCGATTGCACCAACGATTTGTTGGTCGCCGCGATAATGCGAACATCGGCCTTGATTGTCTCATTACCGCCGACCCGTTCGAAGCACCGTTCCTGGAGAACTCGCAAGAGCTTGGATTGCGTCAGCATCGACATATCGCCGATCTCGTCTAAGAAGAGCGTACCTTCGTGGGCCTGCTCAAACTTTCCGATTCGCTTGTAGTAGGCTCCGGTAAAAGCACCCTTTTCGTGGCCGAACAATTCCGACTCAAGCAGAGTTTCAGGTAGCGCGGCGCAATTGACCGACAAAAACGGCCCGTTCTTGCGCTTTGAATTGCGATGAATCGCGCGGGCCACTAATTCTTTCCCGGTTCCGGAATCGCCAAAGATGAGAACTGCCGCATCGGTCTTGGAAACCTGCCCTATCACTTTGGCGATTTCGACAATCTCAGGCGACTTGCCGATGATCTCATCCGCCAGCGCCCCCGCGTCCGCTTTGGCCGGCATTACAAGACTCGCGGTCGCCTGATTGAAACCGCAGGCCTTGTTGACAGTGTCGATCAGCTTGTGTATTTCAAACGGCTTGGTCAGATACTCGTACGCTCCCTCGCGCATCGCTTCGATAGCGTTCTCCGTCGATACGAATCCGGAGATCATGATCACCGGCAAGTGATCATTTACCGAGCGAATTTGTTTGAGCACTTCCAGCCCCGAAAGCGACGGCAGGTTGACATCGAGCATGACGAGATCCGGCGCCTGTTTTTTCAGGTACACCGGGACGTCCGTCCCGTCCTCAAGAAAATCGAATGCAAACTTGTCCGTGTCGAACAAGTTGGCCAGCGATTGCGAAACTTCTTTGTCGTCGTCTACCAGCAGTATTTTTTTCATGCACTTGTACCTTTGGTCATTCCCTTACACTATCGGCGGGAAGTGGTACTTTTTTGAGCGAATTTCTCGCGAGGGTGCTGATATTTTGGACTATTGCCGCCGATAGCGGAAAGCGGCTATACCATTCGTTTCAGAATGGTGCAACCAACCGGACTAATCGCAAAGAAGATTGAAATTCAGAAGGCGATCGAGCGGAAAAAAGGGAAATAATGGCTCAGGCAGATTCGTCGGCCACCAGTCGGGCGGTGAATCCCATCCAGAAAAAGGCCGAGATCATGTCAACACATATTCCTACAACTAACAGCCAATAGACCAACTCCGGCCGAAACTTGTCGACCAGGGTGGTTGCGTAAGCCCCGGTTATAGCAGAAAGTAGCACCGGAACCACAATGACCATAAAAGTAAGAATCAGCGTGGTGATCGGATTGCGGCCGAAAAGTTTAAGGGCCTGCCCAAGAGCGCTTAAAGCGCTTCGCTTTGATGATACTATTACAGCAAATGAGTAGAAGAAAAGAGCTGAGACTATAGTAAAGAGCGCCGGCATCAGCACAAAGGCAAACGCGGCGATGCGTTTCTGACTATACAATTTAGAGGCCAACAGCGACGGCACAAATTCGCCCAGCGCCAGCGCCAGACCATTAATCACTGCCCAAATAATCAGCAAATGAATCCACATGCTGAAAACCGAGCGAGTCTGGGGTTCTTCACGGGAAAACCGCTTGCGGAATTCCATGGCAACAAATCCAAACACCAGCCCCTCGGCTAAAAACCCAAGCGCGAATTTCGCCCAGCCAAATATGCCCGGAAGCAAGATCAGGTGAGCCGGATAATGCGTAAAGGCCACAGCCCGGTCGGTCTGTTGAAAACTGAGCGTAATCGAGGCAAGCCAGCCAAAAACCGGCGAGGTGAACTGATAATGAGCCAGCAGGACCAGCCATTGCACGAAGTAGTAAAGCGCCAGCACTCCCCAGATTCGCCAGGTAAACAACTGGCGAAAGGTATCGGCCACTATCGAAAGAAGACGGTTGACTCCGGCAATAAATCGCATTGGGTTACTTCGTCAGTGAAATTTCATTTGATCCGGTACTCAGCCCATGACGATCAAACACAAATATTCGATAGTACACCGTCGCTGAACCGGCAACCTGATCAGAGGCGCTATCGGTATTTCTTTCATTAACAATCTTGACCTGCAGATCAGCAGTCGTCACGCCCGGTGAATTCCTCCGGTAAATGCGATATGAGGCAAAATCCGTTTCACTCGAAATCGTCCAGCTCAGGTCAAACCCTGCAGAATCTCCGGCAAGCGACCCGGCCAACGACACCGCTGTCGGGGCCGTGTTGACGAGCGTTTGCGCCGAGTCGACATTCGACGCCGCTGTATAGCCGAAGCTGTCGATGACATACACGCGATAGAAGTACTTAGTGTTTGCGCTCAGCGTCGTGTCGGTGTATCCGGAGGACGGTTTGTCGAAAATACTTGTGACGAGCGTCGACGTTGTCGAAACATTGCTGTTGAGCGCTCTATACAGTCGGTACGCCTGAAAATTGGGCGAGGTCGACGGAGTCCAGTTGACTGCGATTTGATACGTCGACGACGGAAAAGTCGAAACGATCGTGACCGGTTCGGTTGCGGCGACAATATTCAGAAACTCCGACGCCTTATACGGCAATGCTTCATTACCGGCGGCATCGGTAAACGACCCGCTGACCTCGGTGCCGGATGACGAAACACCCACCGGAATCAGCCAGCGACCGGTATACTTGCCGTCATTGGCTACAGCATCAGGAAAAAACCCGTCGTCGTAGAGCGGAATGAGCGGCGCCCCGATAAATGAAACCGAGGCGGTTCCTTTCAATTCTCCGGACGTGAGTTCGAACGTGATCGTCTCGCCGGTCTGAAAACTCGTTTGCACCGGCAGGAACTCAAAGAGTGAGATCGACGCCCGCATGTCGAGCGTAATTTCGTCGTACACCGCGGCGTTAGTCCGGGAACCGTCCGAGTAATAGAACCGCGCGTAGACACGCTTTTTTACTTCGCCTGAAGACAACTCAAACGACACGCTGTTGGAATATCCCAGGATCGGCGCAGTCGCGAAACTTGAGTCCTCGGAAATCTGATATTCCGTAGCCCCGATTCCGGCGTTGAGCGCGATCTGGACATTCCGTGAATTGGCGTATTCGGCGTCGCCGTCGATCACCAGCGAAAGCGCCGGTACCTGTACACTTATTGGGAACGACCGGTCTCCCTCATCATTGGAAGACCTTACTGCCGCTACCGCGAAAACATACTGGCGATTGTAGGACAATCCACCGATAGTACGCGAAAGGGTGTGGCTGGTGTCGCGAAGTTGGAACTCGCCACCGAGCGAATCGGCGACATAAATTCGGTAGAAGGAGACTCCCGTCGCCACCGGCATCTCCCAGTTCAATGTCACCGCGCGAATCCCAATGAGGGCGGTCAAATTGATCGGTGCGTGAAGCGGGTCAGGTAATGCCCGTACCGGATCGAGCGAATCTATCTTGCGGTTACATCCGCTTAGCGTAAACGATAGCGCCAGCGCTATGGCCAGCACTGTCAGAATTCCAAGGGTATATGCTCTTCTCATGCTAAAAACTCTTGCTCAGTTTGAGTCCGAATGATTGTGGCCCGGCGTGCGGGGTTATCGCCACGCTCTTAACATTAAAAGTCGCCCGCTCTTCGGGGGTGAATAAGAGTGCGTCCAAAACGCCCAAGCCCCATACCGCGACTACCGCCCCGATACTGATTCGACGCGAATTCTCAGCATCGTATGCCCTCTGCTGGGCGGAGGCCAGCGCATTATAGTGCCTCAGCATGACTTCATTTCCCGCGCCCTCTGCTTTAGCGGAATCGTAGGTCTTTTCCAGCGACTCAAACCGGTCGAACTTATTGTTGAAGTCGTGGTCTGTGATGACAAATGCGGTGATCGCCCCTGCCGCCATCACTTGAAAGAGAAAACCTTTGGTCTTTTGATCGGCGTACCGCTGTCCCCATCCGGGAATGAAGAGCGACCGCGCCGCCGCCTTAAACCGAGTCTTGGGCGAAAGGCGTATGTCGACCACCGTTTCCTTCGATGGATCGAGAGCGACCTTGGTTTTGTAGGTCTCGTATCCGTGCTTGGAAATTCGCAGATCGTACTGCCCGATCAGCGGATACTGAAATGTCACCGGTGTGATGCCTGCCGCTGAGGCCTCACCGTCGGCGCGCACATCGGCGCCCGGCGGATTGGACCGCACCGTCAGGTTTCCCGGAGGATTTCCCTGGGCCATTACGCCCACCGCCAGCAAAATCGTACTTGCAGATGTTAGGATTCGTCTGAACAATTACCACTCCATGGTCATCGGATCAATTTGGATGTGAAAACACGGTTTCAGTATATCCGATCCCCTCTACCGTGACAACAACAAAGTAGCCAAAAAAAAGCCGCCCTTCAAAGGCGGCAGAAGACTTCTTCGCAGGGCCTTTAGCAGGCGCCCTTGCCGGTGATTACGACAACCACCGTCTTAGCCAGAATCCGCAGATCGGAAAGGACCGACCAGCTACGGATATATTGCAGATCGTACTGCACCTTGCGATTGACGCTCGCCAGTGACGAATCGTATCCGTTCTCAACCTGCGCCAGTCCGGTGATACCGGGCTTGACATCAAGGCGACGGGTATAGTTGTCAACCTTTGTCGACAAATCAGCGACAAACTTCGGACGTTCCGGACGCGGTCCCACCAGCGACATGTCGCCCTTGAGGACGCTCAAGAACTGTGGAATCTCATCCAAACGAGTCTTGCGAAGGAACCGACCGATGCGCGTGATGCGCGGATCATTTTGCGTCGCCCACACCGGGCCGCTGTTCTTTTCAGCATCCACAACCATGGTGCGGAATTTCAAGATCGAAAACGGACGGCCGTGAAGATCTTCGCGACGACGATCCCGAGCGCGACGATCAGCCGTCGCCGACATCGCCGCCAAACGGCGTCCACCCCGACGACGGTTGATACCGACGCGGGTCTGCGAATAAAGGGCCGGCCCGCGGGAGTCAAGCTTGACCGCCAGCGCTACAAGCGCCATAAGAGGAGCTGTCAGGATGATGCCAACGCTTGCACCGAGAATATCGATAGTCCGCTTGAAAGTCCGTCTCATTAGTCCACCCAGCATACCACTGCGGGTCAGCGAGGCCGGCACCGCCATGATGAACAGAGTCGTCAACCCAACAAACAGCAGGCCCGACAACTCGCCAATATAAAACCGTAACTGCAGTCCTAAGGTCGGCTCAAAAGCCTGAACACCATAGGAGGGTACGGCAGTTTCGACCGTGGTGGCAAGCCCGTAATCCGCCATATCGGCCGGCATGGCCGCGACATGGTCGGTGATCGAGTGATAATTTTCGTTTCTTGCTACCACTATTGTTTCCGTTAATATCGAGGTATAACTATTCGTACGGCCCCTATGGGAGCAAACCTACTGCCAACACCGGAAAATCAGCCCCGAAATCAGCACAAGATTTTCTCCAATTGAGCCGCCACGTAAGACCTTAGGTCGCAATACATTACGGCATTAAAGTAGACTAAATTATCGCAGAAATGCCGAGCTATTGTCAGGATTTCACGAGGATTTGGCTTTGCGCCCCCCGCTTAGTCATAAATACTGCAACGTCTTGCGCAGACCGTTGCACACTCGAAACAAGGTGAAATGGGTATGAAAAAGCCCCGATCTCCGGCTTTGGTTCCGTAAGATCGGGGCGCCACTCTCAGGGCTATGCTAAGCTTTTAAAATTTGAATCCCAGCGAGAATCTGTGGAGGTCGTCGGCGGAAAGATCGCTCGACGGCGTAAAGGCATAATCAATCCGCATCGCTTTAAGTTCGATGCCCGCGCCAAGCGCATATCCGGTTTTCATCGAACGGTAATCCCCCTGCCCCGGATAGAAGCTGATTCCCGAGCGCAGGAAATACTGATTGTTGAATCTCAATTCCAAGCCCTGACGCGTCACAATATCGCCATACAGCTTCTTCTCAACCTCGATCGATCCAGCCACCAGCGATTGCGCCGGCGCGTATGCGATACCAAAGCGAGCCGCCGCCGGAAGCTTTTCCGACACCGTTTCAAATTTCATCGGTGTGCCGATATTCGCCGCGGTCGCCGCAAAGTTGAATTTACTCACCTGCAAACTCACACCGAAATCAGCGGCAAATCCGCTCGCTGAAATATCAGCCAACTTTTGATTGATGTACTTTCCAGTTACGCCCGCACGAAACTGCTCGGTGATTTCCGCGCCAACAGTCACCCCCGCCGCCCAATCACCCGCATTCAAATCACCAGTCGAGGATCCGAACTGATCGTACCCTTCGATCTTTCCGTAATTGACAAACGTCGCCGAGAGCGCCAAACCGACACTCTGCGTCAACGGCATCGCGAACGATCCGTGATTGAGCGAAATATCCTGATACCAGGAGAAATGCCCGATGTTGAACTCTTTGTATTCGAGTCCCGCCGCTCCCGCCGGATTCCAATAGGGAGCGTCGACACCATCGGCCATCGCGGCAAAGGCTCCGCCCATACCAGCGGCGCGAGCGCCGATGCCAACCTGCAGAAAATCAGCCGCGGTCCGACCGGCGTCGGGGGTTGCCGCCACCGAGATCTTGCCAATCAGCGCCACTATGGCTACGAGCAATATCCAGTAGTAGAAAATCTTATTCACCTGTCGCTTAGACATACCACCCACTTCCTTCCAGTGTTTCACTCTGGATATTGGCAATGGGGGTGCCGCCAATGAGGGTATTCAGAACTAAATCAACAAACGAAAATAAGGGTGCCGAAAAACGACGCAAGTTGTTGCGCGGCATCAGCATGCGCGAACACAACAGAGCCGCCCTGCGGCTTGGCTTTGGGTGTATCTAAAGGCCCCGACCGTGCGGTTTTGGGGGGTAATGTACGATGTCTGAACTGCAAAGGCCATTGCGGCCGCTCCTCCATGAGACAAGCACCTGCGCCGTGAGCAGTTGGCGCCGTGTGCTCAAAAATGAATCCTATCTAACCTATGTGTCGGAAAATCGAACAGCACCTTGAGGGGTAGGTGTGGTCGAATCCCGCCATTCCCGGGGCGAAGTTCTGCATTTATACTCTCAAAATCAATTAAAAGTCGCCCAAAACGGGAAAAACTTATCCACACCCCGGCATGCCGGGGCCGTGGGCTTTGATACCATGTCATTCCCGCCTCAATTGTCACCCCGGACCATGATCCGGGGCCAAGGGTGTATGAGTTCGCCTCGCGGGTGAACATCCCGTGTCTCGACTACGCTCGACACGTCGCATACGCCGTCGTTGCGAGGAGCGTCATCCTGAGCTTGTCGAAGGACGCGACGAAGCAATCTCGCCTCGTCATTTCTATCTTCCCAGCCCCCCCTGTCATCCCAGCGAAAGCTGGGACCCATCTTTTCCTGTCGTAGGTCACTCGCGTCTTCGCGGGTAACGTCTTTTTTCGCCGCAAATGTCAACCCCGATCCGCCGGAGGCGGACGGGATTGACCGACGAAGACCCTGAGCTCGACAAGTCGCATGAGACGTCATTGCGAGGAGTCCCGTGAAAATGATGGAGTACCCCCCCATCCGCCCTTCGATCCGGTGCCGGTGCATGGGGTAATCCTCGTAGGTCGGGTTGGCAAATTCCGCTTGCGGAATTCCGACTACCCGACATTTGTTATGCCGTGAAATCCCTGCGCCGCTATTATGTCCCCAACGCCGTTTATTTCATCACGGTGGTGACACACGATCGGCTTCCCCATCTACATGAGAATCTCGATCTTTTCTGGCGCGGCTGGGGAAACTGGCGGCCGATGGCCTGGGTCGTGCTACCCGATCACTTTCATGCTCTTGTCAATCCATCTCCCCTGACTATCTCTGAGCTACTGCACCGATTCAAACTTCGGTATTCGAGGCAGTTTTTCAAATCAAATCCAAAGGTCCGGCTGTGGCAGAATCGATTCTGGGAGCATGTGATCAGGGACGAAAGAGATCTTGCCACTCATATGGATTACATTCATCACAATCCGGTTCATCACAGATTCACGGCCGATCCGTTTGAGTATCAGCACAGTTCGTTGGGAGAATGGCATCGAAAGGGTATTTATGCCCGAGATTGGGGAGTGGTTGTTAGGGATTATGGATCGTGGCAGGTGGGAGAGCCGGGGTGAAGAGAAGATGTCGGGTAGGAAGTTCGCCGCGGATAAGAAGAAGATGTCGGGTAGTCGATCGCGCTAAAGCGCGATGCCAACCCGACCTACTGGACTTATACAAGATGCCAACCCGACCTACGGGAAATGATGCGCACTAAACGAGGATGTCGGGTAGTCGATCGCGCTAAAGCGCGATGCCAACCCGACCTACTAGGAATTACTTGGTCTTCTTGGCCGGGAGGCGTTTGACCATTTTGGCGTAGCGGTCTTTGCCCAGAGTCAGGCCGGTCGGTTTGGGGGTCATCGCGGCGATCTCTTTGGTCGCGTTGGCGATTCGTTCGGCAGTCTCCGGGTGCGACGACGAGATCGACTCGAAAATATTCCCCGATCCGCCGCCACCCAGTTTGGCCAGTTTTTCAAACATCGTGATCGCGCCACTAGGATCGTAGCCGGCTTTGACCATGTACTGGATGCCGAAGTTGTCGGCCTCGCGCTCGGCATCGCGGGAATATCCGGCGAAGGCCAGGCCCATCCCCACTCCTACCGCCGCTTGCAGAGCTTTGCTGTTGGATTTACCAAAGACCAGTTCGTAGGCCATCGACGCCCCCAGCGCGGTCTGCAGACGCTTGGCGCCGTGGCGCGCGACAACGTGGGAGATTTCATGGGCCATCACGGCGGCCATCTCGGCCTCGTTTTCCATCTCGCGCAAAAGGCCGGTGTAGAAATAGACATATCCGCCGGGCGCGGCGAAAGCGTTGATCTGGTCGGATTCGATCACGGTGAAATGGTATTCGATATCCTGACGGTCACAGACTTTGACGACTTTTTTGCCGACCTCGGACAGATACAACTGCCAGTCGTTGTCGGCGAGCTTCTTCTCAGTGGAATCGACCTGGTGGGCCATCCCCTGTCCGATGGCGACCTCCTGCGAGACGGGGATCAGGACAAACGATTTTTGTCCACCCGGTCCGGTGGCTACGCAGGAGAGCAAGAGAAACGACAGAGCGAGCGAGGTTATACGGGCGAGTTTCATGGATGTCCTCACAGTTTGGTTTTGTCGGCCAGATCGCCGATGATCGGCAGGCGCATGCTTTTTCCCTGCATGGCGAAATATATCCCGGCG
The DNA here is from genome assembly GCA_964571235.1 of uncultured Ignavibacteriales bacterium. Classification (GTDB taxonomy): domain Bacteria; phylum Zixibacteria; class MSB-5A5; order GN15; family FEB-12; genus JACRAV01. The sequence goes on along the minus strand of CAZNAI010000007.1, from coordinate 27,611 downwards.
GCGGCCAGCGAAATGGCGCCGACCAAAATTGCTTTGAATACGAAATCGGAGACTTTGTCGACCAGTAAGACGGCGGCGAGGAGTTCGATCAAAAATAGGATGGTCCCCTGACGAGCGTGAAAGAGGGCCTGTTTGTTTTCGCGCATGTTGAGTAGCGGGATGAAGCAGAGAAACGGGATGTAGGCGATCAGCGCACCGAGGCGGCTTTCGTCGTTGGTCAGATCATCTTGCGGCGGTTCGTCTTTGAGAACGCCGGGATCGGGCTCTAGTTCGGCCGAGGGTTGCTCGGTTTCGCTGGTTTCTTCTTCGGGAAAAAATGAGTCCGCCATAGTGCTCCTGCAAGCGGCCGGTGATTCAGATCGGCCAGATCATTTCGGCGTGGGGCTCGGGGATTTTCAGTTGGATCGGTTCATCCTCGGGCCATTGTTCGACTGGTCTGCCTTGTTCGTACAGGCCGACCGAAATTCCGAGGGTGCCGAATCCACCGGGCCACAGTGCGGTGCGCGGCATGGCGATCTCGACGATATCTCCGAAGTTCACGATGAGGCCGTCGATTCGGACAGCGGGGTCGTTCACGATCGGGATTTCGATCTTCTCGCCGGTGTGGAATGTCACCACACCCTCGTTACGCCTGACAAAGTCTACCTCGCCACGACCGACAAAGTCAAGGCGAATATACACGTTGTCGCGGTCGTGGCCGAAATAGATGCCGGCCAGCTTTTGGTCCATTCGGTGCATTGCGCCGCCGGCTTTGAGGCAATCGAAGTAGCCGGCGCCGGTCCATTCGTAGAAGTGGGTGACGCGGCCGTCGATTTCGGGTGTAATCAGGTGATCGGGCAGATGGACAAAGGAGGATTGCTGGCGCTCGAAGATGGGGCGCGTGAATTCTGCGGGCACTGGGAGCGACAACAACTCGTAAACGGCGCTGAGGTGGCGACGGTAGGTGAAGTCGAACTGTTCGCGATAGGCCGAGCGGTGCTCGTCGCCGTACCACCAGTTCCAGTCGGAGCCCTCGGCGACGTAGATTTTTTCCCACGCGGCGGCGATTTTGGCGCGGTCGAATTCGGGGTGAGCGCGGTCGAAATCGACAAGAGCGGCGCGGGCTTTGGTAAGCAGATCCCAGGCGGCGTTGTCTTCGTCGTGGCCGATCCATATGCCGAAACTGTGATTGATCCAGGAGCCGGCGAAGATGCGTGGGAGTTCGCGCGGCTGGACGGCGTCGACTGCCTCGCTCATAGTGACTGTTTTGATGCGTGGATCGGTGGTGAGCGCGGCATAGAGTCGAGTAAGGAACTCAGAGCCGTCGGCGGGGAAATATTCCCACGCGTTTTCGCCGTCGAGGATAACCGGCACTACGACATTGTCGAGTTGGTTGGCAAGCAAGGTGCGAAGATTCAAGATTTGTTCGACAAAATCACTCACGGCGCGTTCGGCTTCCCAGCCGGAATAGACAAAACCGACGCGATCGGAGAGGGCGTGATCGCGGAAGAGCAAGTGCGCACCGAAATTTGTTTTGTACACGGTGTGCAGAGGATAGGAGGTCCTATCAAGACCGGATTTTGTCAGCGAGTGATAGAGGATTTCTTCGTCGGTGGCCAGCCAGTTGAGGCCGTGACGCGCGGCGATTTCGATCACCTGTTCAGACACCGAGCCTTCAGAGGGCCACATCCCTTTCATGGGACGACCGAAGAGTGATTCGAATTTTTGAATCGAGCGGACCATTTGGTGTTCGGCGTCTTCGGGATGCACAAAGCGGTGTTTGGGCAATTTCAGCGAGGGTAGCGCTTCGCGGGCGATGTCGGTGTCGCAGAGCAGGGGCAGAATCGGATGATAGTACGGGGTGAAAGAGACTTCAATTCTGTTTTCATTTTGAAGCTGTCGATACACCGGAACGATGCGGGCGATCAGCTTGATTTCCCAGTCGAGAAGCGATTGCTTTTCTTCCTCAGTGAAGTGGCGTTCCTTGGCAATCAGATTGCGAATCGGCGCTTCGTCGTGGAAGAGTGGGTCAACCCACGAGAGGTTTGACCAGACCTGCAGATCGCGGATTTCCGAAGATGAAAAGAGCGAGGCGAGATTGGCGCCGTGGCCGCCGTTCTTCGCTTTGGCAAAGAGTTGACGATATCTTGGAAAGGCGTTGATCATGTGCGTCGGATTGCCGACGAAAAACGACTCGACTATTTCGACTTTGGCGCTGGGCGAGAGTGATTCGGCGGGCATGCGCGACAGTTCCAGGTGACGATCAGTGGCGCCGTTTAAGTAGGCGTCGAGCTGATCGAGCAATGACGGCACGAGGTTGAATGTCAGGCGAAGCGAGTCGAACGCACCGGCCCGCAGAGGCATGTCGAGGTAATCTTTGAGGGCGTGGAGCCGGACCCAGGGCATCGAGAGCCGATTGCCGTGCGGCTCCCGATAGTCGGGCTGGTGCATGTGCCACAGTATGGCAACCCGGATAGGCGACGAATTATTCACCTGGCACCCGGCGCAAGCAGGATCAACGTGGCGCGGTGGTCATTTCGGCGAGCATTAGCTCGGCGCGTGCGACCTTGGCGGAACCCTTGAAATTCTTCTTCAATTCGGCAAGCTGAGCTTTGGCCTTGTCGATTTCATTCCCCTGGACGAAATTGCGAACGGCGTTGATTTGATAATCTTCGTCGAGCGGTCCGCCGGCGAATTCCTTTGAGGCCTCGACATACTTTGCGGCGGCCTCTGCGTGCTTCGCTTCGCCTTCGAGGCAGGCGGCCAGACCGGCAATCGTGGCTGATCTCTTGAGCTTGTCACCGGTCGAACGGCTCAAATAGTTTTCAAACTGTTTGCGGGCTTCGGCAAAGTTCTGTGTTTCGAGATTGATTTTGCCAAGCATAAATGTGGCTTCGTCAGCCGGTTCGCCCGAGTAATCGGAGACAATCTGGCTGAGCGAGATCAATGCGACCTGTGTATTGTTGCCGTGGTAATCGGAAAGAGCCTTGGACAACTTGTCCGCGCCTTCCGATTGCTGACTCGTGCGGTTTGAAAAGAAGTAAACAATCCCAGCGATCGCGAGAATCACCACCACGCCACCGATCACAAGGTACTGCCAGCTTTCGGTGAACTGATCCTTGGCGGTCAGCATGAAAGTGGCGAACTTGTCTTCTTTGATTTCGCGTTTGGACAGCTTCACTTTGCCGTGCATCTACTACTCCCGTAATCGTCCGTTCAATATTCTGTATCGGTAATTCTGCCCAAATGCTTTGGGGGAGTAACGGCCGACAGGCGCCGGCCGTTACGCAAATAATCTGAATCGACTTAGAAATATCCGGTAAAAGTCAGATACAACAGATGGGACTTTCCATTGGTTTCGGTAGTCCCAACGTCTGACGCGTCGGTCTGGTTCAGAGACCGGAATGTGTATGCCGCATCCAAGTGCAAGAGTGACCAATGAATGCCGGAGCCGAGCGAGAGATTAAGCGCGGTGGCTGTTCCTGAGGGCTGGCCATTGGTCCTGTTCGGGCGCGGGATAGGCATGATGCCGACGCCGGCACGAAGCGGCACGAGCGGAAACATCGTGCTGTTGGTAGCGAAGTACCGCTCCGCCCCTGCGCGAATGACCACCGCGTTGCGCCATCCCGGATCTTCGGTATGGAAATATTCCTGATCTTTGGCGCCTGGCACAAGGCGTAATGAATCGCGGACATCAATGTACTTCCCGGAAAACGGGCGGTACTCGAAATCAGCGGCAAGGGTTGTTGCGGTATCCGGCTTATAGGCGCCGCCAAATCCGATAGTGAATGGGATATCGATATCGATCACGTTGCCATCGCGGAAGATGACACCTGAGGCGTTTGGATACAACAGACCGTTGACATAGGTAGTTGCCCTAAGCGTGCGGTTGGTGGTCTGACGGAGGGTGTATGGCAGTTTTAAAACCGCACCCAACGCGAGCTTGTCCTGCGTGTACTTGAAACCAAGCGAGAAAGAGACACCCGAATATTTGGACGTGTCAATCAGGGCACCCTGAAAAATGTAGTCGACCGGCTGGGGGTATTTCTCAAGCACAAACCAATCGGAAGCGACATTCTGTTGTTGCAGGTTATCGACAGACTTCCCGTTGATGAATGCTATCGACAATCCAGCTGAGACCTTGGATGAAAGCCGGGTTCCTGCGCCGAGAGTTACCGGAGTGAATTGGGCGTGGTATTTTCGACGAACCGAAAGGTACAAGTCGGTGGTATCGAGGAACGGCTGGATACCATCAGGGTCGATTGGAAATATCAGATCGATGGCATTGTTGGAGGCCTCGTCTGAGGATCTGCCATAGCTCAACCCGAAGACGAATCCGTGACCTTTCACACGAAATGGAGAGACGAAACTGAAGAACCCAAGTCCGCTGTACGAACCTGATTGGGGAGTCTTGAGGCCCAGAAAAGAGACATCTCCGCGCGACGTGAATTGATCCATACCGAAAGTCAACGACGTCTTGTCTATTGAGAACAACCCCGCCGGATTAAACGTGAGCGCGGCGGCGTCATCGCCTGCGGCGATATATGCGCTTCCCATTCCTCGAGCGCGCGCCCCGCTACCGCCGATATCGAAGACCTGCGGAACTTGAATCGTCGTATCCAACACAATCGGCACCTCAGGATTCTGAGCGTGGGCCAGTCCAGCGATGCAAACAAACAATCCGATAATGACCAACCGTTTCATTCCACCAACTCCTTGTCCATTTCACTCGGTGAGCGCTGTACCATTGACGGCGTCAGTGCTCAAAATAGGCAAAAAATATATCCCCCGCCCGGAGAGAAGTCAACCGGTTTTCGACGGATTCCCCGTAGCCAAAGCGCCTGTGGATCAATTAATTAGAAAAGTATCGGACCGAGTGGGACTTCGAAAAGAATACCCCCGGCAGGGATTGAACCTGCGGCACACGGTTTAGGAAACCGTTGCTCTATCCAACTGAGCTACGGGGGCAGTATTATCTCAGGTGAAAACAGACCGTGGTCGGTCACAAATCGAATTTCACCTATGGAAATCTACATACCACTGGAGAGCTCAGCAAGCCCCGCTATTCAGAATCGTAGGAAATAAGGTAGTTTACGTTATAGCCAGAGAGGGCTGATTTGAAGGGCAGAAACGTTAAGCCAATGACAGCAGAGACACCAACCACCGAGCCACCGAGCTTTTCGACAAGTTTGGCGGCCGCTTTGACCGTTCCGCCGGTGGCTAAGAGGTCGTCGACAATCACGACCCTCTCCCCCGGTTTGACGCCGTCGGCGTGCATTTCGAGGGCATCGGTACCGTACTCAAGGGCGTACTCTTCGCGAATCGTCTGGAATGGAAGCTTCTTGGGTTTTCGGGCCGGGATGAACCCCAGGCCAAGTCGATCGGCCAAGGCTCCGCCCAGTATGAAGCCGCGGGCTTCGATCCCTACGATAGTCTGGGCCTCTCGCCTTTGGATGAAAGCCTGCATTTCGCCTAAGGCTTTGTCAAACCCGACTGGGTTTTGAAAAAGCGTAGTGATGTCGTAGAATCTGATCCCCGGTTTGGGGAAATCGGGGACCTCGCGAATGTACTTCTTTAGTTCGTCCATACTGAGTCAATGCGTGATATTGAATGTACGATACTGGCCGGTTGGATTGCCATACAAAACATCGACAGCCTCGACTCGGGCGTTTGCCGGCCCGACCTTAAGATCGGCAATGAGTTGTTCAATGGCGGCCGATTCTCCCTCTGCCCAGACTTCAACGGAGCCGTCGAGGTTGTTTCGTACCCAGCCGCAGAGTGATGCGGCGGCGGCCCGCTTTTGGCAGTAGTATCGAAATCCCACGCCCTGCACCATACCCCTAACAACGAGGCGGGCGGCCTTCAAACTCATGCCCGTTCTTGGGCGAGTTTGACTGCCTTTTTGGCGGCTTCGAGCGGGTCATCCATCTGGATAATCTCGTCGCCGAGTTTCCAGGCCGAGATGGAGATCACCGGTTTCTCAGCCAGGAGGGCAAAGGCCATTTCGCTGAGCGTGCCGTATTTGCCGGGAAAGGCAACGACGACGTCGGCAGTGCGAACCACCATAATATTGCGGGCCTCGCCAAAGCCGGTCGGGATGACGTAATCGATGTATGGATTTGCGTCGGCGCGGTTGTCGGTGGGCAGGATGCCAATAGTAGTTCCGCCGCCTTCTTTGGCGCCTTGCGCGGCGCCTTCCATGATACCGCCCATGCCACCGCAAACAAGAACGGCGCCCTGCTCGGCGACGTATTTACCCACAACAGCGGCCATGTCGCGGAGTTTTTTGGAGCATTTGCCGGCTCCAATCACGGCGATAATAGGTGTGCGTCCTTTAGCCATGTCGGTCCTCGAAAAAATGTTTTACCAAGGTGTCAATCCCCTTGCAGGACTCGGCAGGAGTACTCAGGCAGGAAAACCAGCGTGTCAACTTCCATCCAAACAAATCGGGGCGACTGGATTTGAACCAGCGACCTCTTAGTCCCGAACCAAGCGCGCTACCAACTGCGCCACGCCCCGAATCAATTCCCTCAGGGGGCCGTAGTATACCTTTTTTCAATCACCTGTCAACAGTTATCGACGAGCGGATTTTGGAGAAAAATCGCGGCGGAGGCGTTCAAGTTCTCGGTGATCGGTGAAGTCAAGTTTCATCGGGCAAATCGAGACGATACCGCGCCGGACGGCATCGAAGTCTGAACCACGCGAGGAAGTCCATACCGGTTTGCCGCCGATCCAGTAATACGAGCGACCTTTGGGGTCTTTCTTTTGGGAGACGACATCTTTGAATTGGCGGAAGCCCTGTCCTGTGAATTCATATGAGCGATACGGTTTGCCGGAGTTGGCGGGGAAATTGATATTTAGAAAAGTGGACGAATCGAGGCCGAATTGCGGGTGGAGTTTGACCAATCTCGAGGCAAAACGAGCGGCCAGCCGACAGGACATCCCCGGTTCGTAGTTGGCCATCGACATCGCGATAGACGGGATGCGCAAAATGGCGCCTTCAATGGCGGCGGCCACAGTCCCGGAGTAAGTGACGTCATCGGCCATGTTGCCGCCGTGGTTGATGCCGGAGATTATCATATCGGGGCGGCGGGTTTTGTAGACAACATGTAGAGCGAGCATAACACAGTCGGTTGGCGTGCCGTCGGTAGTGTATCTGTTTTTCCCAATTTGGTGCATTCGAAGAGGGCGATTGACAGTGAGCGAGTGCGACGAGGCCGACTGTTCGCGATCGGGGGCAACTAAGACGACATCGTGGGATTTGGAAAGTTCGCGAAAGAGGGCGTTGATTCCTTCGGCGAAGTAACCGTCGTCGTTGGTCAAGAGGATTCGTTTGCGGGTGGGCATGGCAACAAAGTACGATCAGAAGACGGACCGTGCAAGTAGACCCGACTTGTTAGGCCCAGATGCGTTTCCAGATTTGGCGAATAAAACGGAGGGTGTCGGTAAGCGGGTTGATGTACGAGTGGGAGCCCTCGTAGATGGTGGAAATAGGGACTTCGATCACGGAAATTCCCAAGCGGCCGGATTTGAAGAGCATTTCTGACTCGAAGTCGTAGTTGACGGTTTTGAGCTGGAGTGATTGGAGCGCTGAAACGGGAATGAGGCGGAAGCCCGATTGGGAGTCGCGGACACGTTGAGTGGAAAACACTGAGATAATCAGCGATGTGAGATTATTGGTGAGCCAGCGGTCAAACGGCATTATTGCCCGGTTGATATCGCGAGTGCCGATGATAATGGTGGCGCCGTTGTCGTGAGCTAAAAAGCGCGGGACTTCTTCGGGCAGGTGCTGGAGGTCGGCATCGATAGTAAGTACCGAGCGGTAACCATGTTCGATAGCGTAGTCAAAGCCGGTTTTCAGGGCGGCGCCCTTGCCTTTGTTTTGTGGGTGGGTCAGATGCCGGACTTTGAGGCGCTCCAGAATAGACTCGGTGTCATCGGGGGAGCCGTCGTTGACGACCAGGATATTGTCATCGCAGACAAATGTTCGAAGACGCGGAATCAAGTCGGGCAGATACCGAGCGGCCTTGTAGGCAGGAATAAGCACGAGAGCGGAGAGGGAGCGAAGATCGTCGCGGTCGGTGGCCATATGTATGCTGACCTTAAAAAAAATGGTCGGAGCGAGCCGATTCGAACGGCCGACCTCTCGCACCCCAAGCGAGTGCGCTAGCCAACTGCGCTACGCTCCGACAATTTGTTGGGCGCTGTTCGCGCCTCGGCACTGCAAATCTACCGCAATCCGGCGCGAACTCAAGGGAAAAGTTTGAGCAAGTCTTCGATCTCTTTGCGGAGAAGTCCGACGACAGTCTGCAGGCGGGCTTGCGTGGTCATCTCGGTTCTTTCTTCGCTGGGGCGGCGCATCATCAGTTTGGTGCGGGCGCCGGCGATAGTGAGTTTCTCCCGACTGCGAAGGTGATTGATCCGGTTGATGAGTTCGATATCGCCCGAGGTGTAGAGGCGATTTCCGCCGCGATTTTTGCGCGGTCGCAGAACGGGGAATTCCTTTTCCCAGTAGCGAAGGACGTACGCTTCCAGTCCCGTGATCCGGGACACTTCGCTGATGGAGTAGTACCGTTTTTCGTCACCGTTGGTTTTCATGACGATCTCCTGTTTATCCCCGTGATTCGAGCCATACTTCGGGCTTGAGCGAGCGTCCCATCAGGTTGGCCACGGCCTCCGTTGGGGATTTTTGCTCGAACAAGACTTTACAAACTTCGTTAGTAATAGGCATTTCGATTTTATGGCGAGCGGCCAGTTCACGCCCAGCGCGGGCGGTGTCGACGCCCTCGGCGACCATAGTCATAGAATTCAGAATTGCGGTCAGTGACTCTCCCCCGCCGATGCGCTCGCCGACATTGCGATTGCGACTATGGCGTGAGGTGCAAGTGGTGACCAGATCTCCAAGACCTGAAAGACCGGCAAATGTCTCGGGTTTGGCTCCGGCGGCAATGCCCAAACGGGTCATCTCGGCCAAACCACGAGTAACAAGAGCGCCGCGGGTGTTGTCGCCCAAACCAAGACCGTCGGCGATTCCTGAGGCAATAGCGATGATATTTTTGAGTGATCCGCCCAGTTCGACGCCAACAATGTCTTCGGAGGCGTAGACGCGAAACGTGTTGCCACTGAAGCTCTGTTGAACAGCGGTGACGGCGTCGGGGTTGGTCCCGCCGGCAACGACTGTGGTCGGCATATCGAGGAGGACTTCTTCGGCGTGAGACGGGCCGGAAACAGTGACAATCCGATCAAGCCCAATTGATGTTGCCTCGGAAATGACGGTGGACATCCGGCTGAGTGTTTTGAGTTCGAGTCCTTTGGCGAGATTGACAATCACCGATGGTTTCTGATCTTGAAAAGACAAGCGACTGATAACTGGCCGAAGATACTGCGACGGTATTGCGAGGACGAGTTGATCAGTCAGAGCGATTGCCGATTGGGCGTCGCTGGATAACTTGATAGAATCAGGCAGTCGGAAATTGGGGAGTCGCGTCGGATTCCCCCGATGCTCGACCAGGATTTGATATTCACGCGGATCTGGTTCAACAAGGGTCACCGAGTGGCCATTGAGGGATAAAAGGCGTGCAACCGCCATCCCCCATGACCCGGCGCCGATGATGCCGATTCTGACGCCCATCTGGTTACTCTCTCCCCCGCCGCGAAAGACTGAATCTATTTTCAGAGCCGGCGCGAATACGGGCGAGATTTGCGCGGTGGGTATAAATAACCAATAGCATAATCAGCGCAGTTAGAATTGTGTAAATCGATGATCGGTTGGGATCAAGAAAGAGTTTTTCAAGGAGTGTCGAGAAGAAAAGCGAGAGCGAGGCAATCACCGAACCGAGCGATATGTATTTTGAGGCCGCGACGGTGATGATAAATACCGCCAGAGCGACCAAAGTGTGCCAGGGGAGCAGACTGATCATAACACCGAGGGCAGTGTTGACACCTTTGCCACCTTTGAAAGAAAGATAGATCGGGAAGACATGGCCGGCGATCGCTACGAGCGCAGTGAGGACAAGCAGATAGTCAGTCGGCATGAAATCTTGTGTTACAGACCGTGCAATCAACACAGCCAGGATTCCCTTGCCAATATCGCCGACGTACACCCAGAGTGCGGCTTTGGGACCGACCGTGCGCCAGACGTTGGTCGCGCCGATATTCCCCGAACCGTGGGACCGGATATCTTTAACGCCATAGGCACGCGCAACAATTAGACCAAAGGGGATGCCTCCCAAAAGATAGGCTATCACCAGAACAAATATAACGACGAGTGAGTCCAATTTGTCTCCGGCTATTTAGTTTCGCTAGTGTCAACTGGTTGACTTGCACTGGCGGAATCGACCGGCATTGATGAGGTGTCGGATGGAAGTGAAGTCGACACTTTTGAAATCGGACGCAAAGATTCAAGATCGGGAAAGTAGGTGATCATGGCGTCGCTGATCTTCTGAATTTCGCTCGAATCCAATTTCTTGTCCTCAACCCATTTCGGAATCGGTTGCATAGCCAGCATGAAATTGGAGTAGCGCTCCTGATCAAGCGAGTCGGTTTTCATGCGTGTCACGAAAGCGTCGATGAAGGCGTTAAAGCGAGTGGTATCGACAACCTCGGGATTCCTTGCAACCTCGCCTTTGAGTCCCTGAGATGAATAGGTCGCGGCCCATTTAGCCAGGTCTTCTCGGTAGACATAGCAGGTGACGCCGGTTACGATAACCAGAAACAGAAACGCGCTGGCAATAATGATACCGATTAGGCATCCTTTGGATAAGCCGCCGGATTTTACTTCCATGTTCTTTCCCTCTGCGTGATTGCGGTCATGTGTCGGCCGAATTCCCTGCTGGGCGACAACGGGATCGCGCCAGTCCTCTCAAGGAATGGATTCACTCGATATATAATCGCGAGGGGGCGATGTGGCAAGTGGGGGGAAGAAAAATGTTTGTAAGACGCCCTTCGACTCCGCTCAGGGCGACGTTCCGATCAGCGTGATGATTGTTTAGAGTGAATGGCTGTCCCAGCATTTTGGCAAGGGGCAGACGAGGGCGTCTGCCGCCCACGGAGCGAAGAAGAGATTGCTTCGTCGAAGACTCCTCGCAACGACGACGAGTTCGGTGAGTCACGTTGTCGAAACCTCGTTCGCCGAAGGCGGACGACCTCACCTTCGGCGGGGCAAGGGATTTCGATCTACAGAGAGCGAGTCGTGACAGGGGAATTCAACGAATAAAAAAAAGAAGGCGGGTTCAAAGACGAACCCGCCCTACAAGAGAGTTTGCTTTTTTCTACGTCTAGCGGCCTGAGCGGCGGCGAATCGCGCGCGACATACCAGCGGCAGAAGAAGCAGATGCGGACGGACGCTTGGCGTCGGCCTTTTCGCCCTTCTTCCCCTTGGCGTCGGTCGCTTCCACTTTTGGCTTTTCGACCAGCAGTTCGATGACCGACACCGAGGCGCCGTCGCCACGGCGTACACCGAGTTTCATAATCCGGGTAAAACCGGAGGTTCGCTCAGCGAACTGCGGGAGAATTTCTTTATAGAGGCGCGTGAACGCTTCTTTGACGTGCACCGATTTGGCCACCTGTCGTTTGGAGGCCACGGTGTTTTGCTTGGCAGTGGAGATGATGCGATCGATGACCGGTTGCAAAGCTTTGGCTTTGGCATCGGTGGTGCGAATCATCCGGTGCAGAATGAGCGACATTGCCATATTGGCCAGCATGGCGTCGCGGTGCGAAGCAGTGCGGCCGAGTTTAACTACTTTGTCCTGATGTCCCATGGATAACTAACCAATTCCTACTTTTTGCTTTCAAGAAATTTGGAGATATCCATGCCGAAGTGCAGGTCCATGGATTCCAGGAGTGAACCGATTTCATTGAGTGACTTGCGGCCGAAATTGCGGTACTTGAGCATATCCGCTTCGGTCTTGGTCACGAGTTCTTCCAGTGACTGAATGTTGGCGGCGCGCAGACAGTTCGAGGAGCGAACCGACAGTTCGAGTTCGTCGACACGCGTCTTGAGCAGATTGCGCACGCGGGTGGTTTCCTCGTCTTCGGCCTTTTCTTCCTGCACCAACACCGCTTCGTCCATGTGGATGAAGAGTTGGAGGTGATCTTTGAGAAGTTTGGAGGCGTACGAGAGGCCGTCTTCGGGCGACACCGCGCCGTTGGTAGTGATCTCAAGAATCAAACGATCATAGTCGGTCTTCTGACCGATACGGGTGTTTTCGACGGTGTAGGCCACGCGGGTGACCGGCGAGAAGAGCGAGTCAACGAAGACGGTTCCCACAGGAGCGTCGGGGCGCTTGTTCATCTCGGACAGGTTGTAGCCCCGGCCATCGCAGATGTCCAGTTCGATTTCAAAATCGATGTCATCGGTCAGTTCGCAGATGTGGTGATCCGGGTTGAGAATCTCAACTTCGGAGTTCCCCGTAAACATCCCGGCGGTGACTTTGCCTTTTTTGTTGGACTTGAAGTGCAGGGTCCGCATGTCGTCGGAGTGCAGGCGGATGATGAGACCTTTAACGTTTAGAACGATGTTAGTGACATCTTCGTAGAGTCCGGGCAGAGTGGCAAATTCGTGTAGGCATCCTTTGATGCGGATCGATACGACCGCCGCGCCCTGAATAGACGACAGGAGCACCCGGCGAAGCGAGTTTCCAAGGGTTACGCCGTAGCCGCGTTCAAGCGGTTCGATGATGAAGCGAGAGTAGTTTTCAGCCGCGAGGGAGCGATCGTTGACCACTTCCTGGGGCATTGTAAGGGGCTTCCATTTCATATAATAAACCTCTCCGGTCTGTCCGTTACTTGGAGTACAACTCGACGATCAACTGTTCGTTGGCCGTGAGCGGGATGTCGGAACGCTTCGGCATTTCCAGAAGCTCGCCTTCAAGCGAGGCCTTGTTCAGGCGAAGCCATGCGATTTCTTCGCCGCGTCCGAACTTTAGTGCGCCGTGGATCATGTCCAGATTCTTCGATTTGTCTTTGACCCGGATGACCTGACGCGGCTTGACGCTGAAGGACGGGATGTCCACAATCTGGCCGTCGACCAGGATGTGCCGGTGGCGCACCAATTGGCGGGCCTGTTTGCGAGAGGCGGCGAATCCGAGGCGATAAACGAGGTTGTCCAGCCGCGTTTCCAAAAAGAGTACCAGCTCTTCACCGGTGACACCGGTGCGGGCGTTGGCTTTTTCGTAGTAGTTGCGGAACTGGGTCTCGAGGATGCCGTAGAGGCGGCGGACCTTCTGCTTCTCGCGAAGCTGAAGACCGTAGGCCGACACTTTGCGGCGGAGGTTTTGTCCGTGCTGTCCGGGAGCGTACTGGCGACGTTCGATCGCGCACTTCTCGGTTAGGCAACGGGCACCTTTGAGGAAGAGTTTTTCTCCCTCGCGGCGACACAATTTGCAGTTGGCTTCACTATAGCGGGCCATCTATTCTCCTTATAACTCTCTTTGCACTTTCACAAATCGCCGTATCAGACGCGGCGACGTTTGGGCGGCCGACATCCGTTGTGTGGAATCGGGGTGACATCTTTGATCATGCTGATTTCAAGCCCGGCGGCTGAAAGCGAGCGAATGGCCGCTTCACGCCCGGCGCCCGGACCCTTGACCCAGACTTCAACGCGACGCAGTCCAAGATCCATCGCCTCTTTAGCCGCGGTTGAGGCGGCCATTTGAGCCGCGAACGGCGTGGATTTTTTGGATCCCTTGAAGCCGGCTTTTCCGGCCGAGCCCCAGGAGATGGTGCGACCGAGGGAATCGGCCACGGTGATCTGCGTGTTGTTAAACGTCGCTTTGATGTGCACGATGCCGTTGGCTTCAACGCGGGTAATTTTGCGTTTGCCTTTTTTCTTTTTTGGTTCCGCCACGAATATCTATCCTATCTCAGTTACTGATTTCCGATCAGGTTTTGGCCGCCGGCTTTTTCTTCAGGCCGCCGACCGATTTGCGCGGACCCTTGCGGGTACGGGCGTTGGTCTTGGTGCGCTGGCCCCGAACAGGCAGGCCGCGACGATGACGAAGGCCGCGATAGCAACCGATATCGACAAGTCGCTTGATGTTCATCGAGACTTCGCCGCGCAGAGAGCCCTCGACGGTGTATTCGTTTTCGATGACGTGGCGCAGTTTAGCGACATCGTCGTCGGTCAGTTTATTTACCCGCGTTTCGGGGTTCACACCCGTCTTCTTCAAGATCTCTTTGGCGTTGTTGGGGCCGACGCCATACAGATACATCAGCGCGGTTTCAATGCGCTTTTCACGGGGAAGATCAACACCGGCTATTCGAGCCAATTCACTACTCCTTGGTTACGGGGCGGTACGACCGTTATCCCTGCCGCTGTTTGTGGCTGGGGTTCTTGGTGCAAATGACGCGAATAATGCCGCGACGTTTGATGACTTTGCAGTGTTCGCACCGTTTCTTGATTGCTGATCGTACTTTCATACCACTAACTCGTTTTGCTATCTGACTTATTTGTACCGATACGTGATTCGTCCGCGGGACAGATCGTATGGTGACAGTTCAAGTGTCACCTTGTCGCCGGGCAGAATCTTGATAAAATGCATTCTCATTTTTCCCGAGATATGAGCGAGGACAATATGACCGTTGTCGAGCTCGACCCGAAACATCGCATTGGGCAATGGTTCGACTACTTTTCCTTCAACGGTAATGGTCTCTTCTTTCGCCATACTCTCCTTACGCGACAGTTAACACATCGGGGCCGTCATCGGTGATAGCCACGGTGTGTTCGAAATGCGCCGACGGCATGCCGTCGGCAGTGACGATGGTCCACCCGTCCGGTTTGGTCCGAACGTCGTACGTCCCGAGGTTAATCATGGGTTCGATTGCCAAGACCATCCCGGTTTTGAGAACCGGGCCCTCGTCGGGAGAACCAAAGTTGGGCACCTGCGGTTCCTCGTGCATCTTGCGGCCAATTCCATGGCCGACTAATTGACGAACCACACTAAAGCCCTGCTCTTCGGCCGACTGCTGAACAGCCGCCGATATTTGGCCTAATTTATTGCCTTTCCGGGCTTTGTCAATACCGGCGGAGAGACTTCTTTGGGTGCCGTTCAGAAGCCGCTGTTTGTCGTAAGAAACCTTGCCAATGGGGTAAGTGCGGGCCGAGTCGCCATAATAGCCGTCGACAATGGAGCCGACATCGACCGAGACCAGGTCGCCTTCGCGAATTATTCGTTTTCCGGGGATGCCGTGCACGACTTCGTCGTCTATCGAGATGCAGGCCGAGGCCGGGTACCCCTGGTAGTCCTTAAAGGCCGGAATGGCACCGTGGGAGACAAGGAAATCCTCGATCAGCATATCAAGTTGCTTGGTGGTCATGCCCGGCTCAATCGATTTTCCGACCATATCGAGACACTGCGCCACCACCCGTCCGGCGCGGCGCATGATTTCGATCTCTTCTTTGGTCTTCAACGTTATCACGATACTCCGGCTTTAGTTGACCAACTTAAGGAGTGAGGCAAAGACATCGTCGGGGGAAACACTTGCTTCGATTTCGGCGAGCAGACCGGCGCGACGATAGTAATCTTCGATGGGTTGAGTCTGGCGCTTGTAGACTTCCAAACGATTTCGGACGACCGATTCATCGTCGTCGGGGCGACGCGCCAAAGGCGTGTGATCGTTGTCACACCGGCCGTCGACTTTGGGCACTTGCATGGGGTAATTGTACCCGGCGCCGCAGGTCGGACAATAAAATCTACCGGAGAGGCGGCGCACGATTTCCTCGGCGTCGACTTTGAGCAGGACGGCCCGATTGATCTCAATTCCGTGCTTTTTCAGCATTGCGGCGAGTGAGTCGGCCTGCGAAATAGTTCGCGGGAAACCGTCGAGAATGAACCCTGAGCTAACCGCACCATTGGATATTTTTTCACCGATCAAATCGACAATCAGAGAATCAGGCACGAGTTCGCCTTTTTTCATGTACGACTCAGCCTTTTGGCCAAGCGGAGTATTTTCTTTTACAGCTGTACGCAACATATCACCGGTCGACAGATGTAGCATTCCACGGGCCTTGGATAGGCGTGACGCCTGCGTTCCCTTGCCTGATCCGGGGGGACCAAGAAAGATGAGGACCATGGCTCAGTACGACCTCCCGCGAATCTTGCCCTTTTTCAGGAAGCCGTCGTAGTGACGCATGAGCAGGTGCGATTCGATTTGTTGCAAGGTGTCCAGTGCGACACCGACGGCGATAAGGATCGAAGTGCCGCCGAAGAAGAATTGAACGTTAAACGACCCAATCAATACCCACGGTAGGACGGCAATGGCCGCGAAGAACAACGCTCCCGGCAGGGTGATGCGGGTGAGGACTTTTTCGATATAGTCGGCGGTGTTTTTGCCGGGACGAATGCCGGGAATATATCCGCCGTTCTTGCGCATGTTATCCGCCAGTTCGACCGGATTGAAAACGATCGCGGTGTAGAAGTAGGCGAAGAAGACAATGATCAGGATGTAAATAAATGAATACCAGAATCCGCCCGGGGCAAGGCCCACTGAAACAAGATTCTGTAGCCATTCTGTTTCCGGGAAAAGCTGGGCGACAGTCGAGGGAAGAAACATGATCGACTGCGCAAAGATGATCGGGATGACGCCGGCGGCGTTAATGGAAAGAGGCAGGAAGGTAGTCGCACCGCCGAAAACGCGCCGCCCGACAACCTTCTTTGGGTACTGCACTGGGATTCTGCGCTGAGCGCGAGTCATAAGGACAACGGCCGCGATGACAACGAGTGCCAAGAGGACAATCACCAGCTCGGCGAAAATAGAACGAGTACCGACCGAAATCAGTTGAACCTCGTTTATGACCGCCTCGGGAAGGCGGGCGATGATCCCAATAAAGATAATCAGCGAGGTTCCGTTTCCGATGCCGCGCTCGGTGATCTGTTCAGCCAGCCACATAATGAAGACCGTACCGGCGGTGAAAGTCAGAATCGTCAGGAAGATAAACCAGAAGTGATCCATGTGGACGGCCTTGACACCGTTCCAGGACATGGCATCTGAGGCGAGAAATCCGGCGGTTCCCCAGGCCTGTAACATGGCGATCAGAACGGTCAAGTAGCGAGTGTACTGAGTGATCTTGCGGCGACCCTCTTCTCCCTCGCGCTGTAGGCGCTGAAGCCACGGAATGACTGCGCCAAGAAGTTGGAGCATGATCGAAGCCGAAATGTACGGCATGATGCCCATCGCGAAGATGGTCGCTTTGGAGAAGTTGCCGCCGGCAAAGAGATCGATAAGTCCGAAGATCGAACCCTGGCTTGCGAGAGCGGTTGCGATGATGGAACCGTCGACACCGGGGGTCGGAATGTGTCCGCCGACGCGATAGACAACCAAAAGCGCAAACGTGAAGAGTATCCGTTTGCGCAATTCTTCAATTTTGAATATTGAGCGAAAGGTCTCTAACACTTCACCACCTCGGTTTTTCCGCCGGCCTTTTCAATTTTCTCCTTGGCCGACTTGGAAAACGCCTGAGCTTTGACGGTCAGCGCCTTGTCGACCGAGCCGTCGCCGAGAATTTTGATTGGGCGGTCGGAGCGGCTAACCAGTCCGGATAATCTGAGTGCTTCGCCGGTGATCTCGGCGGCGGTCACGCGAGCCAGATCTTTAAGATTCACGATCTGGAATTCCTGGCGGAAGGGATTGGTAAAGCCGAATTTCGGGAGCCGGCGATGCAAGGGCATCTGGCCGCCTTCGAATCCCCATTTGTGCCGGAAGCCAGCGCGGGCTTTGCCGCCCTTGTGGCCATAGCCAGAAGTTTCGCCCATGCCGCTACCGGGACCGCGACCGACCCGTTTACGGTTTTTAGTTGAGCCGGGAGCCGGTTTGAGGGTATGGAGGTCCATCGTCTATATCTCCTTGAGGGCCGCCTTAAGCGGCCGACTCCACTTTAACCAGGTGGGCCACCGACCGGACCATGCCGCGAATCTGCGGATTGTCGGGGTGGACAACTGAGCGACGAATCTTGCCCAGACCCAACGCCACAATTGTGCGCTTCTGGGTTTTGGGACAATCGATTGCGCTCCGAATTTGTGTAACTTTCAGTTTGCTCATATGCAGTCTCTTTCCGTCTTGCGCAATTGCGCCTTAGCTTGTCTGGCGGAACTGAGCTTCCTGTTCGCGTGTCTGAAGCGCCTGCAGTCCGTTGAGCGTGGCTTTGACCACGTTGTTCGGATTGCGGCTACCGAGAATTTTGGTAAGGACATCCTGCACGCCGAGCGACTCGAGCACAGCGCGAACCGCGCCACCGGCGATCACGCCGGTACCGGGCGAAGCCGGGCGCATCACGACCGTGCTGGCGCCGTAAATGCCGTCGATACGGTGCGGGATTGTGCCGTTGACCAGCACAATCTGGATCATCGAGCGACGGGCGGCCTCGGTTCCTTTGCGGATGGCGTCGGAAACTTCGGACGCCTTACCCAGGCCGATACCGACTTTTCCGCGCTTGTCACCAACAGTCACCAAAGCGGTAAATCCGAAGCGCCGGCCACCTTTGACGACCTTAGCCACGCGATTGACGCTGATGACTTTCTCCTCGAATTCCATCGAATCTGAATCAAACTTTGCCAAGCGTTACCTCATGCGAAAACAATAACGAACGTTTCACGAGCTTAGAATTTCAGACCGCCTTCACGGGCGCCGTCGGCGACTGCCTTGACACGGCCGTGGTAGCGATTCCGGTTGCGGTCGAAGACGACCATTTCAATGCCTTTGGCTTTGGCCATTTCGGCGATTTTCTTGCCGACCAGCTTGGCCGCGGCGGTTTTATTCTCGGCCGCCTTGACAAGTTCTTCCATCGCCTTTGAACCAGTCGACAGTCCGCACAGTGTGATCGACTTTTCGTCGTCGATAATTTGCGCGGTCATGTTGTTCAGCGATTTGAAGACGGTCAGCCGGGGGCGGGCGGTGGTGCCGGAGACTTTCGACCGGACACGCATCTTGCGACGCCATCCCTGCTTTGCTTTGATCTTTACGCGAATTGACATCTTAGTTCATTCTCCGGGTTATTTTCCGGCGGTCTTTCCAGCCTTCCGCTGTACGATTTCGCCGACATACCGAACGCCTTTGCCTTTGTACGGTTCCGGTTTGCGGAACGAGCGAATCTTGGCGGCGGTTTGTCCGACAAGTGCTTTGTCGATGCCGTCGACAGTGATTTTGTTTTCCTTGGGGTCGACCGTGATCGCAATTCCCTGCGGCGGATTGAAAACGATCGGGTGCGAGAAGCCAAGGCTGAGCACGAGCGTTTTGCCCTTCATCTCGGCGCGATAACCGACGCCGATCATTTCGAGCTGGCGGTTATACCCTTGCGTAACACCCTGAATCATATTGGCGATCAGGGCGCGGGTCAGACCGTGGAGCGCCCGGTGTTTTTTCATATCCGAAGAACGCGTCACTACGACGTTGGTACCTTCGACTTTGACACCAATAGCCGCATGGGCAGAGATGCCAAGGGAGCCCTTGGGTCCGGTGACGGTCAGATTGCGGCCGCTCACCTGGACTTTGGTCTTATCCGGAATCGGGACGGGTAATTTTCCTACGCGCGACATCTTTATTCCTTTACCAGCAACGAAGCATCAGTTCGCCGCCGATTTTCAGGCGGGCCGCTTCGAAATTGGTCATCAAGCCCTGCGAGGTCGAGATGACCGAGATTCCCCGGGTATTGTGGGTCGTCAGACGGACTTTTTCGGCGCCGACGTATTTGTGCAGACCGGGGGACGAAATTCTCTGAATACCGCGAATGACCGGTTTGTCACCGCGCGAGTAGCGCAGGTAGACGCGCAAAATGCCCTGCTTGTTATCGGGCAATTCGACGACGTCGCGCACGAAATGTTCCTCGCGCAGAATCCGGATGATTTCGCGTTTCACATTTGAGGCCGGGACATCAACCGCCGGTTTCTTCGCCTTGGAGGCGTTACGAATCCGGGTTAGCAGATCGGCCACTGGGTCTGTCATACTCATGTATGCGTTCTCCTGAACAGTTCCAAATTTTTTACCAACTCGACTTCACGACACCCGGCAGATCGCCGGCGAGGGCCATCTGGCGGAAACAGATTCGGCAGAGGCCGAAGCGCCGCATGAAGGCGTGGGGCCGACCGCACCGGCGGCAACGATTGTATTTGCGCACGGCGAATTTCGGCGTTCGTTTTTGCTTTTCAATCAGGCACGTCTTAGCCATCGTACTCCTACTTACGGAAAGGCATTCCCAGTTCGGCCAGCAACTGACGAGCTTCGTCGTCGGTCCGGGCGGTGGTGCTGATGGAAATGGTCATTCCCCGCACTTTATCTATTTTGTCATAGTCGATCTCGGGGAAGATCAACTGTTCTTTCAATCCGAGATTAAAGTTGCCGCGACCGTCAAATGACTTGGGGTTGACACCCTTGAAGTCGCGAATACGCGGCATGGCGATATTGGTAAGCCGGTCGAAGAATTCATACATCCGGTCGCGGCGCAGAGTCACGGCACAGCCGATCGACACGCCTTTGCGGAGCTTGAAATTCGAGATGCTCTTTTTCGCTTTGGTGAGCACCGGTTTCTGTCCGGCGATTGCTGTCATGTCGCCCAAGGCGGCGTCCAGGACTTTGGCATTCGCGGTCGATTCGCCCAGACCCATATTGATAGTGATCTTGGTCAGGCGGGGCACCTGCATCACTGATGAATAGTTGTTGTCCTTCATCAGGCGGGGCAGGACTTCTTTTTCAAATTTATCTTTCAGTCTCGACATATCAGGCCACCTTACAATTCTTCACCGGTCAGCCGGCTGACGCGAACACGGCGCGCTTTGCCGCCGTCGGTAATCACTTTATGGGCGATTCGGGTCGCTTTGGGCTTGCCGTCTTCGCCCTTGATGAACAACGAAACGTTGCTCAAATCGACGGGGGCCTCAATGGTGATGATGCCGCCCTTGGGGCTTTTCTGCGTCGGGCGCTGGTGCTTTGATTTCTTGTTCACACCCTCGACCAATACGCGTTTTTTCTTGGTGTCGACCCATACCACGCGGCCGGTTTTTCCTTTGTACTGGCCGGTGATAACGAGCACCGTGTCATTTTTCTTTATCCGCATACCGTCTTCCTCAAATCACTTCCGGAGCGAGCGAGATGATCTTCATGAACTGCTTATCGCGAAGTTCGCGCGCGACAGGCCCAAAGATACGGGTGCCGCGCGGTTCCTTTTGTTCGTTAATAATAACCGCGGCGTTATCAGAGAACCTGAGCATGGAGCCATCCTTGCGTCGCACGCCGCTTGTGGTTCGCACCACAACCGCCTTGCAGACCTCGGAGCGCTTCACGGTACCGCCGGGAATAGCTTCCTTGACAGCCACGACGATGATGTCGCCGATGGTGGCCGATTTCTTACGACCGCCGAGGATGCGGAAGCACATGCATCGCTTGGCGCCGGAGTTATCGGCTACGTTAAGAACGGTAAATTCCTGAATCATACTTCCCTCGTCGTCCTGTCCTGGCGCTTACTTCGCCCGTTCCACAATTTCAACCAGGCGCCAGCGCTTCATTTTGGAGAGCGGGCGGGTTTCCATAACGCGCACCGTGTCGCCGGCCTTGGCGTCGTTGGTTTCGTCGTGTGCGTACAGCCTGCTGGATATTTTCACCGGCTTGGTGTACATACTGTGCTTTTTTGTGCTGTCGATACGCACGACGATGCTTTTGTTCATAGCGGCGCTGACCACAATACCGACGCGGGTCTTGCGCTGATTACGGCTGATCTCTTCTTGCGTAGTCATCTTCTATTTCTTCTCCGCACTCTTGCGGGACTTGGTTTCGCCGAGGATCGACGATTTTCCTTCGGCCAGGGGCCGGATTTTCAGGTCGTCCTCGCGCAGAATCGTATTGACCTGGGCGATCTCGCGTCCGATGGTACGGAGGCGAAGCGGATTATCCAGTGTTTTGATCGAGCGGCGCATCTTGAGGTTGAACATCTCTTCCTTCAGATCGTCGCGTTTCTGAATCAATTCGGAGCGCGACATTTCGCGCAGGGAATTACCTTTCATCAGACAGACTCCGCGTCGTGCCGACTGACGAACTTGGTCTTCAGCGGCAGTTTGTTGGCGGCGAGTTTCATCGCCGCACGGGCCATCACTTCGGTCACGCCTTCAATTTCAAAGAGCACGCGGCCGGGTTTGACCACCGCCACCCAGAATTCGGGGGCGCCTTTTCCTTTACCCATACGGGTTTCGGCCGGCTTCTTGGTTACCGGCTTATCCGGGAAGACCCGAATCCACATCTTACCACCGCGCTTTAAGTGACGGGTGAGCGCCACGCGAGCGGCTTCGATCTGGCGGTTGGAAAGCCAGCAGGGCTCAAGCGCTTTAAGGCCGTATTCGCCAAAAGCAACGGTTGCGCCGCTGTTGGCCAGGCCGGTCATACGACCGCGCTGTTGTTTACGAAATTTGGTTCTATTCGGCTGTAACATATCTCACACTTCCCAAGTCTGTGTCGTTGCGCCTATGACGCTTTCTCTCCGCCACCGGGTTTATCCTGACCGCCACCGGTTCCGCCTGATTGATGCGGCTGTTCGGGGCGACGTCCGCGAGGCGGACGGTTATCATGCACCGGCATTGGGGGGCCGTCGTGACGACGAACCTGTCCGCGCGGGCGCTGACCGCCTCCGCCGCGATTATCGCGACCACCGCGACCACCACCCGGACCACCGGGGCGACCACCACGACCACCGCGTCCGCGATCGTCGGGACGACGTGAGCCACGATCGTCACCTTGCTGTTGGTCGGGTTGCACCGCGGCGTTTTCGCCGGGCAGACCATATTGGCCCATTTCGAGAATTTCACCGCGACAGACCCACACTTTGACGCCGATGCATCCGTAGGTAGTATGAGCAGTCGATGTGGCGTAGTCGATGTCAGCGCGAAGCGTGTGTAGCGGTACGCGTCCTTCACGATATTTTTCGGTGCGGGCGATTTCGGCGCCGCCGAGGCGTCCGCCGCACTGTACTTTGATTCCCTGTGCGCCCATTTTCATGGTCGCGGCGATAGCTTTTTTCATGGCGCGACGGAAGGAGACTCGACCTTCCAGTTGACGAGCCACGGAATCGGCTACCAGGCGGGCGTCGAGCTCGGGCTTACGAACTTCGACGATATTCAGCATAATGTCTTTTTTGGTCAGCACCTGAAGTTCTTCGCGCAGTTTGTCGACCTCGGCGCCTCTGCGACCGATGACGATTCCGGGGCGGGAAGTCAGGATGTCAACCGTGACCTTTTTGGGTGCGCGGGAGATTTGCACGTTTGAAATGCCGGCATTGTCCAGTCGCTTGGTAATGTAGCGCTTGACAAGGATGTCCTCATGGACGAGATCCGCAAAGTTGCGCTGTGGCGCAAACCAGCGGCTGTTCCAAGTCTTAATGATGCCGAGGCGCAAGCCTATGGGGTGAGTCTTTTGTCCCAACGTCGTTCTCCTTACGTACTATCTCTAAGCCGGCTATTTCTTTTTCGTTTTTGCCGTGCTTTTGGTCGTCTTGCTTTTCGCGGCCGTTTTGGTGGCCGGCTTTTTGGTCGTCTTGGCGATCCGCTTTACCGCGGTTTCAGCAGTGGAAGCAGATTCACCGGCTCCGGCTTTCGACGCGACAGCTTTGGGCCGGGTCGCCGATTTGGTTTCGCCGAGAATAATCGCCACGTGACTGAACGGTTTCCGGTAGCGGAAAACACGTCCCATCGACTGCATCCGAATGCGCTTGAGCGCCGGGCCACCGTCGACGGCTATTTCCTTCACATACAGATCTTCCGGATGCAAATGCGCGGTACCTTCGATCGACAGCTTATTGGCGACTGCCGACTTGAGCATCTTGGCCAGCGGAAGAGCGGCGTAGCGCGAAGTGAAATTCAGAATATTCAGCGCACGTTCTACCGGTTTGCCTTTGATGAGGGCCGCGACCAGACGCATCTTGCGAGCCGGAATGCCCGAGTACATAAGCTGGGCTGTCGGCGCCACTTTGGGGGCAAAATCGCCGAGCTTCTTGCCAACCATCGATTCATTCACCGAGAACCGAACAAACCTGCGGCCGTTGAAAACGGCAAAGGTCAGTCCGACGAAATCGGATTTGATATTCACATGACGGTCGTGCGTGCGAATGACTTTCTTGTCTTCGGTTTCGTTCATCTGAGCAACCGCTTTGAGCAGGCGGTTTTTTATCGGGCGGATATCTTTGTCGCTCATGCCGTGGCCACGCCTTTCACTGCGGTCGTGCGCTCAACAAGTTTGCCGGAGTGACCGCGGAAAGTCCGGGTCGGGGCAAACTCGCCCAGCTTGTGGCCGACCATATTTTCGCTAACATAGATCGGGATGAACTTGTTGCCGTTGTGCACTGCGAAGGTGTGGCCGACAAATTCCGGACTGATAGTCGAGCGACGCGACCAGGTCTTGATCACTTTTTTGTCGCCGGCTTTGTTCAGACCTTCGATTTTGCCGAGCAATTTCTCGTCTATGAACGGGCCTTTTTTCAACGAACGGGGCATACCAGTTTACTCCAGATCACTTCTTCTTGCGGCGATCTTCAATAAGATGCGCCAATGATTTTTTCTTCTTGCGGGTCTTAAGACCCTTGGTCTTGATTCCCCACGGTGTGCAGGGATGACGACCACCGGAACTGCGACCCTCGCCACCACCCATCGGGTGATCGACCGGGTTCATCGCGACACCGCGAACCGAGCCGCGGAATCCGCGCCAGCGCGAGGCGCCGGCTTTACCGAGCACGATATTTTTGTGTTCGATATTGGAAACCTGACCGATGACGGCGTAACAGGAAAGCGGCACAGTGCGAACTTCGCCGGAGGGCATCCGCAGAGTCGCTTTGTCGTTTTCTTTGGCGACAAGCTGGGCCATTGAGCCGGCCGAACGAACCATCTGTGCGCCTTTGCCGGGGCGTATTTCGATATTGTGCACGTTGGTTCCCAGCGGCATTTTCGCAAGCGGCATGGCATTGCCAACTTTGATATCAACTTCCTGTCCCGAGACAATCGTTGTGTTGATGGTCATTTCCGACGGGGCGATGATGTAGCGCTTCTCGCCGTCGGCATAGTGCAACAGCGCAATTCGGGCCGAACGATTCGGGTCGTATTCGATCGAAGCGACGCGGGCCGGGATGTTCAGCTTGTTGCGCTTGAAGTCGACGATACGGTAGAACTGTTTGTGTCCGCCGCCGCGACTCCAGCAGGTGACGCGTCCCTTGTTGTTACGGCCGCCGGTGCTGGTCTGTTTTTCCAGCAGTGACTTTTCCGGAACGCGGGAAGTCAGCTCATCGAATGCCGGTACGGTACGAAACCGCAGGGAGGGCGTAACCGGACGATATTTTTTCATTGCCATAGGAATACTCTACTCGTCACACGTTTTCAAATGCGGCGATCGCCTGGGCCTTTTTCAGCCGGACGATTGCTTTTTTCCAGGTGCCGGATTTTCCTTCGAAGCGTCCCATCCGACGCAGTTTCCCCGGCACAACCATAGTGCGGATCGAATCGACCTTCACTTTGAAGATCTTCTCCACCGCCAATTTGATCTGATACTTGTTGGCTCGCTTGTCGACCTCGAACACATACTCGTTGTTGTTCTGTTTGAGTACGGTAGTGCGTTCGGTCGTGATATGCGATTTAATGATATAGCGCGGATCGGCAATCATGCGAACACCTCTTCGATCTTGGCCAGACCGGCTTTGGTCACTAAGAGCACATCGCTCTTGAGCGCTTCGTATCCGTTCATCAAGGCCGCCCGCCGATATTCAGTCTTCGGCAGATTGCGACACGACAATTCGAGTTTTTGATTGCGGCCTTCATCCAGAATCAGGCACTTCTTGCCTTTGATGTCCAGACGATCAAGAACGCCGACCATTGTCTTGGTCTTGATCTCGGCGAGTGTGATCTGATCGACAACTTTGATCGCGTTATTGCGGGCCTTGTCAGACAGAACAGACTGAATCGCCAAACGCTTCATCTGCTTGGGCAGTTTGGAACCGTAGTCTCGCGGCTGAGGGCCGAAGACGATACCGCCGCCCCGCCACAGAGGGGAGCGAATGGTGCCGGCGCGGGCCCGGCCAGTGCCTTTTTGTTTCCACGGCTTTTTGCCGCCGCCGGAAACTTCTTTACGCGTCTTGGTCAGCGCGGTGCCCTGACGCTGACGCGCCAGATAATTCACCACGTACTGATGCACGATTGCTTCGTTCGGCTCGACGCCGAAGACCGCCGCGCTCAGATCGATCGAGCCGACCTCGCCGCCGTCCTGATTGTATACTTTCACCTTCATAGTAGCCATCCGTTACAGTACCCGATTGGAGCTTCGGATTTTGACAAGCGATCCGCGGTGGCCGGGAATTGACCCCTGCACCAGTAGCAAGTTTTCGCTGTCGATAATCTTTACGATCTCAAGATTGAGCACGGTTACTTTGTCTTTACCCATCTTTCCGGCCATGCGCATTCCCTTGAAGACGCGCGACGGATAGGATGATTGTCCCAGTGATCCGGGAGCGCGCATACGGTCGGACTGACCGTGAGTCACCGGACCGCCACCGAAATTGTGGCGCTTCATCACGCCGGCAAAGCCCAAACCGCGCGAAATGCCGACGACATCGACCCGTTCGCCCTCTTTGAAGAGGTCAACTTTGATCTGTGCGCCGACTTCAAGTTCGGCCTCGTCGTAGCGCAGTTCGCGCAGATGGCGAAGCGGCTCGATATTAGATTTGGCAAAATGACCGGCGGTTGCCTTGTCGACCAGTTTCTTGCGGATGTCGCCGAAACCGACCTGATAGGCCGAGTAGCCGTGCTTGTCGGCGGTGCGCTTGGCAACCACCGAACAAGGACCAGCCTCGATCACCGTGACGGGAATCATCTCCCCGGTCGGTTTGAAGACGCGGGTCATGCCTATTTTCTTTCCAAGTATTTCTTTCATAGCTCGCGTCGCCGGTTCAGGTTTTGATTTCCACATCGACACCGGCTGGCAGATCGAGCTTCATCAGCGCGTCGACCGTTTGCGGAGTCGAGTCGTAAATATCGATCAGCCGTTTGTGCACGCGGGTTTCGAACTGTTCACGCGACTTCTTGTCGACGTGGGGCGAGCGCAAAACGGTGTAGATCGTCTTCTTGGTCGGAAGCGGGATCGGGCCGACTAAGCGCGCACCGGTGCGAACCACCGTGCGGGCGATTTCTTTGGTCGAGCGATCAAGCGCGAAATGATCATACGCTTTGAGCCGAATCCGTATTTTTTGCACGTCCATATCAGCTTCTCGTTTCTGTTATTCCAAAATCTCGGAGATGACGCCGGCGCCCACGGTGCGGCCGCCCTCGCGGATCGCAAAGCGCAGTTCTTTCTCCATCGCGATCGGCGTAATCAGTTCCACCGAAATCGCTACGTTATCACCAGGCATCACCATTTCAACTCCAGCAGGCAAACTCGCCACACCGGTCACGTCCGTCGTGCGGAAGTAAAACTGCGGACGATATCCGTTAAAGAACGGCGTATGACGGCCACCCTCTTCCTTAGCCAGGATGTACACCTCAGCTTTGAATTTCTTGTGCGGCTTCACACTACCAGGCTTGGCCAACACCATCCCGCGTTCGAGTTGTTCTTTATCAATACCACGAAGGAGCAGGCCAACGTTGTCGCCAGCTTGTGCCTGGTCAAGGAGCTTACGGAACATTTCA
>CAZNAI010000006.1:0-114515 GCA_964571235.1 uncultured Ignavibacteriales bacterium | reverse complement strand
GGAAAAAGTAGTCCGGGCTTGCCGCCCGACTGCGCCCTGCTCTCTTCGGTCTGGCCTTGGCTGCTTCCGTGTGCGTCTAACACCGGCACGGAGGCGTGACAGGTATGTCAGCAGCCAAGGGACCGCCCAGACCTCGACTGCGTCGCGGCGAACAACTAAATAGAGATTCGCCGCTCCTTGGCCTCGCCCGTCAACTAACGAACGGTGCGGGCTTCGGCGACCAGGACGCAGTCGGGCGGCTCGAACCGCCAGCCGTTCAGTCATCGCCCTATCGGGCTCGACTTCCCGGGGCGGCCGTCCGGCTCTGCCGGACTTTCGGCGCCGACGAACGGGGGCGTGAAGAGGAAGAGAAGAAGGAAGGCCTAAAGGCCACTGAAGAATTTAGACGAACACACTATGAGCAAACCCAGCCACAAAACCAGACTCTCGCGATACCGACCGGATCGCAAGGCATTCCCGGATTTCCAACCCAGCGAGCGCCACCAGCGCATTCTGCGCTTGGTGCACGCGCACAGGTTCCTCGACACAGAATTATTGTGGCACCTGTTGCGCGTGTTGGAGTCGGAGACTCCGGCACAGGGGGCAAAATCCGGGTTCGGCAAGGAAGCGCTGTACAAGGCATTGCAAAAGATGTTTAACGCAGGGTATCTGAACCGGCACTTTCTGTATGACGTGCCAATCGGGAGAGGCAAGGGTACACCGCCGACGGTGTACGGTCTGGGCACGAAGTCCGCGCGATTGTTGTCGGAATTGCTGGGGTGTTCGCCACGAGACATACAGGACATAGTTGAGGCGAACAAAGTGAAGACTCCGTTCTTGCGGCACGCACTTGAGATCGCGCGGTTCAGAGTGACGGTGGAAGACGCGTGCGCCAATTCGCACAACGAAGTTCGATTGATCTTTTGGGAGCAGGGCATGCGACTTCGCGACTTTGCAACAGTCCGAAACCCGTCACTCCAGGAAGCGCAGGCACTGAAAGCATACGGTTCGGATAATTATCCTGAGGAGAAACAGCTATCGGTTTGTCCGGATGCTATGTTCGCCCTCGAGGTACAGGGGAAAGGTCGAGCATGTTACATGCTCGAAATAGATCGCGGCTCAATGCCGATTCGTCGGAAAAGCAACCGGAGCGATATTGTGCAAAAGCTCATTGCCTATGGCCACTACCGTCGCTCGAAACGGCAGGAGCAGCGATACGCCTATCGCGTGATCGGCGATGACCAGGCAGTTGGATTGCTGGTTAACAATCAACCGGACGCTCCGATCGAACCCGAGCCGGGGGTACTGCCAATCAGGGGATTCAATGTGCTCTTCGTGATTCCCACTGGCTTTGCAGCGGACGGAAGACCGAGCGGAAGGATTGCGAACATCCTGTCAGAGTTGATGCAGCTTGGCAGCAACTACGCCTCGACATCACTATTTTGGTTTACCACGCCAGACCGATATGATCTTACGAATCAGTCGTCCATCTTTGAGCGCATTTGGACATGCGCCAATTCTAACCTTGGATTGCAGAGCCTGACGGAATGAACAACAGCAGACTTGCAGCCCAAGCCTCATACATTCCGCTCTCTCCGATATTCGCCTTGCCGCGACGTGGGAGCAGAAAAGGGTGGTTGGTGTCACCTCACTCTGGTCGATTGAGCTTACATCACTTTGGAGCACAGTCGGCGCGGAATGGTGAGGTCATGAAGGTGTTTGGGACAAATGGTCGGCGAGTTGGAGAGGAATTGTAATGGTGGAGCATAGAGAAGAGAGCGGTGCTGTACCCATAGATGATCTGCTTGCCACAATCAGGGAATACACTGAAATCTTCGCTTTTGACGAAGCTTTAGATTTGATAACAAAGATACGGCAGACCATTGATGACGTGGACGAGGATTGGGATACCATTGTCCAGCTCTCAATTGCTGAAGCAAAAGTGCGTTTAGCTATGGGCGATAGTGACCGGATGTCAGTCGTGCTTATGGCCACAGAGACGCGTATTCGGTTGTGCAGAACACCACGTGTAAAAGCAGAAAGCTATGTCGAATTGTCGATTATTTACATGGCACGGTATGACTTTAAGGAAGCTGAACGTTTTTTGGAAACGGCCTTGGAGATCGCACGCGACAAGTCCCTTGGTTTAGTCGAAGTTAACGGGTTGCTGCAGCTTGCGCGGCTAAACCGACAGTGCTTTCAGTTTGATGCAGCGCTGTTCTTGGTTGAACGAGCCTTGGAACGATTGACTGAACTTGAATCGCGCGACGACTCTGCTTTGTTAGTCGAAAAATCGTTGATCTTGAAATCGCGTGGAGATCTGAACGGAGCGCTTGGACTCTTACGAGAGAATGAGCAGCAAGCAAGAGCCAGAGGAGATGATCGGCAACTCTTCTTGATTCTGTTGCAGGAGAGTGATCTATTCAGGGTGGCAGGTGACATCGATAGTGCTTTTCGACTTGTAAGGGATGCACACGAACTTCCAACGTTTCAAGACGGGCTACAATCGCCAGAAGTCATAGATATGGTGGGGCGCATTCTTTTGGTTACTAAGGATTATGACGAGGCTCTAGATTGGTACAAAAATTGTGAAGGAAAAGTCCGCGAACTTCGTTTCTTCGTGAAACTTCCTGATGTATTTCTCGGCTACGCACAGTGTTGGATGGGAAAACAAAACTACACTAAGTCGCTCGAATGTCTATGGCAAGCAGATGACCTCATTGCCGGCAAGTATGTCGACCGGTGGGATATCGCCATTTCGATGCTTCGTGCATTAGAACGGATCTTGCCCCACATTCAGTATTCCGAGTACGCGCATTCAGTGAAGTCGGTGTTAAGCCAGTTGGAATCACCCGGTGATCCCATTGCCGGATTGAGGCTTCAGGAAAAAGATAGAGCGGCACTCAATCGCCAAATCGCTGAAGTAATAAAGATAGTAAGAACGAATAAAGTCGGTGTGTTCACACGGAAGGGAGTACGCGTTGATTTGAACACCGGCGAGGTATTTCACGACAAGGAGTCTCCATACTCAGTTCTGTCTCCGATACAGATGATAATCTTTACACATTTAGTAGAGAAGTCACCAAACCCAATCAGCAACAAACAAATCGTAGAGCTCTACGACCTTCATAACGCTGAGTACACAGACGCGCCGCGACGAGGCCATTACTTCATTTCTGAACTGCGCAAAAAGCTCGGCAGTCGAACCATCATTCTGACCAAGCGCGGTTCGGGATATTACATCCCGGATTAGATCTATCTACATCCTTACCGTCCTTACATACCATTCGTATTGACCTTACAATACTCTTCCGTTAATTGCCTGTGTGAACGAAAACACTAACACTCAGGTAAAGGAGACTCACATGTCAAAGCAAGTAACCTCTCACACGTCAGCCGATTCCGATCCGCTTGCCGATGTACTTGCCGCTGGATTCTTACTCGTCATCGGGAAGGTGATCTTTGACGAGTTGTTCAAGGAGCCGGAACCCAAGCGCACGATCTCCGGTCACTCGGAGGCGGACTTTGCCGAGATCATCCGGCTCTTGGAGCAGCAGTCATGAGCCTGCCAGTCAAGTACGAGAACGGTGCTGAGCAATCGCTCAGCACCGGCTCCCTTGAGCTCGTCAGGGCAAACATGCGTCAGCTCATTCAGCAGCGCACCGACCTGGCGGCAGAGGACAAGGAGTATATCCTTAAAGAGCTCGACTGCGTCATTGAAGGTGAGCGACAACGGCGCGCACGGCTCGCTCTTTACCAACTAAAACGGGAGGCACTCGACCATCGAATTGAGCAGGTGCGCAAGGTATCAGATATCACTTGCTACGTGCGCACCCAGCAGGCCCAGGCGGAGCGTGAAATAGCGCAACACGCGAGAGAGACCGTAAACGGAAAGCTCGACATCGCCGAGCGAATCATAAAGCTGCGTGAGAAATACAAACCCGTCCCCGTTCGGGATGAACACCAAGATGAGATCGACTCGATGAAGAAACGACAGTCGATAGCGGACATGCGCGAAAACGCCGCACTCAACTCGGTAACGCAGCGCGCACTTAAGCGGGCGGCGTTCGTGAAAAAAGTGCAGGCAGAGTTTCCCGATATGGCCGAGGACCTCATTGACTACTACGACCAACAAGTGTTTCAGCGAGGCACAAGGAGATAAGTATGAGTGATGATTTTACCATCGGACAGAATTTGCGAGACGGCAATCTAATGACACTGAGCCCCGACGATATGCTTAATCACTTCTTGATCGTCGGCGGGACTGGGAGAGGCAAGAGTAAGTTGCTGGAACTGCGCATGCGACACCACTTGGACAGCGGAGACGGGTTCATTTTGTTGGACCCGCACGGAACACTATTTGAAGACGTACTCGGTTACGTGACCGCAGCAGGATATCGCAACCGCGTAATCGTGGTGAATCCAAATGACGGTGAACATGCGGTCGGATTGAATTTTCTTTCGAGAAACCAGATGGATGTTTCGGCGCAAGCATCACAAGTAATGAAAGCGATTGCAAAGGTGTTCGGTGAATCAGAAGGAGAAACCAAACCGCGACTGGAACGCTGGCAGCGCAATGTCATCATGTCATTGATCGAAGCGAATCTGACGCTGGCGGATATGCTCGACTTCTTGTCAGTACCGAACTCATTGTACCGTCAGTCAGTCATCGAAAACGTATCGAACGACTATGTCAGGCGCGAATGGCAGGGGTTCGATGCCATCAGCAAGCGCGCTGAAAAGGAAAACCTAATCGAAGCGCCCTTAAACAGAGCCGCGAAGATGATTTTATCTGAACCCATCCGACGGATCATCGGGCAAGAGCACTCGACCGTCGATATCGGCGAGGCAGTTGAAAGCGGGAAAGTCATTCTGGTGAACCTGGCACCTTTGCGAGTGTCACGCGAGTGCCAGCAGATATTGGGCATTTTGCTGGTTGACCAGATAATCAACTACGCATTTCAGCGCACCAAGAAGCAATCCAAGCGCCCGTTCTTTGTGATTACGGACGAAGCGGCTGAACTTACTTCAAATGATTTACCGTACTCGCTGCAGGCGTTAAGGAAATTTGGCATCTACTTCACGCTGTGCTACCAAACCCTGACTCAGATTCGAAGAGTGCCGGGATACTACGAGAACGTCATGACCAACTGCGATGTGAAAATAGCTTTCAAGTCGAGCAGACAGGACAGCGAGGAACTGGTTGGAGAATTGTTTGCCGGTGAAATCCACGGAAACGTGGTCAAGGAAGAGCTCTACCGAACGATGCTGATACCGCAGGAGTCAGTGCGCGAAGTGAGGTCAAATACGTTTGGTCGGTCAAAAACTCGCGGTGAGGTGCTTTCGGAAGGATCGTCAGAGGGTTCGAGTAGTGGAACTGGCTCATCGCATTCACATGGGTATGGGTTCTCAAATCACATCATGCAGGGAGACGGTCTCATGCACCCGTACGATAATCATTCAATTTCTGAATCGCAGTCGTCGGGTTATGGATCCAATGAGTTTTCCGGGTCGTCGTCAGGCTATTCGTCGAGCCGAAGCGACATCTTGAGCGATACCGACTCAGAGGCGCGCGGCACGTCACTGGTTCCGTTCTACGAGTACCTTCGTGAACAGGAACTGTCGAGTCGGACCTATTACACCATTGAAGAAATGAAAGAGAAGTATATCGCTTGGATCATGTGCCAGCCACAACGGCACGCGCATATCAAACTGAAAGATGACCGAGTTATGCCGGTGTTCATTTCCTTTGTTGAGGAAGTGCGGGCACTGGAGAAAGAAATAGACAAAGTAATCCGCCGGTCGAATGAGAAATACGCGCTGCCGGTCAAGTCCGTTGACGCACTTCTGGCGGAGCGAAGACTGCGGATAGTTCAAAGCGACTCGGTTGTCATTGATATCGAACATGAGGAAGAGGCGATAGCGAAGCAACGCTGGCAGTAGAAGCGACTGAAAACGTATGGACAGACTGTTAACACCAGAACAGATTTCGGACTTACTCGGTGTGAAGCTTTCCACTATTTACCAGTGGACGCACATCGGGTATATTCCGCATTTCAAACTGGGGCGGTTTGTCCGGTTTCGAGAGAAGGATGTTATACATTGGATGGAATCGAAGAAGGTCAACGGACGGGATTCACGCGCCGTGAGTATTAGCCTAACCTGAGTAACAAAAAAAGCAAGAACTTATGGTTTTGGAGATCCCGATGAGTCTTTCTGCAATCTCGCGGCTGCCTCCTTGGCATCAAGCGACATAAGCCAAACAAGCATTTCCAGCATTTGTTTCACCTTACCGTCTTCAAGTCGGTGTGTGTAATTCACCATCACCTTCACAGCAACATTTATGTCCTCAGGCTTTGTATTGTTTCTGACAGATGACCAATCATCAAGTAGATGTTCGTTTTCCGGTGGAGTGTCTTCAGCCTCCGCCTCCACAATTGTCGCTTGCCGCATAACGGTTACAAATGCCTGTAGGTAATTGGCCGATTCGTGATTGCCACGATT
Source organism: uncultured Ignavibacteriales bacterium (assembly GCA_964571235.1). Taxonomy (GTDB): domain Bacteria; phylum Zixibacteria; class MSB-5A5; order GN15; family FEB-12; genus JACRAV01. The sequence goes on along the minus strand of CAZNAI010000006.1, from coordinate 108,032 downwards.
ATCCAACATTGTAACCGCTTGTTGAATCACTTCTGAAGCCGGAAGATTTACAAGCGAGCGCCGAGTCTCACGGTCGCCAAATAGGTTGTCGAGGCCACGAAGAAGTCCATTGAGGATTGCCGACGGGAATTTGGTACTCTTCTCTTCGTCTGAGTCGTTTGGATAATCAGAAGATGTCATGATTCTTCCTTTGAAATGTTTGTGTGTGTTCGCAAAGAACTTTGTTGCGCTGTCGGAAATTTTCTCAAGTTATTCACTAATCTATATTGCGGACGTCCTTCGGCAAAGGCGATTCTTTATGTGGTTCGAAACGACAAGGAGTCGGCGAAGGAGTTGTTGCGCTTCCGCAAAGAGTTCCCTATTTTGAATAAGAGCGATGATCATTTTTGCACGTGAATCCTCAGCCGTGGCGGCAGAGAAACGCCGATTTCCGATATAATCATTTGTGCCAGATTTGTGCCAACTCACGTGAAAAACACGCTGTTTTTCCAGAATCAAATAAAACCAAATAAAAGCTGGAATTTGCTGTGATTCAGAGGCTTATCGCGCAACTCAGTGAGTGTGAGAAAGTTGCCAAAATGGCCTCTTTCGATTCCCCCCACCTCCACCAAATTTGTTTTCCTTTTCAGTTTGGTAAAATCCCCAAAACACAAACCGGGAGGACGCAATTGAGCGACCTCCCGGTTTTTTTGTCAGTGCAAGGCTAGTTCACTTCACGTCAAAGCGATCGAGGTTCATGACTTTGTGCCATGCCGCTACAAAGTCGGCGACAAACTTCTCCTTCGCATCTTTGCATGCGTACACTTCGGCTATCGCTCTCAGTTGTGAGTGCGATCCAAAAATCAGATCAACGCGCGTCGCGGTCCAGCGAGTCTTACCGCTCTTTTGATCTTTCCCCTCAAACATGTTTTCAGAAGTAGCGGATTTCTGCCACTTCGTTTGCATATCCAGAAGATTCACAAAGAAGTCGTTGGACAGTGTTCCCGGCTTGTCGGTGAAGACGCCGTGGGCTGACTTTCCAGTGTTGGCGCCGAGCACTCGTAAGCCGCCAACCAGTACCGTCATTTCCGGAGCGGTGAGAGTCAACAGATTCGCGCGATCCAAGAGCATCTCCTCGGCCGGTATGCCCGACTCGTGGCGCAGATAGTTACGGAAACCGTCGGCCTTCGGTTGGAGTACGCCAAACGATTCGGCGTCGGTCATCTCTTGTGTCGCGTCCATTCGTCCGGGCGTAAACGGCACAGTGATGCTTTGTCCCGCGTCCTTGGCCGCTTTTTCGACCGCGGCGCATCCGCCAAGTACGATCAAATCTGCGAGCGACACTTTCTTTGCACCCGATTTGCCGCTGTTGAATTCTTTTTGGATACTCGCGAGCGCCTGCAAGACCTTTGCAAGTTGCTCCGGCTGGTTCACTTCCCAGTTCTTCTGAGGAGCCAGCGCAATGCGGGCACCGTTGGCGCCGCCACGTTTGTCTGAACCACGATAAGTCGAAGCCGACGCCCAAGCGGTCGAAACCAACTCCGGCACAGTGCATCCGGAAGAGAGCATCTTAGATTTGAGAGATGCAATCTCCTGTTCGCCGATCAATTCATGGTTGACCGCGGGAATAGGATCCTGCCAGATGAGCACTTCGGCCGGAACTTCCGGACCCAGATAGCGCGGACGCGGCCCCATATCGCGGTGGGTCAGCTTAAACCAGGCACGCGCAAAGGCGTCGGCAAACTCCTTTGGATTTTCGTGGAAGCGACGCGAGATCGGTCCGTAAATCGGATCCATCCGCATTGCCATGTCGGCTGTAGTCATGATAGTAGTGACTTTTCTTGAGGCATCGTGGGCGGTCGGCGCGAGGTCTTTTCCAGCCGGATTGACCGGAACCCACTGCCAGGCGCCGGCGGGGCTTTTCACCAAATCCCAGTCGTAACCAAAGAGGACGTCGAAATAGCTGTTGTCCCATTTTGTGGGAGTCGGTGTCCAGGAACCTTCAAGGCCGCTGGTGATTGTGTCGTTTCCTTTGCCACTGCCGAAGGAATTTTTCCAGCCCAGCCCTTGTTCTTCGATGCTCGCCCCTTCAGGTTCGCGGCCGACAAACTCGCTATCCGGCGCGGCGCCGTGGCATTTGCCAAAAGTGTGTCCACCGGCGACCAGCGCGACTGTTTCTTCGTCGTTCATCGCCATGCGAGCGAATGTCTCTCTGATATCGCGCCCCGAGGCCAGCACACTCGGTTGGCCGTTCGGGCCTTGCGGGTTTACATAGATGAGTCCCATCTGCACCGCGCCGAACGGTCCGGTCAATTCCCGGTCGCCCTTATATCGCTCGTCGCCGAGCCACACGGCCTCGGTTCCCCAGTTGATATCTTCTTCCGGCTCCCAGATGTCGGGGCGTCCGCCGGCGAATCCGAAAGTCTTGAAGCCCATTGATTCAAGAGCGCAATTACCGGCGAGGATCATCAAATCGGCCCACGAAATTTTGCGGCCGTATTTCTGTTTGATCGGCCAGAGTAAGCGTCGCGCTTTATCCAGATTCGCATTGTCCGGCCAACTATTAAGCGGAGCAAACCGCTGTGAACCTGATCCGGCACCACCTCGACCATCGCTGATCCGATACGTGCCGGCGCTGTGCCAGGCCATACGGATAAAGAGCGGACCGTAGTGCCCGTAGTCGGCGGGCCACCACTCCTGTGAGGTGGTCATCAAGGCATAGAGGTCTTTCTTTAGTGCCGCGAGGTCGAGAGTCCTAAACTCTTTAGCATAATCAAACTCCTCGCCCATCGGATCGGATAGAGGAGAGTGCTGGTGGAGGATTTTCAGATTCAACTGATTAGGCCACCAGTCCTGGTTGGTCATCGCTTTAGCGGATCGTCCGCCAGTCACCGGGCACTTGCCCGCGCTGTCACTTTTGTGGTCACTCATAACTACTCCTTAGTATGCATAATTGGTCAATGACGAGTCTGTGTGTATCAGCAAACGACGGCCGGTTGATTCCGGCCCATGAGAAGGACAGAATTAGTCTATGTTTAGACAGTGTATTAATGTCCGGCAAAAAAAGAGTCATGTCCGTTTCCGTTTGCCCCGCATGATGACTTGAAATCCGTGAATCTCGAATCCCTTGAAGCTCTTTTTGCCTTTCACTTCCAGTTGATCCCACGGAATGTCGTAGATGTCGCCGGTATCGTCGTCGATGAAGTGATGGTGCTTGTGAGTATTGGGATCAAACACCACCGCGCCCTCTTTGATCGTCTGCATGCTGATCAGCCGTTTTGCCACCAGCAAATTGAGGGTATTGTACACGGTGGCACGGGAGACAGTTGGGCATTTCTTGCGGGCGACAATCAGGATATCATCGGCCGTGGGATGCGACTTGCTGTTTAAAACACATTCAACAACGGCGATTCGCTGGGGGGTCGGCTGAATATCGCACTGCCGCAAAATGGAGATGGCGTCCTGCATGGAGTTAGATTAGTTCGCGGATTAGACATTGTCAAGACCAACTCGACAATTCCCGGCGATTTCCGCTAGGAGTGTAGAGCCCAGAGTATTGTGTGCTCTGTGCTAGTTACCGGACTAACTTACTCCTATTTATTCGAACGTGGGACGATTGTGTGGCGACCCCTCACAATTTCAAAAATTGATTTCATGGAGCGAGGAAATATATTTTAGGTGATGCTCGGGGTCGGTCAGATTGATAACGGGCAAAACTTGAACCAGTAAGCATGAACTGCTTAATCCGGAGAGAGAGATGAGAATTGCAGCCATCGTTTGTTCGGCCATCGTGGCGATAGGGGTGGCGTCGTCACACGCCGGCAAGGATATTGAAGATATCGCCATCGGAGCCGAGGGCCTTGACTTATCGGGCACCTATGTGATCTCAGGCAAAAACGACGATACCACTACCTGGTCCGGCGAGGCCAAAATATCGAAATGGCAGACCGTCACAACCCAGCGTGGCAAGACCTACCAAATGCTCAAGATGAATGTCTCTTACGGTGACTACAAATACACCGGCGTGGCGGCTTTCGACGGCTTGCGCCTGTTCACGGCCTGCCGGGAGGGGGATAAGGCGAATTACTTTCTGCTCCTGATGGGCGGCCTGGAACTGAGCGAAGAAAACTACAATGCAGTAAAAGAACTTCACGACGTCACCTTCGGCGCGAAACGAAAGGAAGGGAAACAATACGAATGGAAAGGGGACATCCCCTGGTTCGGGCACCTTCATTACAACGATGACGCCTATGGCCTCTACTTCTTTTCCGACGGGACCTGGGGCTCGTTTTCGGTGATCGATTGTGAATGGCCGATGCTTCCCGACAGCGCCTTTTTCTTCAGTCAGTACGAAATGAAGAAGGACGGCAAGTTTGAGAAAAACCACCTCAAGCAGTGGTTTGATGCCGGCAAGCTGACCGCTCAACAAACGGGAGAGAACCTGCAGTTCAAGATTACTAAAGGCGGGTTTCAAGGAGACGACTACGATGGTCACGGTATGATGATGAACTATGAACTGATGAAGAGAGATTTTCTTGTCGCAATGTTGGGGGGGCCGGAAAACTGCTTCACCGGTTGCTTTGAGTTGAAAGGAAACCAGTTCGTGGGGTGCGGCGCCTGGCGATATAATCATAGCCGATTCTATGAATCATGGGCAGTGCCGGACAATGTCGTGGCCCGCGATCCGGAGTGGTTTAAGTGATAATTGAAATGGCGTTACACATCATATCAGTAGGGTGAAGCAGAAAATAGAAGCGTGGACGCTGGTAGCATAGCTGCCACCCATCCGGCTCAACATCGGAAGTCGTTCTTGCCCACATCGTTATAGCCGACGCAGAAACTTCTAAAGATTCGCTGTTTCGCCTCCGAAACATAGAGCATAACAGTACACGAAATCCGTGGCGGGCGCTTCGGTGCTTGGTCATGGGTAATCGCAATGCTCTTTTGGAAAGGAGACGTATATGCGTCGCGACATTCTCACCACCGTAACCGCCCTTACCTTGGTTGCGGGATCAGTTCTCGGATCACCGCGACCGACCTCCAAACCGACCTCTACTGCCAACTCACCGCGGACCGTATCAGGCGGCGGCGACACCAAACGGTGGCTGGTCGGTCAGGCACAATTGGGATATTATGGCGGCGTGGGATTCCACGGTAGTCTCACTGCTCAGAACTTCGCCGAAGGATTTCCGTTTTCGGCTCGACTCGGGCTCGGATACTCCAAGGTGAATTCAGGCGATGAGTGGGCCGCGCGACGGATATTCATCGACAACAACCAAAATGGAGATGCGCGCTCCGATGCCCGCGTTTGGGATCTGCGTTTGGATGTCCTCTATCCGGTCAAAGTTATGGAACTGCGACGGACAAATGTCTATGGCGGAATACGTCGGACCGATTTTGAGGCCTTCTTTGAATATATCGGCGGCGCCGAGACTTTCAGTGTGAGGTCACATCAATGGGGCCTGGGCGGTGGCATCGAAACGGCGTTTGCCATCAACCCTCGACTTGATCTGATCTTCTCGGTAGGCGCCGACTACTATTTCAAGGGCACGCTTGACGGTCACGATACCTACTATCGTCCCGATAACGACAATACCAATCCGATAGCCGCCTATACCTACGCGGATGCCGACAAGGCGATCAATCAGCCCGATGTGATGACGCGCCTGATGCTGGGGTGGGCGTACCGCTTCTAATTTGAGAACAGAGAGATTCGTATGAAAACGAGACATACAATTGGTGCTCTCGCACTCGCGCTGGCGGTGTGCGGATGTATTGAAGGATGTGCGTCGGCTGGAGCCCAGCTCTGCCGGCGCGATCCGCTCGTGAATCCGGAAGTCCGTTTCGATGAGCGCGGCAACCGGTATGTGATCGACGATCACGTGTATTTCTCCAAAGAAGGGACACCGGTCGGACGGACTGTCGGCGGGGGCGGATGCGGATGCAACTGAATTGCCATCGCTCAATTCGCCGCGCGTTGGCCACGGCCACAGCCTCGCTAATTGGCGCATCGCCGCTGAATGCGGCCGGAGCCGGTCACTCGGAGACTTCGGTCCTGCTCTATTCCGAGCGCGACCGAATTCGGGCAACCGAGATTGTCTATTCGCTTCAGCGAAGTCTGAACAACGGCGATCGTTTTTCGCTCCGATTAACTTATGACGGTCTCACCGGCGCTTCGCCAACCGGCGGGTCACCGTCGAAACAGGCGCAGACGGTCACGCGCCCCTCCGGTGGTTCAACGGTGGTTGTTCCCGCCGGCCAGATTCCGCGCGACGAGAATTTCAGCGATACCCGCTTTGCCGCCCAGTTTGGGCTGGCTCGTCGGTTGAGTCTCAACACTGAAGCGATGGTCGGAATCAGCGGATCGAGCGAACATGATTACAAATCGCTCGGGCTGAATGGTGGTCTTGTTTTTGATTTTCACGATCTTAAGTCAAGTATTGGTGTGGCGGGATCATTCAATCACGATTCGTATAATCCTAACGGAGGCGTGCCCACCGCCTATGCGCCAACAGATACCGTTATGGACAACGACAACGGGAGGTTACTTGGAAACGGAGCGCGGCCCAAAGATCAGTACGATCTGGCGCTGTCATACTCCAAAGTAATGTCGACACGGACGTTGGCTCGTTGGAATCTCTCGATCAATCACGCCGAGGGGTATCTCACCGATCCGTATAAACAGATTTCTGTCGTGCAACCGATCGACTCGGCAGATGCCGGTGAACCGGTCGGTCACTTATTTGAGAAGCGACCCAATCGCCGAACTGGTATCGCCGGCGCTTTCGATCTGCGCAGTCATGTTGCGGGGACCATAGCTCAAACCGGGTACCGATATTATCGCGACGACTGGGGAGTCCAGTCGCACACCGCCGATCTGTCTGTGAAATTACAATTGTCCGCGACCAAGTCACTTGAACCTCGCGCCCGATGGTATCGTCAATCGCGAGCGGACTTTTCGCGCCCGTTCTTAGTGCAGGGTCAGTCTCGTCCGGAGTATGCCAGCGCCGATGCCCGCCTGGCTACATTCACTGCTTTTACCTATGGCCTGTCTTACTCATTTCCGTCGGGGAAACACTCGAGCTTGACTCTCTCTGCCGAGTACTACTTGCAAAGCGGCGATCAGAGTCCGCCGGAAGCGTTCGGCCCGCTTACCACGTTTTCTCTGTTTCCGAACATTAGAGCGCTCATGCTTCGGGTATCGCTCGGCCACGATATTATTTGAATCCAGCGCCGCCGGCCCATATCGCCCAACCTGACGCGAGAGGGCCCGGCGGCGTCGATATTAATAGTTCGGTCGGTCGTCGTAGGTGCAGGATCAAAGAGTCGACAGTTTCTGCCGATATACGCTTACGATACTCGCTGTCTGAAAAGATACACCATTAGAACCGGAGCCACCACGATGTCCAGCCGCCTGCAACTTATCCAGGATCCTGCTTTGCGAGAGCGTGTCGCCGCGATACATGATTTGCCAACCCTTCCCGAAACATACGGCAAGTTGACCACAGAACTCGGCAAAGCTGATGTTTCCATGTCGCGTATTGCGGCTATTGTCACAAGCGACGCGGCAATCACCGCCAAATTACTGCAGGTGGCAAACTCGGCGATGTTCGGACTGCGGACTCCCATCGAAAGTGTCCTGCAGGCGCTTAACATGATCGGAGTTGAAAATGTCCGCGGTATCGCCCTCGCGGCCGGAGCGTACCAAATTGAGGTATCGGCAAAGATACAAGGGTTTCATCCGCACGAGATATATGGCCGCGCCGTTAACGTGGGAACCAAGTCCCGGTTCATCGCGTATTCTTTCGGCCTGAAACGACAGGAAGTAGAGGATGCGCTGATTGCCGGGTTGTTACACGATGTCGGCAAGTTGATTCTGCTGACAAATTTCTCCACGGAGTTCGAGAAGTCGATACATATGAGCAAACAGGATTCCATTACTCTGCATCGGGCTCAGGAGCAGATACTGGGAGCCGATGACGCAAGTATCGGAGCCTATCTTCTTGCCACCTGGGGATTGCCGGTGAAAATTGTCGACGCGGTCGCTTACCATTATACGCCGTCAAAATCGGGGAACGCGTCCCTTGACGCCAATGCCGCAGTGCACCTGGCGTGGGCATCGGAACACGATCGTCAACTGCGCAAAGGCGACTCGACGCCGTCGGCGTTTGATCGGACGTACACGGACGCGCTGGGAGTCACCAACCAGCTTTCGTCGTTTGTCGGTCTCTCCCCCGAGGCGGTGTCGCAAGGGGTCGGAACCAGATAGAGTCGAGGCGACGGACAATTACCAGAAGAAAAAGCGACCGCTGAGAATAGGCCGCCTTTTTTCATAGCCAGTATCCCGTTGGAACTTCATTGTCGATAGGACTCTCTGATCGGAACCATCTGTTTTATCCTGTCCGTTTGTCCGGAAACTATCGGTCGCCAGGAGTCCGAAGGCGATCAAGCTGTTGTCGAAATGATCCGATGCCTGAAGTCTGGATTGCTTTAATCACTTCAAGAGTTTTGCCATAAGATTGCGCGGCTCTGCCACCAACAAGCAACGCGAAGTCTTGACCCATCAGATGTCGGAGACGTACCAGTTCGCTCGCGAGCCGGGGATCATCGGCAGGAAAAACCAAACTTATGGCGATCGCCCGCGCCCCCGATTTCAGTGCGGCACCGGCTATCTCGTCGGCTGGCAGGTTTGGCCCCAAAAAAATCGGGCGCCATCCTTCGAGCGCCGCCGCTACGGTAGCGACCAACGCCCCCATCTCATGAAGTTGTCCGGCTGGAGTCGCTGTCACTAGTACGGGGGCTCGATCCGGATATCTGATAACTGATAACATCGCGCCCAAGTGATTTCGGATTGCCGCCGTTGCCATGTGTTCATGCGCCACGCGGATATCGCCATCTTTCCACTGCTGACCGAGAGCTTCCAAAAGCGGCAGAACAACTTTCTCAAGCATTCTGGCTGAACCCAAATCAACTTCTGCCCGCGATAGAAGAGTCTCCAACGCATTCGTGTCGAACCGAACAATCGCCTCGATCGCGTTTGCCACGTCCTGCGAGTAGGCTGGTGAAGGAACTGGCAACGACTCCGGAAGGCCGATCGAGAGTTTCTCCACCAACTGCTCGAGTTTACCAGTTGATACCGCGGCGACATCGCCGATGCGGTGTCCTGCCTGTACTGCGAGATTCAAAAGGCCCAGACGATGTACATCCGCCTCGGAATAGAGGCGACGATTCGAATCCGTTCGAGTTGGTCTGACCGCGCCGTATCGTCGCTCCCACATGCGAATCAGATGCTGGCTCAATCCAGAGCGTTGCGCTACTACTTCAATGCCCAAATCGGCAGACTTTGATAGATTACTCATTGCACCACTGTTTTCACGTCACCAAACCAACATATAGACAAATAATAATCAAATGTCATAACGAGACAACAGGAAAGTCAAATACTGGTTCCCGTTTCTCACCAAGTCGAGCCATGCAAACAGTAAAACATTACATCACAACATATTAGAAGAATTATTGACTTTTCTTACGAGATGGAGAACTTTTTCGGGCTCTCAGGGTTTAATTAGTCAAAGATTAGACAAAACATAAACAGCACCATATTCTACAGAAGGAGAAACAGATGAAAACATTAGATGTCATTGTTGTCGCTCTGCTGGTCGTCGGGGGGCTCAACTGGGGATTGGTTGGGATTCTTAACTTTGATCTGGTAGCCGCCCTGTTCGGCGATGCCACCTTGCTCAGTCGGTTGGTCTATGCCGTGGTTGGCCTTTGTGCCCTTTACCAGTTGATCCAGTGGAAATCGATTCAGCGTCGGTGGGCAACCGTCTGACATACAACAAGAGCTGAATAACTAAGTAATAACAACAACTCAAACGGAGAACGAACGATGCTTACGAGAAAACTTAGACTGCTGATGGCCTCACTGGCTGTCGCCTCGATCGGGCTGGTCGGGTGTAGCGACGACCAAAACAAGAACCCTGTTCAGAGCAATACCGAACCGAAACTGGACATCGTCGAGACCGCAACCGCTACCGGTAACTTCACAACCTTGCTGGCGGCGGCTGAAGCGGCCGATCTGGTTGGTGCTCTCAAAGGAGCCGGACCGATTACTGTTTTCGCTCCGACCGACGAGGCATTTGCCAAACTTCCGGAAGGAACCGTAGCCGCGCTCTTGAATGACAAGGATGCGCTGACTGCGATCCTTACCTATCATGTGGTGCCCGGAGCGGTTACCGCCGCGGAAGTGGTCAAACTAACCAGCGCCGCCACACTCAACGGCTCCAATCTTTCCATCACGGTAATTGACGGCAAGGTGATGATCGACAATGCCCTGGTCACCGTGACTGACATTAAAGCGACTAACGGCATCATTCATGTGATTGACGCCGTCATGATTCCGTCGGCTGGCGGTTCCTCGCGCACCGGTATTGAGGGAGCTACTGCGTCATTGGGGAGCGGCTGGGTTGTGAACGCCATCCGCAATGGCCAGCTCAATTGGCTGACCCGATATCTATCGCTTTACACGGTGTCGCGCTTGGCCGGTCTTCCGACATTAGCTACGGCCGTGCGAGTGGCCGGACTTCAGAACACCCTTACCACTCAAGGACCGTTCACTCTCTTTGGCCCGACTGAATCGGCCTTCGCGGCCCTTCCTGCCGGCACCCTAGAATCGCTTATTGCCGATCCGACGGCCCTTGGCAAGATCCTGTTGTACCATGTCACACCGGGGCGTGTCAAGGCGGCTGATGTGGTCAAATTGACTGAAGCGACAATGGCCAGCGGCGAGAAAGTCAGTATCGCAGTGGTCAACGGTGGCGTAAAAATCAACCAAGCCAACGTGCTGTACGTTGATATTCTCGCCCGCAACGGGGTGTTACACATCATCGATGGCGTACTTGTACCGTAGTTGAAGCCGACTCGACAACTAGACTTGACACCCGGCGCCGGAGATCAATCGCGATCTCCGGCGTTGCTATTTTCTGGATGGCTCTTCTCCATTTTAGGGCCGAATCTCAGATAGTCGGCTCTCGATTGCCACTCAAAAAAAACCGCGCCTTCGAATGAGGGCGCGGCTTCAAAGAAGCGAAAATTTCAAAGCGCTACTTCAGGAGCACCATCTTCTTAGTCGAGGTGTACGATCCGGCGGTTAACCGGTAGAAGTAGACACCCGACGCATAGCTGGCGGCATCCCAGGTAATATGGTAGTACCCGGCCTCGCCGTGGTCACCCCAGGTTTGGACAACCTGGCCGAGAATATTGTAAATCTGCACTTTCCAGTCAGCGGCGTGCGGCAGACTGAAGTCAAGCGTCGTGACCGGATTGAACGGATTCGGGTAGTTCTGTGAAAGCGCGAACTCAGTCGGCAGACTGGTGAGCGTCGATTTCATCGAATACCCTTCAAAGCTACCGGCCTCGATTGACTTGATTGATTTCATGCCGTCGAGCTGGACAAACTTGCCGGTTCCCAGCGAATTCCGTCCGCGGGTCGCGATCAGAATTCTCGTCACCGCGCCGTCGTATCGATAGACCATATCCATCGACTCGCCGTCTCCAATCGTCGACGGATGGACATCTCCTTCGACAATCAGATAGACCGCGCCGACACCCGATGAAGCATCGGTGATCGTCAATGCGTTGTCTACTACACTAAAGGTGACTTGATTGACGGCACTCGGATTGAGTTTCGGCAATTGCGCGGCATCGCCGACAATCACGCGAATCAGGTAGACCAGATCGCCGACCGTCAGCGTGAGACCGTCGCCGTTGACATCAGTCGCCGCAACCGAGCCGTCGACATGCCCCACGAATGCGGAGAGTCCCTGAATAAAGTAGTTGGTGAACATCACCGCGTCGGCGATTTCATACGACAAGCCGTTGAGATTTACGTCGCCGCGAGCGTCGATCGAGTCGGCGCAGACTATATCAACGCCGCCATTGGTGAAGTCAACACACCGGACCGGCGCCGGTTTACCCGGACCGCCGCCGACGAGACATTGGTCAGGAGCACCAAGGTATCCGGGGAAGCCAAAAGAGTTGTCGGTTATGTCATTGAACTCAAAGTCGTAGACAAAGCGCGAAATCCAGAGTGTGTCGCCAGCCGGCGCTGAGAAAGCGTTGTCACCGCATCCCAGCCAGAAGAACTGGACAGGCGCGTACTGGCATTCCAGCGTACGGTCGTTGGAAACCAGGAAGTCGATTGTCGCCAATACACCAGTCTGACCGTCGAACAGGCAGGTCGGGTGATAGGCGCCATTGTTGGTTTCAGCAACACCGCTGATTCGGATCATTCCCGACGGGCATCCGGAACCGCAGTTGCCGAACGGCCCGAAGCGATAGGTGAAATACTCCCAGGCGCAACCAGTGAAGAGCGAACCCTCCGTCGCCGCCATCGCCGACAGCGAGCTGGCGTCGTAGGCGATCAGGAATTCAAATCCGCCGACCGGTTTGCCGGCGCCGTTTAGGTAGATATTGACCAACTTATGCTGGCCCTGAATGGCGTTGTGTACTTTTTCGATCTGGACGTGAATACACTCATCAATCTGCACATTGAGGCAGACCGTGTCGGCCCTCACCACATTGCACTGATCCTGGGCAGTCACAATCACACAGTACAGGCCGGTGGTGTCGGCATTGAAGCAGACCTGGCCGATGCCTGAGTTATATGTGCCAAGCGAAGTAGTGACAGATGTGATGTTGTTGTCCTGATCGCTCACCGCGACATCAAAGCAGACCTGTCCGATCTGATCGAGGTAAACCGTCAGGTTTGGCGGTCCCTGAACAACCGGCGGATGGTTGAACTGGACCGTCACATTGGCGGTGTCGAAATCGACCGCGCCGCATGAGTCGGTCGCCTTCATAATGATCGGGAACGTTTTGGGAGTACCGGTGCCATAGTCGGCGTTGATACAGACCATGCCCGAACCCGAATTATAGGTTCCGACCGCAGAGACCAGCTCGCAGAGTTGCAGGTTGTTGTCCATATCGGAACAGAACACCGGCACGCAGACATTTCCGCTCGAACAGAGGAAGAATGAAGTGTCATGGCCGGCGTTGGCGAGCGGGACACGGTTGATCGAGAACTTCACATAGAACGAATCGACACAACTCGCGCCGCAGGAATCAAGACACTGCACAACCACCTTGACCGTTTGCGAACCAGACGGTGTGTAGGTCCAGTTACCGCCGGAAAGTGAGCCGGGGCCCGAAGTAATCTGGCAGTGACTGAAGTTACCGTTGATGTCGGTTCCCGACACCGGCAGTGACACCTGTGCCGGAGCGCACTGGAAGAACTTGGTGGTGTCGTTCGGCATATTGCAGACCGGCGCTGAATTGAGCGTGACGGTGACTTTCACCGTATCAACAGCGGTCAGGCCGCAATGATCGAACGCCTTGATAATAAAGGTCGAGATACCGCTCGATCCCGGAGTGAAACAGACTTGGCCGGCGTTGAGTGTGCCGGGACCAGAGATCAATTTCACGGAATCAACATTGTTGTCCGGATCAGCGGATGTGATCGGGAAGCAATACTGGGTCGGCGTGCACTGGAAGATGGTCTTGTCGACACCGGCGTTTACTACCGGCGGATCATTGGCATCGATAGTAACGACCACCGTGTCACGATCAGTCGCGCCGCAAGCATCGGTCACGCCTACAATAATTGTGTACGTACCGGTACCGGCTGGAGTGAAGCAGACTTTGCTGGCGACCGTGTCAATCGATCCCGGCCCGCTAATCAACTGCTCCAAATTGGCGTTGTTGTTCGGATCGGAGACTGTGTACGATACACAAACCGCCGCATTGGCGCATTGGAAGAGCGTTGTGTCATTGCCAAGCTGAACAACCGGCGGGGCGTTCAGCGTGACATTATAGGTCATGGTTACTGTGTCGGCCGCGCCGCAAGAATCGGCAACTGCCGCCACCACACTATATGAGCCGCTGGTCGGCGGAGTGAAACACCACAGACCACCCGCGCTAACGGTACCGTCACCGGAAACACGAGTCCAGGTCAGAGCGCCACCGTTAGGATCAGTAGCCGCAAACTGGCGACAAATCTGAGCCGAGGCGCACATTGCGGTGTCAACTGACACCGGCGGATTGGTCGCAACCGGCGGCTGATTGATAGTAACTGTCGCTGTGTAGGTGCATGACGCACTGCCGCAGGCACTGGTTACCGACACCTGAATATTGTACACGCCAGAGGTGTCAGCAGTAAAGCAAACTGTTCCGGCTGAGTATGATCCAATCGGAGTGACCGAAACGACCGGCGAGACACCAGTGACCGTCACCGGGAAGCAAATCTGACCGGCGGCACAAAGGAATTTCGATTGCGCACCCGGACAGCTTACCGTAGCTGTCGGATTAATCGTCACGTTGACGACGATCGTGTCTCTGTCGTACGCGCCGCAAGCATCCTGACCGTTGACGATCAGGGTGTAACTTCCCGACGACGCCGGTGTGAAGCAGACTTTGTTCAGTACAGTGTCGATTGAGCCGGGGCCGGAGAGCAACTGCTCAAGCGAGACATTGTTGTTTGGATCAGAGATCGTGTACGGTACGCAGATCGAGCCGCTTACACAAAGCGTGACCGAAGTATCAGCGCCGAAGGCAATATTGGGTGCGCTGTTCAAAGTCACGTTGTACGTCAGGGTCGTCGTGTCGGCCTTGCCGCACGAATCAGCGACTTTCGCGGTCACTGAATAGCTACCAGACACAGTCGGTGTGAAACACCACAGACCGCCAGATGTAACTGAGCCGTCGCCGCTGAGTTTGGTCCAGGTGAGCGGGCCACCGTTTACATCGCTGGCCGAGAACTGATAGCATACCTGAGCCGCCGCGCACATGAAGGTGTCTTTCGGCGAGACAGGATTTACTGCCACCGGTGCGGCGTCGATGGTCACATCGGTAATCAGGAAACAAGAGTCGGAACCACAAGTGGTACTGGCTTTGATCTTAATGACATAGTGACCGGAGGTATCGGCATTGAAGCAGATACTGCCTGAAGCATACGTTCCGACGGGCGAAACGGTCACTGTCGCGCCTGATCCAAGCACCGTGATCGGCGTGCAAACCGGAGTGCCGGCCGCGCAGACAAAGCGCGACTGGGTCGGCGGGCAGGTGATATTGGCGGCTGAGCCGATATCAACGTTGAACGTGACAAAGCAGGTATCAGCGCCGCAGGAGGCTGACGCGATCACGCGAATAACATAAGTGCCGGAAGTGTCGGCCTGGAAGCAGAGGTTGCCGCCGCTATACGTGCCGAAGGTTGTGGTCACGGTCGCGCCCGGAGGAGTGATTGCAATCGCCTGACAGACCTGACCGGTGGCGCAGAGCGAAGCCGAGATCGGACCGGCTGGGCAGGTGATATCGGCAAACTGGCCGAAGGTTATTGTCGCGCGGATGGTATCACGATCAGTCGCGCCGCACGAGTCGGTCACGCTGACAATAAAGTCATAGATGCCGGCCACCGCAGGCGTGAAGCAGATCTTGTTATTGGCCGAATCAAGCGAGCCGGAACCGGAAACCAAAACTTCAGTCAGTTTACCTAGTCCGTTTGGATCGCTGATGCTGTAGCTCATGCAGACCTGAGTCGGCGTGCAGAGGAAGAGCGACGTATCGTTGCCAAAAGTGATCACCGGAGCGCCGTTGGCAGTGACTGTAACTACGATGGTATCTCGATGGAGAAGGCCACAGGCGTCAGTCACGCTCACAATCGTCGTGTAGGTTCCACCTGACGGAGGTGTATAGCAGACGGTGTTAGCCGCAGTGTCGATGACTCCGGGGCCCGAGAAGATCTGCTCAACCGTAACATTGTTGTTGGCGTCGGATACTGTGTACGGCAGACAGATTTGAGCCGGCGCACACTGGAACGTGCTAAAGTTGGCGCCCAGCGCAATGATTGGAGCGCTGTTGAGCGAGACATTGTAGGTCATGCTCACAGTATCAGTTGCTCCGCAGGCGTCGGCCACCGTGGCGGTTACCGAGTAACTGCCGCTGGTCGCGGGAGTGAAACACCACAGACCACCGGATGTCACCGTTCCCGAACCGGAGAGTTTGGTCCAGGTCAATGCGCCGCCGTTAACATCTGTCGCCGCAAACTGGCGGCAGATCTGTGCCGAGGCGCACATGAACGTGTCAACACTGGCCGGTGGATTGGTCGCAACCGGCGCTGAGTTGAGCGTGACTGTCACATTGATGGTGTCGCGATCAGTCGCTCCGCAGGAGTCCATCGCCTGCACGATAATCTGGTAGCTACCCGAACTGGCGGGCGTAAAGCAGACTCGGCTGTTCAGGGTATCAATGGAACCGTAGCCGGAAATCATCGATTCGGTGATCTTTGCAATTCCGTTCGGGTCGGAAACTGCATATGTCACGCAGATCGAAGAGGCCGTACACTGGAAGAGCGTCGTATCGTTCCCGAAAGCGATGGTCGGCGCTCCGTTGAGCGTCACGTTGATGACTACCGTATCCCGCGCGGTCAGACCGCAAGCATCAGTCACCTGCACAATAATTGTGTTGGCGCCGCTGGCCGCCGGTGTAAAACAGACCTGATTGTTGACGGTATCGATACTTCCCGGTCCGGAAATCAGCGATTCCAAATTCAAATTGTTATTAGGATCGGAAAGGGTGTACGGCACACAGATCGAAGTGGCCGCGCACTGGAAGACATTCTGATCGGCGCCGAGAGAAACGGTCGGGGCGGCGTTCAGATTCACCGTGACAACAATGGTGTCCCGCTTGGTTGCGCCACAGGCGTCGGTCGCCTGCACGATGATAGTATTGGCGCCGCTGACCGCTGGAGTGAAGCAGACTCGGTTGTTGACCGTGTCGATACTGCCCGGTCCGGAAATCAGCGATTCGAGCGTCAGGTTGTTGTCGGCGTCGGAGACTGTGTAGTTGGCGCAAATTTGTGCCGGTGTACACTGGAAGATGGTCGTGTCGTTTCCAAACGCAATCACCGGAGCGGAATTGATATTGAACTGAATCTGGAAACTCGACTCGCAATAGGCGTTGCAGGAGTCCTCGCACCGGATGGTCACGTTGACTGTCTGGGTACCCGACGGCGTGTAGCACCAGTTTCCACCCGAAAGCGAACCGGGACCGGAAACGATACTGCAAGAACGGAAATTACCGTTCACATCGGTGGCAGAGTATGGGCGACAAACCTGAGTAGGGGTGCACTGCGCAATCGTCTCATTGGCCGGCACGGTGCAGACCGGCGCGGAGTTGAGTGTCACGGTGACTACCACGGTGTCGCGCTTACTCAAGCCGCATGCATCGGTCACCTGAACAATAATCGTGTTGGCGCCACTGACAGCGGGGGTGAAGCAGACCCGGTTAAGAACCGTGTCGATACTTCCCGGTCCGGAAATCAGCGATTCCAAGTTCAGATTGTTGTCCGGATCGGACAGCGTGTAGTTCACGCAAATCTGAGCGGCCGCGCACTGGAATACGTTTTGGTCGGCGCCAAGCGAAACTGTTGGGGCCGAATTTTTGGTATAGTGAATTACCACTGTGTCATAATCGATCTGATTGCAACTGTCGGTCGCTTTCAGAATGAACTCGTAGTCGAGTGAGTTCGTCGGGGTAAAACAGATCTGGCTACCGTTGAATGTCCCCGGACCGCTGACAAGCTCGCAAAGCTTCAGATCGCCGTCGGCGTCGGTGCAACCAGCCGCCCAACAGATCTGAGCCGGATTACACTGGAAAATGGTCTGATCAGCGCCGGCATTGGCAACTGGTGGATTGGTCGGACAGAGATTGAAGTGATACGGACTAACCTGAGGATTTAGCGCAGGCGCCGAAACTGTTGCCTGGCCATCCGAAGCGGTTATGTAATAGTCTACTCCGGATTGACACTTAAGCACACTGGCCGGGATCGTGGCGCAGAAGGTGCTGTCACTCACCGGGCCAGTCGGAGTCATGGTCACCGATGTATAGCTCGAAGGTCCCGTGCGATAGAAAAGTGTGACAACCAAATTTGCCTTCGGTGTGTCGTCGTCGGTCACCCACGCGCACATATTGATACTGGCATTGGGCGATTGACAGGAATTGCTCAGGTTAATGGTGGCCGGGGTGCGCACGATCTCCGGCGGCGCTTTCTCCTGACACGAAAGCGAGTCGCACATGGTGCAATTGGGGCCGTTCTTTCGGCAGATTTTGGTCCAATGAATATCGCCGTTTTGAACGGTATCAATGCTCTGATAGCAGATATAGTACCGACTGCACAGGCGCTGTTTGATCTTAGTATAGAGCGAGTCCATGCTCGCGCCGGTCGGAGCGTGGGCCCAAAAACCACCGGTTCCGGTGGCGAAGGCCTGCATCGCTTCGGGGTTAAACCAGGTGTTGTCGATCGGTCCGAGATTGAACGTGTAAATCGGGACACTGCCGGTATTGGCCAGGTTGCAAATAGCCGTCGAATCATCGGCGTACGTGTTATCCGTTACGCCATCCGGGGGGTTAGGTGCGCACAAGTGACTTCGGTTTTCGACGCCGTCGGTAAAGGCGATAACTGCCTTTGAACCAAGCTGAAAACGGGTGATATCGACACCCTTGTACACGCCGTCAAACGCGGCAGTATTACCGCCGGCGGTCAGCCCGTTAATCGCATTGTGTAGCGTGGTCTGATTGCTGGTGAAATTGACGAGGACATTCCAGCACGTCGAAAAGGTGACAATCGCCACCTGATCATACACATCCATGTTATTCACAAAAGTATTCATGGCCGATTTGGCGGCCGTAAGGCGGCCGTCTGTCGTCATACTACCGGAGACATCGACCACGAGGCAGACGGACGTAGGGCAGTTGCCGGCTGTCAGTTGCTGAACGGTAAACGACGGGATCGGTACGCCATTTTGAAAAACGCAAAATGAATCGGCGTTGAAACCTGGAATCGGGTTGCCGCTACCATCCAGAACGTCGACATAACCACAGATCGACGGAAAGAGCGAACAGTCCAGTTGCGAGAGGTCCAGCGATGTAACAACGCTCGATCCGGTAGCGGCTGGAATCGGCATCGTCGGCCGGAGCGGAGCCGCCGATGGATGAATGCTGGTGTCGACAATCGTTTGATCATCCGGCGGACCGATGATGATGTACTGGGCGTTGGCTAGCGAAGCCAGACCAATCAGGATACAGGTGCCAATTAACAGTCGGCGGAACATACAACCTCCCACATTCTCGACAGCGGATTTTGAAACCCGATCATGCCAGAAACTTTTTTCCTTAGTGATACGGCCGGACCTCTTGCGAGACCATTGCCGCCGTTTTGACCAATTGGCCAAAACGTTCAGCGTTTGTAATTTGCCGATGATGAGGAAACGGTGCGTGACCTGTTGGCGCCGACTTTTTGCAGAAATTAGTCGACTCGCGCGAGCACTACTTGGTGTGCGTGATGGTAAGTGCCGTTACGTTAGCAATCTTCGGTAGTACCTCTCATCGGATTCCTAATATCTGATTCGAAAGCGCGTCGGCAACGCCACAATTTGACCATGTGTGGCTGTTGCGCAGATGAAGAAGACGGACTGCGCTTTCTCACCTACATAAATATGGCAGATGGGCTCAAATTGGTCAAGGCATTTTGTGGAAAAGTATACCCCATTTTGTGTAGCCGCCGCGAGTTTCGACTCGACAGACGGCTGAGTTCTCTGGCGATTTAAGCCGGCCGTTGCGTTCGAGAGCCACTGGCCGCTCTTGTAACACACTATGCAACAGTAGGTTGATGGTCAGGGAAAGTTGATTTGGGAAATCCGGAGTGCCTTCAATGGTAACCGAGAAATGGATTCCGACGCCACCGACAAGGGGGTGGTCGTTGACCTGGTATTGGATTTCAACAGTCTATGTTTGCCCAAAAACAAAGGCCGCGTTCGGTCGAACGCGGCCTGTGCGCCAAGGCAGGTGAATCTGACTACCTATTTCAGCAGGAGCATCTTCTTGGAAATCGAACTGACCTCAGTAGTTAATCGGTAGAAATAGATACCGCTGGCGACCGACGCCCCATACCTATCCTTGCCGTCCCAGACGACCAAATGTTCACCGGCCGAGACCGATTGGTCAAACAGCGTTAACACATGACGGCCAAGGAGGTCGTAGACATCAAGCGTTGCATGACCAGCGTTCGGCAGTGTGAACGAAATCGTAGTCGACGGATTGAACGGGTTCGGGAAGTTTGAAAGTTCGGTCGAGACTGTCTGGGCGCCGCTGGCCGATACCGTCAAACTAACGGTCAACGTCGTGTACCCTGCGACACCCGAGACATGGAAATAGACCTGGTTGGTGTAGACACCCGCCGGTTGTCCAAACGGGCAGATCTTAAGATCAAAGGAGTCATTGGTCATTCCGGCGCTGTCGCGCGGGTAGACAAACCGGAACGATCCACCGTTGACAATGCCGATCAGGGGCCGCGAGGTACCCGGATAGGTGATCATCACCTGTCTTAAGAGAGTATCGTATGTTGCAGGCGGGACTGTTACCGCAAGCGGGTTAGGCGCGACCACAACCGTGCCGCCGCCCGCATTGTCAATAGTAAGATGCGCGACAAAGTACAGTGGTGAGTTGACGAGCGGGAACATATACACCGCAATCGTGTCAACGTACGTACCCGATGCGGTGGTTGTCGGTTCGATGGCGAAGCGAATTTGTCCGGGCGCGGTTGTCACGGAATCGATGACGCGGACAAAGTCCCGCTGGTCTTTGACCGCCGCAATGCAGGGCGTGGATGACCCGGTCTTACCAACTGAGAATGCATCCTGAGTAATAGTCGGCACGCCACCGGGCGCCGTGAATTGTTTGGTAGTAGGAAGTAGCCAGCCGGAATCGACAGGACCACCCGGTGTAACATTCACGATCAGACTTGTTGAAAGGGTATCGGGCACACCGACGACAGCAACATTGAGTGTTGAGCTGTACAATCCGGGTGTAACGCCGCGAGTGTCGACACGATAGGTGATCGTTCCGGGGGTGTTCCCAGTCGAGCTGGTCAACGTGATGAACGGTGCGGCGCCGGAAAGCGAAGCGGAATAGGCCGCGGGATAATTGGACGAGCCAACCAGGATGTTACGCATCGAAACGGTGCCGCTCGCCTGACTGAACACGGTATCGCCGTCAGCCGCATGGAACCACGCAGTCGCGCTTGAGGGCCCTATGTTCAGCGTAGCGACAAACCGCAATGGCGAGTTGGCTACGTCGGCAATAAACACTTCGACGGTATCAACATAGATGCCGGGAGCTGTAGTAGCCGGCTCAATGGCAAAGTTAAAAACGCCGGGAGTGGACTTCAATGAGTCCTGCATTCGAATGAAGTCCCGAACATCACTCACAAATGCGGCACAACCCTTGGTAGCGCCGCTGGCATTGACGGTGAATTGTCCCTGGGTAACGGTCGGTACGCCCCCGGGGGCCGTGAAGTTGGCAGTGGGATACGTCAGCCATGCGGAATCTATGCCGCTGGGAGTGTCAACATACATTCTGATTCTCGCTTTAATCGGATTGGCTGGATATCCGGCGATGTTCGCATACAAATATGTCATGTATGGCCCGGGCGCAAGTCCGGTGGTCACGAGTTGGAAGATGATCGAATCGGGGGTCGTGCCGCTTGCGTGAACCAGGTGCAACCACGGCACCGAGTCCGGGACATAGGCAGAATACGTAGCCGACGGGCTTGAATTGATAACGACTGCCTTGGTATATGTACGATCCGGCGCCGCGTAATAATCCGGATTGCTTGGCGAGAAGGTGGCGCTCTGGTTGACGACGGTATCGCCTGTGATTGTGATATGTATCGCCAGCGCCACCGGATCGAGAATTCCCGCTATGCTGTAGAAAAGAGTGTCTTCATATGTTCCAGGGCTGAAGAACTCCGAAGGAGTGAAGTAGAAACGAACGCTGTCGTTGGTGAAGCCGGTGGTATCGATGATTTGCACGACATGCGGGATACCGGGCCTTTGTGATACCATGTATAGTGCTGGGGCATTTTTCGATGACAAATACGAGCCACCGGACACCGGACTCATGTAATCGTGCTGAGCCGACATATAGACATCTGCCGGCGTCAACCAGGCATCGCCTTGTGGCGGTTGCGGTCCCTCGACCGTCAGACAGACTACCGCGTAGGCCGGGTCGGGAACTTCCGTTACATTGAACGCAAGAGTGTTGTAGTACTGGCCTTCGGGGAATCGCTCGGGGGACAGATAGATTTGCACCGTGTCACCGGAGCTCCCGGCAGTGTCATCGACCCAGCAAAAAGTACCCGCGCCTGAATCAACAACTGTGGCCGTAAACGGAGCGGGGTCTCTTGTCGACATCAGGAGTCCGCTCACAGTCGGTTGCAGGATGTACAACTGCCCAATGTGATGAGTAAACCATAGCGTATCTGGAATAAACGTGGCCGAATCGGGCGCGGCCGTGTAGTTCAGCGAGGCAACCGGATTGAGCACACCTTTACCCAGCTTGCCGTTCATCGCCGGATTCATCGAGTCGATCGGAACGGCGCCGCCGAAGATTCGCTGGCGAATGCGCAGGGTCGAGGCGCCCGGTTCCTGTTGCTTAAGTAGCGCGGATAGCCCGGCGGCAAAGGGAGAGGAAAAGCTGGTGCCGCTCCACCAGGCAAACCCGGGAGTGAGGTACGAAGAGTAGATATTCGCGCCCGGAGCGAGAATATCCACACTGATTCCGATATTGGAAAACGAAGTCACCTGCATGAGAGAATCGACAGCACCAACCGATAGCGCATTGGGCTCAGCCGCCGGATAGATCGCCTCATCGGTGCCATTGTTCCCTGCCCCTGCGACAACGGTTACACCTTGAGCAACGGCATAGTCGATCGCATCACGGACCGCCAGGTGCCGAGAGGTAAGCGCAAGGCTCAAGTTTATCACATCGCAACCGTCATTGACTGCCCGCTCAATCGCCTGCGCCACAGTGAAACCGTCGCCGTATCCATTTTGATTCATCACTCGATACGACCGAATCGCCGCCTGCGGCGCTACCAGATGAATGATCCCCGCGACAAAGGTACCGTGGCCGCTGATCTTTCCGTCGATCTCATCAAAGGCGTTGGCATCGGCATCGACAAAATCCCAACCCGAAATCGCTTGTCCGCCGAGCTTGGGGTGGGCGAAATCAACACCGCAGTCGATAACTGCGACCGTAGTGCCGTTGCCGGTAGCTAATGTGTGGGCTGAATTTAGGCCCATCATACCGGCCGAATACTGTGTTTCCATGCTACCGGTGACATTCTGATCGGGAAACGGATAGCTCCCCTGAATAGAATAGGCCACATTGAGCAGATAGTTTGGATGAGCGTAGACCACCGACGGTGTCGCGGAAACCTGCGCCGCCGCGGCCTGCACATCGGCGGACGGATCGAGTTCGATCAGATAGACCGGCGCGCCCGACATCACCCGCCTTACCGATTGCACCGATTCAAGCCCGAGATAGCTCATGTCACCGGAAGCATGTGACGACCGCACGACTAATTGATGCGGAGCATAGTCAAGCCCCGAAACAAGCGGCTCTTGCTTTGTGGGGTTATTTTCTTTGCCGTCCGGTTCATCGGCGCGGAGCGCCACCGGCGCCAAGGACATTCCGAGAATCGCGACAACCGCCGCCAGAATCGCGAATCTCATTCGACGTTGGTTCTTCATTTGAATCACCTCTTGATAGTAAAGTAGTAGATTTGTTTTCATCGTCAATACGCTCCATATAAATTAAACGCGGCCCAGTGATAGGCCGACGGGTACTCTTCCCGCACGCGATCCATCGCCTCTCGCTGTGCCATTGCTACGTTTGTTCCCGCCATGAATGCCCGGTAGAAATTGTCCATCCAAAGAGCGGTCGAGGTGTCGGCAACTGCCCAACCCCCGGCAACGACACTTCGCGCACCCATTTCCAAAAGCCCCCTCACTAGGCCGCTCGATTCCTCGCCGGGTAGTGACGTCTGTTGCCCGGTACGGCAAGCGGCCAGCGTGACCAGTTCCACCGCATTGCGGCGCATCCGAAAATCCTCGGCGAAAATCGGTTGATCGGCCAGTTCCAGCGATGAATAGAATGGGTTGTCGGCCCGAAGGTGGGCATGGCCAGAATAGTGCCAGACTTTGGCAGTTGAATTTTCCGGCCAATCGGATCGCAAAGCCGGATTGTGAACGCCGACCTGCAGATATTTGAGGCGCGATGTAATCGAATCTATTTCGGTTCTCACCGAGCGCAAGCCGGTGGTTGAACCAACGAAAATTTCAGCGCTGATTGAATCAATTTGTCTGGACTGACTTGCCGCGAAGTGCCTGATACTCGGCGCGACAACTATTTCGTGGCGGCGGTAGAGTGGCGCGTGGTTGGTCAAAAGGGCAGGCCACGGCACACCCAACAGGCGTCCCTCGGGGACAAGCACCAATCGCCGGTCACCGGTGCCCAATTCAAGCGGCGCGAGTAACCACTCTCCCAGCCCTGCCAGCGTGCGGCTTTCTTCGTTGAGATCGTCGGCGCGGTATTTCCCCCGATTGGCATGGGCGCATTCGACTAAGAAGCGCCAGCGGGAGAGAAACTGCTCAAGGTGAGCGAGCCCGCCGTCGTAGACAAACACCCGACAGCCGTCGCTGTTATGAGCAAACGCGTAGAGATCATCGTCGCCAACATGAAACTGAACAATTGTATTCTCGCGCGAAGCTCCTGCTATAATGGTGCGCAGTTTGTCATTGGGATCGGCCTGACCTTGGGCCACAGCGTGCAAAGCGGCCTGATCGATTCGCAACTGCTGTCGCAAAAGCTCTATCGGGCGCGAGCTGGCCGTTGCGGCTACAGATCGCCGGCCAGTTGTCCCAGCGCTTCGATTCACAACCGCCGCCACCTGTCCGGCCAGTACTGCGAGATTCTCATGGATTTTCGTACGCGCCGGAAATCCGAGAACAGTGTCGTCGACCGGCGACCACAGCCCGACGGTTTTGAATCGTTCGGCCCAAACGGCGGCAGTCATCGGATCGCGGGAAGACTCAGTTTGTATGAGCTTACGAAAAGCGACATTCGATTTTCCAAAAAAACCTGATCGCAATTCGACCGGTGGGAGTTTGGCTCTGACACTATCTAAGATCTCAGCCGCTGTCGACCACTGTCGCACTGCGCTCGTGATGCGCCTGGCTTTGGCGGCCCGATCACCCAGAATCGTGTGCCTCTGAGCGGCCAGATGCGGAACCAGTTTCACCGCGGGGTTGTGCGAGAGGCGGACCAGCGCACGGTCATCATCGGGGCAGGTTGCCGCAAGTTGTATGTCGCGAATTGCCGACCACAGCGGAAGTTGAGCGCTTTCAGACTTAGAAGCAGTGAGTTTTTGTTTTCGACGGGCTGATATGACGGTCGGCAATTGCGCACGATCAAATATCACAGCTCGATAGAATCCGGCATTGTTCTCCCGGTGAAAAATCGTCGACGCCTGTTGGAACAGGCGACGGGCCTCACCCGATCTCCCCAACCCAACCGCCGCTCGTCCGGCAAAGAAGTAGGCTTTTCCCTGCTCATAAGTGATCTTCAGCTTTTTCGCTGTTACCAGCGCGGCTTCAGCTTCGCGACGGGCATCAAGGCAAAGATTCAGACCAAGATACGACTCAGCCCGATCCAGTTGGCAAAGGACCAGTTCGCGTTGCATTCCACCGGCGGTATAAAATTTTTCGCAGGCCGACAAATCGCGCAGGGCAACATGAAAATTCCCGGCAAGCATATTGAGCCAGGCCTCGCCGTAGAGGCATCCGGTCGCATGAAGGTGGTACTCGCGAGTTTCAAAAATCTGTTTGGCCTTGGCGTAGAGAAGTTCGGCCTGATTGAAGTCAAACAACTGCACCAGCGTGTTGGCCTCGTTGTACCAGGCAAGCGCCGCCGAGAGATCGTCTCCCTTCGCGGCAAAATGTTCGCCCGCCTGATGGTACAGTTTATAAGCCTGGCGATGCCGATCCTGCCGGTGGAGGAGATTGGCGTAGTTCACGTGTGCCCGAGCGAGATCATCCGGGGAATCGATGCGCCTAAAGGCCGCCATCGCCATTCGGGCACGGCGCGTCGCCTCGGCCGAGTTCCCCAAGTACATGTAGACATCAATCAAAGTACGGTCGATTCGCCCGCGAGTAAGCAGATCGCCGCCGGACAATCGCCGGGCCGATAAATAGGCAGTTTTGGATTTTTGATATTTGCCGGCCACCAGATAGGCCCAACCGGCTGAGCGGAAAGCAACCAATCGCAACTGGGGTGAAAGCGCTATCGAGCGAACAAGAAATGTATCAGCAAGCGCGACAGCCTCGGTAATTGAACTCTGCGTGGCCGCACGAATTTGGCGGTCAACCGCAGAAACATACTCGGCGATCTTCGATTCATCGACCGACTGGCCGCTCAAAAAAGCACGAGCGAGGGCGCTGTCAGTGTCGGTTTTCACCATGCCATACTCTCAAGCGCGTAGTGTTTGTTTTCGCTCACGAGCATCATCGGCGCGACTCTTCCAACCGAAGTCCAGTGAAAGAATCCGCCGGCATCGGGGGCGAGGCGTTTGGCGCCGACCGTAAGTATCAGATTGTATTGTGCGCGGCCACGGCAATAAACGCGGCCGACAAATTCCCATTGATTGGCGCGCCGTTCGGCCACCAGCTCAAATCGGAACTTGCCAGCGAGAAAGGCGGTTCGCCGAGTGTGTCCGTCGACCAGATCGCGCCGTCCGACAATCCTGCCGCCATTCCAGGAATCGCTGACCAGTTTTGCGTGCACGGAGTGGCCTGCCTCTTCCGAACCGAAAAGGAGCGGGATGGCCGCAAGGCGCTGGAGATGCTCCTGCGAAGCCTCGGCCAAAATGGGGCGCTGTGAGGTAGCTTTGGGTTTCATTTCTCTCCTCTTCATTATTGCAGTAAAGACTCCCCGATATGATGATCAGTCCGCCTCGTAGCCAAGAACTTTAAGGTTTTTCTTCAGTTTCAAAAGGCAACGCGACCGAATCGGACCAATCGAATTCACTTTGACCTTCATTTTGCGGGCGATTTCGCCGTATGATTCTTCAGTTTCCGAGCCGAACAGTTTCCATAAGAGCTTCTGACATCGAAGATCGAGCCGACTAAAGGCGGCATTCACGAGCGCAATTTCTTGCAGGGCAGATACATCCTCATCAGGCAGACGGCTTGGTGGGGGATCTGGATAATTGGCGCGAAGATCGGCTCGGCGGGCCTGATTGCGGTGGAAAGTCAGCGCTTTTCGGTGGGCTGTTTGAATAAGCCAGGCCGGTACTGCCTTTGGATTCTTGATCGAGTGTCGCTTGCGGAAAAGAGCGACCCAGGTCTGCTGGGCGCAGTCTTCGGCGTCGTCGTGGCCCAGCCCCGCCCGCCGCACAACGGTCAGCACCAGCGCAGAATACAGCAATACCAGTCGTCTCCAGGCCGAAAGGTCGCCGGCGACGACCTCGGGCCAGATCGCATTGATATCCGCCGATTTGGACTTGATCAGGCCGCTATCTCTCCTGTGAGGGTCGTGTGGCGGGTTGCGAGCGTAGTACCATTCCCACCTGACAAAGACGCCTGTCGCGCCGGTTCAGTACAGGTAATTATGATACGAGGTCAAATTTGGGAAGGTTTAGCCAAAAAGCAAGTCGCTTAGGGTACCGGCACGAATTGTCCGGAGATGACGCTGATTCCCAACCGGATAAAAAGAGAAAGAGAATCCAATTTATCCCGATACGATGACAATACTATCCATGATTTCCGAAATCTACTATATTCGAAGAAGTTCAATCGAAATCGATCAATCAGAAATTTCGCGGGAGGATAGTGCTATGAAACGCTGGCCGCTGATTTTATCGAGGGCGGTAGTATTACTGTTGGCAGTCTGGTCATGCTCCAAAAACAGCGCCGGGGGGGACGATGTCGATGACGGCAACACGCCGTACTTCATCGACGATTTCCTGGTCGATAGTGTGACCGACAGTTCTGTCCTTCTCACCTGGATCGCGACCGGCGATGACTCCAATCAGGGAACCGCCTCAACCTACGATATCCGGTACTGGCACACCTGGCTTGCGCCGGCCAACTGGGACAGCGCTATTCAACTTACTGGCGAGCCGCATCCGAAAGTTGCCGGGTCGAAAGAGAGTCTGTGGGTATACGATCTGAAAAAAGACACTACCTATTACTTCAGTCTGGTGATCTGTGACGAGGTGAACAATTGCTCCGGGTCAAATGGCGCTGTGGGCACCTGTTTTTCCGATATGGTGATCACCTTTCCGGACACCCACCTGGATTCGGCGGTGCGCTACGATATTGGCAAGCCGACCGGTGATATCATGGTCTCCGATCTGCGACAGCATTCCGTATTTTCGGCAAACGACGCCGGGATTAGCGATCTGAGCGGAATGGAACATTGGAAGACACTCTGGGCGCTCGGACTGACAGGAAACTCGCTGACCAATCTCTCGCCGCTGTCAGGTCTTACGAATCTCACAAACCTGGGTTTGAACGGGAATGAAATTGCCGATCTGGAGCCACTCGCGACGCTTTTAAAGCTGAACGCTCTTAGTCTTGTGGCAAACCATGTGAGCGATCTCTCGCCCCTATCTTCGCTGACTTCGCTGACCGGGCTGGGACTCACCGACAACGATATCGCCGCTATCGGGCCACTCGCGACGCTCGTGAATTTGGAGATGATTCAGCTCAGGACAAACGAGGTGGTTGATATTTCCGCCCTTGCCGGACTTGTGAAGTTACAAAGAATCGACTTATCGCAAAATCACATCACCGACCTCGGGCCGCTGGTGGCGAATACCGGACTTGGAACAGGCGACACAATTTGGGTAGGCGAAAATCCCCTTTCGACAACAGCGCTCACCGTTCAGATTCCGTCACTACAAGGAAGAGGTGTGGCGGTGTTGGGATTGTGAGATCGTTCACGAACACGCGGTGATTTCGGCAACCTTAGTGTGTTCGAGCAAGAAACTGATTGAATAGTAGATGGAATCCGGCTATCTTTGGCCCACAATGATAGCCGCTTTTTCACTTTCGATTTTCCAGTCGGAGCCGCAATGAACCAGCCCGGCGACGATCAAACCCGGTCGCACACCATCTTGACCACCGGATCGACAGTCCTTCAATACCGGATTGTCGAAAAGATAGGCGCCGGCGGAATGGGCGAAGTGTTTCTGGCCGACGACACCAAGCTTGGCCGTCGGGTCGCCCTCAAATTTCTTCCGGCGCATCAGGCCGAGGATTCAGCGATTCGTGCCCGTTTCACCCGCGAGGCTCAGGCGGCGGCCAAACTCGATCATCCAAATATTGTTACTATCCACGAAGTGAGTGAGTTTAATGGCCGTCCGTTTTTCGCGATGCAATATGTCGACGGCAAGACACTTTCACACTACGCGCAAGAGTTCGCCCTGCCGGTGTCGAAAGTCATTTCTCTGATAGCGCAATTGTGCGACGGACTCGCCAGGGCCCATTCGGCCGGAGTGACCCACCGCGATATCAAATCGGCGAATATCATTGTCGACAAAGATCTGCGTCCGAAGATCCTGGATTTCGGTCTTGCCACATTTGGCGGCGGCGACGGACTCACCAAAGCCGGCTCGACTCTCGGCACAGTTGCCTACATGTCTCCCGAACAGGCGCAAGGGCGCGAGATGGACAGACGCTCGGACTTATTTTCGCTCGGCGTAGTCATGTACGAATTGCTCGCCGGACAAAATCCCTTTAAACGCAACAATGATGCCGCCACCCTTCATGCCATCGTCAGTGAACAAGCCGAGCCACTCACGAGATACAAATCCGATCTCTCGCCGGAATTCCAGCGGATCGTGTCAAAGGCGCTGGCCAAAAATCCCTCCGAGCGGTACCAATCGGCTGATGATCTGGGTGTCGATTTGCGCACACTCTCCCGTTTGCTTGAATCAGGCGATCATACTGCCTCGGGGCGGGTAGCGACCTCAAAGCCGTCGATCGCCGTGCTACCCTTCAGCAACATGAGCGCCGACCCCGAGAATGAGTACTTTTCCGATGGATTGACCGAAGAACTCCTAAATGTCCTGGCCAAGAATCCGGAACTGAAAGTGACCGGACGGACATCGTGCTTTGCATTCAAGGGAAAACAGGAAGACCTTCGCTCAATCGGACAAAAGTTGGGAGTCGGAACTATTCTTGAAGGAAGTGTGCGAAAGGCCGGGAGCCGCGTCCGCATTACAACCCAGTTGGTCAGCGTGACCGATGGATTCCATCTCTGGTCGGAGACATTCGACCGTGTGCTCGATGATATTTTTGCGGTGCAGGACGAAATTGCGCAGTCGGTCTCCAAGGCGATGCACGTCACGCTAGTTGGTATCTCGACCGAACGCAAACCGGTCAATCCGGAAAGTTATGCGCTCACTCTGCGGGCGCATCAGAGTCAGCTTCTGATGAACGCTGAAAGTCTTGAGTCGGCAGTGGAGCTATACAAGAAAGCGATCGAGATTGACGCCGAAAATGCCAAAGCCTGGGCCGGATTGTCTTTGACATATGCCATCCGCGATTCGTATGGGCACAGCGACCACCAAATCGAGTATCCTCTGGCCAAGCAGGCCGCGCTGAAGTCGCTGGCGCTGGATGATCAATTGGCCGAGGCGCACATCGCAATGGCCTGGGTGTACTCGGCGCTTGAATTAAAAGTGCGGGATGGTTACCCGCACGCTGTGCGGGCTTACGATCTTGAACCGAACAAGTGTGACATTGTCGCGGGCATGGCTCTGTGGGAACTGCTATTCGGGAATTTCGACAACGCCATCAAACTGTCGCGGAAATCAGTAGAACTTGATCCGCTCAATCCGACCGCCTGGCGTGAACTGTCGCGAATATTAGTTTTCGCCGGCCAGATTGATGAATCACTTGAGATCGCCAACCGGGTGGTGGCGATGAGCCCGAACATGACCACTCTCCAGATGGGAAGAGCCGCCGCGTTCATATTGAAGGGTGATTATCAGTCCGCTCTTGAGGCGGCAGAGAAAGAGAAAGCCGCAGGATACCGGTATTGTTGTCTGGCGTTGGCCCGTCATTCCCTCGGAGAATTGGAAAAGAGCGCGGAGGATCTGGAACTGTTGAAAGCAGAAGGCGATCAGTGGGGATTCCAGATCGCTATGGTCTACGCTTGGCAAAAAGATGCCGACGCGGCATTCGAATGGCTCGAACGGGCATACGAAGTTCACGACGCCGGCGTTCCGCTGGCCAAAGTTCAGCCGTTCCTTCGAAATCTCCATTCCGACCGTCGCTGGCCGGTTTTTCTGAAGAAAATCGGTTTGGCTGATTAGGCCACCGCGTTCCGTCTTACACAAATCAAACGGGCGGCGGTGATAACACCGTCGCCCATTTTCGTTGTGATTGCTTAAGAACCTAAATCTCAGAGTCGGAATCGCTCATCTCCGGAGTCGAAACATCCTGCTGGAACTTGACAAAAATCGGTCGGCCAAGTTCAGCGCTCTTTACAGCCGCCTCGGTCATCGCCGACTGAATTTCGGCGTCAGACGACGATGCGGCGATAATGATATCCGCTGTACCCTCAATCTCCCCGATTGCGCCCGCGGTCGCGCAGGTCACCTCTATGGTCATGGGCGTGTAAATACCAAAGGTGAGAACCCCTACTAATTGATTCACAAAAGAAAGCTGGGTTTCAACTCGGGCCACACCGTTCGGGCACTGGGCGGCGGCGTTGATAGTTTTCGGCGGCACCAGACCGTAAATCCAGCTCGCCGCAAAACTCTGTTTGATGACAGTGGTCGAGGCCTCGCGGCCGGTTTCGACAGTGGCGTGGTAACATCCCGCGACCGCCAGCACAGCCAAAAGCAATCCTGCTTTACGCAACATACAGTCACTCCCTCAGCATTGTGATTTCATATGTTTATCCGACTTGGTTGACAGATGCACTTTGGTGACGATGCCCTCCCGTTCCCGAGAAATGATCGCACGAATCGATTCTGAAATTCACAGTCTCCTCAGTCCGTTAGATTGAGGTCGGAACTTGGACAAAAATATCCGTGAGACTGAACGAGATGTCAAGTTCAAACTTCGGCCACACCTCGCCTGCCGAAGACCACTGAACTGATTACTCCACTTGACACTCCTCGCCTTCTGCCGGAAATTGTCGCCATGAGCGCCAGTCAGACCTTCATCGTCACCGGCGGAGCCGGGTTTATCGGATACAACCTGGTCAAAGCCCTCAATCGGCGCGGCCAATCGAACATCACTATTGTCGACAATCTCAATCACTCCGGAAAAGAGCAAAATCTCAGTCGGCTTGAATTTCGAACATATTTCGATAAGACTGAATTCCGCAGACTTTTACTTTCTAAGTCGATCCCCCGCGTCGATGGTGTCTTCCATATTGGCGCCTGCAGTTCCACGCTGGTCACCGATGAATCATATCTGGCCGACAACAATTTTCAATATTCAGTCGATCTCTGCCGATGGGCGCTTGAGAACAATGCCCGGTTTATTTATGCCTCGTCTGCCGCCACCTACGGCGACGGCGCACTTGGATACGTCGACGATGAGTCATCGACTTCACGCCTCAAACCGCTAAACGCCTATGGCCGGTCCAAGCAGATGTTCGATATGTGGGCAATTGAAAGCGGGGCAATCTCGAAGATCGCCGGGCTGAAATATTTCAATGTCTACGGCCCCGGTGAGGATCATAAAGGTCCGATGCGGTCACTGGTGAACAAAGCATACGCGCAGATCAAAGCCGAGGGCAACATGAAGCTGTTCAAGTCGCATCGGCCTGACTATCGCGACGGCGCTCAGGAGCGCGATTTTGTCTATGTCGATGACGCGGTCGCCGAAACGCTTTTCTTTCTCGATCATCCCGAAATCTCAGGTCTATTCAACTGTGGAACCGGCACAGCCCGCACCTGGCTTGATCTGGCCCACGCACTCTTTGTCGCGATGAACAAACAACCGAGAATCGAATTTGTCGACATGCCGGTTGAGATTCGCGCCAACTATCAGTATCACACCCAGGCCGACCTGACCAAACTTCGAAAGTCAGGTTATACCACACCGTTTATTTCGATTGAAGACGGTGTGCGAGAGTATGCGAGCGGGTTTTTGACGCACCCGGAACTGCGCTCCATCTGATTCCCAATTGGTTAGTACGGAATGTGATAGTCACAATGACACGCTATTGGAATATTGCCGTATGAAAATTCTCGAAAAGGAAATGCTGTGGCACCAATTCGGCGCCGCACTCGACATGCTCGAAAACGCCATGGTCGCCTGCCCCAATCATGTCTGGGGGGACAAAGTCGGCTGGCATGAGTTCTGGTATCTCGCTTCGCATACGTTGTTCTTCACCGATCTGGACTTGTCAGAAACTTCCGAGGGGTTTATGCCCCCGCCGCCGTTTGGGCTGGAAGAACTTGATGAGCGAGGCGTTCTGCCGCCCCGGGTTTACACCAAAGAGGAACTGCTCACCTATCTTGCGCACTGCCGCGAAAAACTCAGGAAGACAATCGGCGAGTTGACCGAAGAAAAGGCCAATCGCGAGGCGGTCGGGCTTCGGGATGGCTACACGTTTGCAGAACTCTATCTGTACAGTATGCGCCACGTTCAGCACCATGCCGCCCAGTTGAATCTCTTGTTGCGCCAGCAGATCGACTCCGCACCGCGCTGGGTACGAAGAACGAAAGTCCCTCTTTTCGAGTAGCGATCCCGGGACATCGATGCCCAAGAAATCGAAAGCCTATTGGTTGTATATGGTTCGGTGCTGTGACCGCACGTTGTACACTGGTATCTCAAACGATGTCAAAGCCCGTGTAGAGCGCCACAACACCGGCCACGGCGCCAAATACACCGCCTCGCGCCGCCCGGTGCGTTTGGTCTATTCTGAGAAGTTGGGCTCACTCTCTCTGGCTATGAGGCGCGAACACGCGGTCAAGAGAATGTCAAAAGCCCGTAAAATAGAGCTTATCGGGTCGCAGAAAACAAAACGCCGCACACCGCGCAAGTCGTAGCTTATCACCTAGGATGCTCTCTGAGCGTCTTTTCCCTCTGAATTCACCTTTGACAGAGTAGCAAACAAAGAGTATTGTACTCTTTGTTAGCTTGCTGAAACCAACAATTCACAGGAGTGATAACATGCGATGGGTGGGTATTGCGATAGCGTTGGCGGTGGTAGCCATAGGTGCACAGTCAGGCCGTGCGTGCGACTACTGCGCGGGCGGACGACAGAAGTTTCGCGCGACCTCAGCAGTGTTGGTCGAAGGCATGGGCAGGCATCATCATCCGGTCTCCACAAAAATCCCCGAGGCGCAGTGCTTTTTCGATCAGGGGATGACCTACTGCTTTGCCTTCAACCACGACGAGGCGGTGCGTTCATTTCGCAGGGCCGCTGAGCTCGATTCGACCTTAGCAATGGCCTACTGGGGGGTGGCGTACGCCCTCGGTTCAAATTACAATTTGCCAATTGATTCAATCCGTGAGGTCGAGGCCTTTCAGTCGATACAAAAAGCTCTGGCGCTTTCCAAGTTTGCCTCATCCGCGGAGCAAGAGTATATCAAGGCGATGGGTGTGCGCTATACCGACAACCCCAAGCCCAACTACGCCGCGCTTGATTCGGCGTACTATCTCGCCATGAAATCTCTGCACCAGCAATATCCCGACGACGAGGATGCCGCCGTGCTATATGCCGAGTCAGCAATGAACCTCCGGCCGTGGGCGCTGTGGGAGATAAGTGGCAATCCGGCTCCTGGAACGCTCGAACTTGTCAGTGTCCTCGAATCAGTTCTCAAGCGCGATCCATACCATATGGGGGCAGGACATTTCTACATTCACGCGGTCGAGGCCTCGCCCGAGCCGGAAAAAACGCTGGCGACCGCCGATCGTCTCGGCTCACTGGTTCCGGCCGCCGGACATTTGGTGCATATGCCGGGACATGCGTATATCCGAACCGGAAATTATGAACAGTCGATCAAGGCCAATTGCGAGGCAGTGAAAATCGACTCCACCTATCTCGCCGCAGGAGGCGGAGGTGGATTCTATTCGCTGTTGTACTACCCGCACAATATTCACTTCCTGTCAGTTTCTTATGCCCTCGACGGCCAGTATGCCAAGGCGATCCACTACGCAGA
Organism: uncultured Ignavibacteriales bacterium; assembly: GCA_964571235.1. Classification (GTDB taxonomy): domain Bacteria; phylum Zixibacteria; class MSB-5A5; order GN15; family FEB-12; genus JACRAV01. Next base: position 72,967 of record CAZNAI010000006.1, on the reverse strand, counting down.
TATGCTGAATACTGTCGGTGCGCCGCTCTGGCTCATTGATCCGCACATCGAGGGTGTCGGTCCGACCAAATATTACATACAGGCCAAATTCCGTAAGTGGAATGAAATTCTGGCCGAACCGGCTCCGGACACAAGCTGGAAAGTGATCACCGCGATGTGGCGCTTTGCGCGCGGGATGGCGTTCGCCTCGACCGGCAAAGTGAAAGAAGCAAAGAAAGAACTGGCGGCGATGAACAAGTGCGAGTCTCAGTTCTCGCCCAATGCCTATATGGGTGCGATTAATGCCGCCAAGGATGTTATGCCGATTCCGCGGGCTTTGCTCAATGCCAGAATCGCCGAAATGGAAAAGCGACCCGAAGATGCCGTAAAATTGCTCTACAGCGCGGCGAGTATTCAGGATAGTCTGTACTACGACGAACCCGAGGCCTGGTATATCGCTTCACGCGAGACCCTCGCCGGCCTGTTGTTGAAACTCGGACGGCTGGCCGAGGCTGAAACTGTCTTTCGCGAGGATCTTAAGCATTACCCGCGCAATGGCCGTTCGCTCTTTGGGCTGAAGGCCGCGCTCCAGTCGCAAGGGAAAGAATACGAAGCAGAGCTGATCGAACTGCAATTTAACCGTTCCTGGGCACGATCTGATACCCCACTGCGGCTGGAAGATTTATAAGGGTTGTGTTTGAGTTTGAATTTGAATTGTCGATTTTGTCTATCCATGCAATCCATAATCGTATGGAACCGGCAGGGTATCCCGTGGGTTTAACAGCAACAGATTACCAACGTCCGTATTTGCAACCGAAGGAGAAAAGATGTCACGCCTAACCAAAGTAACTTCTACCGCTGTCACTATTCTCGGCCTGTGTGCCGCGGGTGTGTCGGCCGGCGATCAGACAGGAGCCGCCATGACCAAAGCGGCCGTGGCAACCACCACGCCGGCAACTGTTACAGCCGAGCCGGGCCAAAAGGCCCCCGAATTTTCCCTGAAAGACACCGAGGGAAAAACGCACTCGCTGGGTCAGTATCTCCAGTCGGGTAAGATCGTCGTTGTTCACTGGTTCAATGCCAATTGTCCGTTCATTGTTCGTCATTATGAAAAATACACTACGTTCACCGATCTGGACAAAGCATACGGTGGCAAGGGTGTTGTATTTCTGGCGGTGAATTCGACTAATCCAAAGCATCCGCAATTCGGCGGCGACGCGGAAATGGCGAAGAAGTGGGGAATCCACTACCCTATCCTGCTCGACCCGAATGGCGACATTGGCAAACTCTATTCGGCCAAAACCACTCCGCACGTGTTTATTATCACCAAAGACGGTGTGATCCGCTATAACGGCGCGATCGACGACGATTCGCAGGACGCCAAGGAAAGCAAAGACAAGGTGAACTTTGTCAAGCAGGCGCTCGATGAACTGCTGGCAGGCAAGCCGGTCACGGTTGCCGAGAGCAAGCCGTATGGATGCGGTGTCAAGTACGCCCAGTAACTAATGACTTTTTTTGGGCGTGAAAATCGACGACAACTCGGCGGGCGGCTCCTGATTCTGGTGCTTCTGTTCTACTCTGGAGTTGCCGGAATTGCGCGGAGCACCGAGGTGACAGAAGAGCCGATCAAAGCCCAGCTGATTGCTTCGACAGATAGCATGACTCCCGGCGTGCCGTTCACACTGGGAGTTTTCTTTAAGATCGAACCGGGGTGGCATCTGTATTGGAAATCTGCCGGCGATGCCGGCCTTCCGCCGATCATCAAATGGAATTTGCCGGCCGGATGGACAATTGGCTCCCTACAGTGGCCTTTGCCTGTACGGTTCATTGAGAAGGGTCCGCTTACCACCTATGGATACGCTGATTCACTTTTGCTGGCCGTTGCGGTGACCCCTCCCGACGACATGCCTCTCTCCGGCAAAGTCACGCTCACCGCCAAGGCCAAATGGCTCGTCTGCCATGACGAGTGTATCCCCGGAGGCGCTGACCTTTCAATCAAAATTCCCATAACAGCCACAGGGCCGAAAGCAGAAGCTGGTGCTAATGACCAGCAATTTGCGACGTGGCGAAAAAAACTCCCGGCGCTGTCAGTGCCATCCGGGATCACCGTGACTACTCGCCTCGGTTCTCTGGATTCCACAGGGCGAACGCGCACACTTACTCTCTCTGCGCGATCAACCGACCAAATGCTCATGCCAGCCGACTGGTTTCCCGCGCCAACCACCGACTTTGTGGTCAAGGACATTCAGATTACGAAAAACACCAACGGCTTTGACGTCACCTGCGAAATCCACTCGTTTCGAAAACCACTATCCGAGATTGGAACCCTTGAATCATTGATCATCGGTGCAGATTCAAAGGGTGGTCGCCACGGTATTACCGTAGTCAGTTCGCTCAGTTCCAAGTCGTGAATACATCTCAACATGCAAATCAGTTTATTGAGGAGAATAGATGTCAGGTAAGAAAATCATCGCGGTAGTTGGCGCCACCGGCGCACAAGGGGGCGGATTGGTTCGTGCTATTTTGGCCGACCCGAATGACGGGTTCGCCGTGCGGGCGATCACCCGCAAAGTCGACTCCGACAAAGCTAAAGCGCTGGCGGAGCTTGGCGCCCAGGTTTTCGCCGCCGATCTGGATAATCCGGAGAGTGTGAAAAAGGCGTTCGACGGCACTCACGGCGTATTCTGCATCACCAATTTCTGGGAGCATTTCTCCGCCGAGAAAGAAATGGCGCAGGCAAAAACGATGGCCGACTCCGCCAAATCCGCCGGCGTACAGCATGTCATCTGGTCGACCCTTGAAGACACCCGCATCTTAGTGCCGCTTTCGGATAACCGTATGCCCACTTTGCAGGGGAGATACAAAGTGCCGCATTTCGACGGCAAGGGTGAGGCTGACAAATATTTCGCACAGGCGGGTGTGCCAACAACCTATCTCCTCACCTCATTTTATTGGGAGAACTTTATTTATTTCGGCATGGGGCCAATCGCTGATCCGTCCGGCAAACTTTCGATCACCATGCCGCTTGGTAACGCACTCTTTCCCTCGATTGCAGTGGACGATATTGGCAAATGCGCCTACGGAATATTCAAGCGTGGATCCGAACTGGCCGGCAAACGGATTGGAATTGCGGGAGAGCACATAACCGGCGACCAGATGGCCTCGGCGTTTTCAAAAGCGCTTGGGCGGGATGTTGGCTACAATGCTATCGAACCCGATGTCTACCGTGGTTTCGGTTTTCCCGGCGCCGACGATCTGGGTAACATGTTCCAATACAATCGCGACTTCGCATCCGAATTTTGTAGCGTCAGAAATCTCAAAACCTCGCGCGAACTGAATCCGACACTGCAGACATTTGATAAGTGGCTCTCTGCCAATATTGCGCGGATTCCGATCAAGTAGATTCGACTACCCGCCCGCAATTTGAATGCGCCGCCTCAAGGGGCGGCGTTTATTTTGACCGCAATCGCCCGAGTTGATGAACCAGAATTCCGACCGGCAGTGCCTGAATAAACTTCCTGATAATAGTCGCAACCTGCTCGGCGTGGGTCATCGGGCCCATATGCCCGAGCCCCAAAAAACCGCGGATTTCCGATTTGGGGAGTGTGCTCGCCAATTGCCCGATAATCGTGCGCGTTGATTTTGGCGAGCGAACTCCATACAAGAGCAGTGTGGGAATATGTAGTTCCCGATACTCGGCAAGCGGAATCGGGTGCCCGAGGACCGCGTCGAAGTCGGCCACTACTTTCGGCATCCGATTGGTAATCGACTGCTGTTGCCATGGCTCAAGTTTGGCCCATGAACCGTGGCCCGACCAGTAATCGACAAAGCGCGCCCCAGCTTGGGCCAGTTGCTCTTCACGGACTAATCGGCGGACGTCTTCGCGCACCGCGATAATTTCTTCTGCCGACTCGGAGTGATCATCGTTTTCCAGAAGTAGATTGAATAGCACCGGTTCATAGAGGGTCAAACTGCGTACACTCTTTGGTCTGCTTTGGGCCAGCGCCAGCGCCACCGCCGCGCCATATGAATGCCCGATCAGATGAAAAGGCCCGCAGACAGCATCAAGCGCCGGCCCGAGAAGAGCAATTTCGTCTTCTATGCTGAGCGCACGGTCCAGTGTCCACTGCGGCGAGTCGCCGTAGCCGTACAGATCAGGAGCGATTACCTGAAATCTGTGCGACAACGACTCGGTTAGCGCTCTCCACTGTTTGGACGAACTGGTACTGCTGTGAAGGCATACTACGGCTGGCCCGGAACCGGTTACTTTCACTGAAAGCGGCTGATTGGACATCCTGAAACATATCACCAAACCATGCCAGGTCAAGTCGGCCGGCTACCCCAGACCCGAATTTCTATCTTGACCCCAAATTGTGCACGGGGCATACTTCCTCGGTATGACTGATCAAGTTCAAAAACCGACTCGTAGCCAGTTCTCAATCGACTCCATTCACGGGATCATTCACAAGCGTCACATCGGCAATGTCACGGTCACCGAAGAAATGCAGATGATCGACCAGGTCATATCCGACCCTACCTACCGCAAAGGGATGAACACCCTGTGCGATTTTACCAGCGCATCGGTTGCCTGGTCACTGCAGGATCTGGATACATTCCGTGCCTACGTTACCCGCATAAAGAAAATTACCGGGAAGTGCAAATGGGCGATTCTCTTTCCGGCCGGCTCGGATACTTCGACCGCGCGGATGTTCGTCGCGCTCCACGAGGCGTTTGAGGATACCATTGCAGTTAGAATCTTCGCCGATTCAAAAGAAGCGCTGGCCTGGCTTCAATCGGGTGACGATCTTCCAAAGTAATCTCTCTTTACCGCTATCGCCACGCCAGCGGCATGTCGGCCAAGGCCTTCTCCTGCCACAAAATAACAGTTGGAGATTCGGCGCTTCCATGCTATACTTGCGCCGACTATCAGCGCCCGGCCGGCCCTTCGCCGAACCGGGTTTTCTTTTTCGCGAGACTTCTCGCGAAGAAACAATCAACAGCCGGGAACTTCCCAGCGCCATAAAGGGTTGAGCGGCAGTATGCATGCCTCGGAAAAAATTCGGAATCTCGCGATCGTTGCCCATATCGATCACGGTAAAACCACGTTGATCGATTCGGTCTTTCGCGCCGCCCATACCTTCCGCGATAACCAGCAAATGGCTGAGCGGCTTATGGACAATAACGCTCTGGAACGGGAGCGGGGAATCACTATTCGGGCCAAGCACTGCACGATCAATTGGAACGAATACCTGATCAATATTATCGATACCCCCGGCCACGCCGACTTTTCTGGCGAGGTTGAACGGGTGCTCTCGATGGTAGACTCGGTTCTGCTCCTTGTCGACGCCAACGAAGGACCGATGCCCCAGACCCGGTATGTCCTGATGCGTGCGCTTCGGCTTGGCCTTCGCCCGATTGTCATTATCAATAAAGTCGACCGCCCCAATGCCCGCCCCGATTTTGCCCTGAACAAGACGTTTGATCTCTTTATTGAACTTGGTGCTACCGACGAACAGGCGCATTTCCCGGTCCTGTATGGCTCGGGGCTCGACGGCTGGTTCGTGCGCGATCTGGACAAAGAGGCGCACGAAGGGATGACCGCGCTTTTTGAAACTATCATCGCCGAGGTCCCGGCGCCGACTGTTGACGACGACGAGCCGTTCCAGATGCAGATTTGTTCGCTCGCCTGGAGTGATTATATCGGCCAGATCGGTTGCGGCCGCGTACTGCAGGGAACACTCAAAAAAGGTGAAGAATTTTTCCGCCATTACACTCGGTGGAAAGATTCAGCTAATCAGTCTCTCGGCTATGACGTAGTCGGAACCAGCAAAGAAAAAGGTGTGCACCTTTGGGTAACTCGTGGTTTGCAAAGAGCCGACACCGACGAGATAACCGCCGGTGATATCGTTTGGCTGGCCGGCCCCGAGGAAATTCAAATCGGCGACACTTTCTCGGCGGTCGAAACGCCGACTTCGGCATTGCCGCCTCTTGAGATCGAAGAGCCAACGGTGGCGATGTTCTTCATGGTCAATACCGGGCCGTTTTCGGGCGCCGACGGCACCGCCATCACCCTTCGTCAACTCAAAGACCGTCTCGCGCGGGAATTGCGCGTCAATGTCGCGCTCCGGATGGAAGACTTGGGCCGATCCGACGGTGTCAAAGTTTCCGGTCGAGGCGAGTTGCACCTGGCCATCTTGATTGAAGAAATGCGCCGTGAAGGGCTTGAGTTCTGTATCACCCGTCCCGAAGTCATCACCCATATCGACAAAGACGGCAACACGCTCGAACCGGTTGAGCAATTGATAATCGATGTCCCCGAGGAACACCAGGGAATCGTCATCGAAAAACTGGCCCGCCGCAAAGGCGAAATTCGTACGGTCGAAAATGCCGGCACTAATGTCGTCCGTCTTGAGTTCGAAATCCCGACCCGCGGCCTGATCGGCTACCGCTCGGAATTTTTGACCGACACCCGCGGCCTTGGCATCATGGCGTCGCGCTTTGTCGGCTACGGCGCCTGGCGCGGTGAGATTCTCTCTCGTAACCGTGGATCAGTCGTCAGTCTGGATACCGGCCCGGCCACTGCCTATGCGATTGAAGGAATTCAGGAAAGAGCGGTGATCTTTGTCGAGCCGACTGAGAAAGTGTATTCCGGACAGATTGTTGGGGAAAACTCACGACCCGATGATCTGATTTGTAATCCGACTCGCAAGAAAGCGCTGACCAATCATCGCTCCTCGACCAAAGATATCGGCGTGGTGCTCGATGTCCCCCGCAAGATGACGTTGGAGCAGGCGATGGAGTGGATCAATTCCGACGAACTGGTCGAGGTCACCCCCAAGGCAATTCGCCTTCGTAAGACGATTCTCGATCTGGAACAACGCAAGCGGGCACAGAAATTTCAACAGATCGCCGCCCAACAAGGACCGGCGACTTTATCCGCGCCACCCGTTGGGTAATCGTTGGAATGCGCGTCGCATTAAACACTCGCCTCGGATTATTTGCTTACTGAAATTGCTCCCGGTTGTCGCCGGCCGCTTTTCAAGACCATGCCGGTGCCAAGCAAGATGATCGCGGTTCCGGCGATCATGCTACCCGAAATAATTTCGCTCAAAATCACTTTTCCCCAGAACATGCCGAATACCGGCATCAAGAAAGCGACAGTCAACGCGCGAGTCGGACCTAGATCTTCAATCAGCCGATAGTACAGCAAATACGCAACGGCACTGCAGAGAATCGCAAAGACAACTACGCCTACCACAATCATCGCCGACATTTCACCCCGCGCTGGTGATAGCGGAATGAACGGTAGGAGTATAAGTCCCGCGAAAACTTGGCTCGCCGCGGCGATCCCCTTGGGTTTTGCCCCGCGATTGAATTTCTTGGCATAGGTGGCAGAGAGGCCGTAGCAGATTGTCGCCACGATACAGGTAATGATCGATAACAACACCATCGGGCCGTCGTCCATGACACCCATTCGCACTACCAATGTGACTCCGGCGGCGCCGACCAGAATGCCCACCACTCGTAGTGCCGAAAGCCGTTCGCCCAACCAGAATGCTGAAAACAGCGCGGCGAAAAACGGCGAGGTCGAATTGAGAATGACCGAAAGCGAGGCCGGGATATAAAGCGCGGCAAAGGAAAAACAAAGAAACGGTATCGCTGAATTAAACGCCCCAATGATCAAATACTGTTTCCAGTACGCTCGCCACTGCAGGTCGAACTTGATGATCGCAAAATAGCCAACCAAAGCTATCCCGGCGATCAACACCCGCAGATCGGCGGTCAGTACGGGGCCGAGCACCGGCGCCAATACCCGCATGAAGATGAACGACCCACCCCAAATGGCCGAAAGCGCCAGCAGGCGGACAATGTCAGCGGGACGCATCAGAATTTATCGAATGAGTTCTTGGCAATTTTGTAGCGACAGGGCGTTCCGCTGTCTTGACTCCTCGCTCGTGATCGAGTAGCCACTGTTTGCGCCAGATTCCGCCGCCGTACCCGCACAAGGTTCCGTCGGCTCTGATTACCCGGTGGCAGGGGAGAATGATCGACAACCAATTCCGGCCATTGGCCCGCCCAACGGCGCGAACAGCTCCGGGGCTTCCGACTTTCTTCGCCAACTGACTATACGACCGTGTCTCTCCTGAGGGGATAAGGCCAAGTTGCTTCCAAACTGCTTTCTCAAATGCTGTACCGACTGTCGCTATCGGGATATCAAAGACTGTCCGCTGTCTGTCAAAATACTCTCTGAGTTGAACTGTCGTGGCGGCGAGCGGTTTATTTTCACCCGGCAAAATGATTGCGCCGGTCTGTTTTCGCAATTGCTGTATCTCCCGTTCAAGTCCGCGGCGGTCAACAAATTCCAGAAGGCGCAGAGATTGATCGTCGGCAATTGCCACCATCGCGCCCAGCGGCGTATCTATCCACTTCGCCAAGAGACAGGTTACTTTTTCGGCCTTGCTTGGGGGCTGACCAAACACCTGTCGAAACGCTTCCCAGAAGCCGCTCGCTGATTCAAATCCGTGGTCAATTTGTGCCCCAATTACTGACTCGCCTTTGCGAATCTGACTTAGCGCCCGTCCGAGCCGACGCGCCCGCGCATACGCCTGAAAAGTCATGCCGTAGTATCTCTGAAACTGCCGCCGCGCGGTCGAGGGATCGATCCCCATTTCCCGAAGTTGCACACCGGTAATACGGTCGGAGGGAGATCGTTCGATCACGTCACACAGTCTTTGCACCAATGACGGAGGGCGTTTGTCCTTGTCCATCGGCGCGCATCGCGAGCACGGACGGTATCCGGCGAAGAGGGCGTCGGTGGTCGACGGAAAAAACTCGACATTCTCAGGTTTCGGTTTGCGGGCGGGGCAAGTCGGACGACAGAAAATGCCGGTGGTCTTAACGCCGACAAAGAAAAGCCCCTCGAAAGAGCTGTCGCGCTTGACCAGCGCCCGGTACATAGTCGATTGGGATGGTAGGTTGGTCATGTATCTGTCCTTTGCATTACTAATGTACTGCAAACGTACCGTTTACAACATCACCCCGCATACGAATTTGAGGCAGTGAATTCGGTTTATTGCGGCCCGGTGTTAGGCTCTAAAATATAGGTGTAGCGGCCGGTTCGTCGGTAAGAGCAGGAGCCGGCGTCTTCTTCCGCGAAAGATATGTGTACAGCGCCGGGATAACATAGAGAGTCAGAACCAGCGAGAACAAAAGTCCGCCGATGATGACAATCCCCATCGATCTTCGGCTTTGCGCCGCCGCACCCAGCGCCAACGCGATTGGCAGTACGCCGAAGACAGTGGCAAGAGAGGTCATCAGGATCGGGCGGAAACGATGTGTGGCGGCGTCGATGACTGCTTCCGATATGGCCAGCCCCTGACCGCGCCGTTGGTTGGCGAATTCGACAATCAAAATGCCGTTCTTGGTGACTATACCGACCAGTGCAATGATACCGATCTGGCTGAAAATATTGAGTGTCTGACCGAACATCCAAAGCGACAAGACCGCGCCGGCCAATGCCAGCGGGACTGTTAACATGATCGTCAGCGGATCGCGGAAACTCTCAAACTGTGCCGACAAGATCAGGTAAACCAAAATGAGCGCCAACACAAACGCGAACAAGAGCGTGTTGGAGCTTTCCGAATACTCTTTTGCAGTACCGGCTAAACTCGAAGAGAACGACTCATCAAGCGTTTCCGCCTTGATCTTCTCCATCTCTTTGATCGCGTCGCCGAGGGTGAAGCCACTCGCGACATCGGCCGAAACAGTAGCCGCCACATACCGGTTGTACCTATACAACTGCGGTGGCGAACTGCGGTAAGTCATCGTGACGACATTATCGAGCTGAATGAGTTCGTTGCGATTGTTGCGGACATACACCGAGGACAGGTCGACCGGCTCATCCCGGTTGGCCCGATTCGCCTGCGCGATCACCTGATATTGCTTTCCATTAATAATAAAATACCCGTACCGCTGACCTGAGAAAAATAACTGCAGAGTCTCGGCGATATCGCGGACAGTAATGCCCAGCGCTTGTGCGCGGTCGCGGTCGATCTGAATCGTCAGCTCCGGCTTGTTGAATTTCAAATTGAGATCGACAACTTTGAATACCGAATCGCTCTGCGCCCTGGCCATAAAACGCGGGACCGCCTCGCGGAGCTTTTCAAGCGACGGCGCCTGGATTACATACTGCACCGGCAATCCGGCATTGCGAGTGCCGCCGATTGTCTGCTCCTGCGTCACAAACGAACGCGCAAACGTTTCCGCTCTAACTTGCGAACCCACGATATCGACCAACTGCTGTTGGGAGCGTTCTCGCTCTTCGGGCGCCAGCAAATTCACCCGCACAAATCCGGAATTTGCCGCGCCACTGGCGGAGAATCCGGGGGCAGTCACCGAGACAATACCGTCGCGCTCGGGGAGGGAATCGACAATGGCAATCAAGCGCCCGATATACTCGTACATGGCGTCGTATGAAGTCCCCTCCGGAGCGGTGGCATTGACCACAAATCGGCTACGGTCTTCCATCGGCGCCAGCTCCGAGCGTAGGAGTGCCCCGAGACCAAAAATAATCGCCACCGAGACTGCCATGATCACAAGAGCCAGCGACCGACGGCTCACAAACCAGCTCAGCGACCGCCGATAAGCGGCGGCCATTTGATTAAACCAGCGCTCACTCATCTCAAAGAGTCGATTGTTGTGGGTTGTTTTGTGTAGCGTACGTGCGCTCATCATTGATGTCAGCGTTAGCGACACAAAGGCCGAGATAAGCACCGATCCAGCCACCACAATTCCAAATTCGCGAAAAAGTCGCCCGGTGAGTCCCTGCAAGAAAATAATCGGTAGAAAGACCGCGGCCAGCGTAACGGTCGTCGAAATAATGGCAAAGTAGATTTCTTTCGATCCGGCATGTCCCGCTTTGATTGGATCCATGCCGCGTTCGATCTTGCTGTAAATATTTTCAAGCACCACAATAGCGTCGTCGACAACAATTCCAGTGGATAAGACAATGCCAAGCAGTGTGAGGATATTGATCGAAAAATTGGCGACATACATAATAAAGAACGTGCCGATAAGGGAAATCGGAATCGCCAGCATCGGAATGATTGTCGTCCGCCAGTGCCGCAGGAAAATGAAAATGACAAACAGCACCAACAAGAAAGCGATCAAAATCGTCTCGCCCACTTCAATGATCGCGCGTCGGATATTCCGGGTGGTGTCCAGTGCGATGTTATAATGTAGCCCCTCCGGCAAGTCTTTCTTGATAAGATCCACCCGGCGGTAGAATTCGTCGGCGATATCTATGTGATTTGCGCCCGGTTGAGGGGAGATCGCCACACCGATCATCGGCACGCCGCCGTTACCGCGGAGAATAGTCCGCTCATTTTCCGGCGCCAAGACCGCCTCGCCAACATCGCGGAGCCGCACCACCGATCCCTCCGACTCTTTGATAATCAGGTCGCCGAAATCGTCCGGCGTGACCAGACGGCCGAATGTGCGAATAGACAATTCGGTGCTGTACCCTTCGATTCGTCCCGATGGCAACTCGACATTCTCACGAGTCAGCGCAGTACGCACATCCAGCGGGGTGAGGCCGTGCGCCGCCAGCCGCGCCGGATCAATCAGGAGCTTCATCGCATATTTCTTTTCGCCCCAGATTCGGATCTCGCTAACGCCCGGGATTGTCTGAAGCCGCTCTTTGAATATGTCGTTACCGATCGCGGACAATTCAAGCAGGCTGTGGCGGTCGCTTCGGATCGTAAGGGAGAGAATTGGATCAGAATTGGCGTCGGATTTTGAGACAATCGGCGGGTCGACATCGGCTGGCAGATTGCGCTGGGCGCGGGACACCCGGTCGCGGACATCGTTAGCGGCCGATTCCATATCGACCCCCAACTCAAATTCAACCGTGATTGTACTGCGGCCGTCGGAGCTGGCCGAAGTCAGCGACCGGATTCCGGCTATGCCGTTTATTGATTCTTCGAGCGGCTCGGTGATCTGCGATTCGATAATGTCGGCATTAGCGCCGGTGTAGGTTGTAGAGACTGTTACTACCGGCGGATCGACACTCGGGTACTCGCGAATACCCAGAAAGATGAATCCGACCACACCGAACAGCACAATCAGGATCGAAAGCACAATCGACAAGACCGGGCGTTCAATGCAGACAGACGATAAACTCATGCGGTTACCTGTCTGAGTCCAGCGTCATCGGGGGGAGGGGTTTGATCGCTTTGCCGTCGGTAAGTTGAAGCAGTCCGGTCAGGATAAGTGAGTCGCCGGCCGAAAGCCCGGTGACTACCTGAATATCTTTATCGGTTCGAATGCCTGTCACAACCCTGGTCGAAGTGGCCTTACCGTCTCTGCACACAAACACTTTCTCGCCGTCGATCTGCGGCACCACTGCGCGAGCCGGAATAACAATCGCCTGCGGAATCTGTTCGAGCGTGATGGTCACCCTTGCAAAGGCGCCGGGCATAAGTGAGTGGTCGGAATTGGGAATACGCGCCCGGACTCTGATCGTCCGCGTACCGGGATCTATTTTTGATTCGACCGCAAACACGGTACCGGCAACTTCCGATGTTGTCTCGCCAATCTGAGCACGGATAGCCAGTCCGACTTTTACCAATCGGGCGTACTTCTCCGGCACCGAAAATTCGACTTTGATCGGGTCGACATCCTGAATAGTTGCCGCCAGCATATCTGAAGTGATATACCCACCCTCGCTGACATGACGGAGTCCCACTGTGCCGTCAAACGGCGCGACAATTTCAGTTTTTGCCAATTGTGCGCCGATTTCGTCCTTTTCGGCCTGGATCAATTGAAGCCCGTTGAGCACCCGGTCGTATTCTTCCTGACTGATCCCCTTAATGTCATAGAGCTGGCGACTGCGGCGTTCTTCCTGAGCGGCGAGTTTTTCCTCAAGTTCCTTTTGGGTGAACTGGGCTTTGAGCTCCCGGTCATTGATCTTCAAAAGCAAGTCGCCTTTGTGTACCGTGCGCCCTTCCTCAAAGTCGACCTTGGTTACCCGCCCGGATATTTCCGAGCGAATCTCCACTTCTTCGTTGGCTAAGAGGGTCCCGGTGGTAAAAATCTTGTTTTCCAAAAGGCGAGGATGAACCACCGCAACTTCGACCGGCAATAGATTGCCCCCGGCCGCCTGACGCGGCGCTTCGTGACTATTGCTGCAACCAGACAGGATCAAAAGTCCAGAGGAAATCGTCAAAGCCGATCCGATAGAAACAAGAAATCGAAGGTCTAACTTATACATATATGATCCACTTTAACAGATTGACTCGTACTAAGTTCCAAATCTTCGACAATAGTCTCTTTCGTCCGCCCTGCGACCTGTTCGACTATCGCCAATGCAATCTATACCCGGACCATTGTGTAGGGAAGGAATTTATGCCGCCTGTTTAACTGTGGCGGCAATCCCGCCGCTCTTAAGCAGACACGCCCATTGGCCGATAATGGGCTCATGAGATCGAAACGGGCCACGCACGGCTTCACACTCATTGAAGTAATAATCGTGATAGTCATCCTTGGAATTATCGCTACTGTGGCTATGCCGACGTACACCGATATGTCCTTAGATGCCAAGCGAAGCGCCTGTCTTGGCTCGCTCATGAATATGCGCTCGGCCCTGTCGGTCTGGAACTCCAAATCAATACTCTCCACCGCTGGAAATATCTATCCGCCAATCGACACATTGCGCAAAGTTGGATCGGTCCTGGTTTCGCAGATTCCACCCAATCCATTCCAATTGAAGAACAACGCCCCTGATTCCATTGTCACGGGGGTAACCAAAGGTGTGGTGGTGGGGACCCGCGGTGGGTGGGCCTACAAAGCTTCGACCGGCGAAATCTGGCCTAACACCAACACAACAACCGGCGGCTCCGGATGCGGCGGCAGTGTGAGCGTCGGCGAAAACAACTGGTAGAATCGTCCCCTACTCGTTCGAAAGTAGCGTCACTCGGTATCCGAGGTGATTCGATTCTTCGATCCGTCGAAACGACGTTATTCTCTCAATCAACTCAACCGTATCGGTATTGTACAGACAGACGATTACCCGCCGTGGGTGCCTGGCCAGAGATTCGACCATCCGACGCGCCACCTGTGCGGTGACCAAGTCGTCGAACGGATTAAAGAGCGTGAAGAGCATATCGCGCGGTTCGATTTCGTACTGCACGACATCGCCATGCACGATCTTCAAGTCGGTGATACACTCAGTTCGCCCGCGAAACCTCTCCAAATTCTGCCGACCAATATCACACAACTCAGCCGCAAACTCGACCCCGGTTGCGCCAGCGTATCCACACTCGGCCGCGATCATCAGAATCCGCCCTTTTCCGCTCCCCAAATCTACAAGCCGCGCGTTCGGCGGTAAAAGTGGCTGAATCCGCCGCAAAGTACGCCGAACCTCCACCACCCGCGCCGCTTCATACCGGTGACCATGGTCGACATTGTCGCTGTCGATATGAAGACTGGCTAATCGCACTTGACGGCAGGTTTCGACTCCGTAGCGGAAATCAAACCAGCGGTCAACCATCACCGCGTATGTCCGGTACAAAACCCCGCGAATACCATGCCCGGCAAAAACCCGCTTTACGCGACTTAGTATACTCTTCAATATCTACACCGCGTTATTACGCTGTCTGTCGTTTTCGTCCCATGTAATACAAAACCGGCACCGCAATTCGGCTGATCAAAAGCGAGGCAACTTCCCCCGCCATGAGTGAAATCGCCAGCCCCTGAAAAATAGGGTCGAACAAGATAATCCCTGCCCCTACAATAACCGCGCCGGCGGTCAACAACATTGGGCGGAATCGCACCGCGCCGGCGTCGACCACCGCTTCCGCCAGCGGCATTCCTTCGGCCAGCCGTAGTTCAATAAAGTCGACCAGAATAATCGAATTACGAATGACAATTCCTGCGCCGGCCATGAACCCGATCATCGAAGTCGCCGTGAAGAACGCCCCCATCGCGCCGTGCGCCGGCATGATCCCAATAAGTGAAAACGGAATCGCCGCCATCACGACAATCGGCGTCAGCAGTGACTGGAACCACCCGACCATGAGTAGGTAAATAAGAACAAGCACCGCCGCAAACGCCAGTCCCAGATCGCGAAACACCTCAATTGTAATATGCCACTCGCCGTCCCATTTCAGCGACGGTTCCAAAGTCGTAAACGGCTGTGTCGCGTTCAGGATTTGCAACTCGGGCCGGCCCCCGCCGAATTGCCGCATATCGAGCGCCTTGAGCTTGTCGTTCATGTCGCCAATCGCATAGACCGGGCTTTCCTGTGTGCCGCCGACATCGCCGATCACATAATTCACCGGCTGAAGATTCTTGTGATAAATCGTCTTGTCGACAATCCCCGACTCGATCCGTACCAGCTCAGATAGCGGCACCAACTGTGCACGAGAGTCATCCGGCCGTCTGATATTCAAAGTCAACAAATCGGCTTCGTTAGTCTTTCGCTCGCGGGGAAGTTCCACCATCAGCGCAACATCCTCACGCTCGTCGGTGCGATGAGCTATATCGACCTGTATTCCTGTCACCGCGATCTTAAGCGTCTGCGCGATTTGATCGGCCGAAATACCGTGGAGCGCCGCCTTTTCATGATCGACCACCATTGTAGTTTTGGGCTGATCATCTTCCTCGTAGACATCGACATCAACCACTCCCGGTGTGGTATTGAATATCTCTCGCACTGCCCGTCCCAGTTTCGTGCGCGATTCCACCGTCGGCCCGTAAATTTCTGCAACCAATGTTTGAAGCACCGGCGGGCCCGGGGGAACTTCGGCTATCGCCACTCGCGCGCGATACTTGGCGGCGATCTGTTGCACGCGCGGTCTGACCCGCTTGGCAATGTCGTGACTCTGCGCCGAGCGCTCGCCCTTGCCGACCAAATTCACTTGAATATCAGCGCTACTGGCCCCGCGTCGCAAAAAGTAGTGGCGCACCAGGCCGTTGAAATTGAACGGCGCCGAGGTTCCCGCGTAAACCTGATAATTGGTAACTTCTGGTTCGCCTTTGATCGCCGAGGCGATTTCGAGCGCGGCCTGAGAGGTCAATTCAAGCGAACTTTCCTCTGGCATATTGATGATAATCTGAAATTCGTTTTTGTTGTCAAACGGGAGCATCTTCACTTTGACCCAGCCGACATACACAAGCCCCATCGCGCCTAAGAGAGCACCGGTAATTCCGGCCAGAAACCAATGACGCACTTTTGGACGATTGATCAGCCGCCCCATGAACTTTCGATACAGGCGCGTGCTCAATCCTTCCGTCTCACCAGTGTGTCCAGCCAAGTGTGCCTCACCGTTGCGCCATTTTAAGATTCGAACCGCCGCCCAGGGCGTCACAATAAACGCCACCAACAGAGAAAAGAGCATCGCCGCGGTTGCGCCAATCGGAATCGGTCGCATATACGGTCCCATCAAGCCACCGACAAACGCCATCGGCAAAACCGCCGCGATCACCGCCCAGGTTGCCAGAATCGTCGGATTGCCGACTTCCGAGATTGCCTCAATTGCCACCGTCCCCCACGAGCGCGTTTTGTTCCCCGGCAGATGCAAATGGCGAGTAATGTTTTCAACCACCACAATCGCGTCATCAACTAGTATACCAATCGAAAAAATCAGCGCGAAGAGCGTGATCCGGTTAAGCGTAAAGCCGGTGAGGTAGAAGACCAACAGCGTAAGCGCCAAGGTGGAAGGAATGGCCAGCGCCACTATGAGTGACTCACGCCATCCCAAGCTAATCATAATGAGCAGTGCCACGCCTACCACCGCGATCATCATATGAAATAGAAGTTCGTTTGATTTCTCAGCGGCTGTCTCACCGTAGTGGCGGGTGATGGTCATACCGATATTGCCCGGTACTATACGGAGTCTCAGCGCTTCCACTTTTTCAAGCACCTTGTCTGCTACGGCAATCGCATTGGTGCCGGGACGTTTTGCGATTGACAGGGTGACTGCGCTTTCAAATCCCGTCGTTGGCGTTCCTGCCGCACCCGCCGTGCCGGTACCGAACAGCACAACTTGCGACATTTCCTCCGGGCCGTCGACAATTCGCGCGACATCGCGCAGGTAAATCGGACGGTCATTGTCGACCCCGATTACAATCCGGCCGATATCGTCAACATCCGCCAAAAATCCGCCGGTCTGAATCACGACGCTTTGGTTGTCACGAATCAGCGAACCGGCCTTTGTCTGACGATTAGCCTGCCGGATCACCGGAGTAATCGCCGAGGGATCAAGATGCCGCGCCGCCAGCGCCGACGGATCAAGTTGAATTCGGTACTGCCTTCGCAATCCGCCAATGATGTTAGTCTCCGACACATCGGAAACTTGTTTGATCTCCGCATCCAGTTCAGCAACCAGTCGCCTCAGTGTGTAGTGGTCGGCGGTAACGCTGTGAAAGGTCAAAGCCAAGATCGGCACGTCGTCGATAGAGCGTGCCTTCAAGAGGGGAAACGAAACCCCCGGTGGAATCCGGTCAAAATTTGATTGGAGCTTCTGGTTTAGCTTCACCAGGCTCTTTTCCATATCCTCACCGACGAGAAAGCGAACAATTATCAGCGCTTCTTCTGGTCGCGAAATCGAATAGACATATTCCACTCCGGGAATTTCCCAGGCCAGCTTCTCAACGGGGGTGGCGACTCGCTCTTCAACTTCCTTGGCTGTCGCGCCGGGGACCGCGACCATGATATCGACCATCGGGACTTTGATCTGCGGTTCTTCCTCGCGAGGAAGCAAGAGCACCGCCATCGCGCCAAGCAGTACCGACGCAATAATCAGCAGTGAGGTCAGTTTGGAATCAATGAAACCCCTCGCCAGTGCGCCGGCTAATCCTTGGTTCCCCGGTCCGGGTACCTGCGGTGTGTTCACGGCCTGATCTCCAGCGAGTCACCATCGGAAAGCTGGTCGCTACCGCTGGTCACAACCCGTTCGCCTTCGCTAAGTCCGGCGAGTATTTCAATTCGGTTGTCACTCGATTTCCCGCTTCGAACCAGTCGGACCTGAGCGTGGTGATCGGCTGTCACCGCGAAGACAATTTCCAGTTGCCCTCGTCTGATCAGCGCCTCGGCTGGAATCAGAAGTCCGCCCTGACCAGCCGATGTCAACAAGAGCCGTCCGAACTGTCCGCCCCGTGCGCCGCCTGCCCGAGGAATCTCGAGCTTGACCACAAATGAACGGGTCACCGCGTTGGCCGCCGGGGATATTTCAACCACTCTCCCACTAACTCGCATTGAGCCGGGATCGAGGATTATCGGCAACGAGTCGCCCAGTCCAATCGCTCCTCGACGAGATTCCGGCACATTCACTTCCAGTCGTGGCGCGGCATCTTCTTCAATCACAAACAGCGACTTGCCCGGTACCGCGAGATCGCCGATGTCGATGTTCTTCTCGGTGACTTTGCCGGCGAACGGCGACGCAATACGGGCATAGCTTAGAAGAGCCTCGGCCTCGGCCAACGACGCGGAGGCAACATCAGCGCGTGCCTTGATAGCGTCGTACTCCTGTTGCGAAACCAGTTTGCGCAAAAGCAAAGAGTCGTAGCGAGTCAGTTCGATAGCCGCCTGACGACTCACCGCTCTGGCCTGATCGGCCCGCGCCAGCAAATCTCGGCTGTCGAGCTGGGCCAATATTTGCCCTGCGGCTACGATTGACCCAAGGGTGACATGAATTTCCTCCACCCGCCCCTGTACCTTGCTTTGAATGTTGGCGCGATTTCGCGGCACGACTGTGCCCATCACCTCTTCGTGATCCGACCCGGCCGAGCGCCCGACCGTCGCGACTGACACTGAGATCGGTGCTCCGACTGTGTGATCGGCCCGGCCGTGCTGACCGCCGCCGCATCCCGCCGAGAGACATAGACCGGCTATAGCCACGAAGACTCGCAGTAGTTTTACCATCAACGTGTACTCCTGTTATGGTGCTTCGGCAGGAAAATTGGCCGATCACCCTTGACAACCAGATAAACATATGCTTATATAAGTATGTGACGACGAACAAAGCAACTGATTTCTCCGGTCTCTCCGACCGGCGGCTCGAGCTGGTGGCCGCCTGTTTCTCAGCGCTTTCCGACCCGACCCGACTGAAGATCCTGCGTGCCCTCAAATCAGGCGAGCAAACTGTTCAGGACCTGGTCCAACTGTTTGACTATACACAACCGAACATCTCGCGTCACCTTTCAATATTGGCCCAATCCGGACTGCTAAAGAAGAGCAAGCGGGGCACCTTTGTCTATTATGGCATCGCCAATCCCCGCATCTTTCACCTCTGCGACAGCGTCTGTTCCCATGTCAGCAGGACAATAGAGGAATTCTCGACCAGTCGCACCGGCCGATAGTCCGATTGCGCAGACATCCTCGCGGGTATATCTTTGACTCCAGAGGATATTCCGATGGATACCAAAGAATTTCGCACCCGCGCCCACGAGCTGGTCGACTGGATGGCCGACTATCTCGACCACATCCGCGACTATCCGGTCAAGTCACAATCCAAGCCGGGCGAGATTATCAACGCTCTGCCGCACTATCCACCGGCCAGCGGCGAATCGTTCGACGCTATCTTCAGTGACTTCAAGTCGGTAATCGTTCCAGGCGTCACACATTGGCAACACCCGTCGTTTTTTGGATATTTCCCCGCCAACTCAAGCGCCCCGTCAATTTTGGCGGAGATGCTCACCGCCACATTGGCCGCACAGTGTATGATCTGGCAAACGTCGCCGTCGGCCGCCGAACTTGAAGAACGGGTGATGGAATGGTTGCGCGACATGATTGGCCTGCCACGTGACTTCGAAGGCGTGATTCAAGACACTGCTTCGACCGCCACCCTTTGCTCAATCCTCACCTCCCGCGAGAAATACACAAACTACGCGGTCAACGAGCGCGGGCTGGATTCATCGCACAGATTCGTCGTCTATTGTTCGTCAGAAACCCACTCGTCTATCGACAAAGCGGTGAAAATCGCCGGGCTGGGTAAAGAGCGACTTCATAAAGTCGCGGTCGACGATACATTTGCCATGGACCCCAAGAAACTCGAGCGGGCAATTGAAGGGGACCTGGCCCACGGCCTCACGCCGCTTTGTGTGGTTGCAACTATCGGCACTACCGGCTCGACTGCGATCGATCCGCTCAAGGCAATCGGCGAAATTTGTCGCCGTCACAAAGTCTGGCTCCATGTCGACGCCGCCTTTGCCGGTACCGCGCTGATCCTGCCCGAGATGCGGTGGATGAGTGAGGGGGTTGAGCTGGCCGACACGTTTGTCTTCAACCCGCACAAATGGATGATGACCAATTTTGATTGCACCGCCTACTTTGTAAAAGACCGTGAGGCGCTCATCCGCACATTTGAAATTCTACCCGAGTATCTCAAAACCCCCGAGAAAGAACGGGTCAATAACTACCGCGATTGGGGAGTGCCGCTCGGACGGCGCTTCCGCGCCCTCAAGCTCTGGTTTGTCATTCGCTCGTACGGAGTCGAGGGACTGCAGAAGATCATCCGCAACCATATCGCCATGGCTACTCGGCTTGAAAAGACCATCCGCGACACGCACGATTTTGAAATTCTCGCGCCACTTTCTACCAACCTTGTTTGTTTCCGCTATCATCCCCAGGGTGTCGATGATCTTCCCAAACTCAACGATCTCAACGAGCGACTTGAGAATCAGCTCAACGCCAGCGGTAAACTCTTTCTGACCCACACCAAACTCCACGGCGCCTATACTCTCCGTATGGTGATCGGGCAGACCAATGTCACGCAGACCGATGTCAACTCCGCCTGGGCTCTCATCCAATCGACCGCCCGTGCGCTATAAGTTGGGGCATGTAGATGGCTCAATTTGACCGACAAGAAAATGTCGGCGGTCCGTTTCCCGCCACTCGATACTCCGCTATCCTGGCGCTGTCATCGAGTGACGCAAGTGAACGGGATCGTGCGCTCGATCTTCTCGTCCGTGCCTATTGGTCGCCCCTTTACAAATACGCCCGCCTCCGCTGGCGTATGACTCCGGACGACGCCTCCGATCTGGTCCAGGGATTCTTCGCTCTTGCCCTCGAACGAGAATTTCTTCAGTCGTATGATCAGCAGAAGGCAAAGTTCCGCACTTTTCTTCGCCTTTGTCTTGACCGCCACGCCGCCAACGAACACCGCTCACGCGGAACACAAAAGCGAGGAGGGGCCGCAGAGTTTATATCGATCGAGCAGTCGTCGGCTGAGTCTGAGCTACAATCCATCGGCTTGAGTGTCCCACCCGATATCGATTCCTGGTTTGAGCGCGAATGGGCCCGCCAGGTCTTCTCGGTGGCGATCGAGCGACTGGAAAAGTCTTGCGACTCCGACAGCAAGCAATTGCACTTCTTGCTATTTCAGCAGTACGATCTGACCGACCGCGACGAGAGCAACAAGATGACTTACGACATACTCGCCGCCGCGCACAATATTCCCGTAACCGATGTCACCAACCATCTTGCCTTCGTGCGTCGGAAATTTCGCTCTATCCTCCTTGAAGTCATTCGCGAACTGACCGGCTCGGATGCAGAGTACCGCGCCGAGGTTCGCGCACTACTTGGCTTGAAAATCTGATGGATCACCTCTCCGACAAATCCCTCGGTCGTCTTCGCGATCTGGTCGACCTCCCCGACCTGACTGGCACAAAGTACCAAATGGTGCGCCCGATTGCCGGTGGCGGGATGGGGAGTGTCTATCTAGTCGAAGATTCTGAGTTGAAACGCGAAGTTGCCCTGAAAGTGTTGACCACCCCGCTCGACTCCGAGCCGCTCTACGCCCGCATGGTGCGCGAGGCGCAGATTATTGCGTTGCTCGAGCACCCGGCCATTGTCCCAATCCACGATGTCGGCCGCCTGCCCGATGGTCGCCCTTTCTATATTATGAAGTACGTGCAGGGAGAAACGCTCACAGAGTGTGTCTCCCGCGACATCTCGCTGACCGACAAACTGGTCATCGCCCAAAAACTCTGCCAGGCGATCGGCTTCGCCCATTCGCGCGGGGTCATTCATCGCGACCTGAAACCGGAAAATGTCATGGTTGGATCTTTTGGCGAAGTTCTCGTCATGGATTGGGGAACTGCGCGTTTTATCGCAAATGCGCCATCTGACTCTTCTTCGCATACAGATGCGGTGTCGAATGACAAAACCGGCGAAGGCGCCATCATCGGCACACTCTCGTATATCTCCCCCGAACAAGCCGCTGGCGACCAATCGCAGGTTGATCACCGTACTGACATCTTCGGCCTCGGCGCAGTGCTCTATTTCATGCTGACCAAACAACCGCTCTACACGGCCGATTCTCAAGAGTCGGCAACCAGATCCGCGCTCGACTGCCGGTTTGTCACGCCGCGCTTGCGTGAGCCATCGATTCCCAAACCGTTGGGCGCCATCTGCCAAAAGGCGCTTTGCAAAGATCGCTCCTCGCGATACCAAACCGCGCAGGAATTCGAATCCGACCTCGCACGCTATCTGGCCGGCGAACCAATCAGCGCCTATCGCGAAAATGTCTTTGAGCAGGCCGGACGCTGGCTCGGCCGCCACCGCTTTGTGGTCTACATGGTGCTGGCCTACATTGTTTTGAGAATTGTCATCTTTTTCTGGCTCGGCCGCTAAAGGAACCGCCGGCGAGCGGTAATAGTAGATTACAACAAGTGAGTACACATAATCGAAAGGAATACACGTATGTCTAAACCAGTTCTCGGCATTCTTCTGGGCGCGATACTTGGCGCACTGGATGGCCTCACCGCGCTTTTCTATCCCGAGGTCGCCTCGCAGATCATCGGCATTGTCCTGGGCTCGACCTTCAAAGGTATTGTCGCCGGGGTCATCATGGGATTTGTCGCCCGCAAGTACAACAACCTGCCGCTCGGCATTATTGTTGGGACGCTGGTCGGGTTGACACTGGCCTTTATCATCGCCGCCATGCCCGACGAAAAGGGCAACCACTACTGGCTTGAAATCATGGTCCCCGGTTCGCTGGTCGGGCTCATATTGGGGTACGCTACCCAGCGGTACGGCAAAATGCCGGCCAAGAGCGCGATGGCAACCCGATAGCAATTGCGCCGTATAACATTGACACAACCAGTACACTTTAGATTGGAGATTTACCATGGCTGATCCGGTAGTTCACTTTGAAATCGCGGGACGCGACCGCAAGAAATCAGAAAAATTCTACTCTGACCTGTTCGGCTGGCAGATCAAGCACTACGAGGGGATGGATTACGGCCTGGTCGACCCGGCCGGCGAAAAATCGATCGGCGGCGGCATCGGCCCGACTCCGCCCGGCGGCGGACCGTATGTGACGTTCTATGTCATGGTCCCCGATTTGCAAGCCTCACTGAACAAGGCCGAAAGTTTGGGCGGAAAAACGGTCTTGCCGGTGACTCCGATTCCGGGGTATGGCCAGTGCGCCATGTTTGCCGACATCGACGGCAACGTTGTCGGCCTGTTCAAACCAAACGAGATGTAAGCGCTCTCAACAAACACGTCATTGCGAGTGTCCCGCGCATCGCGGGACCGAAGCAACCCTTCATCTTTCTTCGTGCCGTCAGGTGCCCCCACCTGACGGCTTTATTTTGTGTTTTGTGGCTACCGCCTACAACAGTGGCGGGTTCAAAGGCGAGCCCGCCCCACAAAATATCACGCGGCGCATGAGGGAGTGCGCTTTGGCGGCCCAAAGAGGCAAAATTGACCTGAATACTCCACTGGCACAAGCGGGTCAGTTTCACTCCAATTTCCCTTGTGCCACTGCCCGAATTCTGCTTTTTTCGTCTAATAAACGATTGTCAGGAAAGCGCTTCATGCGCACCGAGGAAGACAGAACGCTATATGAAAAAAATTCTTGTGACCGGCGCACTGGGTCAGATCGGCTCGGAGCTGACCATGGCGCTCCGCACCCAGTACAAAGACCTTGAAGTCATCGCTACCGATATCCGGATGCCCTCCGATGAGCACCTGCGCGATTCCGGACCATTTGAGTTTCTCGACTGTACCGACCCCAACCACATCACCCGGGTAATGCAACGGTTCGATATCGGCACCATCTATCACCTTGGGGCGCTGTTGTCGGCAGTTTCGGAAATGAAGCCCAACACTGCCTGGAATATCAATGTCAACGGGCTGTATCATATCCTCGAAGCGGCGCGGCAGTACAAATGCGCGATCTTCTTCCCGAGTTCCATTGGCGCTTTCGGACCGACCACGCCGAAAACCGATACGCCGCAGGACACGATTCAGCGTCCGGACACGATGTATGGCATCACCAAAGTCACCGGCGAACTTCTGTGCGACTACTATTTCAAGAAGTTCAATGTCGATTGCCGTGGGCTCCGTTTCCCCGGACTGATTTCGTTCCAAACCGAGCCGGGCGGTGGCACGACCGACTACGCGGTCGAGATATTCTATGAGGCGGTCAAACACAAACACTATGTCTGCTACCTGCGGGAAAATACGTCGCTGGATATGATGTACATGCCCGACGCACTCCGGGCAATGATCGAACTTATGGAAGCCGACGGTTCTCGATTGGTGCACCGCAATGCGTTTAACGTGACGGCGATGAGCTTCACGCCCTCGCAATTGGCCCGCGAGATCTGCAAGCACATTCCGCAGTTCGGAATGGAATACAGTGTCGATCCGGTCAGGCAGGGGATCGCTGATTCCTGGCCGGACAACATGGATGATTCGGCCGCCCGCCGGGAGTGGGGATGGAAACCGAAGTACGCGCTTGAAGCCATGACCAAAGACATGATTGCCCGAATCTCTGAGCGGGTCGGCATGCCAGCCGAGCAGAAGGCCCGGTAGAAGTGTCCACAGGGCTTAAATTGTTCACTAAAGAGTAATCTTTGATGGCCACCAATACGCACCAGTCCGTCTTGAAAAAGGACAAATTAGTCCAAATTAAGGACAGTCCTTGTCCTGATTTGGCGGTGGGGGGAATCGGAATAGACATTGTCGAGGTCGGCCGGATACGCGACCGGCTGGCGCGTCAGAGTGATCTGGTCGAGAGTCTCTTCACATCCGGTGAGATTTCGTTTTGTCAGAGTGCCGCCGATCCGGGGACGAGCTATGCAACTGTTTTCGCGCTGAAAGAGGCGTTTCTCAAGGCATTGGGCACGGGGTGGCAATATGGGATCGGTTTTCGCGAGATAGAAATAGTCATCGAGGCCAACGACCACATCGGTATCAATTTGGCGGGCAAAGCGGCAATGTTGGCAGAAGAAAGGGGAGTAACGGGAATCCACGCCTCTATGTCTACTGCGGGCGAATTGGCGGTGGCCACAGTAATACTGGAAGTTGTCAACGGGAAAGGATGAGATCACATGTCAAACATCGGATCGTACGATGAGCGGGTGCGGGACTTTGACTGGTCGATCGCCGAGCGGGAACTAGAGTACTCGCCCGGCAATCCGATCAATATAGGTTGGTACTGCACTGACCGGATCTGTACTCTCGGCAAGGGGAATAAGAAGGCTCTTATCTGGGAGGATTCAACTGGTCGCACCAAGGAATACACCTATGACGAGTTGCGGGTGGCAACCAACACGGTAGCCGGATTTCTACAGAAACTGGGAGTTCGTTCGGGCGACCGGGTTTGCCTGTTCATGGACCGCATACCCGAACTGTATATCGGATTTTTGGGGGTGCTCAAACTCGGCGCGATAGCTCAGCCGTTGTTTTCGGCGTTCGGTGATGAATCGCTGTTTGTACGTCTTTCGGACGCCTCGACATCAGTCGTCATCACCCAGCGCAAGCATGCGCTCAAGATACGCAAAATAGCCGACCAGCTTCCGAATCTGAAGGAAGTGATCATCGTTGATCACGACAACAAGAAGCAGTTGTCAGAAAACGAAATCGGGTTTTCGCTGGATGATGCTCGTCCTATTGAGGAGTTCGAGTCGTACCCAACGACGGCGGAGTGTCCGTCGGTGCTTCACTACACATCCGGAACGACCGGCCAGCCCAAAGGGGTCAAGCACGTTCACTACTCGCTCATTTCCCAGTATCTGACCGCCAAATGGGTGCTGGATCTGCGCGATGACGACATTTACTGGTGCACCGCCGATCCGGGATGGGTGACCGGGACATCGTACGGGATTATCGCGCCGTTCGCGCTCGGTGTGACCCAGTGTGTGCTCGATTGCGGTTTCTCGGCCGACGCCTGGTATCAGTTTATTGCGAAACACCGAATCTCTATGTGGTATTCGGCGCCGACTGCGATCAGGTCGCTGATGAAGGCAGGAGACGCAACTCCGAATGAATACGACCTGTCATCATTGCGACATTTGGCAAGTGTCGGCGAACCACTGAATGCTGAGGCGGTCATCTGGTCTGAGCGCGTTTTGGGACTGCCGTTTCTCGATACCTACTGGCAAACTGAAACCGGCTCGATCATGATCACCAACTTTCCGGGGATGAAGATCAAACCGGGTTCCATGGGGAAGGCGTTTCCCGGAGTGACCGCGGTGGTGCTCGATGCCGACACTAACGAACCGATCACCCAACCCGGCAAGGTCGGATTGATAGCCTTCCGCCCCGGCTGGCCGGCGATGATGCGCACCTACTGGAATAACGAAGCGACCTACCAGAAGAAATTCCGAAACGGCTGGTATTTATCCGGAGATCGAGCGCGTCTTGATAACGAGGGGTATTTCTGGTTCACCGGACGCGACGACGATATCATCAACACTGGCGGACACTTGGTGAGTCCATTCGAGGTCGAATCGGCGCTCCTAGAACACCCGGCAGTGGCCGAGTCAGCGGTGGTTGCCAAACCGGACGATGTCAACATGGAAGTGGTCAAGGCATTTGTGACACTCCGTCCCGGAAATCAGGCCTCGCCCGAACTTGAACTTGAAATCATGAATTTTATCCGCAAGCGGCTGTCCTCACTGGCCATGCCGCAGGAAATAGAGTATGTCGACACACTCCCGAAGACCAGAAGCGGGAAGATCATGCGTCGGGTGCTCCATGCTCGCGAATGGGGAGAAGAAATCGGCGACCTTTCAACTTTGGAAAACGATTAGTCAGCCAACAGGAGATGCATATGGAAGACATGAAAACAATAGTTCTGAACTATGTGAAAAAAGAGTATCTGGAAGATGCCGACGAAGAGATCGGTTTTGACTCACCGCTCATTTCAAGCGGTATTGTCGATTCGTTCTCGATGGTTTCGCTCAAGCGATTTTTGGAAACCAAGTACAAGATTTCCATCCCCGACGACAAAGCCACACCGGCCGCGTTTGATACGGTCAACAAGATCGTGGCGCTGGTCAATGAGTATGTTCACTAATGTGCTGTGGGCGCAAAGGAGATAGATATGGGATTTAGTATGAGAGCACGCGGTGTATACCAGGAGACGCTGACGGGCATCGAAACCGCCGGACTGTTCAAACGGGAGCGATTTATTCATTCGCCTCAGGCCGCGGATATCGAGGTGGAGTTTCCCTCGGGGGCGGCGGTCAAGAAAGTCATCAATATGTGCGCGAACAACTATCTGGGACTTTCCAGTCACCCTGACGTTGTAAAAGCGGCGCACGAAGGGCTGGACGCCCGCGGATATGGCATGTCGTCGGTGCGGTTCATTTGCGGAACACAGGATATTCACCGCGAGCTTGAAGAGCGCCTGAGCGCTTTCTTGGGGACGGAAGCGACCATCCTCTTTCCCTCATGTATGGATGCCAACGCAGGGGTGTTCGAGGCGATCCTGACCAAAGAAGATGTGATGATTTCCGACCGTTTGGTTCATGCCTCGCTCATTGACGGTATGCGGTTATGTAGCGCAATGCAGGATACGTACAAACATGCCAACATGGAGCATCTCGAAGAGAAACTTCAGATGCACCAGGACAAACGCATCCGACTGGTCGTTACCGACGGCGTCTTTTCGATGGACGGCGACACTGCGCCTCTTGACGAAATGGTCGCGCTGTGCGAAAAATATGACGCGATGGTGTTGATCGATGATTCGCACGCAAGCGGGTTCATCGGCAAGACTGGCCGCGGCACCCATGAAAAGTACGGCGTGTTGGGGAAGATGGATGTTATCACCACCACGTTCGGCAAAGCGCTCGGCGGGGCCTCCGGCGGGTGTGTCTCGGGGCGGCGGGAACTGGTTGAGATGTGCCGCCAACGGGCGCGGCCGTATCTGTTTTCCAATACGATCGCCCCGGTGGTTGTGGCCGGAGTATTGCGCGTTCTTGAGATTCTCACCAAGAACACCGAGCGACGCGACAAGCTCGAAGCCAACGCCGCCTACTGGCGAAAAGGGCTTTCCGATGCCGGCTTTTTGCTCAAAGAAGGGGACACGCCGATTGTGCCGGTGATGCTGTACAACGCCAAACTTTCACAAGATGTCTCCAAGGATCTGTTTGCCGAAGGTATCTATGCCATCGGATTTTTCTTCCCGGTGGTCGCTCAGGGACAGGCGCGAATCCGTACCCAGATATCGGCGGCTCACGATCGACATCATCTGGACAAGGCGCTGGATGCATTCGTGAAAGTCGGCAAGAAGTACGAGATACTGGGAAAAACCAAGCAGGAGATAGTCGAGCGATTCGGCATGTGAGATGACTTAACCGTAGCGCGATCACAAACCGCAGGAGCTCGTAGACAAAAGTCCCCGACGCGGTCGTTGCGAGGAGCGATGTCCTCGGAGCGACGAAGCAATCTCTCCTCATGGTTTTGGCTCAGTACAAAGAGGAGATTGCTTCGCTCCGCTCGCAACGACAGTGCTGGGGTCTATTTCAATAGACCCCAAGCGGCGGATCACTAAAAGCCCCTCATGACCATGGGGGGCTTCGTCTTTAGAAAACATCCAGCAATTGTCCTTGCCTATCGAGGGCCTTAGGGTGCAAATTGAGCCCCGACCGGGGCGCCATTCCGCGTCCGGCCTGGCAATTTTGAGTGAGGAAAAACGATGCCGATAGACAGACTGGGACAGAGACTACAACAGGAAGTGGCGGCCATCGAGGCGGCCGGCACGGCCAAAGGGGACGAGAAGATTGTAGCCGGTGTAGTACCACCGACCGGCTCCAAAGGACCGCGCTTTTTGCTGACAGGATTCGGTGAGCGTCAGTTCATCCGGATGAACTCCAATTCATATCTGGGTCTTTCGCTTCGTAGCGAGTTAATTCAGTCCGAGGAAAGCGCCGCGCACCTGTTCGGAGTCGGTCCCGGGGCGGTGCGATTTATTTCCGGCACATACCAGCCGCATGTCGATCTCGAAGCCAAACTCGCCCAGTTTCATGGCCGCGAGGCATGCATGATCACCAGTGCGGCATATACATCAGTTGTGGGCCTGATCTTGTCGCTCATGACACCGGAGACCGGAATCATATCCGACGAGCTCAATCACAATTGCATCATCAACGGCATCCGTCTGTCTCAGCCGAAAATCAAGAAAGTCTATCCGCACCTGAATGTCATCGCGCTTGAGAACCATATCAAAGAGTGTATCGGGCAGGTGGAAGGGCTTATTGTGATCACCGACGGCATTTTCTCGATGCGGGGCGCAGTGGCGCCACTTGGCGACATCAGCGACATCGTGAGCCGCTATGACGCCCAGTTTCCGAAAAACATTGTCCTCATGGTTGATGACTCGCACGGTGTCGGGGCGTTCGGCGAGACCGGCCGCGGCACTGAAGAGTACTGCAAAGCGCAGGGGGTAGATCTTCTTGTCGGCACCCTTGGTAAAGCATTTGGTGTGAACGGCGGGTACATTGTCTCGTCGCAGGCGGTGATCAGCTTTTTACGTGAGAAAAATCCGCTCTATATTTATACCAACCCGATCACTCCGCCGGAAGCCAGCGCCGCGCTCAAGGCGCTTGAAGTTATTCAGAGTCCAACCGGCGCTGAACTTCTTCGCCACCTGCGGGCGATGACTGCGCGGTTTAAGAAGGGTCTGATCGACTTAGGATTCGAGACCATCCAGTCAGAGCATCCGGTGGTGCCGCTATTTGTGCGCGACACAGAGCGGACAACCACGCTGGTCAGATTCCTTCTCGATCACGACATTCTC
The DNA here is from genome assembly GCA_964571235.1 of uncultured Ignavibacteriales bacterium. GTDB lineage: Bacteria > Zixibacteria > MSB-5A5 > GN15 > FEB-12 > JACRAV01. The sequence goes on along the minus strand of CAZNAI010000006.1, from coordinate 42,950 downwards.
GCGACTGGGCTGAACTTCCCAATCGTTCCCAAAGGGGACCAGTTGGTGCGGTTCCAGGTGAGCGCCGACCACACGCCGGGCGATATCGATATCGTGCTGGGCGTCCTGCGGGAATTCAAGACTGCCGGCTGATTAGCTAACAGACATCAGTGCGAGGACATCGTCTCCCGCTCGAAATGTTCCACCTTGTGATTGACTGGTTTAATCGTGCGCAAGTAGGCGTAGATCGAACCGAGATCTTTATCGGTCATGCCCGAATAGAGCGTCCATGGCATCGCGGTATTGAATGTCGTTGAATCAAGCGCTACCTGCCGGACACTGTCCGGCGCGAAACTCCTGAATTTGGCAATGAACTGCTCACGCGACCAGTTCCCGATACCGGTTTCGTTGTCAGGCGTGATGTTGGCTGTCCGATTGAGAAAACTCCACGGCGCGGGGAAGTGGATTTCCATTCCGCCGGCATAGTCCATTCCCGGTAGCGGCTTACCTTTATCGTCAATTTGCGTGTGGCAATCGTAGCATCCTGCCGCGGTGGTCATGTATTTTCCATAGGCGACCTCGTCGGCGGTGTCGGGAATTGGCGAGGGGGAGCCGGGGCGGGGAATCAAACGCACAATCAGGTTCATTGGGAAGTCGAGCTTCGACTCCGGTACCGCGTTTTCTACGGGTGCAAGAGTGCGGATATAGGCGATGATCGCCTTGACATCATTGTCGTCGAGCGTGCCAAAATTCGGGTAAGGCATCATCGGAAACATGGCGCGTCCGCTCTTGGTCACACCGGTAGTGATTGTATGGTATAGCTCGCCGTCGGTATACGACCCAATGCCGGCCGGTGTGATGTTGGAGGCGTAGATGGTTCCCGGAATGCCGATCATCGCCTGGTCAAAGATCTGGCCGCCTTTTCCCTTGGTGGATTCATCGATCGGGCCTGCATAGTAACGCCAGTCGCGAGTCGAGTGACAATCCATGCACCCGCAAACATGATTGGCAAGATACTCGCCGCGGGCGAGGAGCTCAGGCGTCGGTTCGATCTTCATTACGGGCGCCGTGCCAACTTTGGGGTAGTTGCTGGTAAACCACCAGTACCATACACCCACCGCCACCACGAGCAAAACGACAATCCCAAGCAGAATTTTTCCGAGCAAGCGCATATTAGTCCTCGATCGATCTCCCGTGTTAGTATTCTCTGGCGGCGGCCGGTGGGCCGCGCCATTTTCTGTGCGGGGCCAATTATAGCGCCAGGGGTCGGTTAGTGCAACCATAAATTGTAATCATTGACCGACGAAATCCACGCACTCCCGCTATCGGCAATGCTTGTTGACGCGCCCCTGGCAAGGGTCTACCTTGCGCCAGGAGTATTTCGGGATCGCCCGGTAGCGACCGGCGGCCGTGAATATTCGGCGGCGCGGCGAGTATGTATGGAAAATAGTCAGAATCGATAGAGAAGGAGCAGAGAGTGAAAGTATTTGGAATTGTACTGGCAGTGATCGTCGGACTGGTGGTCATCGTCGGCATGATGATCTGGACCGGCCGTAGCGGACTTATATCGCGGAGTCAGGGAGTCGACGCCCAATGGGGGCAGGTGCAGAATGTGTACCAGCGTCGCTTTGACCTGGTGCCGAATCTGGTGGCGAGCGTGGATAATTTCATGAAACGTCAACAGCAGACGTTGACCGATGTCATTTCCATGCGTCAGCGGGTTGTCGACCTGAAAAGTTCGCTCGACACGGCGCTCCTGCGGCAGAATCCCGGCCTCTTGGATTCAATCTCGGCGCAGTTGTCGCGGCAACTCAACTCGTTCATCAATATGGTGGCCGAACAGTATCCTGAAATCAAAGGTGAGCAAGCCTACACTGATCTTATGACCCAGCTTGAGGGAACGGAAAACCGAATCACGCAGGAACGTCGGGCCTACAACGAAGTTGTCCGCGAGTACAATGTCTATCGCCAGAGCGGCATTCGGGCATTGGCGGCGGGGGCGATCTTCGGATTTCCGTATGAAAAGACGTACTTTGCGGCCGAAGCGGGAGCTCAAACCGCTCCGAATGTGAAAGACATCTTTGAAAACAAATAGTCTATTCAAAACAGTCGCGGTTATCTCCGCGGCTGTTTTGTTTCTAATTATCGCGGTCGGAATTGCCGGCGCGTTCGAGATTCCCAGTTACTCCGGTCCGGTCAACGATCCGGCCGGAGTGCTTTCGCGCTCGGCGCGCGAAGAACTCACCCGCAAGATCACCGACTACAAGAATGCCTCGAGCCATGAAATCGGGGTGCTGATTGTCCGCACGTTAGACGGCGACGCGATTGAAAATGTCGCGATTGATGTCTTTAAGAAATGGGGAATCGGCAAGGCCAAGCAGGACAATGGTGTTTTGTACGTGGTCGCGATCGAAGATCGCAAAGCGCGGGTCGAAGTCGGCTACGGACTTGAGGGCGACCTGACTGATATCGAGTGCGGCCGACTAGTCGGACGAAAATCGCCGATGGCCGATCATTTTCGCAAACAGGATTATGACGGCGGGGTCGCGGCGGTGGTCGACGGCATCATCGTGGCGATCGGCGGCGAGTACAAGCCAAAGGGTTCGGCCGACGAAGAGAAAGTGAAAAAGGGATTTCCGTTTTTCCTGGTCATATTCCTGATCATGATTGTGCTCAGCGCTATAGGGCGCCGTCGACGCGGCCTGATGGGCGGCGGTGGCGGATGGTGGATGGGAGGAATGGGCGGAATGGGTGGCCTCGGGGGATTTGGCGGCGGACGCGGCGGTGGTGGCGGTGGATTTACGTTCGGCGGAGGATCATCGGGCGGCGGCGGCTCGTCGGGTGGATGGTGAAGGAGCAATATGCCCAAATTAGTTGATAAATATTTTTCGGCGATCGATTTGAAAGCAATCGAGAACGCGGTCAAACAGGCTGAGTCGCGCACCAGCGGCGAGATCGCGGTGACAATCGTTCAGCGCTCACATCATTGGTTTTGGGAGCGGATCGGGGCTGGGTCGGTGGCGGCACTGGTGGCGATAACAGTCGCGCTCTGGATTAGTCACTCCGACGAATGGGGGACGTACTACAATTTCACTCAGGCAATCTTGTGGGGTTTGGCTGGTTTCGCCCTGCTCTATCTGGTCTATCCGCTCCTATTCATGAGCGCGGAGCGAAAGCGACTGATGGTATGGAATCATGCCCTCGAGCACTTCGCAAAATTGACCCCGACCACCGGCCAGACCGGCGTTTTGATTTTTGTTTCACTGGAAGAGCCGCACACTTCGGTTATTGCCGACAAGGCGATTGCAGAAAAACTCCCCGAAGAATACTGGCACACTCCGCAAGGGATGATCATGGCCGGCCTGAAAGCCCACAAACATGCCGAGGGTATAATCGCGGCGGTTGATTTAATTGGCGCTGAATTGTCCCGGAATTTCCCGCGCCGCCACGACGACCGGAACGAACTTCCCGACAGCGTACACATCGACCGGTAGGGGCTCCCGGACCGAGTAGCTTTCGGCCAACTCATTTCGGCGCAAGGCTTTATTTCACAAATAGTTACGTCTTCTCAATGGTGGGCGAACCAAAATTTCCGCCCGGTTTTCTCCCATTGTGACCTATTTCAAAAAAAGGGTTGACATACCTATAGTGGCGCGATTATTTCCGGCTCTCAAAATGGGAATCTGTGTCTATTTCTCTTTGCATGAGAAAAGTTTCACAGAGCCCGTTGGATAGGAAGGGTCGGGACAGTATTCCCGGACGAAAAAATCGAAACTAATTCTCTTAACCCGGGTGTTGCCGACAACATGTAGCGCACCCAACTTGAAAGGAAACGACAATGAAGAAGCTTTCAGCGATTATCGCCGTCTTTGCGTTGCTGGCGATTCTCGCCGGTTGCTCAAAGGCTCCCGAAGCCGAAATGACCGCCGCTCAGGCCTCCCTGACCGCCGCGCAGTCGGCTGAAGCCGAAACCTACGCTCCGGATGCCCTGCGTATGGCCCAGGATACGCTCAACGCCGCTAACGCCGCCAAGACCGAACAGGATAACAAGTTTGCCCTGTTCCGTAGCTATGGCGCCTCGAAGGACATGTATGTCCGTGCCGACGCTCTGCTTAAGCAGGCCTCGCAGACTGCCGCCACCGAAAAGGAAAAAGTGCGCGTGCAGGTCGAAGCCCTCTTGGCCGAAGCTCAGGCTGTGCTTGATTCCACCAACGCCGCGCTGGCCAAAGCACCGGTTGGCAAAGGCAACAAGGCCGATATCGAACTGATCAAGACCGATGTGGCCGGAGTCGGCACGCAGTTCGGCGATGCTCAGGCCGATTACAACAGTGGCAAGTACATGGTTGCCAAGGGCAAGGTCGAAGCTGTGATCGCCAAGGCCCGCTCCCTCATGGGTGAAATCTCGATGGCCGCCCAGAAGAAAAAAATGGGCAGTGCACCGTCGAACTAAGTTGAGTCTCAATACTTTTTGATACTCTGTCGATACTGCGGAGGGACCGTGAGTTTTACGGTTCCTCCGCTCCTGTTTTGTGTACATTGTTTATAGTATGAAGTTCATTGCCAAACATTGGATTATCGGAGCCGCTACCGTTGTAGTGTTGACTGCTGGGGTAGTCGTGCTGACCTATTCTGACAATCCTCCGCTCCTGGCGCTGGAGACCGCCAAATCGCGCGTAGCGACGGCGGCCAAAGCCGGTGCTATTCGGTATGCAGAGCCGGTCTACCGCAAGGCTGAGCAACTGGTCCAGCAAGGATGGCTTGAGATCGCGCGCCAAAATGGACGGGTCGCCGCTTTGCGCGATTACCAATCGGCGAAAGCACTTCTCGCGCTGGCCGGCGCTACAGCCGATTCCGCCAAAGCGAAGACCGAAGATTCACTCAACCGGGTGTCGTTTATTTCCAAGTCGGGAATTGACGCATTAGCCAAAGAGATCGATTCGTGGAATGAGTCGGTCAACGGTTCGCTTGCGCGGTACAAACTGGAACGGTTTGCCAATGTCGCCGAACTGCAACACAAAATAGCCGCAAGTCTCCATCAGAAAAACGAATTCGACGAAGCTCTCCGGGCGGTTACCAAAGGAAACGAAGCCCTTCGGCAATTGTCGACTCTGTTTGCCGATTACGTCGATGCCGACCGCGAGCGGATGGCAGTCTGGCGCAACTGGGTAAACGAGACACTTGAGCAGTCACGAAACTCCGGCGGCTACGCGGTCATAGTAGATAAAGCGGCGCACAAGTCATATCTGGTACGGGCAGGGAAATTGATCCGCACCTATGATTGCGAACTCGGCTACAACTCAGCGCACCAGAAATTGCTCTCCGGTGACGGTGCCACGCCCGAAGGAATGTACCAGGTGGTGCAGGTAAAAGTCCGGTCGAGCAAGTATTACAAGGCGCTACTGATTGATTACCCCAACGACTCCGACCGCCGCCGATTTGCCGAGAACAAACGAAGCGGAATCATCTCTTCACGCGCCCGCATAGGCGGACTGATTGAGATACACGGCGACGGCGGCAAAGGGAAGGACTGGACCGAGGGGTGTGTGGCGCTGACCAATAAAGATATGGATCATATGCTGAATTATGTCACCAACGGAACCCCGGTGACAATTGTCCGCAGATCGGCGAACTGGCCATGATCAGAATTGTTGTTTATTCAGTCGTTGCGATCATCGTGATTGGCGTAGTCGGGCTCCTTTGGTATACCAGTCCGCCAAGTGAAGGTGAAGTCACCGACGCGATCCCGGCCAAACTCGATTCGTTGCCGTCGCTACCTGCCGACGCCAAGAAAGCGCAAAAAGAACTCAAGGCCGCCAAACTGGCACTGGACAAGTTGTCCCCCAGAGTGCCGTATATTGTCATCAATACCCACGCCAGCAAGATCTACTACCGCACCCGAGACTCAATTATTATTAAAGCTGAATGTTCGACCGGCAACGGCGGCGAGCTTATCGATTCGGTTACCCACCGCAAGTGGGTGTTCGATACGCCCCTCGGTGTTTTCAAGGTGACCAATAAGATCAAACAACCCTGGTGGCGAAAACCGGACTGGGCCTTTATCGAAGAAGGGGAGAAGATTCCCAAGAGCGAAAAGGACCGGCTCGATCCGTCAATGATGGGCGACTACGCCATCGGATTCGGGACTGAAGGATATTTCATTCACGGCACTATCTACGAGCGCCTCTTGGGTGTCAATGTCACTCACGGGTGTGTGCGAGTTGAGGCCAAAGCACTGGAACAGATTTTCAACAAAGTGCAAATGGGTGCGATGGTGTACATCTTCTGATTCCAATGAAACGTGCTACTACAATAAATCAGACGTCGTTAGCCATTGGCGTCATTCTGACTATTTTCCTAATCTCGTGCGGTTCGGGTGATAACGATGGGAGCACGTCCAAGCCGGCAATTCCCGCCGCCACCGATTATGCCATCACTCAAACCGAGCTGGCGTTGGCCCGCACAGAAAAGCCGTACTTTGAGATTGATCTGGCCGACACGGACTTGGCCCTGAAAATGAAGGGGACGCTGGTCTGGAGTTGCCCGTTTAAGCTCGTCGACGGCGATAAAGGCGATCTGAAATCATTCGCCGAAAAATTTCAGTCAGACAAAAAGCGTCTGGTCAGGCCGGTTGTCGAGAAGTATCTCTTTACCGCCAAAGACAAGACACCTGACTCGGTGCTCAAGATTGTCGGGCAGGTGGTCAATGTCGCGCCGGAAAAACTCCAGCGGGAAATTCCCGGCCGGTTTCAGCTCCTCTGGAGCGACGGGCTGGTATTGGAGATTCGATCCGATATACAGGGCGATGCAAAGGGTGACTTTAAGACTTCAATGGTCGACCTGTCGCAAAAGATCCAGCGACCGTTCGGTGAGGATCGTCTGGTGGTGTTGATCTCCCCGGAGGACGCAATGACCCTCTATCGCGTTGCCGAACCAGGATTCCCTACGCTTATCGTTCCCCCCAAATAGGCCGCATTTTTTTCAGCTTTTGTAATGTGGGCCGCCGCTCTATCTTTTGGCGGAAGTACCAATGGAATTTGTATCGATTGAACAACACGACCAGACCGCTGTGGTCGCATTGTCGCGCGGAAAAGTCAACGCTATACAACAGCAAGTGGTGGCTGAATTACGTGAGGCGTTTGCCGAAATTGAGCGTGACAATTCCATCAGATCGGTTGTGCTGACCGGACGCGGGAAGTTCTTTTCTTTTGGGCTGGATGTTCCGGCGTTGTATGACCTGCCGCCCGATGAATTTGGCAACTTTCTGAAAGACTTCTGCGGTTTCTGCGCGGAATTGTTTCTTTTCCCCAAACCAATCGTTGCGGCGGTCAACGGCCACGCGGTAGCGGGAGGGTGTATGCTCTTGATTCCGTGTGATGCCGCGATAGCTGTTGATGCACCGATCAATATTGCGCTTACTGAAGTCATGCTTGGCGCGTCGCTTTTTGCCAGCACAGTTGAAATGCTCCGCTATCGGGTGAGTAATCAGGTGGCCGAGCAACTTCTCCTGACTGGAAAGTCGCTTACTGCCAGTTCCGCCCAAACGGCTGGACTGGTTGACGAAGTAGCTTCCACGGAGCATCTCCTGCCGATAGCGATTGCGCAGGCTGGCGAACTGGTGGCTCACTATGGCCCCGGATACAAGGCAATACGTCGGTTGATCCGCGAACCGATAGCCGAGCGCTGGCGCTCTCGAGAGGAGGCGTCAATCGCCGATTTTGTTGGCGTTTGGTATTCTCCGGAAACTCGCGCCAAGACAAAGCTCATTACGATTCGCTCGTAACAGATGCCACCACCTGATTCGCCTGCGCCTCTCGTTCGACGACCGCATCTGGCCGTGCTTCTGGTCGTACTTGGTATAGCAGGTGCTTTGTTTTATCAGTATCGTCTATTTTTCCACGACGACGCCTATATTTCGCTTCGGTATGCCCAGACTTTCTTGAGCGGCGGCGGACTTTGCTGGAATCCGGGTGAGCGAGTAGAGGGGTACACCAATTTTCTTTTTGTCATACTCACTGCGGCGATGGGGAAATGCGGAGTCGATTTGGTCGTTGCCTCCCGGATCATTGGTATCGGTTCGTATCTCCTGCTTGTAGCCTTCAGCGCTCGAAGATTCTTGCGAACCCATGATTCGCATTCAGCGAACTGGCTGGCGCTGGTCCCAGTAATCATCTCGACAACCGCATTGCCGGTAATCATCTGGACACTTGGCGGGCTTGAAACAACACTATTCGCTCTGCTTGTAACAATCGGCGCGGTGCAATTTTCCGACTCCATGTCCGACAGCCGCCGTTCGCTGATGGCGCCCGGTCTTTGGTTCGGACTGGCGACACTTTGCCGCCCGGAGGGGATTCTCTTTGTGGCACTTGGTGCGGCATTCGCAATCGTCAGAGGACTGCAATTCGAGCGAAAATGGGATCACCGTCTGGGGTTGTTTGTCGCGGGAGCGGCAATGCTTGTTTTCCCACATGCTATCTGGCGGTTTAACTACTATCACTCCTGGTTGCCGAATACCTTCTATGTCAAGGCATCGAATCTTGGATCAGTGGTATCGTATGGCTGGGAATATGCAGGCGATTTCTGCCGGGCGCTCCCCTTAGTCCCATTGTTGGTGGTGATTGCTCTGTTTACAGCCGTTGTTACCCGAACGCTACGCGTGCGTGCGCTTTGGTTCCTAAGTATCGTATCGGTTTACGGTGCCTACATATTCGCAATCGGCGGGGACCATATGCCCGGTTTTCGGCTTTTCTCACCGTTGATTCCGGTGGGCGGGTACCTCTTGTATGAGTTGTTATCCGAGCAAAAGTTCCTGGTCAGATCGACTTTTCAAATCGCCGTAGTCTGCGCGGTTCTGCTTTTGTGTGCGGGGCAATTGATCCTTCCGACTGAAGAGTATCGGCGGGCGAAGATACAGGATGGCGCGGCCTTTCTTGGTAAACAGGTTGGAAAATACATAAACTCCAACTGGCCCTCCGGAAGCCTTGTCGCACTTAATACCGCCGGATCGACTCCCTACTTTGCTCCCAATCTCAGATTTATTGATATGCTGGGGTTAAACGATTCGATAATTGCCCGCCGCTCGAATGTGCCCATGCGAACCAAAATGCAGGAGTGGCCAGGACATCAGAAAGGCGACGGACTGTATGTTCTGTCGCGCAAACCGGATTACATAATCATCGGACCGGCCAACGGCGACTACGCCAACAATTTTCCGTGGTTTCTGAGTGACTATGAATTGGGTGGGTCGGAACTATTCTTGCGTGAGTACGAACCCGTGAAAGTGATCATTTCAGCAAGCGAACCGGGGTACAAGAACTACACCGAGTCGGCGCTGGGGGCCTTGCGGTTTGTGTATTATCAGCGGAAGAAGTAGGGTCCGTGTAAATAAAGAAACCGACCGCGGAGCGGTCGGCTACCAATATGCTTTTATTTCAGGCGGGACGCCTGACACCACTGTGAATCGACTGGTCAGTATCCCTGATCCGGCGTGTGGCACTCGGTGCACTTGGTTTCTTTCCAGGCGTCATCGATATCCTCAGGGTGTTTGAACTCAAGGCCGGAAATCCGGTTTTCAAGCGAGTCGACACTCATCGACGGTCCCTGGGCTACAATATCATGGCAGGTATTACAGGTGTGTGAGAGCTTCTGCCCCCACTGATTTACCTTAACGCCGTCGTGACACCGGAAACAGCCGTCGTTAGTGAAGTGACTTAAGTTGTTTTCCCTCGCCCGGTAGTCGGTTTTCATCTCCGGAAAGAAATTTTCTTTGTAGATATTTATGAGGGCGTTGCCGGCTTTCTTGATATCGTCGATGCGGCTGTCGGCGAGCTGGGCATAGTTAGTCCGATAGTAATCGGTCACCCCTTTGGTGATCGCGATAAAGGCATCCTCGCGCTTGTCGTACTTTGCATTCAGCAGATCCAAACCAACCTGGCGAATATACGGCAGGTCGGTGGGAATACGGCCGGTTGACATCGCCAGATTGACCGCAGTGGCGGCCGGCTGAAACCGGTGGCTGGGCCGATTGTGACAATCCATACAATCGAATTTGCGAAGTTCTACCGCGGTGTCGGACAAATCGGGGGGGGTTGCTCCCGGTTCCATATAGATAGCGGTGTCACCTTTGGAGTTGGTGACCCTGATAAACGGAATATTCTGGCGTTTGTGGTCGGTGGCGACATACTCAATTGTGTTATCGCCGATCATGTGCCAGTGAATTCCCTCGAGTTTACCCGTGCGCGGATTCCCTCCGCCGATTTTGACGAGCAGACTGATTGTCCAGGGCGAGTTTTTCTCGTCAGTCCGAAAATATGTTTTGGTGATCAGCTTCTCGCCGTAAAATTGGCGGGGCCAGTGGCATCGCTCACAAGTTTCCTGAGCCGGACGCAATGAAGTCACCGGCGTTTCTATCGGGCGGGAGAAACTGTTGGTCGTGACCGCGAGCACCTGACGGAGGCCGTCGACTTTTGATTTTACATAAAATGAGGCCCCCGGTCCGATGTGACAATCGACACAAAGCACCCGGGCGTGAGGGGAGTTTTGATAGGTCACATACTGCGGTTCCATGACTTCGTGGCAGGTCTTGCCGCAAAAGGAGGTCGAGTCGGTCGCTTCATAGGCGCGCGATCCACTGTACGCCACGATGCCGACTAAAACCGCTGACAGGCCGAGAAAGACCCAGAGATTGCGCATGTATTTCGGATCGGTCGGGTCAATAGAGAGACTGAATTTAACTTTCTCCCCGCGCTTCTTGGCGGCATGCATCTGCAAGTAGATCGCGATCAGGAACAGGACCAATCCGATCGTCACGAGCGCCGGGGCGCCGATAAACGTGACAAGTGCGTTGTACGGATTGTCGGTGTGCGATGCCAGGTCGATCAACAACAGGACGACAAAGGCAAAACCGCCCGCGGCCATGAGAGCGCCGCCCACCGCGGCCAAGGGGTGACGGTACAGCGATTGTTTTTTTTGTTCTTCAGTCATCGGACTATTTCACTCCGGTATTTTGCGTTACAGGGAGAAGAATATATGACTTTTGTCCGCCCCGGCAAATCTTTTGGGCGGTTCTTCCGGAATAAAACAATGGTGACCTGAGCCTCAGATTGCCAATGTATACGATAAGGTGAAGAATTGCCTTGATGAGTTGTTGCAGAATGCTCCGACTGAAACTCTTGGGTAGTCCCTCGGTGTTCGTCGCGATTGTCAATCGGTGAGAGACAAATCAGGAATCAGAAAGGGCATCGGCTAAAATAGAGGCCGAAAACGAAAAGCCGGCGGCGGTTAGCTTGGCGGGGATTGCCCGTTGGCTGGCAAAAAAGACCGAGTCGGCCATATCACCGAAAAGAGCACGAAGTAGAAACGCCGGTACTGGCATGAATGCCGGCCGATGAACAGCTTCGGCCAATGTAGCCGTAAATTCGCGGTTGGTGACCGGATTTGGCGAAGTCATATTGATCGCACCGGAAAGTTGATCGTGTTCGACAATGAATACAACCGCCGCCAGAAAATCGGTCAGTGTGATCCAGCTCCAGTATTGATATCCGTGGCCGAGCCGTCCGCCGAGCCCGAGCTTGAAAGGTGGGAGCATTTTGGCAAGTGCGCCTCCGGTTGGCGAAAGGACCATGCTGGTGCGCAGGTGAGCAACTCGCACCCCCGCCTCCGATAGTGGTGTCGACGCATTCTCCCAGCCAATTGCCAAACGGGCCATAAAATCATCCCCCGGTGGTGAGGATTCATCGAGCATTCGGTCGCCGCACGAGCCGTAATATCCGACACCGGACATCGATAGAAATATTTTTGGCGGTGCACCACTGGCCAATAATCCACCAGCGAGAAGTTCGGTTGCTTTGATACGGCTGTCCCAAATCTCGCGCTTGTAAGATTCGCTCCAGCGATTGCCCGCGATATTGGCGCCGGCCAGATGAATGACAAGATCGAAGTTGCCTAACTTTCCGGAATCAAGCGTGTGATTGCGGGGATCCCAGAAAATGTCGCGATTGGATTCCACACGTCGCACAAGTCGCACGACAGTGTGTCCCCTCTGTTCCAGAAAAGGAATGAGCGCTGTGCCCAGGAAACCATTGGCGCCGGAGATCAAGATGCGCATGACTATTTACCGGAAAGTTCCTTCAACTTAGCCATGACATCCTTGGCATGTCCTTCGGCGCTCACCTTCTCCCAGAGATACGCTACCTTACCGGCCGGATCGATCAGATAGGTGGTGCGGACGATTCCCATGTACTCTTTGCCGTAGTTCTTATTCAGTTGCCAGACACCGTATGTGTCGATCATTTTGTGATCCGGATCGGACAGCAATGAGACTTTCAATTTGAATTTGTCGACGAATTTTCGGTGACTCTCAGGCGAATCAGCGCTAACTCCCAGGACTGTCGCATTGAGCTTCTCGAGGGCCTTCATGCCGCCCGTAAAATCGCACGCCTCGGTAGTGCAACCGGGCGTGTCATCTTTCGGATAGAAATACAGGACCACCCACTGTCCCTTGAAATCAGAGAGTTTGGTTTTTGCGCCGTCCTGATTGAGCAATGCAAAAGCCGGGGCTTTGGCTCCGACTGCAATTGTGGCCGACATACAATCTCCTCCTTGAGATTATCCCGCCCGTTTGTGAAACCGCAAAACCGAAAAAACAAACAAGGTCACGCCAAATATGACAAGCGCAATCACATTAGGCAACAGATCTTGCAACGACGCCCCTTTCATGATTATGCCGCGGACAATGACCAGAAAATATTTCATCGGGTTGATTGCGGTCACATGCTGTAGCCAATCGGGCATGTTGGAGATCGGGGTGAAAAAGCCGGAGGTGAGCATCGTGAAAATGGAAAAGAACCAGACAAAGAACATCGCCTGTTGCTGGGTCGAGGTGATGGTCGAAAAAAACATCCCCAAGCCGAGCGTCGTCAACAAGTACAATCCGGCAAGCGCAAACAACAGTATTGGCGATCCCGCGAAGGGAATGCCATACCAGAGCATGCCGATCACGAGCGCCACAGCAAACTCGACAATTGATAAAATGGCAAACGCTGTCACTTTCCCCATCAAAAGGACCACCGGCCGCATCGGCGTGACCAACACCTGTTCGAGCGTTCCCATTTCGCGCTCTCGCACAATCGCCATGGCGGTGAGCATCATGCTGATCATGGTCAACAGAGTAGCCACGACACCGGGGATCATGAAATATTTCGACTCAGATTCAGGATTAAACAAAAAGCTTGAGCGCACTTCAACCGGTGGTTTGAAACCGGTAATCTGCTGGCTGAATTGGCGGACGATCTGCGAGGCGTACCCCAGTCCGGTTCGGGCGGCGTTGGCGTCGGAGCCGTCGGCCACCAAACCGATAGTGATACTATCTCTCAGCGACAGTTGTTTGGAGAAGCCGGGTGGGATGATCAGCGACATCTGGGAGTGGCCGTCTTTGAATCGCCGGTCGATATCCCACAGCGGCGCGACATTGGGATCGCCCAGCCGGAGCTCGGGATCGAAGTATTCTCCCGCGCTCAATGCCTGGATCAATTGGCGGGAATACGTCGACTGATCGAAATCGTAGACATCGAGCGGAATGTGTTTCACGTCAGTATTAATGGCGTACCCAAGGACAAGCAACTGAAGGATCGGCATGACAAATATCAGACGGAGCATGAAGCGGTCTTTGAAAATCTGGATGAATTCCTTGCGCAATAGTCCGACAAATGAGCGGTACATGGTTACCCGATCCTTGTAGAGAATTTTCGGGCCGCAATGAACATGAAAAGCGCCGCGAGGCCGACCAGCGCCACCGCCTGAACCGAGAGCACCTGAATGCTCGCCCCTTTGAGCATGATTCCCCTGATGATCGCGACAAAGTAGCGGGCCGGCACAATATGACTTATCGCCTGAAGGGGAATCGGCATGTTGCGAATTGCAAAGACAAATCCCGAGAGCATGACCGCGGGCAAAAGAGTAGTCGTCTGGGCCAACATCATCGCCACCTGTTGGGTCTTCGTCACTGATGAGATGAGAATTCCGAGTGACAAGGCGGTCGCGATATAGACAAATCCGAAAAGAACCAAGAGCAGGTGCGAGCCGACAAAGGGAACGTCAAAGAGAAAGACTGCGATTGTCACAATGAGAGCGCCATCAAGGAATGCGATCACTACATACGGAATCAACTTGCCGATCAAAATTTCTCTCGGTTTGACTGGTGTAGTCAGGAGCTGTTCCATGGTGCCGGTTTCTTTTTCGCGGGCGATGGTAATCGAAGTCAACAGCGCAGAAATAGTCATGAGAATCACACCCAATAGACCCGGCACAAAGAAATGTGAGGATTTCAGATCGGGATTATACAGCACTTGCTGGGAGATTCTCACACCCGGAAGGGTTGTGCCAATAGGAAGTTTCGACGCCAAGTACTGGTTGACCAGCGCGGAGGAAAAGGCCTGCACCGCCGCGCCTAAAGCGGCATCAGCGCCGTCTACGGTTAGCCCCAGTTCAAACTCAGAGCGCTCGGTCATCGCTTTGTCAAATCCGGGACGGATAATCAAGACAGCCGCCGCTTCACCAGAGCGAAATAACTTTGGTATGTCCGATAAATCAGGCGAAACTTCCGGGCGATCAAAGTATGTCGAATTGTAAAAACGGGCTGTCAATTCGCGCGAGGATTCGCTCTGGTCGTGATCGACAATCGAAAGGGTGACATGCTCGATATCCATATTGATTGCGTAGCCATACAAAAAAGTCATCATAAGCGGCATGGCAAAAACGATCATAAGCGAGCGCGGGTCGCGCAGTATATGGTAGAGTTCTTTGCGGGCGATGAACTTAATTCGTTGCACGCGCCGACTCCTGAGCCCCTATGAGCGAGATGAACATATCTTCAAGATTCCTGGCTTTGTGCCGTGCGATGAGTTCAAACGGCTTGCCCAGCTCGATTATACGGCCGGCGTGCATGATCGAAATCCGCCCGCAGTATTCGGCTTCGTCCATGTAGTGTGTCGTGACGAAAATGGTCACACCCTCGTCGGCCAGTTGGTACAGAAGCCCCCAAAACGTGCGGCGGAAAACCGGATCGACCCCGCCGGTTGGTTCATCCAGGAACAAAATGCGCGGACGGTGCAGGAGCGAGGCGGCCAGCGCCAGACGTTGCCGCCAGCCAACCGGAAGCGAACCGGAAACGCGGTCGATAAATTCCGAGAGCGAGAGTCGCTCGGACAACTCGGCGATCCGGGCGGCGACTGTTTTGCGATCTAAATTGTAAGCGGCGCCGTAAAACTCAAGATTTTGTCGTCCGGACAAATCAGGGTAGAGCGAAAATTTCTGCGGCATATACCCGATATTGCGCTTGATCAGTTCCGACTGGGTGAGGACATCGTATCCCGCGACATGTCCGCCGCCTGAGGTGGGGAGTAAAAGGCCACAGAGCATTCGGATCGCAGTAGTTTTGCCGGCGCCGTTGGCGCCGAGAAATCCGAATATTTCACCTTCGTATACCTCAAGCGAAATACTGTCCACCGCCGTGAATTTGCCGAATCGGCGAGTCAAATTGTCAAGATCAACCACCACCCGCTTGTTCACGACAAAGTCTCCATCAGTTGAATAAAGCGGTCTTCCAGCGAGGCATGCGCGGGGCTAAGCATACTTCGGTCGATTCCGAGTGGCGCGAGTGTTGGAGCGTATTGGTCGATGCTTGACTGCCGTCCAATATATACGTGGAGCGCCGAACCAAACCGTCGGGCTGTGAGACCCTCCAGAGTATTCAGTTTGTCAACCAGCTCCGAGGTCGGCTCGCGATCCAAAAACCAAACCTGACCGTCGAATTGCGCCGCCAACTCATCCGGTGTGCCGGTGGAGAGGTGTTGTCCGGCAAAAATGAACGCGGCGCGGTCGGCGCGGGCGACTTCGTCCATGTACGGAGTAGATACAAGAATCGTGGTACCCTGAGATTTCAGTTGCAGGAGGATCTCCCAGAACTGGCGGCGGGATAGGGGATCGACACCGGTGGTGGGTTCGTCGAGAATCAAGAGATCCGGGTCGTGCATGAGAGCACACGAAAGAGCGAGTTTCTGTTTCATGCCGCCCGAGAGCGCGCCGGCGCGGCGATCAGCAAAGGGACCGAGATTGGAAAAGCCGTACAGGTAATCGCGCTTGTCGCGATAGGCTTTGCCGGTGACACCGTAGAGTCCGCCTGCGAATATCAGATTTTCTTCGACAGACAAATCCTGATAGAGCGAAAATTGCTGGGGCATGTAGCCGAGTAGCGTCTTGAATTTGTCAAAGTCACGTTCAGGGTGAGCTCCGTCGACCGTTACCTCGCCGGAGTCGGCGTCAATCAACCGGCAGACAATGCGCAAGGCGGTTGTCTTGCCCGCGCCGTCCGGGCCGACCAGGGCGAAAATCTGTCCGCGCTCGACTTCAAGTGAGAAATCGCGCAGAGCCGCGACTTTGCCGTAGGACTTGGTCAACCCTTTTAATGCCAGATAGGTCATTTTGTTTTTATAGTCGCGAATACCGGCTGGCCGATTTTGAGGACGTTGCCCGAGTTGGGAATCGACACTTTGACCGCGTAGACCAAATCGGATCGCGACTGCTTGGTTTGCACGTTTTTCGGAACAAACTCTGACTCGGACGAAGTCCAGATCACCACCGCGGGAAATTCCGTGCCACCGGTTTCAGTCGAGACCGAGGCGGCATCGCCAAGTTTAACATTCGCGAATTCGTCGGTCGGCAGATAGATCTTCACATAAACGGTATCGAGTCGTGCGATTTTCAAAAGCGCTTTTCCGGGGGAGACCAACTCGCCGGCGTCGACATACGTTTCCGTGATAATTCCGGATAGCGGCGAGAGAGGAGTGCAGTCCTGAATTTGGCGATTGAGCAGGGCAGTGTCGGCGTCGGTTTTGGCAAGTTGCGCCGAAGTCGCGACTACATTCGCCTCAGCAGTCTTGCGAGCGATGGTCGCTTGTTCAGATTCGTACGTAAGCTGATCCAGTTGCTTTTGGGTGGCCGATCCGGATTTGATAAGACGGTCGACCCGGTCCCGTTCGGAAATGGCGAACTTTTCGGCCGTGCGAGCTTTTTCAACGGCCAACCGCGTCGTAGATAGTGTGGCCGAAATCACTTCGCGGGCGGCATTGAGCGAATTGAGTTGCAGGTCAAGTTTGCTTTTGTCGGTAATCAAAAGGGTATCGTCCCGGTTCACGGTCTGACCTTCATTCACCAGCCGCCGCTCGACCCGGCCGGAGACTTCGGCCGAAATGATAGATTCGTCGGCCTCGATGAATCCGGAACTTCCGGCCGAATCGTGGTTGCCATTACACCCGGCCAGAATGGCAAAGGGCGCGGCAAGAAAGAGCACTACGAGTATATTTCGCATATCAAAATCCTTCCTGCAATTTTGTAGAACCGAAAGTGTAGTAGAGATACGCGACTGCCAGCCAGTAGTCGGCAACACTGGCGGCCAGCGACGACTGCGCCGAGGTCAAACTTGTTTCGATATCAAGCAGACGATTGGATGACAAGTCGCCGTTTTGGTGACGGGCCTGGGCCTGACGGAATTGATCGCCGGCTATTTGGTATTCACTCTTAGCCGTTTCATACCGGTTGAACGCCAGCCACAATTGTTCCTGCGCGAGGCGGGCGTCACGACTTAGTTGTTCAAAAACGCGACTTCGTTCGCTCTGTGCGGACCGCAATTCATAGCGAGCGGCCGCATTTTTCGAGCTGGTGCGCCCACCGAGATTGAAAGACCAACTCAAATTGGCGCCGGTCGACCAGAAGTCGCGCCACTTGTTGTTGAAAAAATCGCCGTTCGGTTTGCCGTACGTGTAGCCGCCGTAGGCCGAGAGCGTCGGCAGAAAGTCGGCCGTGGTTAAATGCACTTTGGCACGGGCAATCGACTCGCTCGCAGTGGCTACCCGATCTTCGCTCTTATTCTGCAGGGCGATTGTTACTTTGAGGTTTTCCGATGCGGCGGGGTCGGGAAGTGCACTGGTTGGATTCGGACCTTCGGCCGGGAAGATACCAAGCAAAACGCCGGTGCGAATTTGCGCCGAGAGAAGTTGATTTTTGGCCTGTTTGACTCCAAGCTGGGCACGAACCAGCGCAAGCCGAGCATCGTTTAAGTCAATTGAGTCGGCGACGCCGGCGGCTATGAGCGATTGAACTTCGGAGCTGATAATCTCCGCTCGTCTTTGCGAAGCCTTGGCGACATCGACTAGTTCTCTTGCCCGCGCTAATCCGAGGTACTCAGTCCACGCAGTGAAGACTACGCGGTCGGAGTCGCCCTTGGAGAGAGCTTGCTGAAGTTCCATCGACGCCCGCGCCAGATCGATACCGTAGCCAATCTTCCCGCCGGTGAAGATCGGCAGGGATAAACGAAGATCTGTCTGGTACGTTTCTTTTGATCCCAGTTCCCGTGATTGACCGGGTGCGAATTGAACGACCGGAACGTTTTCGATCAATTGTGCCGTGCCGGAAAGCGACAGCGTGGGCCATCGCTCGGCTCTGGCGGCGCTGACCGCGAATGCCGAGGCGGAATCGAGCGCGGCTGATTTCTTGAGCGTGTGCGAATGCGCCAGCGCCTGATCGATCGCTTGGCGAATGGTCAAGTCGTCTGATTGAGCCGACAGGGGAATCGCCAACAGCAACAAGAGAATAATTCTCATACGATTATCTCGCCCTCACTCCGTGCAGGAAAATATCAACTATGATCCGTTTTCGATCTTCGAGAAACTGCGACTTATCAGAGATATTCCAGATACGGTCGGTGAATGGTGCCACCAACAGATACCCCAGACTCATTGAGATAAAAGCCGCCATCACTTGTCGGCTGTCCAGTCGCTTGAGAGTGCCCGATTCCATTCCCTCCCCGAAATGCTTTTGAAGGGCGGCCGGGAGCCCGGTCTCGGAGAGAATCGTGGCCATCTGATCAAGAAGATCGCTCGACGGACTCGCCAATTCCCGGAGCGCCAGAGTTCGAAATCCGGGTTCATCGGCAAACATGTGGGTGTGCATGTTGGCGAATTCATAGAGCACCTGGTCTAAAGTGGCGGCCGAATCGAGCTGTCCTTTGAGCCGGGTGGCTCTGCGGTGCATCATGTCCTTCACAACTTCGCGATACAGATTCTCTTTTGATTGATAGTAGTAGTAGATCATCGCCTTGTTGGCGTTTGCTCGCTTGGCGATTCGGTCGACCCGGGCGCCCGTAACCCCAAACTCAGCAAACTCGTCCAGCGCCGAAGACAATATCCGGGCTCTTGACCCGGTTTCTTCGAGATCGCCTGTCGTTTTGGTCGTGCTCATCATCATAGTTAACTAACTGTATGGTTTAACTGTCTGGTTGGTTAATATATCGGCAATAGGGCCCGTGTCAACAGGTATATTTGAAAGAAACTAAGAAAAGTGATGTAAGGCTATGATTGCAATACGATTACGTGGCAAAAAAACTGTCCGGCTATTTCACCCAATGGGCCAGTTCGGAGATGTGGCTTTTGGGGAGGAACTCGATTATCCGATAATCGGCGACTCCGCCGAGGGCGTAGGGATCGCTGTCACAGAATTGCTGGATTGTCGTCGGCGAGTCGGCCTTCATCACAAGTATTCCGCCCACGCGCGGCTCCTGCGGGCCGGAGATAAGCAAAAGACCGCGCTGATACCCAGATTGAAGATAGGCGCGGTGTTGATCGGTGAGCGGCAAAACCTCGTCAAGCGGTTTGGTGTAGATAATCTCGACGACGAAGTGCTTCACTTGTATTTGATCAGGGTCGCCTTGATCTGCTTTTTTTCTTCCGACGATGTCGAACTGCTTCCGGAAGTTTCCGTTTTGACTTTCCCCTTCTTGTCGATCTTCTCGCTTGAGGTCTCACTGTAGCTGGTCTTAGACCCGGCGGCGTAACGCTCCAGTCCCTCGATTATCACCGCGTCGGCGCCGACTTTCTGGGCTTTCTCGATAAGCTTCTTGTGCATCTTTTCGGCGGAGACCATATCGTCGGCGGTCGCCACGACGTACCCCATCACTTTGTATTCGCGGGTTACATCTTCGGTGGAAAAGAACTGCTCGACATGGGCGGTCGGAGCGAATTCTTCACCGACGTAATCTATCTTTGTGCAGGCGGCGAGGATCAACAGCGCCGCGAAAACGAGAAATAATCTGACCATTGCCGATTCCTTTCAGCTACATAGGGATGACTTCTTCATATGATACACCGAAGCCGATATATAAATCGGTCAATCATGCAGGGCAACTTTTTTCTCTGCGCCGCCTCCGGCCATACACTGGTTGACTTGAACTCTCAATATCATACCTTTACCGGACTCTAACGTGCGCCGGTGATATTCGAGAAAAGGAAGTTTTAGTGACCAAGCCGCTCCATGTCCTCATCGTTTTGCCCTGGTACAAACCGGCGGTGGGGGGTGTGGTCCATGGGGTATCGCGGCTGGTCGAACATCTTCCGTCGCACGGTATCAAAGTGACGCTCCTGCTCCAACAACCGGACGAAATCCCGACCTATCTGGGTACCGATAACGGCGCGGATATCTTCGGATTTAACACGAGGATGCCGGTCATACCCGGTCACGGCCTCAAATCGATCGCCGCGTTTTTCCTGCTCCACCGCCGCACCACTACCCGGCTGTACACCTTCATGCGCCAACATGGGATCGACCTGGTGAATGTGCATTATCCGTCGGCGCAGTATCAATACTTCCGGACTCTTCGCAGACAACATGGTTTTCCGCTGGTGGTTTCTTTTCACGGGAGCGATGTCCAGTTTGGATTTCAAACGTCTCTACTCAACCGGATCATGTACCGTCAGCTACTGCGCGGCGCCGATACCATTACGGGGGTTGGTCAGACTCTGATTTCCGAGGCAAAGCGAAAGGTTTCGGGTTTGAAGTCGACCGCGGTTGTCATTCCCGGCGGCGCGGCAAACGCCTATTTCGCCGCTTTCGATAAGCCGGCAGAGCCGGCGGAGCGGCCGTACATACTCTGTGTTGCGCGGCTACATCCGGTCAAGGGGCACGACACACTGCTGAAAGCATTTCGGCAGGTAAAGGATCGCGACACGACAAACTGCCGTTTGGTACTTGCTGGTGGCGGGGAATTGGAGTCGTCGATTCGCTCGCAGATTACACAACTGAAACTTGAAAACGATGTGCAAGTAGCCGGTCAGGTCAAACTCGACGAACTGACCCGCCTCAACCGCAATTCAATCTTCACCGTGCTCTCCTCCCGGAGCGAGGGAGTACCGCTGACCATCATTGAGTCATTCGCTACCGGCCGGACTGTGGTCGCGACCGATGTGGGTGGCGTAAGCGAGATTGTGCGCGACAGAGTCACCGGACTTTTGGCCCCCAACGGAAACGAACAGGTATTAGCTGAGAAGATGCTGTGGTTATTGACCCATCCCCAGGAACGACAGCAAATGGAGAAGAACGCGCGGCAATTGGTATCAAGCGGATTTACCTGGGAGGCCAACGCCTCTGCCTATGCGAGCATTTATCGAAGTCTGGCGAGCGGGAGATCATGAGCGCCACGCACAAAAAAAATCGGGGGCGGCTTCGCATCCGCAAATTCCCGTATCCGTACAAAGCGGCGCTGACTATTCTGTCCGACCGTCATGGTATCCAGACCGCCGGCGAGTTCCGGCTTTTTCATCGATTTCTAAATACTACTCAGGAAACACCCAAGGGAAAAGGGCTTGGGCTTGAGATCGGTGATACGTTTTGGTTTTACGACGAACTGGGCAGATTTTCCTACTTTGACAAGTACTCCAACCGCCCCTCCGATCAGGCGCCGGTCATTCGCGATTATTATGCCTCAGGGTATGTCGACTGCCTTCACACCTGGGGGGATTTCACCAACGTGAAATTCGAGCGGAAATATGCGCAGTGGGTAGTCGACGAATGCGCCGCGCAGGGACTGACTTTACCGATCTGGGTCAACCACGGCAATGTCAACAACACCCACAATATCAATCGGGGTGTGCCTCATCATCAGGGGGCACGTCAGTCATCCGATTCGTTCCATGTCGATTTGCTCTTCAAGGCGGGTGTGTGCGTTATGTGGCGATTTTTGACGCCCATAATCGGGCAAGATCGAAGGTTGACGTTCGAGGAACATCTGTCGATCGGGGCGGAAGAGTCCACCTCGCGGGCGTCGTTTGTTACCAAGCGCATAGCCAAACGGACAGCGATGGGAGTCGACCGGTTGACTGGCGGAATTCTCGGGATGAACCTTGAGTATGCCGATAACAAATTTCTCGCGCCTGCGACACTTGACAACGACCAGCGTGTGCATGAATTCCGCCGCTACAATAATCACCCGGCCAATATCTGGCACGGGATGCATGTGCCCGATCTCTTACGCCAACTGCACAAAGATGTGCTGGATCGGTTGATCGCTTCAGGTGGTTACATGGTTGTGTATAATCATCTCGAATATGGCGATTTTTACCACCCCGATATCGTGGCAAGCTTACAGGAGCTGAAACAGCGCGAGGAACAGGGAGACTTGTGGGTCACCACCACCGCCAAACTAGTGCGGTTCAATCAGATATTTCACACCTTGGAGTGGAAAGAACAAATTGTTGCCGATAATGAACTGATGGTCACCATTGCGACAACCAGGCACGATTGCATATTCGGTCCAACCCCCGTAACCGAGAAGGATCTTGAAGGGATTTGCTTTGTATTGCCGATTCATGCCGGCCGAGTATCGTTCCGGCTTGGTGACGTGAAACTACCGAATGTCGTCTATGAATCAGGGGCTGACGGAATTATTGCAGGATTTCCGGTACGCCGCCTGACTTTCCCGGAATAGATCACCGCTTGCCACTTAAGTCATCGAGATGAATACCAAGTCACAAAAAACTGAACCTGGCGAGAGTTCCCGCGACGAGTCGTTCAAGGCGGCGGCGGTTTTTTCAGGTGTGCGCTGGACCAGCGCCGGCCAGATCGCGCTTGAATCAATCCGGGTTTTGGTTTCGGTGGTATTGGCGCGACTATTGGCGCCGGCCGATTTTGGATTAGTATCAATGGGAATGGTGGTGACCGGGTTTCTGGTAGTCATTCAGTACCTGGGAACTTCGGGGGTGATTATCCAGCGCAAGGATCTACCCGACCGGTTGCTCTCCAGCTTGTTTTGGCTCAATGCCGGATTTGGACTTGTACTTACAATCGGCTTGTTTGCGGCGGCCGATCCGTTGTCCCAGTTATTTCACCGGAGCGATGTCGCGCCGATCATCCGGGTGCTGGGAGTGTCGTTTATCGTAACCGCCGTCGGAGCGGTGCCGAGTGCACTTCTCAATCGACGGATGCAGTTTGACGTGATCGCCAAAGTGAGTTTTGTCGCCGCAATTTTCCAGGCAATCACCGGCGTCGGCATGGCGTACGCCGGGTACGGTCCCTGGGCGCTGGTCATTTCCACACTCGTGTCATCGGTAGTTTCAAGCGTAGGCTACTGGAGCATGACGCACTGGTTTCCGTCGTTCACGTTTGATTGGCCGGCGATCAAATCGCATGGCCGGATGATGACAAATCTGACCTTCGGAAATCTTGTTGCCTACATGGTGAACGACGCGGACAAATTTATCATCGGCCGGTGGCTGGGGGATGTCTCCTTGGGCTACTATACAATGGCCTCGAGGTTTTGTCTGTATCCACCGCACACGATAGTGCCAATTGTGACGCGCGTCTTGTACCCGTCATATTCGCGCCTGCAAGACGACGACGAGAGCATGCAAAGACTGATGCTACGTGCCTCCGGCGGAATTGCCTTTATCACCATGCCCCTGATGATTGGACTGGTCGTGCTCTCGGCGCCGTTTGTACATGTGGTGCTCAGCGACAAATGGCAGGCCGCGATTGAATTGATCGCCTTACTGGCGCCGATCGGCATTTTGCAGTCGATCTCGTCGGGCTCCAACGGCGTTATGTTGGCCAAGGACAAAACACACTGGGTCTTTTGGACTTCGTCAATCAGGGGAGCGGCAACCATACTGGCTCTTATGATCGGTATTCCGTGGGGTCTGCGCGGGGTAGCCATTGCCTATCTGGCCGTATCAGTTCCTCTATCGATGCTTTCGTATCTCGTAGCCGGACGGTTGATCAATATGCCACTTTGGAAGCCGTATCTGGGACTTCGACCGTACTTCGTGGGTTCGCTGGTGATGGCGGCAGTGGCGATAGGTGTCAAATTTGCATTTGAGCAACTGGGCCTGCCGATGTTGGCTCAACTGGTGTGTGCGTCGATTGCCGGAGCCATCACGTATATTGTTATGATGCTCTGGCTCCGACCGCCGGCGGTGCTTGATTTCATTCGTGTCCTGCCGACCGGGATCTCGAAACTACTGCCTGCCAAAGTAGTGCAAAGCTTACAGCAATAGGACAAGACCGAAGAGAGTAGCTGATGGCTGATTCACACGACAAAGCGACCGCTGTCGCTCCGAAAGTCACCATCGGTATGCCGGTCTATAACGGCCAGATGTATCTTGCCGAAACGATTGAATCCGTACTGGCGCAGACTTTCACCGACTTTGAGTTGGTGATCTGCGACAATGCCTCGATTGACGCGACCGGTGAGATATGCAGAAAATACGCCGCCACCGACCACCGTATTCGCTATTTCCGCAACGAAACCAATATCGGCAGTGTACTCAATCACCGTCGCACACTTGAGCTGGCGCGGGGAAAATATTTCAGATGGGGATCGGCCAACGACCTGTGCCGTCCGGCACTGCTTGAGCGGTGCGTCGCTACGCTCGATTCCAACCCCGGCGTTGCGGTCGCATTTGGTTTGACGACAATTATCGACGACGATGGCCGGGATGTTTCTGAATACGACCGACATCTGCACTTAGTCGATCCCAAACCGGCCGACCGGTTTATCCGATATGTGAAAGAAGTTGGGTATATCAATCAGTTCGCCGGGCTCGTGAGAACGGATGCGATGCGACGAGCAAGGCCGCTGGGCGATTACATTGCCTCAGATATCGTTTTACTGGCGGAACTAACTCTGCAGGGAGAGTTTTTCGAAATTCAAGAACCGCTTTTTAAGCGCCGGATGACTCTGACCGCCTCGACCCAGGGGAAATCGCTTGCACAGCTCAAAGTCTTCTATAATCCGTATAAACCGAATCGGATCGTTCTCCCGTTGTGGCGTCAACAATGGGAGTTGCAAAGAGCGGTATTCCGAAGTACTATTCCGCCAGGGGAAAAACAGAGAGCGGCCGGTTTTGTCTTCAAATGTTATCTTTGGCGCCGCCGTGAGCTAATCCGCGAAATCGGCAGTGCCTTTGGGCAGATTTTGGGTCGTTCATAGCGGTATCGGCATGGCTTTCGGCTCCCGATAAATTAATGCGCCGAAACGCCGAAAGTAGTTGAGTAAAACAGGAGATTTATGCGCGTACTCATAACGGGACATTTGGGATATATCGGCACAGTCATGGCGCCGCTGGTGTCGGCCGCCGGACACGATGTAGTCGGGCTGGATGTCGACTTCTACAGCAACTGCACGTATGGCCCGGTGCCTGAGGTGTTTCCGTCGATCCGAAAAGATCTACGCGATGTGGAGCCGTCGGACTTAAAGGGTTTCGACGCCATCCTGCACCTGGCGGCCTTGTCAAACGATCCGCTGGGGAATCTCAATCCGGAGATCACCTACGATATCAATCACCGTGGGACTATCCACTTGGCCGAAACGGCCAAAGCGGCCGGCGTAAAGCGGTTTCTGTTTTCGTCATCCTGTTCCAATTACGGCGCCGCGGGCGATACAATGCTCGACGAGTCGGCCGATCTCAACCCGATCACTCCGTATGGTAAATCAAAAGTGCTTGCGGAGCGGGATTTGGCGCCGCTGGGCGATGCCAATTTCTGTCCGGTCTTTCTGCGCAGTGCCACCGCCTACGGCGTGTCGCCGCGCCTGCGCTTTGATATTGTGCTCAACAACCTGACTGCCTGGGCGACCGCGTCGGGGGAAATATATATCAAGAGCGACGGTACACCGTGGCGACCGATTGTGCATATTGAGGATATCAGCCGCGCCTTTATTGCGGCGCTGACTGCTCCTCGCGATGCAGTGTTTAATCAGGCATTCAATGTCGGGCGATCGGATCAGAATTTTCGGATTCGCGAAATCGCCGATATCGTCAAAGCAACGGTACCGAATTGCGAAGTTGCCTACGCTCCCGATGGCGGCCCTGATCTACGGTGCTACCGGGTCAACTGCTCCAAGATCGCACGCGTTTTGCCGGCCTTTGCGCCACAGTGGGACGCTCCCGCCGGCGCAAAGCAATTGTACAGTGCGTTTGTCGCCAACGGGCTGAAACTGGAAGAATTCGAAGGCCCGCGCTACAAGCGGATTGACCATATCAAAGGATTACTTGAATCGGGCCGCCTGGACGAAAGTTTGCGCTGGACCGGTGTCGGCGCCACCAAAACTCACTGATTTGTTGAAAGACATTTGTGCAGATGAATACGCAGTCGCAGATAATGAAAGAAATCCGACCACAGGAAACTCCGGCGCATAATATCAAGTGCCGGTTCTGCCGCACGCCGCTCACCCAGACATTTGTCGATCTGGGGATGTCGCCGCTGTGCGAAAGCTATGTAAAGGCCGAGGACCTCAACAAAATGGAAGCGTTTTATCCGCTGAATGCCTTGGTCTGCGATAGCTGTTACTTAGTTCAATTGGATGAGTATGTCTCTGCGGCGGACATATTCACCGAATACGCCTACTTTTCATCGTATGCCGATAGCTGGGTGGAGCACTCGCGGGTCTACACCGAACAGATGATCTCGCGTTTCAATCTTGGAGCGCAGAGTCAGGTAGTCGAGCTGGCCTCCAACGACGGATACTTACTGCAACATTTCGTCAAGCGCGGGGTGCCGTCGCTGGGAATCGAACCGGCGGCCAATGTAGCCAAAGTTGCGATTGAAAAGGGAGTGCCGACAGAAGTGGTGTTCTTCGGTGAAAAGTCGGCCAAAGACCTTCTGGCCCGCGGCAAGGCGGCCGATCTGCTTCTGGGCAACAATGTGCTGGCGCAGGTGCCGGACATCAACGATTTCGTGCTCGGTATGAAAATCCTGCTTAAGCCGACCGGTGTCATTACGATGGAATTTCCTCATCTGCAACGGCTGATGGAGGGAAACCAGTTTGACACCATTTACCATGAACACTTTTCATATTTCTCGTTTATCGCCGCCGAGAAGATATTCAATGCGCACGGCCTGAAGCTGTTCGATGTGGAAGAGCTTTCCACTCACGGTGGTTCAATTCGAATTTACGCCTGCCACACTGAACGCACCGACCAACCAGTTCTGCCACGGGCAATCGAACTAAAAGCGCGGGAAGAAAAACTCGGATTTACTCGGATGGACACCTACGCGCTCTTTGATGAACAGGTAAAAGAGACCAAGCGCAAACTGCTTGAATTTCTGATCGGCGCCCGCCGCGCCGGGAAGACGATCGCCGGCTACGGCGCCCCCGGCAAGGGGAATACTCTTTTGAACTATTGCGGGATTCGCACTGACTTCATCGAGTATACGGTCGACCGGAATCCGTACAAACAGGGGAAATTTTTGCCCGGCACTCGAATTCCCATCTACGCCCCCGAACGAATCCGCCTGACAAAGCCCGATTACCTGTTTATCCTTCCGTGGAATTTCAAAGATGAAATTGTCGCGCAGAACGCCTATATCCGGGAGTGGGGCGGTCAGTTCGTGGTACCCATTCCGGAAGTCACCGTTTTTCCCTGATCGCCCTCTGCGGTCGGGACGCGGCCAACAAGCTTACACGAGCGTACCGTAATGAACTTCACTCCCACTCCGCTGGCTGGCGCTGTTTTAGTCGGGCTTGACCGGCTAGAGGACGAGCGCGGATTTTTTGCCCGGAGTTTCTGCAGTAAGGAATTTATCGCGTCCGGTCTCAATCCAAATGTCGTTCAGTGCAATGTCTCGCGGAACCGGTCTGCGGGCACACTTCGCGGATTACATTTTCAAGTCTCGCCGTTTGAGGAAGCCAAGCTGGTTCGGGTGACCAGAGGCGCCATATTCGATGTGATCGTCGATTTGCGCAAGCAATCAGCAACATTCACAAAATGGTATGGTGTTCAATTGTCAGAGGAGAATCACACGGCGCTATACATCCCCGAAGGGTACGCCCACGGCTTTTTGACTTTGACCGACGACACCGAGATTTTCTACCAGATGTCCAATTACTATTCCGCTTCGCATGCCCGCGGTTTTCGGTATGACGACCCGGCCTTCAACATCGAATGGCCCGGGAAAGCCAAGATCATTTCGCCAAAAGATTTGCAATACCCCGATTTCTCGACCGATATGCCGGAGATCAAAATGCTGGGGACACGATAATTAGTCAGTAACTTGCAGACGAGAAAATGAGATACCGCTCGCTGACAGAAGGACTCGATCTCGCCGCGCAGGGAAAACAAATGTTCGAGCTGGCGAGCGAGCTCTTTCCGGTCTGCCGCAGTATCACCGGCGAGGGGCTTCGCGCCACCCTTCGAACTATCCAGAAGTCGATTCCGATTTCACTGCATGAAATTCCCACCGGCACGGCCGTGTTGGATTGGACCGTGCCGCAGGAATGGAATATCCGCGAGGCGTACATCGCCGATTTATCGGGCAGACGCGTCGTCGATTTCAAATCAAACAATTTGCATGTCCTGAACTATTCAATTCCGGTCAAGAAACGAATATCGCTTACTGAGTTGAAAGCTCATCTGCACTCGCTCCCGGATAAGCCCGATCTGATTCCGTACCGAACTTCCTACTACAATCCAACCTGGGGGTTTTGCCTATCGCACAATCAATTGGAATCGATGACCGATCCAGAATACGATGTGTGTATCGACTCGACACTGACCGACGGTCACCTCACGTACGGCGAGTATCTGCTGGCTGGTGAGTCAACGGACGAGATTCTGATTTCGTGCCACTGTTGCCATCCCTCGCTGGCTAACGACAATCTCTCGGGAATTGCCCTTTCGACCGCGCTTGCGAAAGCGCTTGGTAGCGCGAGGCGGCGCCTATCGTATCGATTCATCTTCGCGCCGGGAACAATCGGCGCGATCACCTGGCTGTCTCAAAATGAAACGGCTGTCCCCAGAATCAAGGGCGGGCTGGTGGTGGCGTGTGTCGGTGATTCCGGTGATTTTAATTACAAGCAGAGCCGTCAGGGAACAAGCGAACTCGATTGCGCGGTAGAGTACGCGCTTTCGCAATCTGGCAGGCCATTCAAAGTCAGGCCGTTTTCTCCGTACGGATACGACGAACGGCAATACTGTTCGCCGGGGTATAATCTGGCAGTGGGGAGTCTTACTCGTACTTATCACGGCCAATATCCGCAGTATCATACCTCGGCGGATAATCTGAATTTCATTTCAACCACTGCTCTGGCCGATTCACTCAGGATGTACCTTGAGGTGATCGAGGTATTGGAACATAATCTGACGTACGAAAATCAAAATCCCAAGGGTGAACCGCAGTTGGGGAGACGCGGGCTCTACCGTGCCCTCGGCGGCCTACCCGACGCCGGAGCACAGGAGATGGCCCTGTTGTGGGTACTGAATCTGGCCGATACAAAGCATACGTTACTGGAAATAGCCCGGCAGTCGGGACTACCGTTTGCAACGATTGCCAAAGCGGCGGAGCGACTTGAAGAATTTGGATTGCTTAGAGTTACCAGTGCGTAGGGCTGTCCGGGTTGCCGGTCAAGACCGATTGCGCTCAAGCGTTTCAAAGCGTATTTTGCAGTTTAGGCCCCTTACGCACCATCCGAGTCGGTACTAATGAGAAAGAGACAGATCAGGAGTCAGGTTCAATGAAAGTGGTACTTTTTTGCGGCGGACTGGGAACACGTCTGCGCGAGTATTCCGATACCATTCCCAAACCGATGGTCAGTATCGGGTATCGCCCGATCATCTGGCACCTGATGAAATACTACGCCCACTTTGGCCACAAGGATTTCGTACTGGCACTCGGATATCGCGGCGACATCATCAAACATTATTTCACGCAGTACGACGAGCGCCTCTCCAACGACTTTGTATTGTCCGACGGAGGGCGCAAGACCAAACTGTTCAACTCGGATATCGAGGACTGGACAATCACGTTTGCTGACACCGGGAGTAATTCCAATATCGGCCAGCGCCTGCTGGCGGTGCGAAAGTATCTGGACGGTGAACCCATGTTCATGGCGAACTACTCCGACGGTCTTTCCGATCTGAATCTGGATTCGTATGTGAAAGAAATCCGTGAGCACGGTAAAATCGGCAACTTTATCACCGTGCGTCCGCCGCTGTCCTATCACATGGTAACGACTGATGCGCAAGACAACGTTCGCGCAATCACCGCCGCGGCCAAGACTGATATGCGGATCAACGGCGGTTTTTTTGTGTTTAAGCAGGAGATATTTGATTACATGAATGAAGGCGAAGAATTGGTTGAAGAGCCGTTTCAGCGCCTTATCGAGGCTGGCCAACTCAACGCGCACAGGCACGACGGTTTCTTTGCCTGCATGGACACAATGAAAGACAAACAGATGTTTGACAATCGTCACAACGTCGGCGATACGCCGTGGGAAGTCTGGAAACAGACCCCGCGCGAGGCGAGGTAACAGGCCCGATGCTCGCTCTGTCGTTTTCCGGTCGCACCCCCCTTCGCTCGATTCTCTGTTTGGGCGCCCACAGCGATGATATCGAAATCGGGTGTGGCGGCACAGTGCTGACGCTATTGAAATCACATCCAGAGATTCATGTCACGTGGGTTGTTCTGGCCGGGCAGGGGGAACGCGGCGTTGAGGCACGACAAAGCGCGGAGTTGTTTCTACAAAGCGCCGGGGCCAAACAGGTGATCGTGAGAGAATTTCGCGACGGGTATTTTCCGCACCAATCCGCCGAGATCAAAGATTACTTTGAGTCGCTCAAACGTGAGACTTCGCCCGACTTAGTGTTCACCCATGCGCGAAATGATTTACACCAGGATCATCGCGTGGTCTGTGAGTTGACCTGGAATACCTTTCGCAATCACTTCGTGCTTGAATATGAAATTCCCAAATACGACGGCGACCTGGGCACACCCAACTGTTTTGTGCCCCTCACTGAAGAAACAGTCGCCCGCAAAATTGAAATCCTGATGAGCGTCTTTGCCAGCCAGCGCAATAAGCACTGGTTTACCGGCGAGATGTTCCGCTCGATCCTGCGACTGCGCGGCATGGAATGCGCCCACCCCGGATACGCTGAGGCGTTTGTCGCCCGGAAATTGATACTCGGGTAGTTGGGCTGAGAATTGTCCGGCATGGAAAAACAACCCGAAATCCCGGTGTCAGCGCCAGCACCAATATTTACCTCGCGCTCAACTCAGGTTATCACCGGCAAACATATTTGGTTTGTCGTAGTAATTATTGCGTCGATCGCACTCGGATTTGCGACCGTAGTTGGCAATTCGACAATCATCCTGGCGGCGGTGCTAGCCACAATCGCCGGAGTTGCCACGCTTGCGTACCCGATGATCGGACTGCTCGCCTTTATCGCGCTCAATTTTATCCGGCCGAGCGACTGGATCGCCGGTCTGGCCACACTTCCGCTGGCCAAATTGGTGGGAGGCGGCACGCTGTTGGCGGTGGCGGTGCGGTATCTTCCCAATCGCGATTTCCGGTACAACTACAAACAATCATGGTTGTTGGCCGGATTTGCGCTGGCGCTGTTCATTTCGATTCCGTTTTCGTTCTGGCCGGGACGTTCAATCGAGCTGTCGACCGATTTTCTTAAGATCATCATCTACTATCTGATTTTCATCAACGTCGTCCGGTCACCCAAAGCGCTCAAACTGGCGGTGATTGTCACGATCCTCTGTGTGATTGTCCTTGGGTACTCGGTTATCAAAGGGTATCTGGCTGGAGCGTTTCGCGCCGGAGCCGAAATCGGAGCGGGTGTCTTTGGCGACGCCAACGATGTCGCCCAGGTCTTTGTAACAATCCTGCCACTCGCGGTCTTCTGGAAACTCCGGTCACCGTTCACCAGCATCTGGTTTTGGGGGTCGCTCGGGTTTCTGTCGGTGGCGACTATTCTCACCCAATCGCGTGGTGGGATGCTCGGATTAGCGGCGGTGATGTTTTGT
Organism: uncultured Ignavibacteriales bacterium; assembly: GCA_964571235.1. Classification (GTDB taxonomy): domain Bacteria; phylum Zixibacteria; class MSB-5A5; order GN15; family FEB-12; genus JACRAV01. Next base: position 10,847 of record CAZNAI010000006.1, on the reverse strand, counting down.
ATGCTAACACGCGGCCGAAATAAAGTAGTCGGCGTGGCGATTTTCGCTGTGGTCGCGCTGGCGGTAGCCGCGGCGCTCCCCTCGCAGTTTACAGAACGATACAAATCAATCGGTGAGTACGAAGAAGATGCCTCAGCCATGGGGCGTATCTATGCCTGGAAAGCGGGAATGAATATGATGCTGACTCGCCCGGTGACGGGCGTGGGTATCGGTTGTTTCGAAGTTGCTTTCGGGCAGTCGTATCGCCCCGAGGGTTTTAATTCCAACAAATGGCAGGCTCCGCACAACACGCTGGTGCAGATCGGCGGCGAAACCGGGGTGATCGGTCTCACCCTGTGGCTGACAATGTTTTTCACCTGCGTTATTGCCCTGCGAAGAATGAAACCGGCCGGCACCGAAGACGAAATGCAATTGTATGATCAGATGCGCGACGCCCTGCTTATCAGCTTTCTTGGTTTCGGCGTGACTGCCTTCTTCTTGACTCAGGGTTTGAGCTATCTGTTTTATTTTCTGATCGCGGCCACCGTCTGCCTTATCGAAATGAACCGGGCCGCCGCCGAGCGTGTGAAAGCTGAATCAGAGGAAAGCACAACGGCGGTCGTGGCAATGGAGACCATCTGATGGCGGGAATCATTCGAAATTTGTTGGCCGGTGTCCGCAAGCAGGAGACCTGGTATTACAAGCTGATCTACAAAACTGCCTACGGTCTTCGCAATCTGCGTCTGCCTTTTCCGCGATTTTTCGGCGCCATATTTTTCAACGAACGCAATGCCCGGCTGACTTTCTGGCGGCGACTCAAGCAGTTTTTTTATTACGAACCGATGTTCCGCTATCGGTGTGCGCGAGTCGGTAAGGCGCTTTATTTCGAATCAAATTTTCCGCTAATCCTTGGCTACGGAACAATCACGGCCGGTGATCGGCTCCGTATTTCCGGCAATGTGACTTTCATTGTCGCGTACAAAGCGACTGAGAACCCGACGATCGAAATCGGCGACGAAGTGTACTTCGGATATGCCACTATCTTGGCTTGTGCCGAACGGATCACGATCGGCAACCGGGTGCTGTTAGCCCAAGGCGTGCAGATCTACGACAACAATACCCATCCGCTTGACCCTGTTGCCCGCGCCAAGAATCTTCCGGTCGAGCGGGAAAATGTTCAGCCGGTGGTGATCGAAGATGACGTTTGGATCGGCGGTAACGCGACTATTCTTAAAGGCGTCAGAATCGGCCGGGGAAGTGTGGTGGCGACTCAGGCGGTGGTCTCGCGCGATGTCCCGCCGATGTCGGTGGTTGCCGGAAATCCAGCCAAAGTAGTCAAATCGCTGATTGGCGATTCGTCCGACGAAAAAAAACGGGCCCTGCAGAGCTCCGGGCAATGATGTCCGGTGACGCCATTGCCCTCAGACATGCCGACCTGTAGTGATACCATGAATAGCGTGATCCGACTTGCCAAAGTAGATGACTCTCAGCGCTGGGATACGTATGTCAATGCCCATCCGGCAGGGACAATCGCTCATCTCTGGCGATGGCGCGAGATTCTTGGTGTCTCATTCAAACTCACACCGATTTACTTCGTAGCCGAAGACAGCGGAAAATTCACCGGCGTGCTTCCGGCGGCATTTATGAAGAGTGCGCTGTTCGGACGGTTTCTGATTTCAATGCCCTGGCTTGACTACGGCGGCCCGTTGGCGGATAGTGAAGAGATCGCGTCGCGACTTGTCGCTACTGCCGAATCAAAAGCGCAGGAACTGGGATGCAAGTTTGTCGAATTGCGGGCGGTGTCGCATCGCCTCCCCGACCAAGTGGAAAAGACTGATAAGCGACAGTTTCATTTGGATCTTTCGGCCGGCGAAGATGCGGTCTGGAAAACATTTGATGCCAAAGCGCGCAATCAGGTGCGCAAAGCGGAAAAGTCGAGACTGACGTGTGTGTTCGGTGGCCGCGAATTGCTTGATGATTTTTACGCTGTGTTTGCCTACAACATGCGCGATTTGGGAACGCCGGTTTGGCCGCGCTCGCTCTTTGAGAAAATATTCGAGCAATTTGGCGCCGACGCCGAAATTGTAGCAGTAAAACTGGCCGACAAAACGGTAGGGGCCGGACTGATTCTCTATCACGGCTCGTACGCGGGGGTGCCGTCGGCGTCATCGTATCGCCAGTACCGCGAGATGTGTCCGAACAATTTGCTCTACTGGGAAACGATTAAGCATGTCGGTGCGCGAGGAGCCAAAGTCTTTGATTTTGGGCGGAGTTCCGACGGTGCTGGTACGTACAATTTCAAGAAGCAGATGGTTGCGCCAACCGAACAGATTTGGCAATACCGGTTGCTGACGATCGACGCGCTTCCGGAAATGAATCCGAACAATCCGAAATATAAATTGGCGATTTCCCTCTGGCGGAAATTGCCGCTCTGGTTTGCCAATTGGCTCGGGCCGAAAATTGTCACCAAGTTGCCGTAAACAATGTTCAGCGTAATCCCACCAGTCGGTGTGCCGTTTGACTGGCGCACGATATTTTCAGACAACGATGAGAACGGCGCCTTTGCGCGTTCGCTTGCTGAGCGACTGGGCGGTGAGTGCACATTGGTGTCATCGGGCAAGGCGGCGCTCTGGCTGGCGCTTTCCGCTATGCGACAGATTCGGCCCAATCGCACCGAAGTGATATTGCCCGACTACACCTGCTGGACAGTACCATCGGCGGTGGTCAGAGCCGGGCTGAAAGTACACCCGGTCGATATCGAGCCGCTGACTTTGGGGCTCGATCCGGACAAAGTGCAAGAGGCCATTACCGAGCAAACACTGGCGGTGATCGCGCCGCATTTGTTCGGCGTCCCGTCTGAAATTGAGAAGTTAGAATCGATCTGCCGGAACAGTGGTGTCTTTTTGATCGACGACGCCGCACAGGCGTTCGGTGCCGCAATTGGTGACCGAGCCGTTGGTTCATTCGGCGACGCTGGCATTTTGAGTTTCGGTCGGGGGAAAAATGTCACAACCGCCAACGGCGGCGCTGTGATCACTCAAAATAGAGATTTGAAAAGCAAAGTAGCGCAGATCGCGGGCACCGAAATGCCGACAGCGTTGTCATCGCCGAAAGATTCGTTTCAATTGCTGGCTTACAAGCTGATGTTCTCCCGGTATCTGTACTGGATTCCGTCGTCGTTGCCCTTTCTGAAACTGGGGGAGACCGTGTACGATATCAATTTCGAGCTTGCCCGAATGTCGGCCGACCGGGCCGGTCGCGGTGTACGGCAAATGGGCTCGTATGATCACGTGCTTAAGGCGCGACAACGTGTCGCCGTTGGATACCGAGAGCGGTTAGCCGACGCCAAGGGACTAAACCTGATCAAACTTCGCTCCGGCGCCGCCGGCGCTGATCTTCGGTTTCCGGTTATTCTTGCCGATCCGACCCGCCGCGAGCGAATCCTCGAAGAGGGAAAACGGTTCGGGATTTCGGCGATGTACCCCGGTACGGTGTCGTCGATTCTCCAACTGCGGGACTCACTTGTCTCAGGCGAAGACCATCCTGTGGCGAGGCTGGTCTGTGAACGGCTGATTACTCTACCGACCCATTTTGGAATATCACAAGTTGATATTGAGCGAATCAGTCGTTTTCTTATCCGAGCGGCTTCGTAAGCCGATAAGAACCATATGCAACCATATATCCCAATTCGAGAATACCGTCCCACCCGCCCAACGCGCCTTCAGCGCTGGGATCCGCTGTTTAAGATTTTGAGCAAAATAAATCGCGACTGGGTTTTTGGGTGGCGCATGCGCAACCGGATTTACCGATTTGCCGGCGTATCCCTCGCTCCCGACTCAAGCGGAATATTCATTGGCCGGGAAACCTGGATCGATGACAACTTTCCCGAGCTTATTCATATCGGCGAAGGAGTTGTGATCGGCTGGCGATGTGTGCTCATCGCCCACAACACGCAAATGATGCCCCCGTCGGTTGCGCCGATCCACTTGGGCAAGAAGGTCTTTTTGGGCCAGGGAGTCACGGTCATGCCGGGTGTGACTATTGGCGAATACGCGCAAATCGGCACCAACGCGCTGGTGACCAAGGATGTCGAGCCGTACACGGTTGCGGCGGGCGTACCGGCCAAACCAATCCGCAAACTGACCGACGAGGAAATTGCTCTGCGCAATTCTCCGCAATATTTAGGGTGAATCCAACCGCAGTTGAGAAGCGCGTAAACGAATTCTATCGATGCCCGCCCACATTGACATTCCGAAAAATATCCCCATCGTCTGTTATGCCGAGGACTGGGGGCGATTGCCCTCCTCGACTCAGCATCTGATGCGGGGTCTTTCCAAAACGCACCCGATTCTATGGGTCGACTCGATGGGCCTTCGTACACCATCGGCGGCCAGTTCGGGCGATCTAAAACGAATCTGGAACAAGGTCAAGAAGTTCTCGGAGGGAATCGAAGAGGTCGAGCCGAATATCTGGCGCCTCTCGCCGCTGGTGGTCCCGCTTGCCAAATGGCGCTGGGTGCGGGCATTTAATCGTCGGCTCATGAAGGTCTATGTCGGCGGCTGGCTAAAAAAGAACCGATACGACCGGTTTATCCAATGGAGTTCCTCGCCGACCTCGGCCCCGATGTTGGGTGTGCTGGGCGAGACTGCCAATGTCTATTATGTCGGCGATGAGTTCTCTGAGTTTTCCCAGTTTAATGCGGTACTCGTGCAGACACTCGAACGACCACTGCTGGTACGGTCGGATATTGTCTTTGTCGTTTCTGAACGTCTGCGCGAAACGAAATCACAGTTCAGCGGCGCTGTCAACATGCTCCCGCACGGATGCGACTACGATCACTTTTCATCGGTTTCTCGATTGAGTGAGAGCGATATCCCCGCCGATCTTGCCGGCATTTCTCGCCCACGGATCGGCTACTACGGCCTGATACGCGACTGGTTTGATCTTGGCATGCTCCGCGACATTTTCACCCATCGCAAGGACTGGTCGCTGGTGCTCGTTGGCCCGCGTGATACCGATGTCAGCGCGATTTCCGGTCTGCCGAATGTTCATTTGCTCGGCCCGAAACAATATGCTGAGCTTCCCAAGTATCTTCGCGGGTTCGATGTCGGCATCATTCCGTATCGCGACAGCGAAATCACCCGCAACGCCAATCCGCTCAAATTGCTGGAGTATCTCGCCTCGGGAATCCCCGTCGTGTCTACCGATCTGCCGGCAGTTCGGCCATTCGGTAATTGTCTGGCATTGGCGGCAGATAAAGAGTCGTTCGAAACGGGCATTGCCCGTGCTCTTGAGGAAAAATCTCTGGAAGCCGCACGGAAGAGGCAGAAACTGGCGGCCGAGAACTCCTGGTCGGCCCGCGTCGCCCAGGTCGAAAATAGTTTTGGCAGACACATCTATCCACTTATATCGCCGAAAACCAAGCCGGTGGTTATTCATCTGATCGCCGCCATGAATATCGGCGGAGCGGAGCGGATTGTGCAAAATCTCGCCGGTAGATCGATACAGGCTGATTCTGAGTATGATCACCGGGTGACCTCGTTTGTGCGGATCTCCGACGGATACGGTGTCGAGTTTTTGCGTGGATTGTCTGACCAGGGCGTTCTTTGCGACCGGCTTCCAATCTACAAAGGGTGGGATTTGAAAGATATTGGCCGCTTGCGGCGGATTATTCGAAAGCACCGGGTTGATCTGCTTCACACCCACGGCTACAAGGCCGACATAGTCGGCCAGATCGCCGCGCGACGAGAGGGGATCCCGATTGTGGCGACCGCCCACGGATTTTCGGCGGGTCGCGACAAGCTCAACCGCAACGAGAAAATCGGCCGCTGGTTTCTGCGCCGGGTCGACCGGGTGATCGCGGTATCTGAAAATGTCAAAGCGACGCTTTTGGAATCAGGCATCGACGAGCGAAAACTGATTCTTCTTCCCAATGCCATCAATTTCGCCGAATTCGCTCACGCGCCGTCAGTCGATTTTCGAGATCAGTGGGGAGTTGCCGCGGATCAAATTGTAGTGGGGACAGCCGGCCGACTTTCCCCGGAAAAAGCGCAAGGAAATCTGATTCGCGCGGTTGCTCAATTGCCACAGGAGTTAAAAAACAAAATTGTGATTGTCATTGCCGGAGAAGGGCCAGAGCGGGAGTGTCTTTTGTCACTCGCGGAGGAACTGAAGATGGCCGAACGGGTCAAACTGGTCGGATTCGTGCGCGATGTCAGTTCACTTTATCATTCGTTTGATTTGTTCTGCCTTCCATCGCTGACCGAGGGGCACCCGCTGACGTTGATGGAGGCATCCGCGTCAGGAGTGCCGGCAGTTGCTTCGCGGGTCGGCGCGATTGGGCAACTGGTCGACGACGGTGTTGACGGATTAACTGTTCCCCCCGGCGATGTCGCGCTCTTGTCGCAGGCTATTGCGAAAGCACTCGCCTTGCCGGACCGGGGGAAAGCGATGGGACACGCACTCGGCGGCAAGCTATCGAAGTCCTATGATATTGGTCCCTGGGCCGAGAGCATCGAAGATATCTATAGTAATTTGATCGGGAGACGAAGATGAGTTTAACAGAAATCTTCTTCTGGCTCTCGTTGGCAATACTCGTGTGGGTCTTTTTTGGCTACCCAATCGTTGTGATTATTTTGGCAAAGTTCGTTGGCAAAAGGGAAGCGCCGGAATCTGACGGGCATGATCTGCCAACCTTGACCCTTTTGATCTGCGCGTACAACGAAGAGCGGGTTATCGGCGAGAAAATTCAAAACTCGCTCGCTTTAGACTACCCAAAAGAGAAATTGAAAGTCGTCGTCGTGTCCGACGGTTCCTCCGATCAGACCAACAAAATCGCCTCTGCGTTTACCGACCCGAGACTGACATTTGTATCGTACACTGATCGCGGAGGGAAGGCCAAGGCGCTCAATACCGGAATCGGTCATCTGACCGGCGAGATTGTCGTCTTCACCGACGCGAATGTAATTTTCAACCCCGACGCACTCCGCCATTTAGTTGCTCAGTTTTCCGATCCCCACGTTGGCGGGGTGGTGGGAAATGTGGTGCTGAAGTCAGCCGACGGTACCGTGGCGGGGGAAGGGGTCTATTCCCGGTACGAAAAGGCGGTACACACCGCCGAAGCCGATTTGGCGACCATGATCACAGTCGACGGCGCCATGTACGCGCTTCGGCGAGAATATGTCGCGCCGATTCCCCCCGATTCGATTACCGATGACTGGTTCATGGCCAGCGGCGCCCTGCTGGCCGGAAAGAAAATCGGCTGGGCGCCCTCTGCGATCGGCTACGAACTTGCCGCCGACTCGGTGGCTGGGGAATTCAAACGAAAAGTGCGGATGGTGGCGGGAGGGTACCAGACTACTTTTCGGCGGGCGGGGCTTTTCTTAAATCCGCTGGGTCACCCGGTGGTGTGCGGGATGTTTGTTTCCCACAAGTTACTCCGCTGGCTGGCGATGGTTTTCATGGCGGCGCTACTGGTATCGTCGATTTTACTGTCCGGCAAATCCGGTTTCTACCTCTGGGCGCTGGTCGCACAGATGGGATTTTATCTGCTGGCTCTGCTTGGCTGGGGACTGCGAAACCAGACCAGCGCTTTGCCACTTTACCTGCCGTACTATTTCACGGCGGTCAATTGGGGGGCGCTCCTGGGGCTCTGGCGGTTTCTGGCCGGTAAGCAATCGGCCGCCTGGCAAAAATCGCGCACATGAGCGCGGCCGGAAAAAAAGGGACCCCCTGCACCCATTTTTATCAAAACGGATTGACAATTTTCTCGCCACCCTATAATTACCCGCTCATATATCAATGAGGTACATCCAATCATATGCTGTTGGTCAAAACCCGAAACGGTAAGAGCACAATCGAAGGGATCGGCTGTTTCGCCGATCAGTTCATTCCCAAAGGGACGGTTATCTGGCGGTATCTCGACGGCTTCGATCAGAAGATTGCGCCGGAAGATATGGCGCGGCTTTCAGACGTCGCCCGTGCGACCTTTCTGAAATATTCCTATCTGAGCAAGAAAGGAAATTTCTATGTGCTCTGCTTTGACGACGCCCGCTTTTTCAATCACTCGTTTTCACCCAATGTGCTGGGGATAAACGGTGTTGACGGCGAGGAGGCGTATGATGTCGCGGCGCGCGATATTCAGCCGGGGGAAGAGCTGACCTGCGATTACGGCTCCTTTGAAATCGATTTTGATCCGACGCAGTATCGATAGGCCGACGGCCCAATTTCTTTAGTCTTGGTAGCGCACTGCTATGCGGTGCGATTCGCCTTCAAAAATCTAATCCCACCGCAAGCGGTGGGGCACCCTGAACCCCCAGTTAAAAATTGATTTGTCGCTGAAACGCCGTATCCTTTGTCCGATATACAGATCGGGAAGGGATAGACTTTGGCAAATACAGGCGGACGGACATTCGGCGAAACAATCGGTGAGGTACTCGGGTACTGTCGCGGATGGGTAACGTCGTTGCGCTTGGATCGAACCGCGTTGATCTCCAGTCACGGCCCCACAAAGATCATCAAGAAAAACGGCAGAATCGAGGTCGGTGAACGGACCCGCCTGTGGCCCCATGTCAAATTGGTATCGCTGGGGTCGCCTGAATCGCCCGCACAGTTGACTATCGGACATCACTGCTCGGTCGGGGACTTCTCGCAAATCCATTCTGGGCGCAAAGTCGCCATCGGCGACTATGTGCTGATCTCGTGGAATGTGAATATTCTCGGCCACTACTATCACGCACCCGGCGGCGGAACTGATACGCCCGGTGATATCGTGATTGAAGACAATGTCTGGATCGGGTGCGGTGTGATCATTCTCAAAGGGGTCACGGTTGGCCGAGGAGCGATCGTGGCGGCCGGTGCCGTTGTGACAACCGATATCCCGCCGTACAAATTGGCGGCCGGGAATCCGGCCAAAGTCATCAAAGACACCCAGTCATGGAATGGCCGGTAACAGAAAAGTGAGCCGGATTTCGGTACTGCATATTGTCCTGTCAACCGCCACCGGCGGGATGGAAAATGTCATCTACAATCTGGTCTCGGCGCATAATCCAGGTCGCCTGAGACTGCATGTCGCCTGTTTGGAATCAGTCGGGCGGCTCTCTGAAAAACTCAAAGCCAAAGGGGTCGAGACTGATCTTCTGCCGCGTATGACACCGGGTATATCGATGGTCTATCCATCGGCACTGATTTCGTATATCCGCAGATCCGGCTGTCAGATCGTCCACACTCATTCTGGTTGCTGGGCAAAAGTAGCGATTGCCTGCGCCTGGATTCCCAAAGTGAAACTTGTTTATACCGATCACGGTCGTGCCTTTCCGGAGCTCCGCGACCGGATATTCTGGGACAGGGTTTCTGTGAAATTCACCGACCGGGTGGTGGCAGTCGGCGAGCCACTTCGGGAATATCTGATCAATACTGTCAAATTGCCCGAAGAAAAAGTAATGACTATTCGCAACGGGATTGACACCGAACGATTCAAACCTTCAGAGGCGGTTCGTGGTGAAGTTCGCCGGGAATTTGTGTATTCGTCGGATCAAGTCGTGATCGCAATAGTCGCCCGTCTGGCTCCGGTCAAAAATCATCGCCTGCTGATCGATACTTTTTCAAAGCTGAGCGCCAATAATCCCCAAACGCGGCTACTGATAATTGGCGACGGTGAACTTCGCGGCGCTTTGGAGAAGCAAGTCGCTGAACTGCGACTAACCGACAAGGTCAAGTTCACCGGCGACCGGCCCGATGTCGACCGGTTACTCTGCGCCGCCGATATCGCCACGCTTAGCTCACAAAGCGAGGGTATCAGTTTGACCCTCCTCGAAGCGATGTCGACCGGGCTACCGGTGGTAGCCACCAATGTTGGCGGCAACCCCACGATTATCACCGAAGGTCACGACGGCTTTCTGGTCGGGCAAGATACCGAGTCTTTCGCAACCGCACTCGCCAAACTGGCGGCCTCAGATTCGCTTCGCAAAACTATGGGAGCCGCCGCCCGAAAAACGATTGAACAAAAATGGTCGGTCAATCAGATGGCCGACCGGTACGAGGAGTTGTATGCTGAACTTGTCGGCTGAAGCCCGCCGCAAACTAACCGGGCGGGATGTCATCTGTGTTTCATCGATGGCCTACGGTTCGATGTGGACCCGCAAACAACGACTGATGACAATTCTGGCCGAAATGGGAAACCGCGTACTGTATGTCGAGCCGGCATGGCCGATCTACACCAGCGCCGGTGACAAAGGAAGCTGGAGTTCCAAGGTCGAACAGGTCAAACCGAATCTCTGGGTCTTAACTCCCCGCGGTCGGCTCCCCCTGGCCCGCTTCGGTTTTATCAAAAATTACAATCTGAATTCATACGTGGGCGCTATCAAAAGTCAGGCACGAAAGCTCGGATTTTCAAAACCACTGCTGTTTACATACACGCCGGTGATCCACGCTCATTCGGACATGAAACTGATCGAAGACCAAATCGAGCATTCGCTTTTGGTCTACGATTGTGTCGATGAACATGCCGAGACAATCGGGTACGATGACTACTGGAAAAAAATCGTGCACGAGATGGATCTGTCGCTGACTCGCCGCGCCGATGTTGTCTTTGTGACCGCCAAAGGTCTGTACGATGACCGCAAAGCGTTGAACTCGAATCTACATTGGTCCCCCAACGGCGCCGACCGCGCCCATTTCTCCAAGGCGATGTTACCCGAAACAAAAATCCCCGACGATCTGGCGGCCATTCCCTCTCCGAGAATTGGCTTTGTCGGAGCGCTCTCTGACTGGATAGACTACCCGCTAATCGCCCAGATTGCCCGCACCTATCCGCAGTATAGCGTGACGCTGGTCGGACCGCTCAAACGGGGTCTGACTCCGGCCGATTT
>CAZNAI010000005.1:0-183071 GCA_964571235.1 uncultured Ignavibacteriales bacterium | reverse complement strand
TCCCTCTCCGAGAATTGGCTTTGTCGGAGCGCTCTCTGACTGGATAGACTACCCGCTAATCGCCCAGATTGCCCGCACCTATCCGCAGTATAGCGTGACGCTGGTCGGACCGCTCAAACGGGGTCTGACTCCGGCCGATTTGGCGGGGATCCCCAATGTCCATTTTTTGGGGCGCAAGCCGCTGGCGGAACTGCCGGGGTATCTCAAGGGGTTTGCCTGCGGGATCAACCCCTTTCAACAAGTGGGAATTGCCGAAAAGGTGAATCCGCTCAAGGTGTATGAATATATGGCGGCGGGAGTTACGGCGGTCTCAACCAACATGCCCGAGGTGCGTTCACTGGCCGGTGTGGTGTATGTCGCCCGCGACCGAAACGACTTTGTGAAAGGGGTGGGCGAGGCGGTTACCGGCGCATATAAACCGGACCCAGACCTATTGGCTGAGACTGTGCGGAGGCATGATTGGGATCTGATCTTTGCTGAGCTACTTGACATTCTCAGCAAAAGGCTGTAAAGAACCTTGCAAATCGATAGATGAAAAAATGATGAAGTGGGCGAAAGAGATCGTATATGCCGCCGGCAATTTGCTTGGTCTCAATTTGCTATTTCGATTCATTAATAGGAAGAAAATTCGAATACTCATGTACCACTTGTTGGTGGAAGCGGAATTGCCAACAAAGTATTGGACTGCCCTGACGAGGGACAAGTTTCTATGGCAAATGCAGTACGTCAATTCGCATTATCAGCCCATCCCGGCGTCAGCGATGCTCCAAGGCAATAACTCAGCTACACTCCAGCACTCGCATAGGGTAGTGGTTACCTTTGATGATGGTTCTGAAAGTGTGTACCGGTTAGCGCTACCCATAGCAGAAAAGTTATCTATTTCCATATCGTGTTTTGTTGTAACTAGACTAACAGAAAACTTTGAAGTAATTTGGGCTGACGAGATTTACGACGTGCTTACCTATGGTTCACTACAAAGTATCGATTTAACGGCGTGTGGATTGGGGATCATCACTATCACGGGTACCGCACACGAGCGATCCGGAATAGCGCTTGAACTAATTCAGCGATTGAAATCATTACCGGATATAGTGAGAAGGACAGCCCTGAGGGCGGTCAGACTTGCCCGGGCTGAGTCACATAAGACCATCCTTCCAGCACAACTCATGACCAAGGAGTCAATTGCCGAAATGAGCAGGCACGAGTTGGTAGAAATAGGGCCGCACTCTAATACTCACCCGATTCTATCTCAATTGGATGCGACGGAACAGCTACAAGAGATAGAAGAGTGCATTTCACTCCTTAGGCGGTGGAACGTGAAATGGATCCCATTGTTTGCGTACCCCAACGGCGGTGCCGCCGATTTCGATGCCCGAACTATCGACATTCTGAAATCGAAGGGGATTCAAGCCGCCTTGACGACCGAAGACAGTCATTTTGATTCGAAGATTCACAATATGTTTAAAATACCGCGCGTACTAATCGGATCGGATATTTCAAGAGCGGAGTTTAAGGCGCGCCTTTCAGGATTTTACTATCTGTTGAAGCGGTTGTGGAAATGAAATCTATTACTCTTAAGTCAGGGCTCGTGATACATGTAGGAACTAGCTGGAAAGATGTGCAACAATTTGCCGCGCCATGGAAGGACCTTCACACGAAGCACGGTCTTCAATTTTTTCAATCATTTGAATGGAATTCAGTATGGATAGAAACTTTTGGAGAGACGGTGTCTCCCAGAATTTTGTTTGTTTTGCGAGACCATCGCTTACAAGCAATTATACCCCTCAAGCTTTCTCCTATTTGCACCTCCGATACTGTCCCAGGAAAGCTCAGCTTTCTCACTTCGCCAGACGCTGACAGAGAAACAATCTTGAGCACGTCTCCCGATATTGCATCCGACGCACTTGCCGAGTACTGCTTAATCGAAAAACACTTGTGGAATACACTGGACCTATTTCCGTTTGAAGATCAAGCTCTACATAATGACCTAGTCACGAAGTTGCGTCAGAGCGGTACCCCGCTAATTTCTAATAGGCACGGTGAATTGGCCCTCGATGTCGCAGAACGGGACGCCACTGAATCGAATGCGGTCACGCGAACGATGGATAGCTCCCTTCGGAGGAAACTCGCTAGGTTGTCGAAGTCGGGAAAAGTAGACCTGCGTTTTTTGGAGACGCCAGAAGATATTCGCAAAGTGCTACCGTTTTTCTTTCAATCTCATATTCAGAGATGGAAAGGAACAGAGTCTCCAAGCAAGTTATGTTCATCTTCGTATCGCCTTTTCTACACTGCTCTCGCAGATCAACTCTCTAATTCGGGACACGTGAAAGTCATCACCCTTGATTCCGGCTCCCTCGCAGTTGCGTATTACTTTGCATTTTTCTCAAGTAGCGAAGTTGCTTTGTATACGCCCACCTATGAAGTTTATTACAAACGCGATTCACCTGGTCGGCTATTATTGCACGTTGCTTCCGCTGAACTCAGAAGGAGAGGCTATTGTACAATTAATCACCTCTACGGGGCGGAGACCTACAAGCGGGAGTTTTGTAACAAGTATCTTTCGACCTTTCGAATCATCGCATTTTCTCGTTCGAGTAGTGCCGTTCGCTTTCGCATTAATCAGAGTCTGATCTCGACCCTTGGTCGAACCCATGGCTTCCTTTCAAAATTGTCACCCAAGTTGACCACCAAGCTCAGAGTGTGGATCATTACCGAAGGTTATCTTGCTACCTGCGAACACCTCCTCCGAAAGTGTTTATCAAAGGTCTTCTATTACCGCACTCTTCTAGTTTTTAAGTATGACAGAAACGGGAGAAATGTAACAGGGTCGCTCTCAAAAGGAATGTCAATTCAAGAACTATTTCCAGAAAACATGCCCAAAATCGCTCACATTCATGGGTTTGCAATGGGAGATGACAAACACAAAGTCGCCTTGGAACGATTCAATGCAGGAGCTCGATGTTTTGTCATAGACGATCGAGGATATGTTGCGTCAATATGCTGGGCCGTATTTGATCAAGATTATTTGTATGACGTTGAATGTCATTACAAACTGGAAAAAGGCCAAGTGATGCTCGTGGATGCAGTCACGCCTGAAACCTACAGAGGGCAAGGGTTGTATCCAATACTACTTGGTTACTTGGCATCGCTTTTCGCTGAGATGGGGTTCACAGTGTTAGGGAATTGTCTCCCAGGCAACGTGAGCTCTTTGAAGGGAATAGCTAAAGTTGGCTTCCAACATACGGAAACAATTAGGCTCGTGAAGTGCTTTGGTAGGAAATTGCGGCGGAGATGAGAAGAAGCATGGCGCGAAAACCATTCAGGTTAACCGTCGTCAATGGCACTGGGTTTCTGTCTGAAGCAATTTTTTCTTGAGATCGTGATGTGGTATAGCCGCTTAACCGGAGATATAAGGGCATGTACCTCCGCTTCTTGGAGGAATACGTCTAGAGGGCGGTCTTCGGAGTGGCAATTTCCTAAAGGAGCCCGTATATTCTGATAAAGACTCGGAACTGATTGCTGTTGCACTTGCTCGAAAGTTGCGCATTTCTTGCGTAGCCGGTCTATCTACATCGGATGTTGGAAGATAAAGGGAAATTTTACAGCTTCATTGGTGTACAACTGAACAAATGGAGTCGTTCTGCCGATACAACCACTTATGGGTTGTAACAAACTACATATGTCCCAAGATGTTACTCGCCCCAATTTACACCCCTCGAACGGCATACGGTTTGTGCCTCTTATGGTCAAACCCCTTGCAAGCGTACAGGAGTTACTATGACTAATCAGCTGACCGATTTGAAATCCAATCGGCGTGGCTTTCGATTTCTGACAACAATTTGGGTTGTGCTCGCGTTCGTGCTGGCCGTCTCACCGGCCCATGCGACTTTCCCCAAGCACAACTGGATTCGCACGGCCGCGATAACGTACGGCCTTACCGATTCGATTGCCGGCTACTTTATCGGACGGCATTACGATCTAGTAATGAACCCGTCCAACACCGCCTACGGCTCCCGCTCGGGTGTACTCGATGCGATCAAGCGCGGCGACCCGGCCACCAAGTGCATAGTTTACATGACTGTATCTTCGTACCGCGCCGGCTCTGATTTGGCCGACCTCAACGAGTTCTGCGCCCCCCGCGGGTATGGTGTCGATTCGTTCTTCATCAAAGTCAATAGCGGCTCGGTGGGGATTAAAGACATTCAGCCGATCGGGGCACCGTGTAGTGCCACAGGTGTTACCAACTCAACGGTAGGTAACTATCTCGAATTTTGCGGCTGGACAACCAGCGGCCGTCGCGAATGGGATTTTACCAAAAAGCATGTCCGCGATTTCATGGTCTGGCGCGCGGTCAAATACGCCCAACCAGGGAGCGGATATAATGGCGTTGGCGAAGATGAAAACTACACCCTACTCCACGGTAACCAGCTCGATGCCCCCGGAAATGCCATGGCTTTTCCGCATTCGTCGGATCGCTGGGCCTCCGGCTCCTGGACTCAGTGCGGTCCGTGGGCGGGAAAGACCCACGCTCAGGTGCGCGATTCGCTCATTAAGCTCAAACAAAACGACTGGCTTAAGCGAATCGGTGACACACTAAACAAGCTCGGCGGCTTCTGGATTGCCAATTCCGTTACCTACGGAGTCGTTGGATCCGACAAAGTAATGGATCTAAAGAAAACGGGATCTGGCTTAGAACCGATGGAAAACAATCTGGCGCCGTATATCTACGGTCAGCTCTGGAACAACGAGACCTGGAAAATCATGGATTCGATAAACGTCTGGGACACCGGTTATGCGGTGATCTGGAACGTGATCATGCCGCAGGAGTCTTTGTCACTCGGTAGCTGGTCGCGCGGCCAAATGGAGCGGCTCTCGTGGTACTATATGGCGCACCATCCCGACCGGACCTACTTCATGCTGACCGGCAACTGGCCCGGCCCGCTTCTGCGTCCGAACGACTATGTCGCCGCCGACACGCTTTACAAATGGATCAACGCGGCCGAGGTTAATATCGGTCGCCCGCTGGCTAATCGATTTGTGGTTGCCTCCGGAAATGACCCGGCTGGTCAGGCCTACCAGATATACCGACGCGATTTCACCAACGGCTCGGTGATTTATCGTCAGGCTAACAGCGGCAATTATTCGGGAACTTCTGCGGTTACCTACAGTCTGGGCGGGACTTTTTACAACGTGAACGCCAACGGTACTGTTAACGCGTCGCCGATTACCTCGGTGTCGATCAAAAATTGCGAAGGAATAATTCTCTCCAAGACCCCCGGTTCGGCCCCGTCAGATGTCACTGCGCCATCGGCAGTAGCAAGCTTAGCCGCGCCGAATAAGACTGCCAATACTATTGGTCTGACCTGGATCGCGCCCGGCGACGACGGCAACACCGGCACCGCCGCGCAGTACGATATCCGCCGCTCGACCAGCCCGATCAACGCTGGCAACTTCGCTACCGCGACGATAGTGACGGGTCTTCCGTCGCCGAAAGCGGCAGGTGGATCGGAGAGTTTCACTGTCACTGGCTTATCACCGAGCACGCTGTATTACTTTGCGATCAAGACGGGCGACGAAGCACTGAACTGGTCGAATATTTCAAACGTGGTTTCGTCGACAACGTCGGCCTCGACCGATGTCACCGCGCCATCGGCAGTAGCAAACCTGGCGGTCGGTACGCGCACATCGAGCACGGTTGCGCTCAGTTGGACCGCGCCGGGCGACGACAACAACACCGGTACCGCTACCACGTACGATGTCCGCTATTCAACCAGCACGATCACGTCGGCCAATTTCAGCGGCGCCGCTTCGGCCAGTGGTGAACCAACTCCCAAAGCCGCCGGTGGAGCGGAGACATTCACTGTCACCGGTCTCAACGCAAGCACGACCTACTTCTTTGCGGTTAAGACCGCCGACGAAGCCCCCAACTGGTCGGCGATCTCCAACGTGGTCAGCGGCGCGACCACCGCGTCGGTCGACGTCACCGCGCCGGCCGCGGTTGCCAATCTCTCCGCCGGGACAAAAACCACGACGAGCATTGTTGTGAACTGGACTTCGCCCGGCGATGACAACAGCACCGGAACAGCCGCTCAGTACGATCTGAGATATTCGACCTCAGTAATCAATGTCAGCAACTTTGCTACAGCTACTCAAGTGACCGGCGAGCCAACCCCAAAAGCGGCGGGCGGCTCAGAGACATACACCGTCACGGGACTGCTTCAGAATACGAGTTACTACTTTGCGATTAAGACCGCCGATGAAGTTCCGAACTGGTCAGCGGTTTCGAATATCTTGAATACATCAACCAATATCGATCCCAACCTTGATACCATTCCGCCGGATTCTGTGCTCGACCTTGGCGCTCTTCCCGGCGATGAGCCGGGTTCAGTGGTGCTTACCTGGAAAGCGCCGGGTGACGACGGATCAACCGGTACATGCAATCACTACGAAGTCCGGCGTTCAACCTCGCCGATCAATTTCTCGAATTGGGCGCTGGCAACCATAGTTAGCAGTTCTTTGCCGGCGCTTCCGGCCGGGAACGATCAAGGAAAGACCGTCACCGGTCTCACCGCCGGCGGGCTTTATTATTTTGCTGTGAAGGCGTACGACGAAGTGGGCAATTATTCTCTGACCTACTCGCCTGCCGGATTCGCCATGGGGATACTTACCCCAAGTCCCGTCCTGACCGACGTGGACTCACTCGCCGGCTCCGTGACGGTCACGGCATCGACCGTTCCATCGTACCTTACCCTGTCGTATCAGTTTGCCCTTGATTCGACGGCGAATTTTGCCCAGCCCGATCTTCAGTTGATTGTCCCCATCGGATTGGGCAATAGTGTGAGCGCGGACTTTGCAAATTTGACCAATGGATACTCGTACTATTGGAAATGTCGCGCCTTGTCGGAGTCGCCGTCAATGACCAGTTCCTGGTCGGCGGCGGTGCGGTTTGATCTTTTCTCCGGAATTTTACGAGCGCTGGTCGACTCGGAACTGGTAACTCCGTCGAGTTATCAGGTCTTTCTCACCGATCAGCCGACGCTTGAAGTTGCCGACGTTGCCGGTGTCAGCCAGGTCTATTTTCAGGTAGATGACAACGACCAATTCAGCTCACCAATTTCCTCCGGCGCAATTGCGACTTCGCTCGGTTTTGGCGCAAGCTGGCAGGTGAGCCCGCCGCTGAATGAAGGCACTTGGTATGCGCGGGCCAGCTCTGACAATGCCGTCTGGACCACACCTGTACCATTTCTTGTTTCTCCCCAATCGTCGTCGGCTTTGGCCGAAACACATGCGTATCCAAACCCGTTCCGCCCGAGCGATGGCGAGCTGACTTTTGCCGACTTGCCGGTTGGATCAGATTTGGTGATCTACACGGTCAACGGTGAGATTGTAGTCCGGATGGACGCGGTGCCGTCGGCTGAAATCACCTGGGATGGTCGAAACATGGCCGGAAACGCGGTGGCCAGCGGGATTTATCTGTGGCAGGTTGATCCGGGGGACAAAAAGGGAAAGATCATCGTGATCCGCTGACAGGGCGGCTTGTGATTTTTTAGCTTCGCACTCTGTCAGCTTTTTCCAGCATCAAACAAGATCAGATAGAATCGCCACGATCCGTTCGGCGGTGTGCCCATCCCATAGCTCAGGAATCTTTCCCTGTTTGTGTTTCCCCGCCAAAATTACTTTAACCGCGTCGAGCATTTTTTCCGGATTCGGCCCCACCAATATATTCGAGCCAACATCGACAGTTACCGGTCGCTCCGTGTTCTCGCGCATGGTCACACACGGTATCTGCAGATACGTCGTTTCCTCTTGTACCCCTCCCGAATCGGTCAGCACAAAGTAGCACTCTGACTGCAGGCGCAGAAAATCAAGATACCCGAGCGGCTCGATCAGCCGGATCGGTCCGCTGGTAGCCGACAGTGACAAGTTGTGTTTCGCCAGTTCCTTTTGTGTGCGCGGATGGCAGGGAAAAACCACCGGAACAGTGTCGCCAACCGACATCACCGCTTTGAGAATCGATAAAAGGATTTCGGGGTTGTCGACATTCGATGGCCGGTGGAGAGTCATCACCGCATACTTCTTCGGAGTGAGATTCAGATCAGTCAGGATGGTCGACTTCTTCGCCGCGGAAAGCGAGCCGGCCAACGAGTCGATCATGATATTTCCGGTATAGAAGATCTTTTTCTTATCGACTCCTTCACTCGCCAGATGAGTAAGCCCCGAAGGTTCAGTGACAAACATGTAGTTTGATAGCCGGTCAGTAACAATCCGGTTGATTTCTTCGGGCATCGCCGGATCGAAACTGCGCAGTCCCGCCTCAACGTGGGCGATCTTAATACACAGTTTGGCGGCAACCAACGAGGCGGCCATAGTGGAGTTCACATCGCCGAACACCACCACCATATCCGGCTTCTGCTCGATAAACACTCTTTCAAGCTCCACCATGACTTTGGCGGTCTGCTCGGCGTGACTCCCCGAACCAACCCCGAGATAAATGTCGGGGCGGGCCATTCCCAGTTCCTCAAAGAAAAGCTGGGACAATTTGTGGTCGTAGTGCTGACCAGTGTGAATGAGCAAAGTCGAGAAGCGATCGGGGAAACGGCCAAGCTCGCGCATCAGCGGCGCGGCTTTCATAAAATTGGGACGAGCGCCGACTATCAGCGCCAATTTCTTCGACATGGTCAGTTTGTCTCCGTCGGTTGTGTTATTCCGGCAGTCGGTTCATGATTTGTCGGCCGGAAGGTGTCGATTTGAGACGTTGGGGGCAACGATTTTCGCAAACGGTTGTAGGCGGGCCTTCGACCGTCCGTGCGTACGCCACGTAACATATTGTCTAACAATCTATTACGGCGAGGCCATCGATCACGCAAGATTGACCGCACTTGTACCGATAGTCATGCGTACAAGAAAGGGTAATTGTTCTTGTCGCCCGAACCTCAATCCCGTAAGTTTGGGCCAACATAGGGTTTATGGACACACTAACCGGCGTTGGACGATTTCCTGCGCCATTGAGAATGGACAGATGAGCACTGCAACCGGCATATCCCGCATTACCGACCTTCGCGACATTATTTCAGTCTTTCTCAAGCGCAAATGGCTGATTGCCATTCCGCTGGTTTTGGTAAGTGTCATAGGTTGGTTCGGGTCGTATATGATCACACCCGAGTATGAATCCGACGCGATTGTTTCAATCGACACGCCGGTGCGGCTGTCGTCGGCGCTGACCAGTCTTTTGGGGGGCGACCAGCGGTATACGGGGTATGGCGACCGCTCGAAAGAAGAACTGCGGGGTGTGTTCAACGAACTGATGTCGTCGCGCTATGTCAGCGATTTGGCAACCCGGCTGAAAATGATCGACGATCCCGCGCTCACTGTCCGCGCCCAAAAAATCGCCGCCGGTCAGCCCAACATGACGGTCGAGCAGATCAAGATCATCATGTTGCAGGAAGAGCTTTCAGTACGCACGCAGGTGGGTATGGCGGCGGTGGATCAAGTACGGATTCAAGTCCAGCACCCCAATGCCGTTCTCGCGCGCGATATCGCCAACACGTTGGGCGAGATCTTTATCACCGAGCGGCAAAAACAGGAGATGGAGTCGATTCGGTCATCACAGAATTTCAGCGATGTCCAACTGCAGAAATACGAAAAACAGCTATCGGACAAAATTGCCGAGAAGACCGATTTCGAAAAGAATTTTATGAGATCCCAGCTCGACGCTTCAATTGTCTCGCCTACCAATCGGGCTGAAATCCGGGCTGAGATCGATCGCACCGCCGAGGATGTCGAAGGGTATTTTCGCACGGAAAAAGAGATGCTGGAAAGACTGCGCGACAATTCCAATCTGTCCATTGACCGGATAACTCTGCGCGAATCGGCGACCATTGGCTCAACCCGCGAAGATATCCGCCAGCATCTGGCCCAGATCGGATCGCTGATGACCCGCTACCCTTGGAACGACCCGCAAATCATCAATTTCAAGCTCCGGCAAACATCGCTGGCGGCTACTATCGAGCAGGAAAATCGCAAATTGGTCAACGACCAGTACGCCAATCAGCCCGAATCGGTACGACAGAATTTGATTACGCTCTTCACCGCCAGGTCAAATTCGGATATTGCGACTTCGAAGAAGGCAAACCTGCAGGACGCTCTCGATCAACTCATCAACAAAGTCAGTGTTGCGCCGGAGTATCAGGCGCGGCTCGATCGCCTCAATCGCGAGATTACAACCCTGACCGAACTGCGCGACCGTTTCCGTTCTCAGCAGGAAAGCTCAACCATTTCGCAGGCGCTTTTGCAGGACGTTTCCTCATCGAAATATCGGATCGTCGAGCCGGCCAAACAGGCCCTGGCGCCCTTCAAGCCCAATCGGATGAAGATCATTGCGATGGCTATCGTGCTGGGCTTTGCGCTCGGACTCGGGGCCGCGCTGGCCGCCGAACTGATGGATTCGTCGTTTAAGAAAGTTGAAGAGGTTCAGGCGGTGCTTGGCCTGCCGGTGCTGGGGGTCACACCGAAGATAGAATTTTTGAAGCGGGTCGTCTCGGCGAAATAGCGCTCTACTTCGGTAGTTGAGTTTCAAAGAGCTGATCGTACATCTGAGAAAGCTCGCGCCGCTTTTCTTGCAGTTTCTCTAGTACTATACCCTGCGATACTCTCAGACGCCCTTTCAAATTCACATACGTGCGCATGACCGCCTCTACATCGAGCGGATCAATAGGCAAGGCGCACTCTGGGTGGCCCATATACGCAGTCAAGTCGCTGATTTTCGGGTGATACGAAATACCAATCGTTGGTTTCCCCACCAAGTAGGACATCAGGACTCCGTGAAAACGAGTGGCGATGATCAAGTCGAATTGCGACATCGCCGAGAGCTGTGACTCAAGGCCGTCGACAGTGACCGCGGAAATTCGTGAGCGCACTTCGGGCGAGCATATTTTGTCGAGCACCGGTTGGAGTTGGTTGATCACCAAAATATCTGCGCGTAGTTGAGTGGGGAAAAGCACTACTGAGTCGCCCAGCTCGGCGATCCGCACAATCACCTGTGTCAATTTGTCTATGTAGGTATCAAAAGTTGCCTTCGAAGCGTTCGGCCAGTAGCGGGGGTCGTGGTACGCCATTGGATTGATCCCGATTACCAATCGGTTCGGATCGGCTGGTACTGGCCGCGGCGCCGCAGTTCGCTTGCCGAACGCCAGATCAGGACAGACCAGATCGTTGGCGCCGATTCCGAGTGAACTTATCAGTCGAAGTGAACTCTCATCACGATACGAGCGGTATCCCGCCCGGCGTAGCGCTTGCTTATCAAACCACCGTCCGAGTTTGGTATTGAGCGGCCCAGCGCCAACTCCGACAAACGCCCACTTACAATTTCCGTGGGTGCACAGCACCGACCATTTGTAGAGTGTATACGGAAACCCCCAAACGCCCGATTGATCGGTCAATTGTCCTGAACCGGAGACCATCATCAAATCGACCGTTTTGACAATGCGATACGATCTCGCTAGGAACTTGATCTCAGCAACGATTTTTCCACCAAAGCGAAGGGCGTTTCGTATCCCGCGCAGAGCCGGATAAATGAGAGGAATACTCTTGAGCGCCGAACGAACTCCGGTATTCTCTGTCGCCTCAGGCGGTTCCGACCAGGCCCGCTCGGCGACAAGTTTTGGATCAGCCGGTGCAGTGTCGCGACGAATAGGATACGATTCGATTCCGTGACGACGATGGGTGTCCTCTGGCACTATCGAAAAACCGAGCACCCGCGCCTGCGGATACCGGCGGCGGACTTCTTCGATTACCGCCGCGACAATCGCTTCGTCCCCCATGTTTTCGTTTCCGTAGTGGCCGAACACACCAATAGTTAATTCGCGTTGCTGGTTCATACCTAATTCGCTCATCGCTTGAACAGGCGCAAGAGTTTCCCCATCGGCGAGGAGTGGACTTTGCGTTTTACCGCATGTTTGAATTGCGAACGGGCCAGTGCCGATTGCCGCGCACTGGTCGGTCTGAGCCGAATTTCAACCAGCGCTCCCTGTGTTTCGCCCAGAGCGGACTTCAATTGGTCTTCGTAATTGTCGGACAGGAGATAGTAGGGGAGATCCATCGAGGCGGCGAATAATTCAAAATCAGGATTCTGCAGGTCGACACCAAAGGTATGACCGACCAAATCGGTTTGCTGTTCGCGAATCAAACCCAGCACCGAATCGTTGAAAACGATCACCGTCACCGGCACTTTCTCGCGCACAATGCTCGCCAGTTCCATTCCGGTCATTGCAAAAGAACCGTCACCGGTGACGAGAACTGTGGAACGGTCCGGCTGTGCCAGTTTCGCCCCTATTGCCGCCGGCAGGCCGTAACCCATCGACTGATAATCGGTCGGCACGACCAACCCTCGCACGCTGAAAATCTCAAAGTAACATCGCGTCAAATACTGATGCAGTCCCGAGTCGGCAACTATCGTACACTCGCGGGGAAGCAGTTTTCGCAGTGTCGTAAACAACTGCGAAATATCCGGCGGCGTGCAGTCGATTGCCTGTGGAAAATGCGGGCGCACAGAGCGAATTTCTTGTAAGAACCGCGTGCGCCATTTTAAGATCTCCGGCGCAGTCCAGGTCCAGTTGCTTTTCGCTCCGGCGAGTGACTTTACAATCGAATTGAGAATTGTCGGCGCGTCGGCGGTCACCGCCAAACTAGCGGGATAATTTTGGTTGAGTATTGACGGATCGGCGTCGACATGGATCAGTTTCTCGCGCGGAATTGTCAGGCGAAATCCGCCAGAGCCGTTGTGCGAGAATTTGCAGGCGACCGCCAGAACCAGATCGCATGCGGCTACCAGTTCATTGACAATCGATACGCCGTACAGACCAAAGTCCGGCGCGACCAGATTTGAGTGATCTTCCGGCAACACGCCGCGGCCAGAGATCGTTGTGACCACCGGACAGCACAGGAGTTCAGCCAATTTGAGTGCGCTCTCCGATCCTTCTTGTGTTCCCTGGCCAAGCAGTAGCACCGGCTTTTTACTCGCCCGCAATCGTTCGTCGATTTCTTCGGCATCGGGTGAGGTCGAGGGTTTGCCCGGTCCGACTGTAAAGTCGACAGCGCTTGCATCGGCCGACATCGGGAGAATATCTACATCAATTTCTACAATGACAGGTCCCGGTTGACCGCTCGTTGCCAGTTTCAGTGCCTGCTGAAAGATTCCGGCGACCTCGGAAGGCGACGTAATCGTCAAGTACCCTTTAACCAGCGGTTGCGCCAAAGCGTGCTGATCAATCACCTGAAATCCAAACATCCCTCCGGCCGGCTTCTGTTTTCTAACCAGCACATACACGAGGGCCGCTGAATCATGCTTGGCCTCAGCCAATCCATTGAGCGTATACGTAAATCCCGGACCGGGAATAGTAATCAAAAGCGCAGGGCGTCCCGACGCTCGGTAATAACCGTTGGCCATGAAAGCCGCCGAGAGCTCGTGGCTGGCCAGCACCATGCGTACTTTACTATGGCGCAAGGCGGCGTACAGCGGGATCAATTGTGTACCGGGAAGACCAAAAGCAGTGTCAAGCCCAAGACGCGAGACAACCGCGCAGATGAGTTCGGCGGTGTTCATCGTACAATCTCTCCGGTGAAACTACCGGCTCCCCATCAATCGCTTGATTCCCGATTTGACTTTTTGAGTCACTCGATTTCGACGTTGTGCGTTTTGCAATTCCCGCTGTAACTCAAGACAATCCGGCTGTTGGATGATCATGTTGGTTATTAGATCGCCGCCCAGTTGTGCTTTGAACCGGGTGATTTCGTTTAATGCGGCATCGGTTAGATCATTCGATGTATATCCCGCGGCCGAGAGCACTTTGAAGGCCTCCCACCTGAGCCAGGGAGTCGTGCCGAGATTAAGAAACTCCGAATCAGCTCCGGCGCACACTGTGTACGACCGTCCCGCCTGCCCAAACAATACGATCTGTCCGGCCACTGCGCGGCCGTCGGCCAGTCTGGCCTGATACAATTTCCCCAGCCCGGACGATTTGATTTCGCTGAAATACTTCGCGAATTGTTCTTTTGGCAGATAGAGCGGCGCCCCCTTGCGCTCATGCGTTTGCAGATGCAAGGCAAAAAACGACTCGAAATCGTCGTCATCGGAAAAACTCACCCCCGATTCGGCGCACCGGTCAACCAATCGTCGCAGATTTTGATCAACCCGGTTCCAGGCGCCCTGAAGATCGGCTATCGGGACAACATACGTATACCCCGGACGAGCAGTCCACTGGCGCACTAGAAACGGCCGGGCGTCGATCATTCCTTGATGATTAAGAATCACTCGCGCATATTTTGCAGAAGTCAGCCAGTCAGCGATAGCGTCCAGACTATCCAAATACTTAGATGTCGCTTTAGATGGGTACCGGGTTGACAGTGGCTTTAAGACAATTCCTGAGTAATACAACAACAGGCGGTTGGCCACTGAGCGTCCGCCGGTGATTGGCTGTTCATACAGCGGCAAGCCGGCCACCAGCTCACTACCGCGAAAAACTCCCAATAATGAGAAGCTCCCGCCGGTGGCCCGGCAGAGAATTTCCAAATACGACGGATTAGCGTAGACACTACCTTGCGGCGATTCCGCCAGAAGTTTCAGCCATCCCGGATATTCATCAGGATGGAGTTTGCGGCAGACAACATCACTTCCCATGGCTGAAAAGTACGGAATTTGTTGTCACAATCAAATAGCCGCGGAAGGTTGTCCGCCGAGCCGCCGCTTGATCGATTTGACCATCCGATCAGCCCAGCCGCGTAGCGACGGCAGTGGATCATACCAGACTAAAATCGCCTGCCTGGCGGTCAGCCACTGCCAAGTCCAATTCCAGCGAGTCAATTCGTGACGCGCCAACAAGTGACGACAGGCCATCGCGTCGTAGCTACAAAACACAAATTGCACACCGGGGCGATACGATGGTGGCGTTTGAGCCGGCAGATTGAGCGCATCGCGGTAGGCCATTGCGGCGACATTCACTCCGCTGTCGACCGCAAATCCGATATACCACCACGGCCGGGCGTTGATTTCAAGGAGTCTGAATTGACCGTCGCGAGGATCACGCTTGAATTCAGCCGAAAAGATGCCGCGATAGTTGATCGTCGTAAGCAGTCGCTCAAGTGAGTTCATCGCCGGAGTCAATTCAGATAGTGCGACCGAAACCAAATAGGTGCTGTTGCCGAAATCGAGAGGGTACATGCGCAGTCGCCGGCGGCCGAACCAGGCGCCGATTTTGCCGTTACGATCAACAAATCCATCGAGAAAATAATGTTCGGTGGGCGGGCCGGGAATATACTCCTGCAGGATCATCTGAAATCCGGCCGATAGGGCGTCGTTCAACAGTCGCTGACCCTCGGCAATTCCGCTGAATGTAAACGCCTTTTTTTTGAAGTGGGCACCGAAACCCTGCGAGTCGACTGGCTTGAGAAACCCGCTTTGCACCCGGCCGAGGTCTGCCGCGGTTAGATCAGCCACCGTCTTGAGCGGAAGAGTCAGCGGTTGAGGGATAGATTCACGGGTAAGTAGCTCTGAAAATCTGAGCTTATCGACAAAGAGATCGGCGGCCTGCAAGTCGGGGCCGGAACTTGGAAAATCAGCTCGCAATTTCTCAGGTAGCTCTGCGACCGCCCGAACCCACCGATCGGTGCACGGAATCAAAACGCCGCTTTTGATTTGTAAACGCTCAAGTAGAACCGAGATTTCCGCTTCGTCTTGCGGGAGGCTTTCTCCCGGCAGGGGGCGATAATAACGCGAACGGCGCACGATTGGTTGCAGGGGACCGTGGCAGTAGCTCTCTATACCAGCCCGCCCCAGCCCACGAATCACGCCCAGAACTGTCAGCCCATGACCAAGCACGATCGCCGGCTTTGAATACGTAGTCACAAACCTACCGCCGCCTCGTGTTTTTCTGGTTGGGTGTCCTATCTTCAATCATATAGGGTTACAAGATAAGGGTTTAGCGAGGAAACTCAAGCAGTCGACAACCAAATCGTGCATTCAGCTATCACCGGTCCACAAGATACCTATTGTCCACTCCGCCGAAATTCCCGGCAAATTTTTCCCAGAATCATGTATATTGTCCTCAATTCTCATTCTCAACCGAAGACATCAACATCAATGCAATCGCTTACAGGCAAAGTCGTCGCTATAACAGGCGCCTCACGAGGTATCGGAGCGGCGATGGCTCGTCGATTTGCCGCTGAAGATGTACGCCTCGTTATCTGTGCCCGTCGATTAGGCCCGCTTCGCAAGTTGGCTCGTTCTCTCTCGCTCCCTCCGGAAAAACTCCTGGTCGTTGCGGCGGACGTCTCCACACCTCGGGGGATGGTGAAGTTTGTGCAGGGGGGATATCGCAAGTTCGGACGGATAGACTTGTTCATCAACAATGTCGGCGTCTGGGGTGTCAAGCCGATCAATAAAATCACCGACGCAGAATTCGAGCGCCTGGTTGCCACAAATATCGCGTCGGTGTTTTACAGTTTTCGCGCTTTGATCCCGCTCATGAAAAAACAAAAGGGTGGGGAGATCATCAATATTTCGTCGGGGGCCGGGCGCATACCGATTCCGGGTCTTGCGGTATACTGCGCCTCCAAGGCGGCGGTCAATATGCTCACCGCGGCGACCCTGCGCGAGGTCCGCAACGATAACATCAAAATCTCAGTTCTTGCCCCCGGGCCGGTAAATGCGCTCGATACTCCTGCGATAAAGCGCCGCAAATATGCGGTGACGGCGGAGCAAGTAGCCGATGCGGCAGTGGCGCTGGCCCGTCAAGACAAATCAGTTCACAGTTGGCTTGTTGATATTCGCCCGCTGATAACCGACGCCCCTTTTGTGTAAACTGGCTGAGTCAATTCAATCACTTTGGATTGTCACCGAATCACGATCACTTTGCCGCCCAGTTTTTGTTCGGCCACCGACCAGAGATAGACTCCCGAAGAAACCGGTTGTCCCGAGGCATTGGTGCCGTCCCATTTAATATCAGCCACAACATTCGCCCACTCACGAATCGGTTCGCCCGAAACGGAAATCAACGCCAAGCGCGAACCGCTAGGCAGATCGGCAAAGGTGACTTCAGCAATCTGAGCCGGACGAAACGGATTTGGGTAGGCATACGATTTGGCCTGGACAGTAAATGACGAGGTAGCGCTGTAATCGAAGCTGTTGGCGCTCACCCGCCAATAATATGTCAGCTCCGATTGCAACGCTGTTTCCACCTGCCACTTTGTTTGTCCGTCGGCCCCTTCGGCTACTGTTCCAAATGCCGCCATTCCAGCGAAGTTTGAGTCTGTTGCGACTTCGAAGTAATAGATATTGTTCGATCCGGAGAGAATATTGTCTACCACCAGCGTTGGCCGGGCCGAATGCACCACGCTCGCCGGCTCGGGGGAGACCAGCGACGCAATCTGATCAGTACTGGTTCCGAAATTGAACTGCACGACACCGCTTGTGATGTTCGAAATGCCGGAAGCATTTCCGGCGTCATCATAAACTCGCACTCCAACATTCATAAGCTGACCGGCCGGGAGCCCAGTCAGTACGACTGACTGGGCGGTGCCGGCCACGGCTGGAATGGGAGGGGTGGGCCACAAAGCCGCGGCGCCGAAATTGGAAACATTCAGAGGATTAGGTGAATACCGAATCTCGTACAGGCGAGCCGTTCCAGCGCGGGCATCATCGCCGGTCGCATGCCAATTCAGGGCTAGTTCTCCAAGGTTTGCACCCGGCGCCGCCGAAAGATCGTTGACCGGGTCAGGCGGAGTCACGTCCGGCGCGGTAGTGGTCATCGTGGTGACATTAGAAACTCCCGACCAGTTGGGGACTTCGTCGGCGACTTTGAGCGCGAAATAGTACGCCGTTCCCGACGACAGCCCGGTTACCAGAAAGTTCTCCGTTTGTCCCGAGGCTTTCGGTACAAGCGAATTGGCGGCCAGCGACGCCGAGGCAAAGTTACCGGCAGTGATCGGCGCTGTGGAATAGCGAATTTCATATGTACTCGCGGTGCCGGTGGTACCGTCGTCACCCACCGCTGTCCAAGTAAGCATCACTGCTGTCGGGCCAGGGGCAGTCGCCGCCAGCGTAGTCACGTTGGCCGGCGGATTCTGTTCTGGGAGGGTGGGGCGATTCGCCACGTTTGAAATGGCCGACCAATTGGGGACTTCGTCAGCGGTCTTGATCGCAAAATAATAGGTGGTGTTGGCATTGAGGCCGGCCACAGTAAACGACTCTGCCGTGCCGGGGGCCGACGGCGCTGGTTCACCGGTGACCGCAATCGCCGAGGCAAAATTTCCGGCTGTGATGCTACCCGTCGAGTACCGGATATCATACTGGCTGGCAGTCCCCAGATTTCCGTCGTCGCCGGGAGCTGTCCAGGTAAGCCGGATACTCGACGAGGTCTCGTTCCCTGTTCCCAGATTGGCGATCGTCGACGGTGCGATTGCTTCTTGTACCGTGGCTCCGCTTGCGACGTTTGAAATGGCCGACCAGTTGGGAACCTCGTCGGCGGTCATGATTGCAAAATAATACGTCGTGTTCGGATTCAATCCGGTCACTGTGAACGTCTCGGCATTCCCGGCCGCTTTCGGGGCGGAGAGTCCACTCACCGCGGTTGCCGATGCAAAGTTCCCGGCAGTGATCGTGCTGGTTGAATACCGAAGATCGTACTGAGCCGCCGTTCCAGTCGAACCGTCATCGCCCGGAGCTGTCCAGTTCACAACTATACTGGTAGCTGTCTTTGTGCCCAGCGACAGATTAGCAATTGCCGACGGCGGATTGGCCTCGGGAAGAGTGGTCCGGCTGATCACGTTGGACAGCGCCGACCAGTTCGGAATTTCGTCGGCGATCTTGATTGCAAAGTAATAGGTAGTGCTTGGAGTCAATCCGGTGACCGTGAGTGTCTCAGGCTGGCCGGCAATCTTTGGCGACGGCTCGCCAGTCACTTGAGTGGCCGATCCCCAATTTGCGCTGGTGATTGCGGTAGTAGAATATCGAATGTCATATTGCGACGCCGTTCCGGTGGCGCCGTCGTCTCCTTTCGAAGTCCAGTTAAGGCTGACAGTGGTCGGGGTAGTCACGGCGCCGGCAGACCCGACAAGCACGACTGTCGCAATCAGTGCGATCACGAAAGCAGTAACTTGCGAAGGTCGGCCAATCGCCGAATCTCCTCGTATATTGCGGAGTTTGAAACCAATTCGGGACATACGGTCGTTCCCTCTTCTGCAGGTCCTTACTTGCGGGTACTTCTGTGTCCATATTGAATACAAACCGCGGGCCGAACCGGAGGGAAACTCGTATCGCCCTACGTTTCAATCAGAAACGGGATTCAAAGAGAAGATCGTATGGATTTATGAGGCAAATTGCCTGTTCGGACGTTGATCGATTGTTCAAATCCGAATCAACAGCAGGTTCCGAATACGACTGAAGTGGAAGACTCCGCGAATTATTGGCAGGGGCTTGGTTGAATTTGTCCCAAGTAAAGATATCCAATGAGCGCGGTGATGTCGCCGATATCTACATCACCCAGCGAGTCACCATCGACATTTGCCTCAGCCAGACACATGCACATTGGCTCTTCGTTCACGTACAAATAGGCGATCAACGTCACCAGATCGGAAATATCAACAACTGAGGGAGACTCAGGAGAACAGTCGGTATTCCCCGTGATACCGGTGCAGGTGCCGCCACAGGTGGCCAGGCTGAATTGATTCGAGAGCCCGGACCAGTTGTATTTTTCATCCGCAGTTTTCATCCGAAAATAGTACGTCGTGCTCGGCACCAGATTGTTCACCGTGCAGGTCTGAAGATTCCCCGGCTGGGTAGGAAGCGGAAGAGGACTGGCCGGACTGGCCTGATTCCAATTGGAGGCAGTTATCGGCGAGGTGGAAAATCGCAGGTCATACCGGTAGGCCCGTCCAGCGCTTTTGTCGTCGCCTGGGGCAGTCCACCGCACCGTGATAGAATGAGTGCTCGCAATGCCGGCAAATACCGGTGCGCAAAATAAGCAATATCCAACCACCAACAGTGCGCGAATCTTTTTCATCCTTGGTAATCCGATCCAAACGCAGAAACAGTGAGGTACGATTCGACCTGTCATCGAATCAGCGCCAATATAGCGGATCAATCCGGTCCACACAAGGAAATTTGACGCCTTGTGAAACCCCCGGGGGTGTAGTCTGTTACAATGGAGAGAGAAAACTAAAACTCGGTAAGGAGACCGCATTGAATAAGTTAGGACCACTTCTCAGATGGGCCGCCCTCTCTTTTTGCGCCCTGTTACTCTTTGCGGCTGTCTCGCCGAACGCCAAGCCTGATCTAACCAAGGGGAAGAGTATGACCACAGATTACCTGCATTTGCCGCTCAAAACGATCGACGGCCACGACTCAACGTTGGCCGACTTCAAAGGGAAAGCAGTGCTGATCGTCAATGTCGCCAGCAAATGCGGTAATACGCCTCAGTATAAAGGGCTTGAAGCGCTGTACGAGAAATACAAATCCTCCGGGCTGGTGGTGGTTGGCTTTCCGGCCAACAACTTTGGCAAACAGGAACCCGGCACCAATGCCGAGATAAAAGAATTCTGCTCAACCAAATACGCTGTCACGTTTCCCATGATGGCCAAGGTGAGTGTCAAAGGCGACGATATCCACCCGCTCTTTGCCTGGCTGACTGAAAAATCCCCCCTGCCCGGTGAAATCACCTGGAATTTTGGAAAGTTCTTGCTTGATAAAGAGGGTACGTTGGTTGCACGTTTCGATCCGGAGGTTGAACCGCTCGACTCGCAGGTTGTCTCCAAAGTTGCGGCTGTCCTGAAATAGTCGCCGCCCGCCGCCGGCAAAATGCGCACTGACCCGGAGGTTCGCCGTGTTTCGACTTTTTGTCGCCCTCGACCTTCCCGAATCCATAAAGAGCGATCTTACCCTCCTAAGTTATGGTCTGCCCGGCGCCCGCTGGGTGGAACCCCCCAATATGCACTTAAACCTGAGGTTCATCGGCGAGGTCGACGGTGGCGCGTTTGCTGATATCCGCGACACGCTTGGCGATGTCCGGCTGGATCCGTTCGAATTGACCCTAAAGGGAACCGGCTTTTTTCCACCCAAGCAGTCCCCCCATACTCTCTGGGCCGGAGTTGAAAAAAATGAGTCTTTGACTGTCCTGCATAGCCGGGTCGAAGCGGCGATCGCCAAAGCCGGTTTTCCCCGCGAAACCCGCAAATACGCCCCCCATGTGACCGTAGCCCGCCTCACCGATACCCCAATTAACCGGCTGACCGGCTGGCTTTCGGGGAACGCTCTTTTCAAAACACCTTCTTTTCTCGTTGGATCGTTCTGTCTATATTCCAGTCTTCTCACCGGCCACGGCGCCGCGTATGAGATAGAACAGGAATATGAACTTCACGCCAACGGGAAAATGACGGTATGAAGCATCTGCGCAAAGAACTCTGGTTTGAAGTTCCCTCGCGGCGTGGCTTTGTTAATATCACGCGCGAAGTTCAATCGGCAATCAGCGAAAGTGGCGTGCGCGAGGGGCTGGTGCTGATCAACGCCATGCACATCACCGCCTCGGTTTTCATTAACGACGACGAATCCGGCCTGCACAAGGATTACGATAAATGGCTCGAGCAGTTGGCACCGCATGCGCCTACGTCGCAATACCGCCACAACGACACCGGCGAGGATAACGCCGATGCCCACATGAAGCGGCAGATTATGGGACGCGAGGTCGTGGTGGCGATCACCGACGGCAAACTTGATTTCGGGCCGTGGGAGCAGATATTCTACGGCGAGTTCGACGGTCGCCGAAAAAAGCGGGCACTTGTCAAGATTATCGGAGAATAGTTGGTTCTAATAGGAAAAGAGGATGTACAGATGAACGCGTCAGCATGGAAGAAATGTGTCACAGTGCTATTGGCGATTGCCATAGGGGTTTCGGCCGCTATCGCCGCCCCCATTCCGCCGGTTGCCAAGCAAGCGCCGAAAGTAGATACCCTGTTCGGCACGGTGATGACCGACAACTACTACTGGCTCCGCGAAAAGACCAACGCGGAAGTTATCGACTATCTGAAAGCCGAAAACGCTTACACCGACTCGATGACCGCCACCACCACCGGCCTGCAGGAGAAGATCTATAATGAGATGATCGGTCGGATCAAAGAGACCGATCTGTCCCTGCCGGTCTTCCGCGATGGATATTACTACTATTCCCGCGACGAAAAGGGAAAGCAGTACAAAATATATTGCCGTAAGAAGGGGAGTCTCGACGCCGCTGAGGAAATTATCCTCGATGGCAACCAGCTCGGCGAGGGAAAGAACTTTTCCAGTATCGGCGGCATGATGGTTTCTCCCAATCAACAACTGCTGGCCTATGCCTGGGACACCGCCGGAAACGAAATCTACTCGATCTATTTCAAAAACCTTGAAACTGGCACGATCAACGCTGATATCATTCCTGCCGCCGCCAACGACTTGCAGTGGGGAAACGATAACGCCACGCTTTTTTATACAACGCTCGACGAAACCCTCCGTCCATATCGACTCTGGCGACATGCGCTGGGTACCGATCCTTCGACCGATGTTATGGTCTATGAAGAACCCGATCAAAAGTTCTTCGTAGGCATCGGCAAGTCGAAAAGTAAAGCGTACATCTTCATGGCTCTGGGCTCGGCAGTCACCAGCGAGTATCGGTACCTCGACGCCAACAACCCGAATGGCGAATTTACGATGTTCGCGCCGCGTCGACAGGATATCGAATACACCGTCGAACACCACGGCGATAAATTCTTCGTGTTAACAAATGACGGCGCCAAGAATTTCCGCTTGATGGAAACGCCGGTGACCGCTACCGATGTCGCCAATTGGAAAGAGGTCATCCCAGGTTCCGAGACCGATAAGCTGGATGACATCTCGGTATTCAAAGACTTTCTGGTCATTTCGGAACGGATTAAAGGGCTAACACAAATTCAAGTCCGCAATCTTACCACCGGCGACCAGCATCTGATATCATTCCCCGAGGCCGACTTCTTTGTCGGTGTCAGTGAGAATCCCGAATTCGCTACTAATACTCTGCGCTTCTCGTTTCAGTCGATGGTGACGCCGTCGGCCATCTACGACTACGACATGGTTACCAAAGATCGCAAGCTGATGAAACAGCGCGAAGTGTTGGGTGGATACGATCCGACTCAATATCAGTCGGAGCGGATATTTGCCAAAGCTCCCGACGGCGCCGAAGTGCCAATCTCGATTGTGTACAAGAAAGGATTTACCAAGGATGGCTCCGCCCCATGTTTTCTGATGGGGTATGGCGCCTATGGTGCGAGTATGGATCCCTGGTTCTCGTCCGGACGCCTCAGTCTATTGGATCGCGGATTTGTCTATGGAGTTGCGCATATTCGCGGCGGCGGCGAGATGGGGCGCGTATGGTACGAAAGCGGCAAGTTTTTCAATAAGAAAAACACGTTCACCGATTTCATCGCCTGCGCGGAAGCGATGATTGACCAGAAGTACACGAGCAAAGAAAAACTGGCAATCAACGGCGGCTCGGCCGGCGGTCTTCTGATGGGCGCAGTGCTCAATATGCGTCCTGATCTGTTCAAAGTGGTGGTGGCCGATGTTCCATTTGTTGATCTGATGAACACCATGCTCGATTCGACACTACCGCTGACCGTCACCGAGTACGAAGAGTGGGGGAATCCGCATAAAGAGGACTTCTTCAAGTACATGATGTCGTACTCACCGTATGATAATATCGCGGCCAAGAACTACCCGGACATTCTGTTGACCGCCGGTTTGAATGACCCGCGCGTCAGTTATTGGGAACCGGCCAAGCTGTGCGCCAAACTGCGCGTCACCAAGACTGACAATAATGTTCTGCTATTGAAAACTCGAATGGACTCGGGCCACGGCGGCGCTTCGGGCCGCTACAGCGCAATCAAAGACGCGGCCTTTGTCTATACGTTTATTCTCGATCGGCTGGGTCTGACGAATTGAGTTGTAGGTCGAAACCCCTGTGGTTTCGACAGTTCTTCGCTCTTTGTAGGTCAGCCTCCTTGTGAGGCTGACTTTTTTATTGGAAGAAGAAAACGTTAGGGTCGCAAGGACCCTGACCTACGAAGACTATTGAAACGAAACAGTTGTAGGTCGAAACCCCTGTGGTTTCGACATCTTCTCTGATTGTGTGATGGGATCCCACCGCAAGCGGTGGGGCACCAAGATTGGTCGGACGCGGAAGTAATCTACCGCTCGTCCGGCGCCTCAATCTCGGTTGAAACTTTGATCCAATTCGGGCCGCCGTCGACAACCTCAATCGGCACTTCGATGCGGAACTTGTCGAACATGCAAACAGTCGATTTGTTTTCGCAAAAATACGCAACTACGTCTAACGTCACCAAACTTTGCCCAGCCGATGTCTTCACTGCCAGGTCGAACGGAAAGTTGATTGTGCCGGGATCGTACGAACCAAACGACCGCGGGAATTGCACCGCTGAACGATTTTCAGAATACCAACTCAAGTAGCTAGGTGCTTGATCAGTCAGGTGATACCCGTGTGGCGGCTCAGCGATCACTGCAATAGTCCCGTGACCCGAACCAATCGTCTGTCTTCCGAGTTTCACGATTCGCCCGGTGAATTTTGGAGGATTTGGTGGGTCAATTTGGCCTCTAACGTCCGTCATTGTACGTGAAACACGGGCAACGGAGTTGGTTGCCGACTCGCGCACATCGAGCGTGCCCACTTTGTTGGTCGCCAGATTGATTGTCCGAATCTTGTGATTGTTCACATCGGCGACATACAACATGTTGTCGATCACCGCCACTGCGCCCGGCTCAAAAAATTGCGCGGTCTTGAGGTCGCCGTCGGCATATCCACCTTGGCCGGCTCCGGTCAGAGTTGCGACGGTACGGTTTGCCTGATCGATTGTCCGTATGTTTGAATTGTATGTGTCGGCGACAAACAACCTGCCGTCGTGATACAAAACACCCAAGGGGTGCTGAAATCTTGCGGTCTGCGTCGCGCCGTCGATATTCCCGAATTCAAATAGCCCCGCGCCAACAACAGTCTCGACAGTCGCCGTGTCCGACAAACTGGCCCGGCGAATCGAACTTGTTTCGCTGTCGGCCCAGTATAGCTTCTTGCCGTCGGTAGAAAGTCCGCTTGGTTGCGCCAGCGACGCCTCTGCAAGCGGGCCGTCGTGAATATCCTCCCGCGCTGATCCGGCCCACGGTTTTGCATCCCACGATTTTGTATCCGCCACCCAAATCTGATGCGCCCCGGCCATCGCGATATACAGCTTGCCATCGTGAGCCAGTACATCCCACGGCGAATTAATCGCGAGTGACCGTCCCGTGCCAGACTGGTTGTACTCGCGCGCTTGTGATCCGGTGCCGAGAACTGTTGTAACAGTCTTGGCATTCAGGTCGGCGACTCGTATCAGATGATTCTCTGTGTCGGCGATATACAGCGTGTCGCGGTTCACAAACGCCCCTTGCGGATGATTGAACTGCGCAGTGGCAAAGGAGCCGTCGGCTGTTCCGACATCTCCCGATCCGATTGTCTCGATCACCACTCCGGTCAGATCGGTGACCAGAATTCGATTGTGGTTTGAATCGGAAATGACCAGCCGCTTCTTTTTCGCGTCAGCCGAGACTTTTCCCGGAAATGACAGAATACCCGATTGTGTCTTGTGCGACTCCAGAGCAAAGCTGACCGGGCTTGGTTTAAGCTGGCCTTTGGCGGTGAAATATGGAATTGCCTTGGCGATGATCGGATCGAATAGTTCAAACGCACCCTCTCCCGATTGCCCACCAATTATCTTCCCATTTGGATTGATCAACACCAAGGTTGGCCAGGCCCGAGCGCCGTACGATTGCCAGACCTGGAAGTCGTGGTCATTGATTACCGGGTGGTGAATCTCATAGCGCAAAATTGCCTGCCTGATCGCCTCGGTCCCTTTTTCATTGGCGAACTTGGCTGAGTGCACTCCGATCACCACCAGTTCGTTCGGATACTTTGCTTCGAGCTTTTTCAGATCAGGGATAACATGCATGCAGTTGATACAGCAGAAAGTCCAGAAATCAAGCAGGACCAGTTTGCCACGAAATTCCCTGAGCGAAATCTTGTGATCGGAATTGAGCCACTCCAATTCAGAGGGAAAGTCCGGCGCGTTGATCAGACCGTCGAGTGTTGAATCTGGTATGTTCGTTGCCACCGTTTGCCCTTCCTGTTTGCCAGACGATCCACTTGAACAAGACGCGGCGGAAATCACAAGAGCGCTTAGTGCCAACGCACTGAGTAGTCGAATCGTCATTTGGGGTCGCCTCAAAGTAAGTTTGTTTCTCCCGGAGTGAATAATACTGTCCGAAACGCTCTGGTCACCTGATCTGTTCCAAGGCAAAGAGCGCCGATCCGACAATTCCTGCCTCGTTGCCAAGCGCCGCCGGTTTTACAATTGCCCGCGTTTTCAAATATTCTGCAAATTTGCCAAAGTTCTCGCTCACCCCACCGCCGATAATGATGAGCTCGGGGGAGACCAGTTTCTCCATCTCGGCCAAATAACGGTTCACCCGGCCGCCCCACGTTTCCCACGACAGATTCTCAGCAGTTCGCCGACTCCCCGCGGCCAGTGTTTCGGCCTCTACATTTTCTATATAGACATGCCCAAACTCGGTATTCGGCACGAGCCGTCCGCTGACAAATAGCGCCGAACCAATGCCAGTACCAAAAGTGAGCACGAGCACCAAGCCGCGCGTTTGAAATTCGCGCCCCGCACCAAATCGCATCTCGGCGATTCCCGCCGCGTCGGCATCATTTAGCACGCGCACCGGCAAATTCGTTCGCGCTTCGATGGTCTCGGCCACATTGCGGTTGAGCCACTCTTTGGACAAATGCACTGCGGTCATCGCCACGTCATTGATGACCACCCCCGGATACCCGCACCCGATCGGGCCGCGCCAGTCAACTTCGCGTACTATTCCCGAGATTGTGGCGGCGATATTATCCGGTGTCGACGGTTGCGTTGGCCTCGTGATGATCTCAGACACGAGCTTGCCGATTGAAGTGTCCACGAGACCTACTTTGATACCGGTCCCGCCGATATCAATGCCGAGCGCACGATTGGTTGTGAGGTTGTTCATAGCGTACAAACGTGCAACATGTCGGAGCAAAGGTCAAGATGATAGTCTTGGTGGTTACGGGCTTCGACTCCGCTTAGCCCGACGCTAACGCGCTCATCGAAGATATGCTATGAATACGTGACTACTCTCAGCACCTGAAAATTCCATAGCTACTGAGCCACTCTGCCACTATTAACCATCGCTGAGTTGATCGGAACGTCGCCCTGAGCGGAGTCGAAGGGCGTTTCTCTTTTCCGCTTGCCTTTATTGTCACCCCGGCGAAGACCGGGTTCCAGTCTTTGTAGGTCGGGGTCCTTGCAACCCTGACGGCTTTTTCTTCCCACAAAAAAAGTCAGCCTCACATGGAGGCTGACCTACGAAGAACGCAATTCAATCCGGGACTAAACGGGGCAATGCCCCCTCATCCCTTTTCCATCATCTGCCAGACCCGACCTTCCAGCATCAGAATCTGACCCGGCGTGCCGGCCAGTTTCACCATGTTAAGCAGGTCGTTGGCTGAAGCAACTTCTTCAACCTGTTCGCCCACTTTCCAGTCGATAAACTCGCGAGTGGCGTGATCGCCCTCTTTTTGCGCCATATCGACAATCTCGTGGACCATCTTGGTGGTGACCACTTCCAGTTTCACAAATTCCTGACAGGCATCCAGCGCGTTTTTGTAGCTGGTCTTTGGCTTGTCCAGACTAGTCAGGACAACTTCGGCCCCTTGATCGAGCAAATACTTGGCGATCTTTTCGGCATGCCCTTTTTCTTCTTCGCCCTGCTTGAAAAAGAATTTGGCAAATACCTTAAGGCCCTGGGTTTCAAACCAGTACCCCATCGCCAGGTACGACCAGTAGTTGTGATGTTCATGGACCACCTGCTTATTGAGGCGTGCGGCCATCTTTGCGGATATCATCATATCAATTTCTCCTTTGTTCCTTTCGTTTGTTCCTATCGGAATTCAAACGAATTTGTTTGCCTTTCGTTCCCCAAATCTGCCGTATACGAGCCTAAAAGCAAGCGTATAATGGACCTTCAGGCAAGGAATAAATGAAATTCAATTTCAATCAGACGTTTTGGGCTAAAAGGCGGTAGAAACTGGCGTCGGTCTTGCCTCTTGCAAAAAGGGATCAGGTTGTCGTAGATTAAGATGTACACGAAAGGTACGGTCGGGGTGGTGTGTGGTGACTCTACGAGTTTCGACACTTATTGTGTGTTGTGCACTCTTGCTTACTTCGGCTGTCCTAGCCAGAGACCCGATTGCCGATTCCCTTTTTCTCAGATTCTCAGAACAGTCAACAGCACTTGATTCGCCGGCCGTTTGTTTGGCCGTTCACGATGTAGGGAATATGAGACTGGTGGTCAGTAACAATGGTACTTTTGGCCTGAGATACTCGAGAAACCACTTTTGTTTCAGAACTGACACGATCATGAACGGATGCGAGTTTCCAAAGAGCGCGACTTGGGCTGGGTACCTTGCCCTCGGATCAATTTGGATTGGGGCGGTAAGTAGAGGTGACACACTTGTATCGATTGGAGGTGGGCTCGATTATGCCTATGGAAATGCAATCTACGCCGGGGGCGAACTCTTTCCTGAAGTCAGCCCGAATGGTGAGATTATATACCGTTCGACCAGCGATCCACAACGGCCCGAATTCGTTGATGCAGTTTCAGAACAGGACTTTATTGCCAAGTACGCCGACACTTGCCGCGACTGTCCGGGAATGACAAAAGACCAGATGGATTTTCGATCTCATCGGCCGGCAAGAGTAGCGGTGACTCAGCGTACATACGCCTGGTCGTACCCGTATGCCAGTAGCTTCGTCCTGTTTGATCTTTCGATTCGAAATATCGGAGCATACCCAATATCGAAGATGTACATCGGAGTTCATGTTGATTCTGATGCCAATTGGCCCCCTGATGATATTGGAGGATTTCGAACCACCTTGCCGGCCTTTTACTCTAAGAGTCCTAGCTGCAAATATGATGACACAGTAAACCTAGCCTGGGTAGCCGACAACGGGCAAGATAAGTTGTTCGTTCCAAATGTAACGGCCACGCGAATAGTCAGGCTTCCCACCGACGATGCCGTGATTTCCTACAATTGGTGGGTTGGCGCCTGGAATCAGGGGGCGGGATTTGGACCGCAGAGAGCAAGTAGAATACGGGACTTTGGCACGGGCGGAGATGGTTTACCTACCGGTGATCGGAACAAGTACTGGTTACTTCGAAATGGCGAGCACGACTACGACCAAATTTATTCGTATGCCAATTCACTCGGAGAGTATCCGCAGACGGTTCCTCAACAAGAGGATGTTAGGGATATTGCCGACGGAGCAGATATCTACTACCTATTATCGATGGGGCCGTTCAATTTGTCATCAGGTCAATCCCTGCCGCTGTCCTTCGCGTACGTTGGTGGGCTAAACTTTCACAGCAACCCGGAAAACTTCTTAAACCTCCCCGACAACCCCGACGAGTATTATCGGAATGTCGATTTCTCGAATCTCGCCTACAACGCCACCTGGGCCGACTGGGTCTACGACAACCCCGGATGCGACACCGACTCGGATGGTTACTTCGGCAAATTCCATCTCTGCCAGACCGGCGACTCAACATTCCTCCGCGCCGACACGATCTACAACGCCGACAGTTCTCAGATTGTCTTCATCGATTCGGTCTGGAAATTTGAAAACGAAGATACGATCTGGTACAAAGGAGACGGAGTCCCCGACTTCCGGGCCGCCTCGCCGCCTCCAAGGCCGGATATCCGAACAATTATGGCAACCGGGAAGATTGTCGTGCAATTCAACGGCTGGCGCTCTGAAACCGCTCGCGACTTCTTCACCCATAAGGTCGACTTTGAGGGGTACCGGGTCTATCTCTCCCGCGACGACCGCTGGAGCAGTTTTTCACTCTTGGACACCTACGACAAAGAAAACTACGACAAGTTTGTCTGGGACACTGCCGTTGGCGATCCGGGAGAGTTTGTCCTCAAAGACGATCCGTACACTATGCAACAACTGCAGTGCCTCTACGCCCCCGCTCATTGCACGGACTCAAGCTGGAACCCGCTGATCTACACCCGCAACCACCCGTATCAGTCGGTCGAGTACCCCGACTCGATTTTCTATTTCACCAGGCACGACTTCAATCGCTCCGAGCCGGGAGTGAATACGAATATCAAAAAGCTCTACCCAGAGGCCCCGCTCCCGAAATCACTCAACAAAGATTCTTGCTTAGCCAGTGACACCACCGAGGACGGGTATTTCAAGCATTTCGAATACGAATACACAATCGACAATCTATTACCGACCGTGCCGTATTATATTTCAGTGACTACCTTCGATTTTGGCGCACAGAATCTTGGTATGCCGCCGATGGAATCCCCGCGCACCGAGAACCCGATCCACACCTACGCACAAGAGTCGAGTGACTCGGTCGTGGCTAAAGGCATGAAAGTGACTGTCTATCCCAATCCATACCGCCTCGATGCCGGTTATGCACGACTTGGCTATGAAGGGACCGGTCCCGGCGAGCGCGACCGGCCATCAGATCGCAACCGACGGATACACTTCTACAATTTGCCGGCGGACTGCACCATAAAGATCTTTTCTCTTGATGGCGATTTGGTTCGCCAGCTCGATCACCATGTGCCGTCGTGGGACCCGATGTCCAACCACGAGACGTGGGATTTGATCACCCGCAACACGCAACTGGTTGTATCTGGATTGTACTACTGGACTGTAGAATCTGAAGACGGTCAGGTTCAGATCGGGAAATTGGTGATTATCATGTAGGTCAGGACCCTTGCGGTCCCGACATCAAAACCGCTACTGACAGGCCGCCGGCGGCGTAAAACTCACATACAGAAAATCGATTATGCTGGTCAGATCGGCGATATCCACTCCCGGCTGGCCGTCGGTATTGGCCGCTTTCTCGCAACAGAGCGGAGTAAAAGAAATATACAGATAATCGATCAAAGCGGAGAGATCGCTGATATCAACACCCTGTGCCAGGTCACAGTCTATATTGCCGGTCAAGGGACCCGGACAACAAGCGGGCGGCGGATCAAGAAAAACAGTGTCTTTCATCGAAGGATGCAAGTTGCAGTGGTACGGAAACGGCCCGGCGCCGTCCGCCGCCGTGATCTTGATTCCGAATCTTCCGGTGCTTTTGATTCCCGAATTCCAGCTCTTGGCTGAGCTGACATCGGAGGTCGTGCTATGCGTAAAGGCCCCAGCCCAGACCCAAATGACCGAGTCATTGAGTTGCACATGTTGCTTGGTTGGATTGAAAGCGAAATCGCTAATAGTGATGACATGATTAGCGGCCCGCGAAAGTTCCGGACCGAGTATCACCGTAACCAGTATCGCCAAAAAGGCAAGTATGCCTCGATCTTTGCGATTCATCTGACTCTCCTGTGGGGCATGGTGGAAGTTGCTTATTCTCCTATAACCATAGGAGAGGCGGTTTGTTCACTCTCGCGCACTCACACGCCAAAAAAAACGCGACCCTAAAGGGCCGCGTTTTCAGCTAATACTATCCTAATGCCCGTCAACTCTTTTCGTTGAGCAACTTTTCGACCTGGTTGACCAGATCGGCAAAGGTGGCAATTGTCCGGTTAACTGGCTCAGGGGTAGTCATATCTACTCCGGCGTCTTTCAACACATCCACAGCGTACTTCGAGGTCCCCGTCGACAGGAACTTCTTGTA
This sequence comes from uncultured Ignavibacteriales bacterium, assembly GCA_964571235.1. Classification (GTDB taxonomy): domain Bacteria; phylum Zixibacteria; class MSB-5A5; order GN15; family FEB-12; genus JACRAV01. Next base: position 151,243 of record CAZNAI010000005.1, on the reverse strand, counting down.
CGTGGGGAGGAATTTCTCTCCGTCGGTCATGATCTTCTGCGACAATGCCTGGGCCGCCGCATAGCAGGTGGCGTATTGATACACATAATACTGCCGGTAGAAATGGCTGATTCGCATTCCGCCCAGATCGTTAATCGAGTCGATCACCAAATCCGGTCCCCAGTACTTCTGGTAGATATCCCGGTATGATTTGCGGAAAAAGTCGACCGACAACGCCTCGCCTTTTTCGACTCGGTCATGGATCGCCAGCTCGAACTCAGAGAACATCACTTGCGTGTAGAATGTCCCCATAATCTGCTCGATATACTTGATCAGCAGATTCAGCCGTTCCTGCTTGTCTTTGGTATTGGCGATCATGTATTTCATCAGCACCGCTTCATTGCAGGTCGAGGCAACCTCAGCGGTGAAGAGCGGATGCCCGGAATTGGCGTACGCCTCGTTCCGGTTGGTGTAATGATTGTGCATGGCATGACCCATTTCGTGGGCCAGTGTGAAAACATGATCCAGCGATCCGTTATAGTTCATCAAGAGATACGGATGCGATGACCAGGTTCCCCAGCAGTAGGCGCCGGAGCCCTTGCCCTGTGTTTCGTAGACGTCGACCCAACCCGAATTCAAGCCGGCGACAAAGTTGGTCAGATACTCTTTTCCCATCGGGGCCAGCCCTTTGGTAATGACATCTTTCGCTTCGTCGTAGGTGTACTTCTTGCTTGGTCCCGGCAAGAGATTGGCCCAGAGGTCATACGAGTAGAGTGTGTCGACTTTCAGAATGCGTTTGCGAATCGCCGCCCACTTGTGGAGGGGAGTGAGGTTGGCATTGACCGCGTCGACCAGATTATGAAACACCGAGGTCGGAATATTGCTCCCGTTGAGTGAATACTCCAAACAGGTGTTGTACTTGCGGGCTTTCGCCAGAAAATAGTCGCGCTTTACCGAAGACGACAGCGACGCCCCAAGTCCATTGATATATTTCAGATATGTCCGGTTGTACTCCTGATTGGCGGCGCGACGAACCTCACGGTTGGGCGACTCCACCAATTCCTGATACCGTCCGCGTGTCAGCGCAATGTCCTCGCCATTCTCACCTTTGACTGTGCCAAACGTGACATCGGCATCCTCGATCATGCTGAAAATCTTCGACGGCGCTCCGAGTACCGGTCCGGCCGCGGCGAGAAGATTCTCTTCCGTCTCTGACAAGATATGTGCCCGTGTGCGGATCAGATTCTGCAGATACTGGCTGTAGACCTGCAGATTCTTATTGGCCGCCAGCATGCCATCGATCTGCTCGGCCGTAAGCGTCAGTACTTCCGGCTCGATGTACGATGTGGTCGCGGCGACTTTTGAGCCGAGTGCACCGATTCGGTCGGACATTTCCTGATATTTGCTCTCGCGATTGTCCTGATCCAAGCTCAGCCCGGCATAGACATACAGGTTGTCGGAAATCAGACCGAGTGAGTCATTGAGCTGAAGACAGGCGAGCAACTGATCGGCCTGGCTCAATTTCCCCTTAAATTGCCCAAGCCGCTCATAGTTGGCGTTTAGGAAATCATATGATTTCTGCCAGTCGTCGTCGCTGGCAAACATATCGGCCAGCCGCCATTTGTATTTGTCTTCAATTTGCGAGCGCTGGGGGACGTCGGCGGCGCCGGCTGTGGTCGCCCAAAGCCCCATGGCGCAAAGTCCGAGCAGGGCCGCCAGGGCCAGCCGTCGGTACCGGTTTGCAGTCATACCGTTTTTCTCCTCTGATTCTGTGTGATACGGGTAAGTCAATTTTCACTTCTCTCTTTTCGAGGCGGTATGTAATATACGGCGATGACCCGTCAATTGTTTAGTTAAATGAGGCCCCATGTACACCTATCGCACCACTGTCAAACTCCACGATACCGATGCCGCCGGAGTGATGTTTTTCGGGAGCCAGTTCCGGCTGGCCCACGATTGCTATGAAGCGATGATGGCCCAGATCGGCTGTTCGCTTGCATCTATTTTGCACGGCTCGGATTATCTGGTGCTGATAGTGCGGGCCGAGGCGGAATACAAAAAGCCGCTCACCACCGAGGACCCGATCGAGATACAGTTGCGCGTGGAAAAAATCGGCAACAGCTCGTACACTCTTTTTTTTGAGATTCGCAACGCCCAAAGCGACCTGACCGGCACCGTGCGAACAGTTCATGTCGCGGTCGATCGCGCCACCGGGCAAACCCGCCCGCTACCTGATAAATTGCGCGACGCGCTCGCTCGCGTCTGATTTGTTCTCAGCGATTCAGCAAATCAACAGCCCGCCTTTCAAACCAACGGCGGTCCGGTTTGAGGGCATCGATCGGCGCATCATCCGGCCACGGGAAGAACTCGTCCGGCACCTTGAACTTCGGCAGAAATCGCTCCAGAAATTTGGCCAGCTTGGTTTCATCAAACGGACTCCGGGGGAGGAGCCGCACAAAAGCGACCGGACGGCGGCCATATTCGTCGTCTTCGATGGAGACTACCACCGCCTCCAAAATCTCCGGCAGACGGCCCAGCGCGATTTCGATTTCCTCGGGATGAATATTCTCTCCCCCCGAGACAAACATGTTGTCCTTGCGACCAATCACCGTGAGAAAGCCGTCTTTTCTCATCGATCCGATATCACCGGTTGCAAACCAGCCACTATTGTCAAACGGCCCGATCAATCCGTTCTCAGAAAAGTATCCGGCGAAACGCGTCTCTCCGCGCACCAGAATTTCGCCGTCACCGGCAATCGACAACTCACGATATTTTAGCAATCGCCCTGAAGTAAAAAGCGATTTGGCGGGATCACCCGGAGCCGTGGTCGTAACCTGCGATCCCATTTCGGTGAGGCCGTAGCTTGTGTAGATTGGCAGGCCGGCTTCGAGAGCCCGATCAATGAGCAACGGCGAGACCGGTCCCCCTCCGATTAGAACTGCTTTTAGATGCGCTTTCGCCAAAACCAGTTCGCGTGGTTGGGACAGCATCCTGTAGAGCAATGTCGGCACTACCGATACATGAGTCACCTGTCCCGAAACGACCGATTGTCCGAGAGTAGTGCCATTCTCGGGAATCACCAGCGCCCCACCTGCCAACATCGCCCGAAAGAGAAGGGCAATACCACCGACATGATAAAGCGGCAACGACAACAACCAGCGATCCCCCGGCGCAAACGGGATGTTGTCGTTCGACCCGACGGCGTTGTAGTAGTGATTGCCAATTGTCAGTGCCGTCATTTTGGGCCGACCCGAAGATCCCGACGTCGAAATGATGGTCGCCAATTGATCCGTCGACCACGCACGTGTCTTGGTACTTGAGCCTCTCTGCCGAATCTGCGGCCAATCCAGTGCCGAGGTATCAAGTACAATCGCGCTGAGCATGTCCGTACTGCGCGACTGCTCAATTGTGGTCAAACGAGGGCTTTGAGGGCAGGCGACTGCCCCGATTTCAAAGCAGGCCAGAAACGAAAGGAGGTAGTCAACCGAATTCGTGCCGGTCATCACAACTGCGGTGGCGCGGCCAATATTCATCTGTTCAAGATGTGTCACTAACAGCGCTACTTGATCGGCCGTCTCCTGCCACGAAAGTGTTCGGTCGGTTGAAATTAGCGCCGGACGGTCGCCAAACATCTCGGCGGCAGTTTGCAACATCGATCGCATTTCAGACAAGCGGCACCTCGGTCAAAAGATCATGATTCAGCCGAAAAGGTGCAGTCACGTCGGGTTCGATATTCACGGTGTAATCGATCACCTGTAGCGGCGGTTCAGCAAGGTCTTGCGCAAAGAGTCGACTGGTATCAAGTCCAATTGGAGTTTCGTCAATCAGCGATGACGCCATCTGGGCGATCATGGAAAGTCCCACCGAAGACTCAATCGCCGCCCCCAGCACTGGCTTTTTTCCCGTCTGTTTGCACGCTCGCACAATTTCAAACGACCTGGCAATTCCACCAATCACTGTTGGTTTGATAACGACAACAGAGAAATAATCGCCTTCTCGAATATCGTCTATTGACAAATCTCGCACTGATTCGTCAAGCGCGATAGGCAGGTTGGGGAATTCAGCGCTCAGTCGCGGAAGTTCCCTTCGGTCGCCTGTCGGCTCCTCAATGTATTCGATATCGCAACCTGCGACACCCGAGGCAAATTGTGCCGCCTCTTCAAATGTCCAGCGACGGTTGGCATCCAAACGCAGTGCAATGTTCGGTGCGAGTCCCTCGCGTACTACGTTGACCAACTCAATATCGCTTTCGACCGACTGACGACCAACTTTCAGTTTGGCCGCTTTGCAATAATGCGACGATAGTTGGGACAGCCGTGATCTCACATCGTCGGCAGATTCTATCAGTGCATTCACCGGCACATCAAGCGAGAAGTCTTCGTTGAATATTCCGGCCGCCGGAACAGATCGACTCGACGCGGCCAGCATCGCAAAGGCCGATTCGACTGCGAAGAGCACCGAAGACGGGCAATCGTCTTCGCACAATTGGCGTGCCGACTCAAGCGGCGCCGCCATGTCGATTTCAAATCTCTTGATCCACTTGGCGATTCTCTGTAGCTGTGAACCGGCCGTCGCAAGCGACTCGATTGAGTATCCGGGTAAGGGGGCGCACTCTCCCTGACTGAAATGACCGTCGGAATCAATTACTTCGATGATATACCCTTCGCGATGAGTCATTGGCGGAGATAGAAAAGTAGCAGGCTTGAGAAACGGCAACCGGTAGGAAAAGAGCCGGACCGTGGTGATCGTCATATCAGAATCCATCCAACAGACAGTAAAAGAGAGTGCGCAAAGAGAATCTTCCCGGTCGTCGCCAACGCCGAATTGAGCGCGGCCCCTTCACTGCGCACAACTTTGGCAATGAGCATGGCCGATGGCACGATCATAACAACTGCCAGCATGCCAAGCCAGCGCGACTCTTGTAGACAGAGAATTATAGTCATAAAATGCGGTATGATCATGCACAATCCAAATTCCCAGAGTGAAAAAATGCGGCCGAATCTCACCGCGAGTGTCCGTTTTCCGCCGGCGCGATCAGTATCGATATCGCGCAGATTGTTCACAGTTAAAATTGCGACCGAGAAAAGTCCGGGGACAAAACCCGCGGCAACGGCTATCCAACTGAATCCGTGAGTGCTGACAAAGTACGTACCCGCCACCGCCACCGGCCCAAAGAAGACCAGGACAAAAATATCCCCAAGGCCGTTATATCCGAGCGGATAAGGTCCGCCCGTATAGAGAATCCCAAACAGGATCGACAATAGGCCAACTATCAGAATCGGCCAGCCACATCGGATAACCAAATAGAGTCCTATCACAAGCGCCAGCCCAAACACCATCACGATCGCCCGTTTCATTTGCGCGGGGGTCACCAGGCCGGCGTGGGTCACCCGTGTCGGGCCGAGGCGGGTGTCGGTATCGGTCCCCTTTGCAAAGTCAAAGTAGTCGTTGGCATAGTTGGTTCCGATTTGAATGAGCAAAGCGGCTAACATCGCCGCCAAGGTGGGCACGAGCGCAAATTGCAAATCACCAATCGCGAGTGCCGCGCCGATCAGCACTGGTGAAATGGCGGCGGGCAGAGTCTTGGGCCGCGCGGCCAGAAGCCAGACTGAAAGCGACGGAGCGGCCATGGTGCTCGATCAAGGGCGGCGCGGGAATTTCGCGAAATTTGGTTTGCGCTTTTCGTTAAAAGCGTTGCGCCCTTCCTGCGCCTCCTCAGACATGTAATACAGCAAAGTTGCGTTGCCGGCCAGCTCCTGAAGTCCCGCCTGACCGTCGCAATCGGCATTCAGCGCCGCCTTCAAACAGCGAATCGCCAGCGGCGAGTTGGCTAGAATCTCGCGGCACCACGCAACCGTTTCTTCTTCAAGATTCGCGAGCGGCACCACCGTGTTTACAAGTCCCATGTCGAGCGCCTGCTGGGCGCTATACTGACGGCATAAGAACCAAATTTCGCGCGCCTTTTTTTGTCCGACAATTCGCGCCATGTAACTCGCGCCGTAGCCGCCGTCGAATGAGCCTACTTTCGGTCCGGTCTGGCCGAATATCGCGTTGTCGGCCGCGATTGTCAGGTCGCACATCAGATGCAGAACATGCCCACCGCCAATCGCGTATCCGGCGACCATTGCAATAATAGGTTTCGGACAGGTACGAATCTGGCGTTGGAAATCAAGTACATTCAACCGGTGTACCCCCGACTCATCTTTGTACCCGGCGTCGCCGCGAATTTTCTGATCCCCTCCGGAACAAAACGCCAGATCACCGGCGCCGGTTAATATCACCACGCCGATCTTTTCGTCTTCGCGGGCGTCGGCCAGCGCAGAGGACATTTCAACGACCGTAAGCGGACGAAAGGCATTGCGCACGTTCGGACGGTTGATCGTGATCTTAGCGATCCCTTCGGCTTTGTGATAGAGTATATCGGTGTACGATCCTGCAGAATTCCAGGTTAGTGTCGACATGGTATCCTCACTTGTGGAGCTCTAAGAACGAGGCGATCACGCGGCTCAGTTCTTCCGGCTGTTCAATATGTACCGCGTGACCGGCGCGGGGAATAATATGCAGTTTCGCCCGCGGGCACAAGTCGACGACACGACGGCCAACGGCAGTATACTTGGTATCGTGCTCTCCCGCGACATAGCCAAGAGGAATTGTCAACTTCGGCAACTCGCCCCAGAGTGGCCTTTGCCGCCCGACACTGAACCGCGCCAGAGCGAGTGCAAGCGGTTCGCGATCACCCGAGGCTCGCCGGGCTGAAAGATCACGATACTCTTGAGAGTCTCTCAGCGAATCAAACAGCGGCTGGTGGTACCATTCGTCGACAAACTGGGAAAGTGGCATGGAGATCATTCGTTCGGCCAATTGCTCGTCCTGCGCTAAGCGCGATAGCCGAGCTGATTCGCTTTCAATACCCGGACGCGCTCCAACAAGTACGACTGCCCGAAACAACTGTGGGATGTTCACTACGCATTGTAGTGCAATCCGTCCGCCCATCGAATATCCGACAAGTGAGCAATTGGTAATCTTTAAATCCGCAAGCGTGTCCGCGATTGCGACACAACAATTGTCGAGATGAAAAATACTCTGATCGACAGCCGAACTTTTGCCATGACCGGGGAGATCAAAACAGACAAGATCATAAGAGGACTCAAGCGGCGCGATGACTCCTCGCCAATCAGTATGACTTCCCAGGAATCCGTGAAGAAAGACAACCGCCGGCTGGCTGGGCGTGCCAAAGCGCGAACACGATAGCAGAGAGCGGGTCATCGTCTCACCCTTTCTGCAACGCCGCGATAATCCTCTCGCGCAGGTTCAGTCGTGTAGTGCGCGATCGACGCCAATCGAATGAGACTTCGATTAGACTAGCTGTGCGCCCGGCAATGGCATCTTGATACGCTCGTGAAAACGACTTTGAGTCCTGCGATGAAAAATAGGGAAGACCAAACATTTTGGCCGCCGACTCAAACGTCAGCGAGTGCTGTTGTACAAAAAGCGATTCGAGCGTTTTTGTATCGACAATCTCTGGTCGGTCGGCGATTGATAACATCGAGAAAATTGCGCCGCCGCCATTATTTACACATACAATCGTGATCGGAGGTGTGCCGGGCGAGTTTACAAGCGCAAGAGAATTGAGATCGTGCAAGAGCGCCGTGTCGCCGATAACAAGTGTGACGGGTCTGTTCAGCCCGCGTGCGTATCCAACGGCCGACGCTACCGTGCCATCGATCCCACTCGCGCCGCGGTTACAACCAACCGGCACTAGAGCGCCATCCGGCGGCGCATACATGTCAAAATCGCGAACTGTCAATGAGCTGGCCAGAAAAAGCGCACATTCGGATGAGACAGCCCTCGCAATAATTCTCGCCACCATCGGCTCGGCAAATTCACCGTTGTCAATCTCATCTGTAAGAACGTCGGTGATTATCTGGTCGCACTTTCTCTGTGTAGATTGATCCGATGCTCGGCCAGATTCTACCCGCGCTAATAAGCCATTGGCGAACTGCGTAAGATCGGTTTGAATCCTCCGCGTGACCACCTGCCCAGGATCGTATTGACATGCCGTATGATTCACCACGATGTACTCGCCTTTGTGCGTCGCAAGAAATTCGGTGACCCGCTTGGAGACGAGCGGCCCGCCAAGATGCAAAATGTAATCGACGGTTGGAGCTTTCGATTTGTCGAGTAACAATAGATCAAAGTGGGCGAGATGATTCTCAATGTCGCACCCCAACCGCAATCCCGAACCAATGTCGCTCACCACCGGCCAGCCGAGTTTGCGCGACAATTCAGCAATCGCGTGGTGTTCTTGTTGTCGCTGGCGCAGACGTCCAACCACAATCATTCCGGATTTGGCCCCCGCGATCATCGCGGCCAACCCGCCGATTTCTGTGTCTGAAAGTTCCGTTTCCGTTGGAGAGTGTGTTGTAAACGCTCCTTCAGACGTCATCCACTCATCGACGGATTGCAGATACGCGCCAGAAACGCTTTTTGCTGGATCTGGAACGAGCGGCTCACGGAAATGGAAATTCAAATGGACCGGTCCCGCATTCTGTCCTGTCGCATGACAGACCGCCTGATCAATCGTCGTCAATACACTTACAGCCTGTATCGCCTCGGTGGGGCAGGGAACCGAACTTTCCCAGCGCACGAATTTGCCGAATATCTTTTCCTGCGGGATAGTCTGATTGGCGCCTGTCCCTTGTAATTCCGGCGGGCGGTCAGCGCTCAATACTATCAACGGTAGATGGTCCATCGAGGCTTCCACAACCGACGGCAGATAATTTGCCACTGCTGTCCCCGACGTACAAATCAGCGCCGCGGGAATTCCATTCGCCCGCGCATACCCGACCGCAACAAACCCCGCCCCGCGCTCATCGAAATGTGTAATTATCTCAGCTCGCCTATTTCGTCCCGCCGCCAGCGCCAGCGGTGTTGATCGCGAACCGGGGGAAATGATAAACAGCCGGACTCCCGAGCGTACCAATTCTTCGATTGCCAACTCAGCCCAGAGCGTGGTGATGTCCATCCCGCTTGGCTTCATGCGCCCAGCGCCGCTTTCAACGTTGCGATCTTGGCATCCAATTCATCCCATTCTGGCGACGCTGAACTTCCATCGACAATTCCCGCCCCCGAGTACAGATGGACAGTCCTCTCGTGGACCAGCGCCGATCTTATCGCCACCGCAAACTCCGCGGTGTCTCTTCCGACCCAGCCGATTGGGCCGGCATACCAACCGCGATCAAACGGTTCTAATTCCCGAATCATTCGAATGGCATGTTCACTTGGTGAACCGCACACCGCCGGAGTGGGTGAGAGGGCACCCAGAATGTCCGCATCACCAATGGCGGTCTTCAAATTCCCAGCGATCTGATACCGAAGATGCTGAACCGATCCTGCCTGGTGAATCGTTGGCTCTTCATCGGTCGAGATTGTGTCGCAGAGCGGCGTTAAGCGGCCATTGATATACTCGCGCACAATCTCAACTTCGCGCCTGTCTTTTGTCGACTGCATAAACTGAACGGCATTTTCTGAGTTCAAGCCAGCTGAGTTCAATTGTTGCCGAGTCCCGGCGACCGCCTCTGAAGAAATCTGCCGTCCGTCGCGTCTGTACAAAAGCTCCGGTGACCCGCCGCAGAATCCTACACCCTGCGAAACTTGTAACGCAAAGACTGTCGCTGTCTGATCAAGCGCAAACGCCCGCTGTACCAACACGAACATCTCGACAGGTCGTTCTAACAAACAACTGACCCGCCGTGCCAGCACCAGCTTCTCTGTCCGCCTTTTCTCTATCGCATCGAGGGCAGTAGCAACATTTGTCGCCCACTGCTCTCGCTTTGGCATCACGTTCTGAGATACTATGTGCGGAAATTGCCCCGAGGTTGTGTCATCGACTTCCAGACACTTCGCAATTTCAGAATACCACGACTCCACAGAAAACGCTTGTGCTGGATCGACCACCGCCTGGAGAGCCAGCACTGTCTTCTCGCCAGTGCGTACGAATTCCATAGTCGGCAGAACAAACTGCCCGCCACCCAACAAACGCCATTCGCCCCCAATGGGCTTGGCATTTTCAAATCGGTCGAATCGAAACCCGCCGTAGTATCTGGCATTCCCGCGACAATTCTCAAGCCGATCATGAATGATCGCAAAAATGTTCATTGAATCTGCTACACCGGCGCAGGTGATTACTTCCGCCGCTCCCAGCCCGGCGACTTCAAGTTCCCCGCCCCGGCTTCGCCAATAGAGTTTACGCTCAGCCTCCGCTCGCCTGACAAAATCAATCAGAGACACGCTTGAAATTGGGCGCTCGACGCGGACTATCGACAGCGCCATAGTCCCCGTCTTCAGTCGCGATGAAATCTCGCTCTCCACGACCGATTGCAACTCGGTAACCGCCGAGCGCAAATCGATAGACATTTCAGTCGGCGGAGAGCTCACCGTTTATCCCCCTGATAAATGCTCGCGACACCAAACGTCAGCGGCGTGGCTTTCACACTATCAAACCCGGCCTCGCGCATGAGAGCGACAAATTGTGCGCCATAGGGGAAAGTCTCGACTGTCTGATTGAGATATTTGTAGGCCTTGCGGTCGCCGGAGATCATCCCGCCAAGTGTCGGAAGTATATGGCGGAAGTAAAACAAATACCCGGCGCGTACGATTGCCGATTTCGGCAATGAAAATTCAAGAATCAACACGCGGCCGTCGGGCTTGAGCACACGGTGCATCTCGCGAAGCGCTTTCGGCACATCGGTCACATTGCGTATACCAAACGAGATCGTGACAACATCAACGCTCTTATCCGCGCACGGAATCGCCTCACCGCTACCAGACAGCATCATCAGCTTTTCAGAAAGTCCGCGCCGCCGAATCTTGTCAACACCAATCTCCAGCATCTTCTCCGACGGATCGACTCCAACCCCGCTCGATATTTTGCCGGAATCATACAGCGCAATCAACTGATCGCCGGTCCCGGTCGCCAGATCCAGAAGTTTCAGATTGGCGCGGGTGGGAAGCATGGTCGCCATTCGCCGCCGCCAAACTTTGTCGCGATTGAACGACAGCAGATGATTGAGCAGATCGTACCGGGGCGCAATCCGGTCAAACATCCGGTGAACATTTTCCCGCGATGGTCCATGTTTTGATTCCATGTCATTCCCGCCCCCTCTGTCACCCCGGACTTGATCCGGGGCCAAGGGTGTGTCGTCGTGGGCGGCAGGCATCCTGCCTGCCCCTTCGCGCACATCAGTTGCCTTCGCTCTTTCTTCCTGCTTATCCATGGTGAATTGCCAATATAACCTACCTACAGGCAGGTTCAAGTGGGGGGAGAGTGGTGTCACAGATGTGGTCAGGTGTCCCAACGAAAGCAGAGCAACGTCCTATCCATTGTGTGGGGGAACTACGACGCCGACTACTCGAACTGCGATCCGGTGACAGGAGTTGCCTGCAACATTTCTCGTGACCCAGCATACTGTAGCTCTGATCCTTTTGAAACTCACGTATCAAGTATTTCGCCGCTACTTGCCGCAAACAACTCGTGTGGTGTTCCTATTGGGTATTTCGATGGCGTCGCTTGCTACTGCGGCGATGTCGATGTCTCCGGCAATGTCGACATCGGCGATATCTCGGCCATCATCAGCTTCCTCTATCTCAATGGCCCTGCCCCAACTCCACCGGCCGCCGGCGAGATAGACGGTATCTCTCCCATCGACATCGCCGACCTGACTCGCCTGATCGATTACCTGTACATCTCGTTCCTGCCGTTGCCCTGCGGCACCTGACGCTCTTGCTCCTTTGTGCTGACTGCAAATTCACTATCAAGTTAGTGCCAATTTCTACGCCGGACACTTTGGTAGGATCGAGATTCTACTATTCTCAGATTTCGAGGGGTACAGAATTGTCGAAAACAAAAAACTGTGTCGAAACAAAGCCAAAATTCTATGCGCGTATCGCCGTATGATACCTATTGTCGCTCAGCTCTTTCCGCCGCAAGAACTGTCGATTGTGAACTGGCTTTGTTTTTCTTTCTACCACCTTTGAAGGAAAAGATTGTTCACTGCTTTCGCTGGGATGACATGAGCAGACCGTGATAACAACTGAAGTGTGGCTGTGGAAGCAAACCCATTCAAGAGTGCCATGACCCTTCGACCCTTGCGGCTGAAGCCGCAGGACTTCGCAGGCTCAGGGTGAAGTCGAATTGAATCCACTGTGAAAGGAACCCAAGATGTCGAAACCTCTCGCTGGTGCCCGACCGCGCCGTCGGCGCGGCAAGGGATTTCGACCTACAAGAACGATGCAAATCCAAGTCAGGCTGAGCTTGTCGAAGCCTCATTCATCAAAAAGAAAAAGCCCTCACACAATAGCATGAGGGCTCTTAGATCGATATGAAATCTAATCGCTTAGGCGTAGACTTCTTTTTCGTTGCACTTGCACACGCCGGTATTCACAGCGCGGAATTTCCACGCACCGTTTTCGGCCTTGACCGCCTTCACATGCTTGATGAACTGCAGTTCACCGGAACACACCGGGCAGGTCTGCGCCAGTTTCTTCTTCATGGATTTGTCCATGAAGCTCTGTTTCTTTGCCATACCGGATCAACTCCTCTATTTCGAACTTGTTGTTTCTACCTCAAGCGCCGCAATACGGTCCTTCACTTCGCACAACAGACGGGTCGTCTCGTGCAAAATGCCGAACTCACGGTTACCCGCAAAGGAGGGGGCGGCCGTATCGAACAAACGCTTCGCCTCGCGAAATTGTTTCCGCTCCAGCGCAGAAAGGGCCAGACAGTAAGCCTTTTCGCCGGCGTCAAGCATGGGTAACATCCTGACGACAAACCGTTTCCGCCTCTTTGAGGCGTTTAACGAAAGGCTCCACTTTGTAGCCGCTTACCTTGAGGTAATATATCAACAACCCTGACAAAATCAAGGCGTCCGGGTTTTTCTGAATGAGGGCAGATTTCAAAGAATCGTCCAAAACCGACATGAGGTGCTTTTTCCCGGCCGACAGATCGGCAAAGCGGGCCGAGATTGCCTCTAACTCACTGCCAAACTTGGCGATAGTAGGCTCGCCGCTCTCTGCGTCGGCGGTTTCGGCCGGGCGCTTGAGAATGACTTTGGCCGGGCCGGTCCTGGCGCCGGTGCGCCACCGCTCGATTTCCCCGGCGATCTTGTACACCGCCGGCGAAGATTGCTCGTTGACCCGCAGTTCTCGCCGGACTTCACCCAGGATTCCTGAAATCCGGTTGTGTTCGGCGGGGGTGAGCCGGTTCTCGCTCAGCAGTCGATTGTGTTCGGCAAACCAGCGGCCCATGTCGTCGGTTGGATCATCGCCATCGACAACCTTGCGGGCGATGTCATCCAGCCGGTTGATACCGGTCAGAACGCCAACACGGTCCCCTTTGACAAAGAGCGCCCGTTCGATAAACGACTCAAGCTTGGCCTCGAGTTGTTTAAGTGTCGCCAAATCGTTCAACGCGGCTCTCCCAGGACAGTAGTCGTGATGGTTCGCGTCGCCGGTCGAGTAGTAGTTTTCGCCGAGAGATAATCTTCGAAGAGTTGCGATAAATGCGTGACCGCCGATTCAATATCTTCCGTCCGACTTGGCGTTGCCGATTTGGCCGGTTCGGTTATTGTGACCGCTTTGCGCTCGGTGGGCGTGATGATCCCGGCCAATTTGAGCTTGGCCAAGACACGAAGTGTCTCTTCGCGGGTTATCTGACTCGCCGCACAAACCTGATTGAGAGTCCGGTGGCCGTCGATCAACGCCATAGTGTTCCACTCGTTTGCCTCGAGCGTCACCGCCCGGTTGCGTCCGCCCTGAGCGGCCGAAAGAGTGTAAACCGTATCAAGATTGGGAAGTGTTTCCGCAATCCAGTTGGCTTCGTCGAGCCGACGGAGTCCTTCGAGGATGACATTCTCGACCGACAAGCGAACAGTGATTTCTTCGTCGGTGGGATATTGGTTCTCGTAAAACTTGAACGACCCGGTCTGCCAGGACAACAACGAATACAATAATTCGCTGACCTGTTCCTGCACGACCGACTGAAGATCAGCCCGGTCGATGAATCGTTTCTCGATCAGGATTTCACCAAGGCGACGTGAATTGTCGGTGCGGGCCTGTGTCTGCACCGCTTCGTCGAGTTGTTTGGCGTCGAGCTTGCCGCGCTCTTTGAGAAGTTGTCCCAGATGAAAAGTCTGGCGCGGGCCATAACCGTAAATGATTTCGCCTCGGTCGAAATAGATCATCACGATCGAGTCGTCGCGCTGAATCCCAAGCGTTCCGGATTTACGGCCGGCGGCGATTAGCTGGAAAATTTCAGCCAGCGTGAACTTTTCGATATTGCCCTGTAGATCGAGTTCCATATCTTGCCTGCGTATGCGAGTGTCTTATGCAGTTGGCGACGGTCCCAATCTTGTTATCTTCCATAGGGTTGGCGTGCTCGCATTTGTTGAGCGCCTTCAACCCGGTACCGTCTAAAGGGTTACCACTATGGATTTCGATCGTAACATACACTTGCGTATCTGGACAAGTCAACTGAAATTCTCACTTGAGCGGAGGATTGAGGACGATGGCATACTCTGAGGGACACCTTTGATGGCTGATTCGACCATAAAAATAGTTCGCCTGACCGGATCGGGGGGCGGGTACCGGATCACGCTGTCAGATTCCGACGAGCCGTTCTTCGTCGAGGGCATTGTCGTAGCCAAACATAGGCTCAAAGAAGGGATCGTGATCACCTTGGCGCAGGCGGCTGATCTTCGGCGCGAGGCGGCTGAGGGTGCGTGTGACCGAGAAACGGCGCGGCTACTCGCCCTTCGCCCGCATTCAATTGGCGAACTGCGGGCAAAACTCAAACGCAAAGAGCACGCCGAAGTACAGATCAGCGCGATCATTAAAAAATATCGCACGCGCGGTTTGCTCGATGACACGCAAGTCGCCACATCACTGGCACGCGCGGCGCTCGAACGAAAACCGGCGGGGAAGAATTATCTGGTCGCGCTACTTCGGCGCAAGTTGATCGACCGGGACACGGCTCAGGCAGTCGTTGATATGCTCCTTGCCGATCACAGCGAAAATGATCTGGCGTACGAGGCGCTGTCGCGGCGGAAGCGCGTGCTGTTTTCATCACGACAGATAGAGGTTGAAACGATTCGTCGCAGGGCCTATACTTACCTCTCGCGCCGAGGAATCGGGTATAGCGCGGCCAAAGCCGCCTTTGAAAAGCTCCTGAAAGAACACGAAACGAACGACTGACATGACTACTTCGCAGATTCGACAATCATTCACCGACTATTTCGTTAAGCACAATCACAAGCTGGTGCATTCGTCGCCGGTGATTCCCTTTGACGACCCAACGATCCTGTTCACCAATGCCGGGATGAACCAGTTCAAGGATGTATTCACCGGAAAACGGGCGGCCGATTTTCCCCGCGCAACAACTGTGCAGAAATGTCTGCGTGCCGGAGGCAAGCACAACGATCTGGACAATGTCGGGTTTACTGCCCGTCACCACACGTTCTTTGAAATGCTCGGCAATTTCTCATTCGGCGACTATTTCAAAGAAGAAGCGATCAAGTACGCCTGGGAGTGGGTGACCAAAGAGATAGGGCTTCCGAAAGACCGGTTGTATGCCACCGTTTACGAGTCCGATGACGACGCCTTTGCGCTCTGGGAAAAAATCGCACCGGAGCTGAAAAACGGCCGGATCATGCGCTTTGGCAAAAAGGACAACTTCTGGTCGATGGGCGATGTTGGCCCGTGCGGACCGTGCTCGGAAATCCACTACGACCGCGGCGAAAAATACGGTGTCGGGCCCGAGCACACGGTCAACGGCGAAACCGATCGGTTCATCGAATTCTGGAATCTGGTCTTCATGCAGTTCAATCAACCGGGGGACGGGACAATCACCCCGCTACCGAAACCGTCGGTGGACACCGGTGCCGGACTTGAGCGTATCGCCGCGCTACTGCAGGGAGTCGACTCCAACTACGAAATCGATTTGTTCGTGCATCTGATCAAGTCGATTTCCGATATCACTCACGTCAAATACAAAGATCATGTGGCCTCGCATCATGTCATAGCCGATCACGTTCGCGCTCTGACATTCAGTATCACTGACGGCGCCGGGGTTTCCAACGAAGGGCGCGGGTATGTTCTGCGCCGGATATTGCGCCGGGCGGCGCGTCACGGTCGCCTGCTTGGCATGCACGAGCCGTTTATTTACAAAGTTGTTCCGACCTTGGTCGAGCAAATGGGCGCGGCCTATCCGGAAATCAAAGAAAAGCAGGCGCATGTCCAGAATGTGATCAAGGGAGAAGAAGAGTCGTTTTTGCGGACACTGGATACCGGAATGGAGCTTTTTGATCGTGTCGCGCAGAAAGTAAAGGCGTCGGGAGGCAAGGTTGTGCCGGGCGACGAGGTCTTCAAGTTGTACGATACATATGGTTTTCCATACGATCTGACCGAGATCATCGCGACTGAAAATGGCTTGGTGTTGGATCAAGTTGGATTTGAAAAGGCGATGTCGTTACAACAGGAACGTTCGCGAGCGGGAGCGAGTTTTGCGACCAATGCTCACGATCGTCAGGAATTGCTCGATACACTATCCGCTTCGCACAAAGACATCGGCAGTTCCCAATTTGTGCGTGAACTCGCACCGATGGCGTCTGTAGTGTCCGCTCACGCGGTTGCCCACGGCGATGTTGTTGCTGTGTTGCTCGACAAGACGCCATTCTATGTGGAATCGGGCGGACAAATCAATGACACTGGATCAATCACAATCGGAACCACACGAATTCGAGTGACAGATTTGGTGAATCACAAGGGAAGCACCATTCACATCGGTCATATTGAATCGGGAACCGTGGATACCATCAAGGACGGTGCCAGTATCACGGCCGAAATTGATCTGGACCGTCGCTGGGATATCATGCGCAACCACACGGTCACTCACCTGACTCAGGCGGCGCTACGCAAAGTCCTCGGCGATCAAGTGAAGCAATCCGGATCGTATGTCGGCCCCGATTTCATGCGCTTTGACTTCTCACATCATCAACCGATGACGCCCGAAGAAATCCGAACGGTCGAGCAGATCGTCAACGCCGAAATCGTCAAAGGCACCAAAGTCGTTACCGAAGAGATGGATATCGAGTCGGCGAAAAAATCCGGCGCAATGGCCCTCTTTGGCGAGAAATACGGCGACAAAGTTCGGGTAGTCTCGGTCGGCAATTTTTCCAAGGAACTGTGCGGCGGCACGCATGTCGAAAATGTCGGTCAGATCGGATCGTTCATCATCCGCTCGGAATCCGGCATCGCCTCCGGAGTGCGGCGTATCGAGTGTATCACCGGACGAGAAGCAACCAAATATCTGCTTGATCTGAAACAATTCCGCCAGCAGGTGAGCCAGACGGTGAATCGGCCGGATAGCGAAGCGCTCGATGGCGTCCGGCTGTTGCGCGAAAGCAACGCCGAACTACAAAAAGAAATCAAGAAAACCAAGGCCGCAATGTTCTCCGGCAAGGGCGCACAAGTTGGCGACGAAACCAAAATCGGCGGCGTGACTTTCTTGTCAAACAATTTCGGCGAGACCGATAAAGACACCATGACCGCCTGGATTGACGCGGTCAAAGAGAAAAATGAGCCGGTGGCGGCAGTGGCTATCGGATTGATCGACGACAAGCAAAGTGTGGTACTCGCCGCCAGCCAAAGCGCAGTAAGTCAGTTCAGAGTTGATGTCGGCGCTCTGGCAAAAGATCTGTTTCCCAAATTCGGTGGACGCGGCGGCGGTAAGCCGGGGTTCGCGCAAGGAACGATTACAGCAGATTCCGCGGCGTTCTTGTCTGAGTTTGTGTCGACGCTGAAGGCGAAGATAAAATCATGAGGGCCCAACAATTGCGCATGCCCAATCGCTGTCATTGCGAGCGGAGCGAAGCAATCTCGCTTTGCCCGTTGATCGAGAGCCGGAGGCGAGATTGCTTTGTCCCCCAGGGGGACTCGCAATGACGATCGAGGGAAACGCGTAATATGTCCGGCGTATACAAACATCTATTAGAAACCCAGCGCCGCCGGGGCGGGCTGTTTTTTCTTCTGCTCGATCCTGACCGGCCGGAACGAAAACATAATCTCGCACTGGCCGAAAGCGCCCGCGAATACGGAGTCGATGTTCTCTTGGTCGGCGGGTCAACCATCGTTTCACCACACTACAACGAATCAGTTGAACTGACGAGAAAATGTGCGTCGGTGCCCGTGATCATCTTTCCCGGATCGGCCACTCAGGTGTCGCGCCACGCCGACGCTGTCTTGTTCACCTCGCTGGTCTCCGGGCGCAATCCGAATTATCTGATCGACGAACAGGTCAAAGCGGCGCCCCTGATCAAACATGCCGGACTTGAGGTAATCCCGACAGGGTATATGTTGATCGACTCGGGGGCGCTCACGTCGGTGCAGTTTGTATCGGGCACGCTTCCGATTCCCCGGCACAAGAATGATATCGCCCGCGCGCACGCACTGGCGGCGCAATATTTGGGAATGAAGTTGATCTATCTTGAGGCGGGTTCCGGTGCTCAGAGCGCAGTGCCGACAGAGATGATCAAGGCGGTTGTCGAATATGTCGATATTCCGGTGGTAGCTGGCGGCGGATTGCGAACGCCTGAATCCTGCGCCGAAAGAATTTCAGCCGGCGCGGCGGGAGTGGTGGTAGGTACGCGGATTGAAAACAACTTTGACGCCAACCTGCTTCGCGAAATGACCACCGCAGTCCACGCAAAAGAACCGATACCGGTATGACTAAGAACGAAAAATTGATCCAACTGAAAAAGCTGACCGACGAGACAGTTCTGTCGCGCCATGCTTTGTTTGAACATTTGGGTCAGCAGATCCTTGATCTTTCCGATCAGGTTGCGGCTGTGATCGGTTCGGGAGGAAAATTGCTGGTAGCGGGAAACGGTGGGCTGGCCGCTCTTGGGTCGCTCTTTGTTGGTGAACTGGTCAATCGGGTGTCAGCGACAAGGAATCGACAGTCCCTACCGGCGCTCAATTTATCGGCCGATGCCGCGATGATCACCGCCGCGGCCGATCAGTTCGGATACGAGTGGATATTTGCGCGGCAAATTGAGGGACTCGGCCAAAAGGGCGATATGTTTCTGGCGCTTTCGACCACCGGCAATCCGCCCAATCTGGTGAGGGCGGCGCAAACTGCCCGCGAAAAAGGAGTGATTTCGGCGGCGCTCATCGGTGGGACTGGTGGGAAACTTCAAGCGATTGTCGACCGACCGTTGGTCATTCCGCACGGGGGACGTCAGCGGATTCGCGAGGATCAACTGTATATTCTTGATGTGCTGGTTGAGTTCATCGAGAGAGACCTGTGCGCATAGTTGAGCTGTCTGTCATCTCTGATCGCATACTTTTCGCACTCGTAACAATCTTTCTATTTTCATCTTCGGTTTCGGGCACCGCCGGTTCGATTTTCGGCGGAGCGGCCGCTATTGTTTTTGTAGTGTCGTCGATTTCATTTCGCCGATCATTCAACTTCGCTCACTTGAAATGGTTTTATCTGACGGTATCTCTGTTTGTTGGTTGGATGATTATCTCTGCGCTGATTACGGGAATAGATAGCGCCGCACTTCGCGCGATGCGCCACGAATGGATTTTCGCCCTCGTGCCAGTTGTGGTCTATTCACTCAAAGATGAGAATTGGTCTCGCCACATGGTGTCGGTGTTTTCCTACGGAGTGGGACTGATGTCGCTCTATTCGATCGGGCAGTTTTTCTGGGGGTGGCATTTCCTAAAGCCGGGGCTACAACTTGAACAACATGCATTCGGATATTGGATAGTTGGGAATTTCTCCGGCTCGGTGACATTTGGAATCTACTTCGCTGTCGCGGCGATGTTTCTGATTGGTTACGGTCTTTTGGGATCAAAAGAAAGTAATGACCGATCGTCACTCATATCACTTGTGGCAGGACTGCTGGCCACAATCGCGGCTGTACTGTCGGCTGAACGTGGCCCGACCGTGGCGGTCATGACCACGCTGTTGGTACTTGTGGTTCTGGTCAGATCGAAAAGAGTGGTCACGATTTTTGCAGTGTCGGTGGCGACTGTCGTTATCGTCGGCCTGGTCTCCGGCGTCTTTGCCCGCGCGGGTGAATTGTGGAAAAAGGAACTGTCAATGCTACACGATCAGGGTCGACTCTTCATCTGGACTCAATCGTATAAGGTTGCAAACGACAATCCGATCTTTGGTGTCGGGCCAGGGAATTTTGAAAACGGATACAATGCGGTACTTCCGACCGAGCCGGCCGGATTTGTGGCGCAGGGACATGCGCACAATGACTTCTTGATGTACGCGGCGCAGTCAGGATTCCCCGAACTGATTTTCTTTCTGCTGACTTGGGCAAGCATCATCTGGCCTAGTTGGCGTGCATACAGCAATAAGGGTGGCTCCGATGATGGCCGACGCCTTGCTCTCGGTGCAATTTTGGGCTCGACCTGTTTTTTTGTGACTTCGATGTTTGATATTCCCTTCGGTCATTCCACTACCCGCCAATTGCTCATGTTTGTCTGGGGGGCAGGGATCGCGGCTTACCGTGCGTCGCGGAAAACAGCCTCCCTTGGCACGGATTAGAACCGCTTGACTTGATGTTCAAACGAGGTATCTTACCGCCCAGTATGGCAGTACCAGCAAAAAAGAAAGTTGTGGCAAGCGCCCCCGAATCGGTCAAGTGGCCGTTTGGCAAGAAGAACTACATCTGGTTCGGTGTTGCGCTGGCCGTTATGATCATCGGGTTTGTTTTGCTCGGTTCCGGCGACATTACGCTGGCGCCGATTCTTCTGGTAGTAGCCTACTGCGCACTTATTCCGATCGCTATTTTGGTCAAGGGTCAGCCGGACAACGGCTCGACGGCCGATCAATCCGCCCCCAAGGCGTAGTGCTCTCAGTTTCAGTCCATCTCCCTTTTTTCATTTTGCCAGATCAGTGTCTTTGCCGTGGCGTAACTGCATTCGCTCTAGCAAATGTGGGGTGCCGGCGGGAATCGGAAGGTGCTTGCCTTTTGACGGGGGGGATGTATATTATCAGGCCCAACCGGAAGAGTCGCCCGACTCGGCTCCGGTGGGTGGATCGATTGTGCGGTACCTGGATTTTGGGCGGTTAGCTCAGCTGGTTAGAGCATCTGCCTTACACGCAGAGGGTCACTAGTTCGAATCTAGTACCGCCCAGAGATAGTGACCGTGGGCGCGAGCCGATCGTGCCTTAGATACAAATGAGTCGGGGTTGTAGTTCAGTTGGTTAGAACGCCTGCCTGTCACGCAGGAGGCCGCGAGTTCGAGTCTCGTCAACCCCGCAACATTTAAGCTGTTGTTAGGCCATGCCTTACAGTTCTAAACCAACTCAAGGCCACCAGAGCTATTGAGATTATCGTCTCTTCAATGGTGGCACCCGCATGAGCCACCACTTGTCGATCTGGCTATGGCGGAAGGGTCAACTCCATAGGCGGTGGCCAGCGACTGGGCGAGCTTTAGGTATTTTTCATGAACTCCCGCCCCGATATGTTCGTGTTCAACTTTGTCGAAGAGTTGCAACATCGCCGCGTGATCCTGATCGCTCATGATTTGATTGGCCATCGGGAAAAGGATGTGGTCCTCTTTGTGGATATGGCTTCTTAACAACTCTACGTATTGGCTGGCCGATTGGAAAAAGCGATTTTTCGCCTTGTCGCCAAGTTGAGGTACTTCGCTTAGTGCTTGTGCCATCGCGGCGACATATTCACGACCTTTTGTGTGTTCAAACAACATTACTCCGATTGGTCCGCCGTCGATGGGCATACCTTTTTTCACCAATGCCGGAAAGAGATTGTCTTCTTCTTTTCCATGATGACAGCGATCGGCGAAATTTCGGATAAAGTCGACTGCATCTTTCGCATGGTCAATATTGAATGAACCATTCCTTTGGTACTGTTGGGACATCTTTTCGAGACATTCGAGGACAATTTCAATAACCCGATGTTCACTGCTTAATATTTCAACCGGTTTCATAAAAACACTCCTAATAAAAGTTGTTGGCATTCATTGAATCATATCAGTTTGAACTATGCCTTTTTCCCACTATCGATCCTCGGATATAGAGCGCATTGAAGCGTAAGCAAATTCGCCGCTCTGTGGACTGCTTTGCTCGATTTGACGGCGCCTTCTGAGAGATTGCAATAAAATTATCGCACCAACTACGAGCGAAGCTACCACAACAAAACTGCCTATCGTTGAAATAGAATGGAGTGTTTCAAACGATGGCGAGTAGTCCTGCATCGCGCGAGGCAGGCCCTTGGTGCCAAGCAATATCATCGGTACAGTAGTCAAGACAAGTCCGGCTCCCGATCCGAGGAGAGTCGCGACGACTGGTCCCTTAGGGAGAATCCGACCGATCCAGCTATTCCACCAGTAGGCAATACCGGCCGTTATTATCATCGCAACACACCCGCCGCCGGCGATGTGGATCATGGCCACTGAGAAATAGGTTCCACCCAGCATCTGACCAAGGGAAGGGAGGGCCATGATAGCACCCAAAGCCCCAGCGATAGAACCAAACACCAATGATGCCAGAACAAGCAATAAAGGTGTCCGCCATGGTTGCGCCATGCCCATCAGTTGGTTGACAACCGCCCTGAATATCAAGAACACCGGGATGATCGTGAACAGTTTGAAAAATGCTTCGACTGATACCGCAAAATTAATTTCCGGCCCAGTCAAGAAACTCATCATAGGGTAGATGATACTGATACATGCGAGTATTGAACCAGCTACAACCAAGTCCGTGCGAGACGAGTACCGACGAGTAGAATTACCGGCCAATACTTCAAAGGCAATCCCGATCGCAAACAACCCGATTGCAAAAATGGCAGGGCCAAGATACAACCACGCGACCTGATCATAACCGATTGTTCCAGGGCCAGCGATCGCCGTCACCCAATTCCAGTTCACAAGGTGTTGCAGTATGGGTTGAAGGAGCGAGATGACTCTAATAGGTGCAATAAGAACCATGATCGCAGATCCCAACAGGAAATACCAGGAAAAGAGGGGCAACTGGCGGAAATTGACCAATCGATATTTGGAAGACAGGATAGTACGCAGGATACTCATACTATTGAGCAAAACAGAAATTGCCACCATCGCGAGGCCCACCAGCAACGCCAAAAAATTCAAAGAATGAGAATCCGGTGGAATAACCATTTTCATCCCGGTGCCGTAGGCCCCAAGTGACACGGCAACAATTACGATAATTCCGCCCAAGGCGAGAAGAAGCCATGCAACTATAGTTGTTCTGCGCATCGCAAGACTGGTTGCGCCAACCGACGCTGGCAGTACAAGAAATCCAAAGACGCTCGGAAAAAGCGGAACTAACACCAGATACACCATCACCAGGCCGTGCTCGGTCAGCATCTTCCCGAATAGACTTGCGTTGAGTAGCCGGGAGACTGGCGAGAACATGTCCAATTGAATAGCGAGAATAGAAACTAATCCGCAGACGAAGAATGTGCTCACTGTTATCAAATTGAGAAAGCCCAATTGGCGAGCATTCAAATTGAACAACCACCTAACGACGAGACGGGGAAACAGTATGAGTGACATATTCAACCGTTACATATCTTTCAACCGAAATTTGCGCATAGCAAAAAAGAGTGGGCAAAGAGTCCAGCCAACTAACGACACAATAGCAACGGATACACCCATACCCGTTCCGAAAAATCGATTAAAGACGGCGCCTGTATAGCCCATCAGAGCCGCCCAGTCGGTTTTGACAAGTAAGGTGACACGGGCAAGGTCGATTGGATTGGCCAGTGACGCGATCAATAGCGGCGTTTCCAGAGGATAGTCGGAGAAACTCATTGCCGCAAGCAAGACAAGACCATCATAGAGCAAGGCGGTGAACAGCCAGCCTCCCAAAGCCGCGGCCAGACCTTTTCCGCGATCATCGAAAATGATTGCCATCAGGAAGGACAGAGCAAGAAATATGACGGTCAAAAATGAACCGACAAAGATCAAGAGACCGAGTGACAAGAATTGACCACCTGACCAGTTGCCCATTATTGCAACGGGTAAACCCACGCCCAGTACAAATCCGGCGACGAGACCAATGGCCAGACCGGAAAACATTCCCAAGAAAACGATCCTTCGCCCGACAGGCTGAGTGAGGACAAGCTCAATAAACTCGCGAGAATTGTAGAAATAGATCGTACCAAAGAGTGAGCTAACAAGGGGGATGAGAAAGAGACACACGCTCATCAAACTAACCGCGACTTTGGCCGACTGTGCCTGCAGATAGAAAAGTCCGACCGTCACGACGACAAAGAAGGTGGCGTACAAGAGTCCCCAGCGATTGCGGGCAAGATCGCGGACCGTGTACCAGGCGATATGAGCCGCGATTCTCATGCCACACCTCGATTCTCCAGAAGGCGCGCTACTGCGGCTTCAAGGTGCACTTCTTCAGTCTGCAATTTCAAGCTTCGTATAGAACCGGAGAATTGCACACGCCCTTCAAGTAAGACCACCACGTTATCTGCGATCTCATCGAGGTCGGTCATGATATGGGTGGTCAGCAGAATTGTCCGTCCTTGATTCTTGAGCGACTGCAAGAGCTTTTTGAGTCTGGTATTGGCAACGGGATCCAATCCGGCAGTTGGCTCATCGCAGACCAAAAGTGCAGGGTCGTACATACAGGCCAGGACAATGCTCAATTTTTGGCGGGTCCCACCAGACATTGCTCGGACGCGCTTGGGAAGTTCTATTTCCAGCCCAAAAAGGTCAATCAATTCAGACTCACGCACGGAGGGTTGTTGCCGCAGACCTTTGACAATTTCGATAGTTTCGCGACCGGTCAGGTCAAGAGGGAATCGGGCGACTTGCGGAATATATCCAAGCGACCGACGATAATCGCTTGAGCCCTCGAGCAGGTATCCGTCTATACTGATGTCGCCCGAGGTCGGCGTTACCAGTCCCAACAGAGATTTCATAAGGGTTGATTTCCCTGAACCGTTCGGGCCGATGATCCCGGTTACCTGGCCGCGTTCAATCGACAAATTGATATCATGCAAGGCGACAAAGCGACCAAATCGTTTGTGAAGTCGGGTGATTTCAATCATGTGACTGGCCTCATGCGAGGTTTATTATCGACCAACGCCTCGGGGGTTAACGTCGGCACTACCCGCTCGGCAAGGTTCAGCACATCGATGAGCAGACTTCGAATCAGCACGAGAGTCGCCGGCTCACTCTCGACCAGAAGTCCGTACAGACTGACTGGCCGGTATGGTTCCTCCCCGAAGCCGTCCCGATCCAGGTCATATCCCCGGTAAGAACTCCAATAGTTCTCGAAAAACGTGCTGTTGCTTTGCCGACTGTTGGTCGCAATTTGAAATGAGTTATCGATGAAGTCGTTATTCTTAACCGTGTCGTTCAAACAGTTGGCCATAATCTTAATAGCCCAGCCGTTTGCGAAGAACCGGTTGCGTTCAATTTGAATGTAGTCCGACCCCTCAGCGTGGATTCCAATGGAATTTGACGTAAATCGGTTGTCGAATATTCGGCAGAATCGGATGTCCTTTAAGAGCAGGCCGTATGAGGCTCCGCCCCAGCTTTCCTTGAAATCATTGTCAATCATCTCAATGTGATGCGTGTACATCACTGCGACTCCCGCACCGTTGTGGACGAAACTGTTGTGCTGGTAGCGGCAACTGTCGGAATACATGAAATGAAGTCCATAGCGAAGGTTTTGCTCGCTGTGATTGGAGGAGATAGTGCTATTGGTGACAAACTCAAGATAGACACCGTCGCGGTGGCCAGTTACCCGGTTATTCTCGATCGCGATATTGTGGCAGTACCAGAGGTGAATACCGTTGCCGGCCGAGGTCAGATCGGTTTTGCGACCGGTCATCTGGTTGTTCACAACGCTACAATGATCGGACTTGGCAAGGTAGACAGCGAAAAAGTTGTCTGTAAAACGATTGCCAATTATGCGACAATCATGAGTGCCACTCACTCGAATAGCTACATGTTCTTTGACAAAGCTGGTGGGCACACCGGTAAAGTGGATGCCAGTAATTGTGACTCCCGGCGCGACAACTTCCATAATCTGCCCCAATTCAGCGGCGTCCAGAACTGGCCAATCACGTCCTTCGATTGTCAGGGGTTTGTCGACGATGATGTCGTTTTCGCGATAGGTACCGGCGTTGACACGAACAGTGTCGCCGCTATGGGCCGATTGAATAGCCGCGCTCATAGAATGAATCTGTCCTGATGGGTAAATATCGATAACCGCAGATGATACCGGCACCGCTAACCACAGAGTAGCGATCAAAGTGAAACAAATGGCGGCAAGGCTTCGCATTTACTTTGCCAGTTTCCAGTCGGTCGATACAAGGTTTATCACTTCGTTCCACGGGAGAGTCATACCACCGACTACTTCAATCAGTTTTTCCGCCTGCTGTTTAGTTGCCACCGCGACCAGCCCCATTCCCATGGGACTTTTCTGCCGTTCCGACGCAATGATCTGCGCTTTATCGACATCGAGAAACGACCCAGGATAGCCGAAGTCTGTTATCCACATCGATTGGATATTCTCTGCGGATAGTGAAGAAGTGTAACGATAAGCGGCCAGACATTCGATCGAATCAAACTTGTATGCCTTCCCTTTCGATGTCACCAGCTCGGTTCCAAACCTCTTGTCGGCGATTGTCATTTTGCAGTACTCGCATTGGTCCTGACCGTAGTGAATCTCGACCGGACCTTTTTCGGCGCAGGCAATCATCTGCAGACTTGCGACTAATACCAAACCTAAAGCCAACAGCGCAAATCTATTCATGTGTTGCCCTCCTTTTCTTGCGGCGCATTTCAAACAGCCACACCAGAGAGCCAACGACAAACGAGCCAACCGCGCACCAGCCGCCCGATCCGGGAAGTGAAATCGCCGTGAAATTCAGGAGTTTTTTGGCGCCAATAAGCGGAGGTTGATACGACATGCCAGGAATTTTGATGATCGCATGGGCCGTATCCAAATTGTGACCGTAATCGTATCCCCAGAGATAATAATCTACGAAGCCTGCGATAGCTACTATTGCAAACATGAGCAACCAAGTAAGCAGGACCCATCGCCGACCAATCACAGCCGCCAAAAGGCCGAGAAGCATCACACCACGCATTATCCACGGCATGATCTGTAGTTCTTTGATCGATTCGGGGTGAATCTTTTTCATGCCTATATAGTGATTGAGATTGTTGATCTTCTCAAGGTCGCCCGGATGTTCTCCCTGCATCTGATTGATCCAAATTTGGAAACCGAGACCCTCGGGGTATTGCGGAGCCACGAGGGCAATCTTCCAAAGGGGTGTGAAGTAGGTGATTGAAAGGGTCAGTGCCGCCAAAGCGATCAGAACACGCGATAACAGTTTCATCTTAGTTAGCGCTGTCTGATTCACACCAGCCGGGGAGAGGGGTCTGTGTCCCTCTCCCTTTTCCGGTTGTGTTGTACTGGTTGCTAACATACTACCAATCTCGGTTCAGTTCGACACCCGTATATATCCTTGCATCTCCTGGTGAAGTGCCGAACAGAAATCGGAGCAATAGAAGGGGTAGACACCAGCTGATTTGGGCTCCCACAATAGTGTGCGGGTCTGGCCGGGCATAACCAACAATTCTGAATTGTTAGCGCCGTTGACCGCAAAGCCATGTGGAACATCCCAATCCTGTTCGAGATTGGTCACATGGAAATAGACTTTGTCGCCGGTCTTGATCCCTTCGACATTGTCAGGCGCAAAGTGTGTACGGATGGTCGTAAGATACACGTGCACGATCTTTCCCTCGCGCACAATCTTCGAATCGGCTTCGGACTTGACGCCATACGGATTCTTATTCTGATCAATAGGATACCACTTTACGGACTTATCCTTAATCAGCGAAGCAGGACAGGCCTGCGCGTAGTGAGGCTCGCCGATAGTCGGGAAGTCGAGCAACATTTTCATCTTGTCGCCGGAAATATCGATCAACTGGGCCGATTGAGTGAGTTCCGGACCGGTTGGAAGATACCGATCTTTAGTGATCTTGTTCAGCGCGATGACATATTTGCCGAACGGCTGTTTGGTATCACCGCCGGGAATTAACAGGTGACCGATGGAATAGTAAGTCGGAATGCGGTCGACAACTTCCCAGGTTCCGAGTTTCCATTTGACGATCTCCGAGGACAAGAACATCGAAGTGTATCCGTATCCTCTGCCGTCGAATTCGGTATGGAGCGGCCCGAGGCCAGGATTCTGTACTTCGCCAGCGATAGTTGATTCGTACTTAACGATCGGTATGCCTTCCAGTTCACCGGCGAAGTCCTTGTTGGCGACTGCCTGCTGAAATTTCGTGAACGAATGTACCGGGATCATCGCCGCCAGCTTGCCCCCTGCTACAATGTATTCTCCGCTCGGATCCACATCGCAACCATGCGGCGATTTGGGAGTCGGCAAATAGAACATCATCCCCGGATAGTCAGTCGGGTTGAGGACAGTGACTTCTTTGATAATCTCGCTTTGCGCAACCTGACCTTCGTCGACATAATTGTGATAGTAGTTGCACGGCCACTTTTGTCCCTTTCCCTCGGCAACCAATTGTTCGGCCATTTTCCAGTTTACCGCCGCCACATAGTCCTTGTCGTTTTGTGAGGCGTTAACTTCGAGTTGGGTGTTGGCCTCTTCGGAATTGTACGACGTAAAGAAAGACCATCCATACGATGGCCCCTTGCCGGCGCGCGAGAGGTCGTAATCGATGCCCGGTACAAGCAACTGGAAGGCGATTGTCATATGGCCGGTTGTCGGATCGACTTTGATAAACGAAATAGTGCCTTTGAAATTCTCTTTGTATGAATTGATCGGCACGTCCTTTTGTGGAATAGGCAGACTAAAACGTGTCGATGCAACCACATATTCCGTGCTCGGTGTGATGAACGGAGAGCCGTGGTTACCACCCGAGTTTGGAATCTCGATCGTTTCGTCAGTCTCGAAGGTTGTCAGATCGACACGGGCAACGCGCGGCGTATTGTTGCCGTTGATGAACAACCAACGCCCGTCGAGAGAATCGTTTGTGCGGGACAATTGTGGATGATGGGCATCGTCCCACGGTACAAAGCCGTGCGAAGTCATCAGAAGATTTTTTGTTTCTTCGGAATATCCGTACCCCTTTTCGGGGTCCTGACTAAATACCGGGATGACCCTGAACAATCGGCCCGACGGCAGGCCGTACACCGAGACCTGTCCTGAAAATCCGCCCGACATAAATGCGTAGAATTCATCATAACTTCCGGGCGCTACATAGACTTTGGAGGCGGCGTCGCCGAAGCCCCCGACTTCTTCTTTCTTGCCGCATCCGGTAATCAACAATAATACAATCAATGTGCCGGCTATACCAGCAAAGTATCTTGTGATAAGACTTCTCATTGAATTCTCCTTCCTGAATCTATCCACAGTGATCAATCTCTATTTGGTTGTGGTGGGTTGCGGAGGTGGTGGGGGTACGCCAAATCCGGGTTGCTGTTCCATCGGCAGGGCGGGTTTGTCTACCTCGGAACGCAGGAATTCCAACAACTGCCGGGCCATCTCCGGGGTTACTCCCTGGATGGTCATATACTGGGCATATTGAGCGACGAGCTTTTTTCCGTCGGGATGTAGCTTGCCCATCAATTCAGCATTTTGAACCTGGTTAAGAACGTATGCAGCGGTGCGACGCTTTGTAACGTCACGAAGCGGCGGGCCGGTTTTGCGCATGTCCAAATAGTGGCAGGTCGCGCACTTTTGGACAAAAACGGCCTTCCCTTGGTCGGCCATTGCAGGGTCAAGCGGACCGACTTCAACTTTCTCTGTGACCGGACCTATTCCGTTTTCGTTTTCGAATTCGTTTAGGTTGCCGGCTGTCCAGCGCGCCAGCTTTTCCTCAGGTGTCTCTGGCTTGGAGCTACAGCCGGCGGCAAGAATGCCAAGGGCTGAGGTCAAGCTCACGGCGATAAGGAGGCCGTAGTTGAATCGAAGTTTCATATCAGGTATTCCTCTGAAATTGTGGGTTTTTGAAAGTGCCCTGTAATGCTCCGTTGAGTATCTTATAATAAGATTGCGGAGTCTTATATCTTAAATATGTCGATAAGACATGGTTCACAGTTGTACTCATCAAACATTCAGTTTCGAATTGAGCCGTTACGAATGTCTTTAGCAAGGGTGGCAAGACTGGTTTTTGCGAGCATCCTTCGGAGTTCTTCCCGGCGTTTCGCCCAGCTTTCGTGCAAAGGGCAGGGAGTCGTGTCGCCACAACCGGGGAGACCAAGGGCGCAGTCCTGAAAAAGTGACATGCCATCAACGGCCGCCACAATATCCAAAAGAGAGATGTCGCGTGCGGCCTTGGCGAGTCCGACTCCACCATTGGGACCCCGGAACGAATCGATGATTCGCGCTTCGGTCAGCGACTGCATGATCTTGGTCAAGAAGTGAAACGACAAGCTTAGCTCGTCCGCCAGTTCCCGGATGGGAATGAATTTGCGCTGCTCCTCGGTCTCTTTCAGAGTGACAAGAAGCGAGGCGCGAATTGCGTAGGTACAGCCTTTTGAAAACAACATAGATTATTTCCGATTTAAGACTCTTCTGTCTGGTAATCTATTATTTTGATCGGCAGAGTCAAGCGGAAATTGAGAAATTTTTCTCAAGGAATACATTGGGATGATCCTTGTGCCAATGGAACAAGTTGGAGTGCAGTGACATACGCGGATCGAAATTGTTGGCAGGGTCCGTATCACGCGAGGAGGGACGCCAACGGACTATATAGGTTAATGAAAAGACCCCGCCGCTGGGGGCGGGATTCAGACATTTGGCATCATGTGAATCTCAAATTTGATTAGGCTACAGATACTACCCAGTTGCGAAAGTCGTCTCGTAGAGCCCGCCATATATATCTTCTTTATTTCTAGTGGATTAGCCTCCCGCTAGACTCGCAAACCTCACTCTCGGAAAACTCACCGATTGGTCACTCTCTCCCCTTGAAGTGCCTCAAGGGGTCTGAACACTCGTGCAACTGAGTCCGGCTCGACTCTCGATGTTGTCAACTGCGCGCCGAGACTAAAATATCAATGGTGAATAGAAGTCTCCTGCAACAAGACCCTTGCGAAAAACGTAGTTGTGTTGTACTTTGTAGTACAAAGTACTTTGACAATGGAAAGGATGAAAATGGAAAACTCTCCAGAGAAAAGCCTCAATGCACTCAAGATGCTGGCCACTGCAAACGAAATGATAGCGCGCACCAAGTCCACGGTAGTAGACAGAAGCTCTTCTTATTTCGTGTGGGGTGCGCTACTATTTATCGCTTGCATATCAACCTACATATTGGAACAACGAGATCCGGGAAGAGACATTTGGTTGCCCTGGGCGATCCTGATGCCGATCGGGGGGGTTGTCAGTGTGATCATCATGAATCGCAATCGAAACCGCTCGCATGTTCAAACCTATGCAGAACACACATACGACGGTGTCTGGCTCGCGTCTGGGATAGCGGCCGCGATTATCGTGATTGGCAACCCCATCCTACACTATTTCCCGCCACGAGCGACGTACGTTCTTATTTCTATACTGGCAGGGATTGCCGTCTACTCTTCGGGCCATATCATGGAGCTCTTGTCGTTCAAGTTGGGCGGATTGTCCTGGTGGTGTGGGGCAGTTACCATGATGTTACTTCCCGACAAATACCACCCGTTGATCATGGCAGGTGTCGTGATTCCAGGGTACCTAATTCCGGGATACCTCCTGTGGCGAAGCGTGCGTAGCGTGAATGCGGAATGACGTTCAATGACAATGAAACCCTTAGAACCGCTTGATCTCATTATACATGCGCCGCTACGATTGGCGGTGATGACAATCTTAGCCAGTGTCCGGGAAGCGGATTTCGTATTTCTGAGAGAATCAACCAGTGCCACCGATGGCAATCTGAGTACCCATCTTCAAAAACTGGAAGAGGCCAAGTACATACGTACAGCTAAGACATTTGAGGACAGAAAGCCGAAGACTCGCTTCAGATTGACAGCCGCAGGGCGACAGGCTTATGCGGACTATATCGAAGCGTTACAAGAGTACATCAAAGTATCGAAACCTGCGAAATAGGATCTTCTGATCATCTGTACTTTATTGATTTCCAACGCCTTCCGCCGATCATCGCATAATGCAACCTGATCGAGACGATGAAGCTGACAGAAGTTTGGGGAGAGTGAGGTCGGGGCCGCCATTTACTCTGAGACTAACCCGAGCTTGCCACCGTGTCCCGAAAGTCTGTCTTCTGTAGCCCCAACGGCGACAACCTTCTTCGACGGGCCAGATACGGCAACGACTACTTACTGCGCGATGAGAGAGACCAAGTCCGCGGCGAGCTCCCACGATTGCCCCAGGAGCGATGTTTCACGTCCGAAATTGCAAACACGTGAAGACAGGCTAAGACACTGGGAAGGTGAACCTGAACGTGGTACCAAAACCCACTTCGCTTTCGATTCGAATCGTTGCGCCGTGATGATCGAGGATTTTCGCGCAAGTGGTTAGTCCGTAACCGTGCCCTTTTGGCTTGGTGGTCAAGTGGGTCTTGAATAGTTTGTTTCTCACTTCAGGAGGCATGCCTTTGCCATTGTCTGATACCGACAATACCAATTCTTCATTGTGCATGAGAGTTGAGACGATAACCACGCCATCGCGGCGCCCGGTTTCCTTTATTGCGTCGGCGGCGTTGTTCAGAACATTGATGATGACCTGCGCTATTTGATCTCTATCAATTCGTATTAATGGCACCTGTGGAGCCAAGTTTGTCAACAGCGACACTGAGCTGAAGCGTTTCTGAACTGAAGCGAATGTGACTACATCGGACAGCACCGCGTTGATGTCCGAGTCCTGCTTTTGCGGGTTAACGCGCGCGTAATCCATGAGTCCCGCCGTGAAGCGTTCCATGCGGGTAATACTCTCTTTTAGCTTGGCAAGCGTGGTAGAGACTTTCGAATGATTCCCCTTCTCGTTGGCAACCGACGCGAGCTCGACACCGCCAAGAACCATGCCAAGATGATTGTTGAGTTCATGAGCGATGGAAGACGCCATGACCCCCTGTTCGGCGAATTTTTCGAGTTCGAACATCCGGTGCTCGACGTTAAGTTCCTCTGTCTTATCATCCAGTGTCACGATCACGCCTTTCTCCAAGGCCGAGAAAACGATACCGGGTCGAATACTGACGCTGAAGACGCGATCGCCGTCAGGCCCCTTTGCACACATGGTGGTCGGAAGGCGCATTGATGGAGTGAATTGAAGTCCGTTCAAACGCTCCGCCCAACCGGGGAAGAGGTCATTGGGGAAAACCTCCTGGATAGTCAGTCCGGCTTCCAATGGGGCGACTTTTGCACCACCAAGAGACGCTCGCAAACTGGAAGCGGCACGGTTAGCCAAGAGCATCGTTCCTGCGCAGCCGAATACGAACATCGCCTGCCGTACGCTATCCAGGATTTGGGCATGGCGAGCGTTGAGCGCCGCCATGTCAGCATAAAGCAGGGAGTTGGCGAGAAGCGGAGTTATGGTATTCACGAAATGTCTGAGCAGAAATAGGTCTGCCTCAGAAAACTGAAGATTGCCTACCCGAGGGCCTACGAAAACGGCACCGAAGGTAGAGCCATTTGCAAGTAGTGGAATACACATTCGGACACCGGCCACCCGCAATTCGTGTATGACAGTGTCAGCGTCACCTTCCAAAGCGAGTTCATCGATGTGGACCGGACGCGGGTTGGTCAGCGTGTCGTGAATTTGCGCGATTGTCGACAGGTATGCAGGGCGCACCTGAACGCCCTTGAGCCGGCCGGTTGCCGACGACAACACTTCGTCGGCGTTCAGACCATTGCTTCTGCTCACAATCAACGCACCGGTCACTGCAAATTGACCTGCTAACGTCAGTACGACCGCATCGATCAGGGCCTGCATATCCGGATCACGGGCAAACTGATCGGATAGGTTCGATAATGCTTCAAGCGCCAGGACTTTTCGTTCCTGTTGCCGATTGGTTTCAGCCGAGATTGTGCTGTCAGCCGCTGCGATACCCATTTCTCGCTTTCACTTATGAATGCTCGCAGATGGTCATAGCTTCCTGTCGTGTTCCTGCAATAGTCAGGAAGTCAAACAGGTCGAGCACGCGTAACACATGTGAAGTTGTTTCGGACACATTGCACAATACAATGTCACCGCCGAGTTCCCGGAAGGATTCAATTGTTCCAATAATGGCTCCCACACCGGCAGATGAAAGGAACTCAAGGAACTCGAAGTCGATGATGACGAACTTAGACCCACTCGTCTGGGCTTCGGCAATTGTCTGTGCGACGGCATCGGCATTGTTGTTATCAAGCATTTGCCCGAGCTGTATGAGAGTTACCCGGTCCGAGATTACCTGCTGACTGTAATTCACTACATTCATATTACCTGCACCATTTCTTGGTGATTGTCAGAACATTGCCTGACGCGGGATCTCGGCGATACGAAACTGTGTCGGCAAGTCTGCGGACCATGATCAGCCCGAACCCTCGATGTTTCCGCTGGTGAGCGGCAGCAACGACATCAAGCCGCGCCGTTCCAACAGTTGGATCAAATTGCATACCCGAGTCGGTGAATGTCATTGTCACACAGTCCCAGTCTGTATGGGCGTCAACTGTGAACTGGTCTTGGGGTGAGATTCCTGAGTAAAGCCGAATGTTGGTCGCGACTTCGTAGAAGATAGTTCTTAACTCGAGCAAAGTAGTGGCGCTAACTCGAGCGTCGGCCAGATAGCCCATAAAGTGGGCGATGGAGTCGTCAATGCCGTTGACTGTCGGATGCACAGCGTCAGTAAAGGTACCTGGCACACGTTCCATGCCCAAATCCTGATCAAGCCGCTGTCCCCGATGGTGATCAATGCCCTCATATTGAAATGAGTCGACGAGATCTAATGTGCGCAGGATTCGCATCAGCGCCGCCGTGGGATTGGAGAGGCGCAGTTCTGCCTGATTGTCTCCACACCGTTCACGGGCGCTCCAGAGTAACCTAATATGGGATGAGATGACTCTTTTCAGATACTGGCAATCCAGCAGTACGAGGTCTGGCTTTTTGGAAATGGCTTCTTGTACTTCCTTTTCAAAAACGACCCCTTCGGTCAATGTACACTCGCTCGGGAGCTTAATGGTACAGATCTGTTTAGTGACTTGGGACATGCATAGTCTCGTTCATTTGATGTTGCAGGCACGTTGCGGAGTTGTCCGCCCATTTCAGGGACAGAAGAGTTATGTCGTCAGACTGGGAAGATTGGCCGACAAATGCAAAAACATCGTCCATCACGG
Organism: uncultured Ignavibacteriales bacterium; assembly: GCA_964571235.1. Classification (GTDB taxonomy): domain Bacteria; phylum Zixibacteria; class MSB-5A5; order GN15; family FEB-12; genus JACRAV01. The sequence continues at coordinate 115,896 of CAZNAI010000005.1, read as the reverse complement.
AGCGGGTGAGATCAGTGGCAGATTGAGTCGTGCATTGAGCAATGACGGAGAGAAATCGTTCCATACCGTATTCGGCGTTGCCGTCATTCATTGCCTCATTGATACCGTCGGTATACAGGATGCACCAATCATCGCAGGCGAGTTGAATATTGGCTGACTCTATGCGACGCTCGAATTGCCCGGAGCTCATCATCCCAAGAGGGTACCCCTTGGTCTTTATCACTTTACACTCTCGTGACTTCGAAGCAACATAGATGAGTGGATTGTGCCCAGCCGATGCGAAGTCAAAACGGCCCGAATTGGTATCGAGAATTCCGTAAATCATTGTGACAAAAGTGCCCTTGCGCACTTCCGGTAGCAATTCACGATTCACAACCGAGAGTAGCGCAGATGGGGTTTCACATCGGCGAGCATGTTTGACTACCAGATCACGGGTAAGTAGCATGACTAGCATGCCGGGGAGAGATTTGCCGGAAACATCGGCGACTAGAACACCGAGTTTCCCGTCTCCCAAGTCGATGAAATCGTAGTAATCGCCGCCGACTGTCCGGGCGCTACGGTACGTTCCGGCGAGTTGGTAGTTCGCACCGGTAGGGTACTCCTTGGGGAGGATATTGGCCTGGATTTCCCGGGCAATTTCAAGCTCTCGGGTCATACGGTCCGTTTCAACTGCCTGCTTCTGGGCGTGTTGAAGCCGATTTCCCATTACGCGAAGGGTGTCTGCGAGAAAACCAAATTCACTCCTGTCACTGACCGGTGGTTCGAGGGTCAGGTTACCAATCTCAACTTTCCGAAGTGATTCCGTGATGAGTCGCAGAGGCTTGAGTTGGCGTCTTAGAACAAAAGCTGTCAATGGAACACCCGCGGCGGTCATGATGAAGGTGATGAGAGCTATTGTGACGAGCGCTGATCTTCGTACCGCTCGTATTTGACCGGTAGACGACGCCATCGCGAGCGTCCCCAGGTTTACTCCCTGTTCGGTGATAGGTACGGCGACTATTATTGAGTCTCCGGAAATCTGAAGAATTTCTCCTGTTCGCAGGCCTGCCGCATAGCCTCCCGTCTGCGACAGATGAAGACGTGATTCACTGATGACTCGTCTCATATCGCTATGTGCAAGGAATCTGCTACTGTCATTGGCGATCCCTGCCCAGCCGGAATCGGGATTGTCCGCCATTAGCTTCTTGCAGATGTCGGTCAGCATCAAAACGTCGGGACCATCGGCCGCAATCATCTGTTTTGCGGCCGCTCCGGCATAAGATCGTGCTTGAACAATCAGTTTGTCGACGACATTGTCTGTAACGGTGGTCACCAATTTGTCCGAGACTATGAGGCCCGTAGCAAGCATGAGAACAACTACCAGGCCTCCAACGTACAGGGAAAACCGGAATTGAATCGAGCGCCTATAGGTCGCCGCTGATGGCCACGGCAAGACGTGACTGTTTGTGGTCTCAGTTGTCATAGGACAGGGCTTTCAGTTTTTCGATCTCGTTTCGGGTTCGCCGGGCATACGCGGCGATTTCGGAGTTTTCAGGAGCGATCTTCAGCGCCTTATCCCAAATTTGGAGTGCTTCAGAGAGACGATTTTGGCCATAGAGGTCAATGCCGACAAAGCGATATGCCCTTAGGAGATATTCTCTTACCGATTGATATCCGGGAGCCAAATGTTCAACTTCTTCCCAGTTGGCGATGGCCTGTGTGAGATCTCCTCGGTTAAACGCATCCTGGGCTTTCCCATACGTGTTCTGAACTTGCTTGAGAACATCGCGGCTCAATTCCGGAATTACTGGTGCCGCGATCTTGGTCGCTGACTGAGTAGCCCGGATTTCGGCTTTGCAGATCCTCTGGAGCTCGAGACACCGGGAATGACCAGGCAAGCGAACAAGTGCTGAGTCCAGCAAGGCCAAAGATTGCGCATACGCTTTTGCTGAAAGTTCCTTTTCGGCTTCGGCTCTGTAATACTCAAACTCCGCTTTTCTCAACGAGGTTTGTGCCTGAGGATATTGCCCCAGGACACTATTCAGTGACCGTGCGGCCGAAAGAGCCTGATCTACCTCTCCGTAACTGATGAGTGAATCAATAAACCAGACCTGCCGCCGGATGAAATCATCTTGTCGCGATACGTCTGCGGTGGCTTGTACCGCCTTGTTCTGCAGAGTTTTTGCTTCATCTGAGGTCGAATCGAGCGCCAACGCCATGCTGGCGAAATATTGACAAGCCGGGTAATCGGAGACGGCCAGACGAGCCCGTGCCGAATCCACATATTTGGTCAATTCTTCTTGCTTGCCTGCATCTTCGATTTGTAGCCGTACTTGCGCAAGAAGGGCTACGTAGCTGGATGTGTCGATTCCGGCTCCGCGAGCAAGAAAGAGAGCGCGATCGAGATTGGCATCGGCCGAAATCAGATCGCCAGCCAGTTGAGCTCGCTTGCCTTCTTCCAGCAACAGGGAAGCCTGTTCGGCGTTTTTCTGAGCCAAGCGGTCGCTCATCTGCCGGTTAAAGGCGGCTTCTCGACCTTGAGCACGAATGGTGCGACGCTCACTTACCGATTTGCCGATACTTGTAGACAACGAGATCATATGTAGCGCACCCATCTGACGATCGACAAGAGCGTAGTCAAAACTGATGCCCCTGTAAGCAATACCGGCTCCGGTCGAAAACTGATCTTCTCGATAGCTACCGCGAAGCTTGAGAATATCAAATAGGGAATATTCCAATCCAAGTGATCCGACGCCGAGTGCGTTCTCCGCTTTGGAGAAGCCACCGGTGACTTCGATTGAGTGTTCACTTTCATGAGAGAGTAACACTTTGCTACTCAGGCCGACGTGAAGTTCGAACGGAGTTTTCACCGATTCGTCAACCAAGCGCATCGAGGGAGCAATGACATTTCGCCCTACCAGCGTGATCGACAGATTCTCGCACCAGCGAAACGGCGATGTTACCATCTTTGTGGCCGCTATGTCGAGGCCGGGGGTGGAAGTTGCTCTGTACGTATCCAGCGAATGAGTCTCGAGTGAAACGGACACCCCCACGTCGAGTGAACCAATAGCGCGGCCATATCCGATTCGCAGACCGAGACGCTCGTCTGATATAGTATCAAGAAGCAAATTCGAAGCATCACGTTTCTCGATCCCGTCGATGCCCAGCCGAGTGACGCCGAATCCTATGCCTCCCCAATCCAGCGTGGGGATGACGATACCCACATATTGGTAAGAGACGTCGGTGTCGAACATTCGGGTGTGGAATCCAGTAACACTGTATTGTTCGCTACGGGCCAATCGAGATGGATTCCAATACGGCGCGGTGGCAAAGTCGCATACGGCAACGTTTGCGCCCCCCAACGCCAGGTCCCGTGATCCGATGCCCATTCCAAACGGCGATCCGACGCCCCCTGTTTGCGCCAGAGTGCCGGCGACGCTTACAAGAACGCATATGAGAAGAATGGGTATTTGCCGGATTCTCATCGCAACACCGCAATTTTCCGCTTGAATGTTTCAACTCTTCCCGAATCGTAGGTCGACGTGATGCGACAGAAATAAACACCGGGCATGACAGTCTGCCCATCACTATTCAGTCCCGACCAGGTGTCGCTCTGATGTGCGCCGGCAGGCCGACGTGATTGATTTGTTATCCGACACACCAGCTCGCCTGTAATCGTGAACATGTCGATGTCGATCAGTGCGCTTTCGCTCAGGTTGAATCCAATGGTCGTGACTCCGCCTTGTGCCGGATTGAACGGATTGGGGTAGTTTGTGAACGAGGTTTTCAGGTCCATTGCCACGATTGATAATTCTCCAGCAACAGCCGCGTATGATGAGCCGGAGAGTATCGGATATACAGGCGTGTACAAACTCTTGTCGACGACAGTCAAGAACGTCGAGTCGGTGAATGCCATCTGAATATTCGCAGGTACGGCACCCGGCGAAATATCACAGGTCACGCGAATGGGCACGCTCTCGCCGCGGCTCAACGTAACTCCGCTGGGAATGTCGATTGTGAGCATATCGTTGATCAGGGTGCTGTCAGTGCCAACCACAACTCCGTCAACCTCAAAATGAAATCTTGATACGCACGAAGATACGGGATCGAGTGAGTTGTTGCGGCTCAACCTGGCGGAGAGTCCGCGAATTTCGATTTGGCCTGACGGTGACTGCGAATTGTATGAGAGAGCCCCTTCATATATCGGGATCCCTTGACTTCCGACTGATGCAATTCGCACGGGCGCCGGTGTTCTTGCGATCACAGGCCTTCCGGCAGGCAAGAGAATTGACATGGTCTTGGTCTGGAACGGGAACGAGTTGGCACAAGTGAAGGGCGAATTGGCGCTGATATCCCGTTCTGGATCGCTCATGTCATATGCCGAGAACTCGTCGAGCCCGACAATAATTGCCGCAAAAGCGGAGTATGGTGCTTCAAGGCGCAGATCGCCGACAAGATTTACCTGCAGGCTATCTCCGGCATTAAACCTCAGTCCGGTATCTGATAACTGAATTCTCACCTGACCGGCTGTAACGATCAGGTCTTGATTATATTGAACTATTCCGCCTGCGAGGCGTACGCCAATGCGGTCAAAGAGCTGACGGGGATCCAGCAGATTTCCACTCCCGTCTTCAATACTTAAGTTCACCGAAGTCAAACGTACCGACGAATGCTGAAAGGTTGTGGGATAGGTTACAGAAAGAGAGATTAATTGTACCGAGTCGGCGCCGCCAACAACTGTCGAAGGTGCTGAATCTCCCGGACAGACGGAAAGCGGCTCCGCCGCTATTCGGAACGCCGACCAAGTCGACTGGATCGGAAAGGTATTGCCCGTGGCCAGAGCCGTATCAGATACGGCCAGCAGGGCCGATCCGGTATTGAGGTCACGCACGGTGAGTTTGCTACTATCGGAAACCCTGAGTGAGAATCCTGAGGCTGAAGTAGTCGTTCTCACAGTGACTGCAACGATCATCGAGTCGATTTCCTGAGCATTCAGGTTGAGGGGAGTAGACAATGGTAAGTCGATATCAGATGAATCTTGCAGTGTTGGGAAGGCTTCGCCGATCAAGTAGCTCTGGCGCCAGACGGATATGTTGCTAAATAGCTCACTGGCGGGAAGTCCGTTCCCTGTGGAATCGATCACTTCCAGGGAGAGGCGAGTCAATTGTACTCCTGAACTCCCGGACTGTCCCCCGTGTCGGACCCGCAATTTCAGAATCGGCGCATCCTGTTGCCCAAAGTTTATCGTGGGCAATGCACACGAAACAGCCGAGACCGCTATCTGCTGTGAAGGGGCGTCGATTCGGGTGGGAGCAGTGCGTAGCGGGTATACAACGGTCGGGGCGTTCAGAATGGTCTGCCCGGTATTGGCATCCACCAGCGGTATCCATGAGGCGCTATCAATGGAAATGCGAAAGTCAGCCGCGGAGGCATTCGGCGCAATGTCGACAATCAACATCAGGCTCTGTGAACTTCCCGGACTGATCATGACCGGATTGCCGAACGTGAATGCAATATCTGACTGAGCGGGCACGCTCGCGACAACAGACAGAATTTCATAGCCGGTGGCTAACACGAGCCGGCTGAAGACTGTATTGGCCGGCACTGCGACTCCCTGTCCGTCGGCTACCCGGAGCCGTAGGCCTTCAATCTTGATCGACGCAACAGCAGATCCGGTATCGGGATGACTGCATCCAAGGGTCATTGGAAAGATGTTTGTCTGTCCCTTGGTAACCGCGGTCGGACTTGTAGAAAGCAGTTGCGGCGCTATCGGTGATATGGCACGTTGGATCGAGACCTGCGGTGTGCTAAGGAGTATCGATGAGTCTAGCGGTGCCTTCGAAACCGCTCTTAAAGTCCAGGCGACATCTCCTTCAGAGATTGCTGTGAAGTAGAAATGACTGGTGAATGACCCGGCAATGGGCAGGTAAACCGGGCCGGTTGAACTGCTGTCCAACCGCAGTAACGACGAATCGGACATTCCATAAAGGACACCAAACACCGAGTCGACCGGACCTCCAGACAAGTTTGTAATAGTAAGTGGCAGATCAATCGTTTGGCCGACCGAGTAGTTCTCTTGCACCAGTCCGATTGAGACACGCAATCCCGATGTTGACACAGTGAAGATTCCCGGCGCGACGAGCGACGAGTCTGTCGGGCCGTCATTTCCAGATTCATAAAGACAGCCCAGCTTGGGAATTGCCAGATGAATTGTGGCATTCGGATTTGCCGACGCCGAGATTCGTCCTACCACCAGCAGGTGAGGCGGATCGGAGGTCACTGGGATAGTAAGCCCTACACCGGACCACGTTCCTGCACTGTAGGCAAAAAGCCCGAAAATTGAATCGCCGGAATTCAATTGGTTGTCGCTGTCGACATCGTGCCAGAGCGATAGTTCTGAGATATCTGTGCCCGAGGCAGTTCCGAGATTAGCTACTTGCAGAGCGTTCAACCAATCTTGCTGATCTCCATTGGCGGCCGGAGCGAGAGCAAATAGGACAATATTGCTGTCGCCGGGAGATATCGAGCGTCCGGAAGGGCCATGGATGCCATATTGACTACGTATCGATCCATCGACAACAAAATGTCCGCCGCTTGAGAGCGGCAAATCGCCATTGAGGTTCACGAATTCGGAAAATGAGAGGTCTGTTGCCCGCTCAATGCTCGTAGATAAGGAGTCGCCGTCGATCAGGTCGGACGGCAAGTCGGCGGTGACGAAGAAATAGGCAAGCGATTCGGGGGGAAGTGACGCAGAGAAACTCTCAAAGCGCAATGATCCGTCAGTGAATAGCCCGGTTCCGATGAGTTGGTCTTTGTCAAGGATTCGATTTTTGTTCGTATCCCAATAGAGCGACACCAGACCAATCTCGTGATCAGCAAAGCTCTGTGACGATACCGAGCGCGAGCTATTAGTAAGGGTTACCTGAGTGAGTGTCTTCTGCTGGCCGACATACCCGTTATATAGAGCAAAAGTCAGGAGTGGCAGTCCGGCCGATCCGGGAGAGACAGGACCAGAGACGGCCGGAATAGATATTGCGGTCACCCGGTTGGAAGGAAAAATAAGAAACGATGATACGTTGACAATAGAGCCGTCATCGGGGCCCGTCATGCCCGACGCGGTCAACACGCCGGACTCTGGCAGATCAAAGCGTAGAGTGCCGCCGTCAAACTGCTCCTTCGAAACAGATACTGTTACCACAAAGCGATTCAACGGTGAGTCCAGCGCGGCTTTGATGTCGTCAAGTGTCCATCCGTATGCCGTCGGTTTCAGCTCACCGATCAGAACATCATTGGCGCTGTATCCGTTCTCGGTGACGTCCTTCCAGAGCCGCACATGTTCTAAAACCTCTTTTTCAGAAAGAGTACCGGAGTTTACGATTTCTATGGAAGTCAATCTGTCTGTGGCATATCCGTTGCGCGGAATTTCAAAATCGAGAACCGGCTGATTCACCTGACCAGCGTAGAGGTTACCGGAGGACACGGCATGCACCGTTACCGCCGCTGACGGAAATCCATTGATCGTGAACGAATCGGGATTAAGAAGCGGGAAGTTGCCGGCCGCGCGAGCGGCACGATCAAACTTCACGGCCGCACTGTCCGCTAACGAGAATCCTATAGTGTTGCCGTTCTTACAGGTCAGCAGATTTAATTTGACGGCCACTATAATTGTTCGAGTGCCGCCGCTACCTGCAATCCCGAGTCCACTGACATCGAAATTGGCCCTCTCACCCTGCAGTCGGCAGACCGATACGAGCGAATCGGAAGTCGAGATCGAGTTGGCGTCGCCGTCGCGATCCAGATACAGGTATACCGAATCTACCTGTGATTCTAATTGAGTAGCACTCGCACCCTGAGGGTCAGTGCCCGTAAATGTGAATCGACATGAGTCGATATCGATAGACTGGGTATATCCGTTTGTCAATTGCACAGCGAGAAGTGGTCCGGAGAATTGACCGGGCACGCATGAACGGGCAGGTACAGGAAGCAGGTTGGCAACCACGGCCTGCCGCCCTTCGATGGTCAATGTGTCTTTAGAATACACCGGTTGATCAACCGGGCCGTCGTTGCCGGAATAAACCCTAATGCCATCAGCAGGAATGCCTAGAGTGATAGTAGTGCCGTCGCTTGGATATCGGCTGAGCTTTGCGGCGATAAACAACTTTGTGCTGGTATCGGTCAACGGCAACGAAAGGCCGCCGCGTGACCAACTCTCGCCGTTGAACGCCATGCGGCCAAGCGACAATTCAGAGACTGATCCACCCCACAAATTATCGCCGTTGTCGGCGAGCACTACTAAAGAGTCAAAGTCACTTTCATCTGCTGTTCCCAAATTGACTATCGTAATCGCGGCGAGAGTATCCGACCGATATCCGTTGGGGGGAAGGTCAATCGTCATGCAAGGCAGGAGGCTATCACTAACCCTAATAATATGGTTACCCGTCGAGTCGACCGCGATCTGTGCCGCGACCATGCCATCGATTGTCGTAACCCCAAGCGAATTCGACAGCGGTGGTCCGGCCACCATTGTCAGGTCGGCAGTTTCAATATCCACTCCAGGGATCAGCGCCACGTCTACAGTGTCGCCATCGCGAGCCCGAAGGGCCGACGTTGCGGTTACTATAAATGTGAGGCCGCTATCCGCCGGAATCTCGATGGACGGGATGGAAAGTGACATGTCGGTGGATGAATATGAAGACGCGGCCAGCAGACTGTCGGAGCCAGAGAGTAGAGAATCACCATCACAGTCAACGTAAATCCGCGCCTCAATCATGTTGGCGGCTAACTCATCTGCAGTCCCGGCTCCTGTGGAAATGTCTCGGATGTTCACGGCTGTTATTGTCTTAGAAGTACCGAAGTAATTATCAATTCGGAACTCGGCGACCGGGGTCTCGTCTCCCGCTGGACGGATAGTCTGGTTTCCAAGAGGAATGGTGGAAAAGTAGAGTTCTTCTACGCGCAAGCTTGAGGTTGTGTCGGCTATTCCTGCTATTTGATTGCTCACACTGACTGCGCCGACTCCGGGTGCTGTTGCGACATATCTGCCGGTGGCATCAACCGTTCCGACTCTTCCAAGCGCTTTCCATGATACAGTTCCGGGATTGGTCGCATTGCCGAGACTGTCCAGGCCGATTGCCACAAACTGTATTGTATCACCGATACCAACTCTGACTGAATCTGGAATGACTTTGATATGAACGAGTGTACCCGCCATGACGGACACTTCGCCGCTTGTATCGACCAGCCCGCCCGATGTCGCGATTATGTGACACGTACCAGCGGTCTGCGCAGTAAACAGGCCTTCTGCCCCCATCGTGCCGATGCCGTTGGATACAGTCCAAATTGGAACTGGCTGGGGATCGGCCAGGTTGTGATCAGCGTCGCGGGCAACCGTTGAAAACCTCAGGGTGTCGCCCGCTGTTAGAGTTGCAGTGTTGGGAGCGATGGTGATTGATGCAGGGTTTCCAGCTGAAATCGTCAGAACGCCAGTACTATCGGCTCGGCCGCTAGCGTGTTCCGCAACAAGCCTGGTTGATCCCGGTTTCCACAGCGACAGTACCGTAGTCGTTCCGATATTCGGAGTCAACGTGCCAATGGACTGGGGGCCGAGGAAACTCCAGTCGACCGGGACATCACCGATCAGCGCGTTGGCGGCCGTATATCCCCGGGCATACACTTGCGTCGAATCGTCGTCTGTAGTCAGCGCAAGGTCACCGATGGCTGTGCCGCTCAACAACTCAATTTGAATGTGATCAAGGCCGCCGCCAAGCGTGACACTCACGCTCCCGGAATCACGGATTCCCAAATGTGCCGCTTTGACCCAATAGCTACCGACAAGCCCTGCCGTATACAGGCCGGATGATATGATGTTGCCAATCAAATCAGTCGTCGTCCAGGTGACCGAGTCGGTATAGTCGGCAATCAGATTCGAGGAGGCATCATAACCAAGCGCCGTGTATTGGTAGGATTGAAGTGTCGGAACAACATTTGTTGGCGGCAGGACATCGATCGCGGCGAGCGGCCCGGGGATCACGCGTATCGTATCACTTACGTCACTGCGTCCCAGACTGCTGGACGCCGAGATGAACCCGGCGCCTGTTGTAGTGGCCGAAAAGAGGCCGGTGGAATCGACAATACCAATACCGCCGGTGCTACTCCAGGTGATGCTCCCAAAATCCGTGACCGGATTGGCGTTCTTGTCTATGCCGGATACTGAGAAGATCTGAGATGAACCGGCAGGAATCGTCAAAGTGTCTGGAGAGATGGTTACAGTTACCGGAACACCCGAACGGACATACATCGACCCGGTCGTTGCGGTTATGCCATTGATACTGGATGTTACAGAAACCGTACCGGTTCCCACACCTACCGGTGAAAAGAGACCGGTCGAATCAATCGATCCGCTCCCAAACGAGTGAGACCAGGTGAGAGTGCCTGCCGCCGCCGGATTGTCTGCACTGTCATGCGCGAGGGCCAGAAACTGACAGGTGGAGTCGGCGCTCATCGTGTCAATGATCGTGATGATCTCGAGATGATCCAGTTCGTTAGTCTCATAGGCGCCCATATCGGGGGCCAATCCCACGAACGGATAGCCGACGTCCATCCCGGCATCGATCGCTGGAGATACATGACCCAAATGAAAATCGCCGCCTGCGGCGTCGACAAACACCGGATCCGCAATCTTCCCACCGGCTGAATCGACGACCCCTCCCGAATATTCTTGCGCAGTGACAGCCCAAAACAAATTGTGCGCGGCGACATTCCCCGCTACTCCGGAGATACCGCGAGCGCACGAATCGACGATGTTGTTGATGATCCTCGCGGTGGCCTCGTTTACCTGAATGTCTATTCCTGTCTGTGAGCCAAAGACAGTGTTGCCATAAACTCGGCTTCCTACGGCACCCTTCTTGATAGAGATCGCGTCAGCTTGGCAGTGGACAAAGACCGACCGGGTCACCTGACAACCGGATCCCTCAATGAGCACTCCTGCGGTCTGAAGATCTTGGAAGCGGCAGTTGGTTACGGTGCATGAGTCCTTACTTACCCGAACTCCTGTCTTCTGGCTCGAAATGATTGCAAACCCATTCAGTAGGATGTGGTCTTCAGAAATTGTGACAACTTCAAAGTTCCCGTGCTGGCCATTGATGACAGGAATGCCGCCGAGCCCTCTGTACACAACTGGTGATGCCAGAGATCCTTTCGTTTTGAGATCAATCTTATCGATTACATTGTATAGGCCGGGTAGAACGTTGATCGTATCACCGGCCAATATGAGTCCTTTGGATTCTCCATTTTCGATTGATAGCCACGCCTGCGCGACAGACAATCCGGAATTGGCATCATTGCCGGTCGGGGAGACATAGTAATTCGTCGCATTGGCAGAAACTGCCAAAACGAGAAGACACAAGAACTGGTTGAACAATCGGCGCGTCATGTTTAGATCAGAAGCAAAAACTTAGTTAACTACTCTATCGGCAATGACCTGTCGCAGTTGAGTCGCTCCCGGGTAGAAGTCACAAAGAAAACTTTTCCCCTCTGGTTTTGCCTCGAGAAAGCGGATTGGGCGAGAGGCCTGATCGGCGGCAATCGGTATGTGATAGATGGAGTTAGGGTCGAACCCTTAGGACCCGGAAGAGACAAAAACAGTCAACGATTGAGTGGGGAACCTCGAACTTGGTGACTCGGCACGAGTGGACTACGATCTCACAATGTTCTCGTGCACCCAGTTGCGGAAGTCGTCTCGTCAGGCCCGCATATAGTGGAGACGTGGAGTCCATGTATCGAAGACCGCTGAATCACCCAACATTCGCATTCCACCTTCATCAAATCCAGAGAGTTCGCTATCTCCCAATTTGCTTTAGTCATTTTGGGGAAGGGTAGTGTCTATCAGGCGGCACTCAAACTTCGAAGCATTCAGCACCTATCACGCATTGGATTTCGTGTTTGATTCCACTTCCAGAGTCGTCCCCAAATGGAAACGGAAGTGGCGGTTTCTTTGTGAGTCTCCCGCTTGCTTGCGTGTTCGCGCAATTGTGGGTAAGTTGAGGTAAGTTAAACTCACAGAGGACATTCGAGCGAATACGTGACACAAACGCCTAGTGATACAGAGCTTTGGGCTTCGATAGTCGAAGGTGACCCCAAAGCTTGGAAGTCCCTTGTCACAAAATACGAATCGCTTGTGTACAGTGTTGTCACGCGAATGGGCGTATCGTATCACGAGGCGGCCGACTGTTTTCAACAGACCTGGGTGCTCCTCTATCAATCACGAAAGAAAATCACCGATCCGGCACGACTGCCCGGTTGGTTAGCGACCACCGCTCGACGTGAGGCGCTGAAAACTCTCCGGCACGCCAAACGGCAATCGCCAATTGATGAGACTATTGATGACCATGTGGATTCCAACCCTCTACCAGATGAAGAACTTGAGAAGATCGAGTTACAGAGCAGACTTGAAGATGCCTTGGGGACGATCGATGACCGATGCGCCAAGTTGCTGAGGGCAATGCTGTTAGACCCTGAAGATGAGTCGTATGAGGAAATCGCGAGTAGGTTCGGCATCAGTGCCAACGCGCTTGGACCGGCCCGCCGCCGATGCCTGGACCGTCTTAAAGCCGCCCTGGAAGAAGTTGGGTATTTGCCTGCACGAACAGGGGAAGAACCGGCTCTAACAGGTAGGAAAACTACTAAAGTGAGTAAAGGAAAATGAAGTCAGGTCACCCAACTCGAAAGATGATGATCGCCGCCGCCAGATCGGGCAGAGTACAGTTTGCCCAACATCTGGTGACCTGCGACGAGTGCCGTGACTTATTCGCGATTTTCCGTGCATTCCCGCTGGCCGGAGAACCGTCGCTCGTAGGAGCCCCGTCAGGCTGGATCTCCAAAGCGGCCGCATTGGCCGAAAAGAAACTGCCGCAGGTTATCGAGAAACTGCTCGCCACCCTGTCGTTCGATTCCTGGCAGGTCGCTCCGGCACTTGGCGTTCGGGGACCGGAAAGCGGCAAGCGACGTCTGCAATTCTCCGCAGGGGAGACGACATTTGATCTGCAGGCCACCCGCAAAGCTGATCACTGGCAGATGACCGCCAGGGTTGATTCCAAGGGGAGCGACCTCAGTGAATGTAAAGTACTCCTTCAAAAGCAGACACTGCGACCTGATAAACAGGGGTATGTTGTCTGGACCGCCAAGCAACCCCCCTCGCAATTGACACTGCAAACTCAGAGTCATGCGATTACCATTCCGAAACTCTCATGGAGCACTCGCAAGAAATAGCGCCACAGGCGCTCGATCGGTTTCTAAAGCGTGGGTCGGTGACCGTCCCTGCTTTACAATTGGCGACCGAGATCGACCGGCGAATCATTGTGATGGTGCAGAGTTCTCTGCCCAAAGCGATGCAGTTCTCCCGAAGACTCGTCAAGTGCGCCAAGAAGTCCGAGCGGTCGATACAATTAGCATCGTATCGGGCATTAGCGAGAGCGGCGCTTATGTCGTCGGGTTACGCCGAGTCTCGCGATGCATACCTCGTTGCGCGTCGATTGCTGGGCAACGATCGCGTGGGGATCGGGAGGATAGACCGCACGCTTATCGACGTGTATATGTATTTGGACAACTTTGCGGAATCAAAGCGTCGGGCGCAGATGGCGCTACGCACATTCACGAAATTAGGCGACCAGGCTGAGATTGCCAAAGTACGGGTGAACTACGCCAATCTTCTTCACCGCCAGGATCGTCATCGCGAGGCGGAAAAGTTGTATCGACTTGCGGGTGAGTATTTTGAATCGAGAAATGACCTCATCTCGGCGGCCCGATGCTGGTTTAACCGCGCCAATACACTGGTGCAACTATTTGATTTTGAGTCGGCCGAGCAGTTGTTTCGTCGATCAGAGGAGATTTATCGTGGCTCGGGCAACGAACTGGACGCGGTCGATGCGCTCTGGGGGAGATCGTGGTTGCATATGCTCGAAGGGAAATACCACGTCGCTCTTCGTGAACTGGAGACATGCGAAGCCGATTTCCGGCGCATCGGTAGAGACCTTCGCGTGGCGTCGTGTGTGCTTGATCGGGCGGAAGTATTCCTGAATCTGAACTTGTTTGATGACGCGTACGAATGCGCTAAGGAAGCTTCAGCGCGATTCGGCAAGATGGCAGTGGGCTACGAACAGGCCAAGGCCACGTATTACCGTGCGCTCGCCGCGTCGGGGATGGGAAAGGCCGTCGAGGCAAGAAGCCTGCTGAAGAAGTCTACACGGACCTTCCACAAAGAGAAGAATCTCGGTTTTTTGGGCGCTACATCTTTGCTGACAGCCATGCTGTCGGGGACACCCGGTGAGCGACGCCGCGCTCTATTGAAAGCGATCCGACTGTTTTCGCGAGCACAGCTTCCCTTGTGGTCAGCTAGTGTTGATATTCACGCCACTTTTGAGGGAAGTCTCCGCTCCGGTGCTCTTGATCGACTGTCCAGGAATAAAGCGGCCAAAGGGGTGCCACATTTGTATGCCGCCTGGCAGACGAGATTGGGTGATGCCAACGCAACAGCCGGTCGTATGAACGAGGCGAGCCGTCATTGGGAAGCGGCCGCCAATTGTCTTGATCGAATAAAAGCGCAACTCCCGCCTCTGGGCATTCGATCACGTTCGGGCAAAGCGGAACACAGCCCGCATGCGAAGCTGGTTTCATCGCGCATGAAATCAGATCCAAGGGTAGCCGCTATCTGGTCTGAACGGTATAAGACAGCCGGAGTGTGGCGGCCGGAGCAGGCAGTAGTCGCGAGTTCACAAGGTCGGCAGAGAATAGAAAAATCACTCGGCGCACTGGCCGGGCATGTGGCGGCACTTTCAAATCAGTTCGGCTGGGACGGCGAGCGGTCGTTGTCGGCTACGAAATCGTCGCGCCATCTTCAGCGACTCGAACGTGAAGTGCGGCGCGAACTGCTACTTCTGGAAGACAACAGCACCCTCGGCCAGACTGACAATAACTGGCTCGTCAGGCAGTTTGACACTACCTCCAGAAAACTGCCTATTGTACAGTTTCACGCGACCGACCATGAACTCTTCGCCTTTGTCCACGAAAACGGCCGAGTCCGGGTGATTGAGTATCCCGACGGCGCCTCTGTGGCTGGAACACTCATCGCCAAGTGGAATTTTCTGCTTGAATCAGCCGCCCTGTCTGCGCATCTGCCCGGCGGCAACAACCTACAGAGCGAACGCGCCTTTCTCACCGAGCTTGGGGAATGCCTCTGGAGGCCGCTCGGGATCGACAAAAAGACGGAGAGAATCCTCATCTTGGCGGAAGGTGCAGTTTCCAATCTACCGTGGCACGCCATTCAAATTGATGAGCAGGCGCTGGTGGATCGACATGAACTCCTGCATGCGCCGAGTCTCAGGCACTATCTCCAGGCGTGCCAGCGTCCTGTCGCGGGAGGGGAATCGAAAATATTTCTGGGGAGCACAGAAGATCTTCCCGCCGCGACACATGAGTTGGAATCAGTTCTTAAGATTTTTGGAAGCGGCGCCGGGGTTCATCAGCCTTGCAGTCGCAGTGACTGGCCGGAGAGTGGCAAATTTCGCTGGTGGCACTATCTGGGACACGCTCAACTGAATGAGCGTAATCCATTCTATTCATCGCTGATACTGGCCGATGGTCCACTTTTTGCCGCCGATTTTCGTCTCAAGCGAGCGAATGTCGATCTGGTGACGCTGGCCGCCTGCCAGACCGGGGCCCAGGTTTTTGCGCCGGGTGAAGAATCGACTGGCCTCGTCAGGTCGCTGTTGGAAATGGGGGCCAGGACGGTGGTAGCAGGGCAATGGCCTGTTGCCGATGAGTCGACTGCGTTGTGGATGAGTGTATTTTATGGCCGTCTAAAGGTCGATAGTAATCCTATGAGCGCGGCGAGGGTGGCCGCGAAAGAAGTTCGCAGAAAATTCCCATCCGCCTATCACTGGGCGGCCTTTTCGGTGTTTGGAGCAGGTGTATGAAGACTACAGTAGACGTTAAAAGAACTCTCACAATGTTCGCGGTCCTGGGTGCAGTGAGTTTGCTTGCCCCAACCATCAGTGCGAAAGAGGGCGGCTCTTTCGTTCCGGATCAGCTTACCTGCGCTTTTGTCGACTCGGCGTATGTCGATTCTGTAAACGCTACCTACGGGACATCAGTTCTTCGATATCTTCCGCAGACTGGGAGCTTTCTTTTGCAGACCCAGCCGGGTCAAGATGTCGTGTTGCTCTCGACCCAAATTGGTGCCTTGCCGAAAGTCGTCTACTGTACGCCCAATTACTACACCGACGCTCCCGAGCCGGTGCAGGGAAGCCAGCCGTTTATTGATGCCGCGCCGAGCATCGAAAAGTACACTGGTCAGACTGCCGGCACGCAGATCGGAATTACCCAGAGTCAAGTGATCTCGACCGGCGCGGGTGTGCGGGTGGGAGTCATTGATGTTGGCGTGAGTCTGAGTCATCCGGCGCTCGGCGGACAGACAGTATCGGGCGTAGATTATGTCGACGGCGGCCCGGCGACTGATCCTGCGGGCGGTTCGGCAAGCGGTCATGGCACTTTTGTTGCAGGCGTCATACATCTCGTAGCGCCGGCGGCGGAAATCGTCTCGTATCGGGTCTTGGATACCGCCGGTCGGGGCGTCGGGTTCACTGTTGCCGAGGCGATTTTGCAGGCAGTCGACGACGGATGTAAAGTTATCAACCTCAGTATGGTGATGACCGGAAAACAAGGGACTAGCGATTTCGCGATAGAGTATGCCAAGAATCATAATGTGCTGGTCGTGGCGGCGGCAGGGAACGACAGTACCTCAGCCGAGCGTTTTCCGTCGGATGATTCGTACACGCTGGGAGTGGCCGCTCTTGATTCGCAGTTGCATAAGGCGGACTTTTCAAACTTCAACGGAAAAGTAGACTTGTGCGCACCGGGGACAAACATCTACGCCCCGTTCCTTGACAGTTCTTACGCCCACTGGCAAGGAACAAGTTTTGCCGCGCCGTTCATCGCGGGAGAAGCGGCCTTGATCTTGTCGCGTCGTCCCAACATTCAATGGTCGGAACTGGTACATGCAATGACGAGCAATAGCGCTATCAATGTCGATTCGCTGAACCCAACATTTGTAGGCCAGCTTGGTGACGGTTTGGCCAATCCTGTCGGAGCGATGTCATCGCTCGGCATCATCTGCGGAGATATCGATCAAAACGCGCAAGGGCCGGACATATCTGATCTGACTGCGCTCATCGACTATCTTTACATTTCTCTGAGCCCGCTACCCGATCCCGGGCTGTCCAATGTTGACAGTTTTCCGGGAATCGATATCAGCGATTTGACGAGATTGATCGACTATCTTTACATCAGTATGTCACCGCTCGAGTGCCGATTCTAAGTAACAACTTTTGTTGATGCCAGTCAGGGGCGGCCTTTCCGGGTCGCCCCTATTATGTTGTCATTCAGCGGGTTGCCAGAAAGAAAATTCAGGCGCTCCCCCTGCACGATTTGTGGACTTGGTGGCTCTATCAAGTAGTTATGGGAGACAAAAACAACACAAAGAGTCCGGAGGAACAAGTCATGTCACGATTCACCAATCTAACCAAAGTCGCGTTGACGCTGGGTGCGGTCGCCACACTGTTCAGCGCCTGTTCACAAAAAGAAAGTTCGTCCCTTGGGCCGATGTCGCCAGCCCCGTTGAACAATGGCTCGACGCGCAATTTTGCCGCGTCAAGCGTCGAGATTTCCGGCCGAGTGACTGCCATCGATGCCGGTGCTCGCACCATGCAGATCACCGGCCAGGCCGCCACTATTCAGGTTGCGACCCAGGCGGAAGTTGTCTTGAAAACTAATGGCAATGAAACCCCTATCGCTCTGACTGATATTTTGCCGGGAGACTCAGTTGATGTGCGCGGCGATTTCCAGGGCGCTTCTACGTTTGTAGCCGATCGGGTTCGCAAACGCCAGAATGACAACGCCAATGAAATCGAATTCGGTGGTCGGGTAGTGACTATTGACGCCGGTGCCCGCACGATGACTGTCACCGGTCACGCCGAGTTCATTACGGTTGCCGCCAATGCGGAAGTAGTGAGCCGTGCGCAGGGAATGGAAGTTGCTATCTCGCTCGCCGATATCAATTCTGGCGATTCCGTCGAAATCCGTGGGGTAGCACAGGCCGGCGGCATTCTGGCCGACCGTGTGCGTCTTCGGGTTCAGCATGTGGAAGACGGCATCGATTCCGAAGTTGAGTTTACCGCCGCGATTCTGTCGATAGACTACGCCGCCGGAACTTTCATGGTCAGCGGTCACAGCGAGACGATTACCACCGATTCGGCCACCATCATCTTCGGTCGCACGCACGACCGCGGTGTGGAAAGTGCGGCCTCCGACTCCAGCGATGACGACAACACCGGTCGTACGCCGATCGAGTTTGCCAATCTAAAGGCGGGGGATGTCGTCGAAGTACACGCCAACCGGACTTCTGCCTCGACGCTGTACGCCGTAGCCATCGAAGTTGAAGATGGTGCCTTCGAGGACGAACTTGAAATCGAATTCAAGGATATCATAGCCTCGATCGACGTCGCCAACCGGACCGTCACGTTTCAAAATTCGACATTGACCGGAATGATCGCAGTCAGCGCGGATCTTCGCGGATTGAATAACGAGACGATTACGCTGGCTGACTTTGCGGTCGGGCAGATTGTCGAAGTGAAGGGGTTTGAAATGTCGGCCGGGACTATTGAAGTTACCCGGATGGAGAAAGACAACTCGCTCTAAGCGTAGCAAATACTGATCCCTGCGTACCTGTTCTGCTAAAAACGCGGGAAACGGCGGGTGGAGCCTCCCCTCCACTCGCCTGTTATTTTTTGGTATCGATAGCAATACCCCAGCGGCGGATTCTCCAGCAAGGGGCCGCCTGATCGACCCGGCGGTTTCGGCGCCTTTCCCCAATAGCATCACTTGACGAAAAATCGCCCACTTGCCCGGTGTGAGTCAATTGCGGATATTTGCTGTTGGTAGCTGACGGGATTGGGAGGGAGTTTTTGAACGACACCGGCGACACTTCATTGGGAAGTCTCCTAAAGCAATTTCTTTGCAATCCTGCATCCAACTTCAATTCCCTTTATCGCCTCTGCTTCACCAAGACGGTCGCCTACTTAAGTGTTCAAAAGAGTCGCGGGCGCATTCTACCAAACAGCGGATCGGACGAGTCTCGTGAGATTGAAGACCTCGCGCACCAGTTGTTGGAGCGGATTTTCCTCGATTCCAAGCCTCCTCACTTCCGAAAAATTCTCGATTACTTTAAGTCGCAGGGTGTCGCTGAAATCGAAGCGATTTCTCCGGCCGAGCTTCAAGACCTGTTTCTTCCGTTCTTTTACCAACAACTGAGGCAGGGATTGGATCGCGAGGGACGGCTTGTGCACGCCGAAAGTTCGGCGACACGAAAGACGATCGAGAATATTCTGCAAAGCGCAGATTTCGGAAAAGTGCCAGATCAACCCAAGTGCGTCTACTATTGCGCAGGTGTCGACTCGTTGCGACAAAAGTCGCCGCCGGTCAGTCGCAAATTGCTGGATTGGCTGGCGTATGAATCTGTGCTCACGACAACCAAGACAACTGACTTGTGTCGCGAGTTTTTTCGACGCCTGAATGAGCAAGGGAACTGTCGGAATTTCGTGGGCCGGACTGAGCTCGTTTTTTCGCTTCTGAGGGCTATTGATAGATATGTGGATGACACCGTGTTTGGACCTGCTCGTCCACCTGAGCCGGAGACAGCGCGACAACTACAAGTAGCGCTGGCATCGGCGGTCCGTGCATTAGAAAGACTGACGACCGATAATCTCCGGAGTCTAATTGAGCAGGGTAAGATCACCGATGAAGAGGGCGGGTATTTTGCGGCCGCAGGTCAGAGCTATCTGGCAGATCGGAGCAATGGCGGTTCGGTGGCGATGTTCTCAGAGTATTTTCGAGAGTCGTTTCCCGACTCCTATCATCAGCGATATGAGGGCACGTACAAACATAGGTTTTTGCAGTTAATGAGGTTAGCTCTACAATATTATACCGAGGAACTCGATGTTTTACTCTGACGAAATGACTTTTCGGGGGCTAAACTCTTAGGAGTGCTTATGGACCCAACAGAAGTACATCCGTCGCGGGACGAGCTCTGCGCCTACTGGAAAAACCGCCTCGGATCGGACGAACGCGGCCGTGTTGGCGAGCATCTTGCGAAGTGCGAGTTCTGCGCTGAGATCATCGCCGATTTGACCGCTCTGACTGAAGCGGAAGCTGAGATTACGCAATTGCCTATATCGGCACAGACCGAAAGAAAGATGCACCAGCTGTATCGGCGCCTCTTCCCGGGACAAGTAGTTGCGCTTGACGGGCGCGAGGAGATACCTCGCACTGCATACCATCTTGCCGCCGATGGCAAGCAGACTGCTCGGCCGACAGTCGAAAACTTAGCAACGGTCTTTAGTAGTGACCCTGAGATTGTGCTCAAAATCATGAGGGATAATCGAGCGAATCGCACTTACCTGCATCTGATCGCCGACAACACCGCGTTGACATCGCATGTACTTGTCGAGTCGCCCGAGTCGCGTCGGTCGTATGTCACCGATGTTGCCGGTCATGCGGAGATTGGCGATGACGCTGGTTTCGACGCCGCGTCGGCAAAATGGCGGGTGAGACTCCCCGAGGCCGAGTTTCCACTGGTGCCGCTGGAAATCGAATCTGATCGGGCGACATATCAAAAAGCGATGATCCTCGAAACAGAACGCGGCGACCGGGTTCAGCTCACACTCGAAGAACGAGCCGGAAGCAGGCAGATCAAAGTCGAGGTCTTGTCGCTTGAGGGCCACCCGCCGTCCGATCCGCTTACTGCGGCAATCTCATTCGGTTCTATTACAGACACCAAACACGGTCTCGGGGCCGCCCCCGTCTATTTCCGAGTCGAGCAACTTCCCACTTCAATTCAACTTCGGCTCTATAAATAGATGCAACAGTCACCGCTTGAATTCTCTCGTTACTGGGCCGAACTGATGGCGGCGGTCGATCAGGCGAGCGATACCGGGCTGTTGGTGTTGACTCGATTATGGACAGACCTTGGGCCGCACAAGTCCGATCCCCGCTTCGCGCCGTATTTCGACGAGTACCGAGGACGGTTGGAGAGTCTTGTTACAGAGGGAAATCTCCGCGACATTGGTTTCGACGACCTCCGCCAACTTCGCACTATAGTTACATCGCTGGGATTGACGGAAAAGCTGTCGCCCGTCATCCGCGCTGAAGCAAAGTTGTGGGCGTATATCGGCGAGCCGGCTAAAGCTGTCGACGTAGTCGCACAATTGACCGGAGAATCACCGGCTGTTGAACTACCAGATGAAAATGCAGGCGGCGGTTCCGAGCAGATTCTCATGGAGTCAGCGATCAATCGCACCGCAGAGAGCGCACCGCAGACCGCGAAAATCCTCTCGGAGATTTTGGCCGAATGGCAGACCGAAACATCGGCGCTCGCGCATGACTCTGCCTGGTGTTTGCTGGTGCAAATCGGCCCGCATCTAGGCGGCGGTTGGGGGCGGCTCCTCAAACTAAAAGGCGATGTGGACCTTTTGAGCCGGAAGAAAATCGCGGGCGATGGCGGACCGAGCGATCAGGTCACTTTTGCGCATCAATTGAGAAGTCCCGATGATCCGGCCATCGCCGGAGTCTACGACTCGCTGAGCGGTGTACGCACGGCGCTTGCCGACCTCGGTCTGGCCAAATCGGCGCGGGATAAAAGCTGGGCAGTGCGGCTGGAGTTTGAAGGGGGGAATCACCAGTACCACGGCGACTCGCTCGGGTTGGCGGCCGGACTACTCACGTACGCCGGTTTGTTGAAAGACGAATTCCTGCGCCACGAGCGAAAACTCTCTGGCGAGGTCGGGTTTACCGGCGTAGTCGATAGCAATGGGCAACTGACACCGGTGAACAATTCGACACTCAAAGACAAAGTAACGCGGGCCTTCTTCTCGCACTTGAAATATCTGGTGGTGCCGAAGGAAAACGAGGCGGTAGCGCGCGAGGTGATCGCCAACTTGACCGCGCAATACCCGAGGCGGCGGCTACATCTGGTGGCGGCAGAGACGATCGGTGAGGTAGTGGAGGATCGCAATCTTGTCCGTCCGGAAAAACTCTGCCCCGCGGCATACATTGCGAAGGGAGCCCTCAAGTACAGCCGCGCGACCAAAGTGCAGGTGCCGTTGTTGGTGGTGCTGGTGGGGTTGCTGGGGGTGTTGGTGTGGCCTAGAATGTTCCCGCCAAACCAACCTGTCCAGATAAGGTATACATCCTCTGGTTTCGAAGCGCTGAATGTCAATGGTGACTTGCTTTGGGAAAAACGATTTCAAGGTACAAGGATTGCAATCCCAACGGGAGAGTATGATGATCTATTTTCGATCAGCGATATATCAAGTCATGATGGCAAAGAAGTTCTGGTACTCATTCCAACGCAGACGCCAGATACGAACAACGGGCTACTTTGTGTTTATACCAGAGAAGGCGATTTGATGTTCTCGCGTAGATGCGGAATTGCGAAAGAACATCCCGCAGACTCGGTGCCGCTGATTCGGGCGGAGCAGTACTATGTCGGGCGAGTCCGAGTATTTTCCACAAACTGGGGAAAGCGTATTGTTACCGAATTGTGCAAGAATGAACCATCGCGCGGATATATACGAATTTGGGATACCGCAGGGAATTGTACGGGATGGTACATCAACAACGGCGGGACTCACGTGCGCCAGGTCGCCGATGTCAATAAGGACGGGCGCGACGAGTTTCTCTGTTTCGGATTCAATCTTCGGATACTGTCTGGATGCGTCGCGTTTTTCGCTCTTCCGGTTGATTCAGCGTGCGGTGTCGGACCGCCATATGATACGAATGCAAACGGAGTCAATCTGTGCGATGTGAAGCGAGGCAATCACGTTGCCTACATTTGTTTTCCTCCGACCGATGTGTGGAAGGCAATTGGGGTTCAAGATTATCAAGGGGATATGACGATTGAAGTACACCCTGACTACATGATTGCAGCAACTTCAGAGGCGGTTGATGACCGAGGAACTCCGGAAAGGGTCCGTTATTGGATCGACCGGAACTTCAACCTGATCTCGGTATCGCTTGATGATCGTTTTCGCCTTCGGCGACAGCGCCTCATCTCTTCCGGGCAAGTTCCCAACATTTCCGAGAATGAATACTGTGCGAGACTCAGAGATCGGGTTATTCGCATGATACCAAATTGACTACTTCCTGAGGCCTCACCGCCAAATGACGGCTCAATAATTCGACAGATCACAATTCCGGGGGCTAAGAGTTGTGTGACGGACTAATCGAAGGACCGATTGCAGTTCGCTTACACACAACTTTCGGGAGGAGGAACTATGACTCGACGAGTTCGTTTATTGCCCATCTTACTAATTGTCTACTTACTACAAGCGAGCCTCGCGCATGCCGGAGGCAAGGTTCTCAATCCGGCCAATGGTCACTGGTATGAGCTGGTGGATAGACCCTTCACGCTCACATGGACGCAATGCCGGGATTCAGCCTTTTCGCTGGGCGGTCACCTGGCCACAATTGCGAATTCCTCAGAGAATACATTTGTCATAGGACTGGATGGCCCGATAGGAGCCATTTTCCTCGGAGGAAGCGGTGTATCAGACGGCGGCTGGCATTGGATATCTGGTGAGCCATTTGGTGCTTTTAACGCTTGGAACTCGGGCGAGCCCTCTTCGGGTCCGGGAGAGGATTTCTTGGAATTATTCAAGTCTGGTCCCGCTACCGGAACATGGAACAACGTTCCGGACAACACGAATGAAGCTACCTCGTTTTGTGTCGAATACGAGAACAACTGCAAATATGATGGCTCACTGATGTTTGACGGGGTGTCCGATTCCATGACACTTCCAATTTCAGCACTTAACAACTTGTCGCAAGGCACGGTTGAAGCGTGGGTATATTTTACAGACATCAATTCGAGTCCATGTAGCGAATTCTTCATCATTGACAGGTCTTGGTATGAGTCAGTGTACTGGGGAGACTTGCGACTAGGTAAGGAAAGAGGTAATGCTCCGAACGCGCACAAGTTCTATTTTAGTCTAGATAATGGCAACACCAGATTGTACTCGATAACTACCGCGATTGATGGCGTTTGGTACCATGTCGCAGGTACTTGGGACGGAACTACGTGGCGGATTATTGTCAATGGGATTGAAGAAGGATCACTTCTGGACCCTCGGACTCTTTCCGATCGATCAAATGGAAGAGTGTACATCGGTAAAATAATAGGCGACAACCCTGACTATGAGTGCATAGCAAACGGACTCATCGATGAAGTTCGATTCAGCGACGTTGCCCGAAATACGGGTGATTTCTGCCTTTCGGCGCCATGTGCGTCCGGCGTAGGCACAATCGGGCTTTGGCACCTTGATGAATCGACGGGAGAGATCGCACCGGATGCAACCGGAGCACACGACGGCTCAGTGAATGGTGCAAACTGGTATCATGGATGCAAATTTGACTTACCTTCAGATTCAGTCTTCTTCCCACCCGTCGCCGTCGCGCCGTGCGATAGCGGCGTATCTATTCAGCCAGTGAAGGTCAACCTCTCCAAGCCGGCGGTTGGCGGTGTCGTTACTTTCAAGATCCCTGCCGGGGTGAGCGTCGTTGGCATTGATCAAAGTGGATTGGTGACCCAAGACTGGGACAATGTGCAGTACTCTCCGCAGGCAGGGTATGCATTCGCCCGACTCAACAACCAACTAGGTCTACGGCTTCAAGCCGATACAGCGACGATCCTCTTCATCAAGTTCAAATTCGATCGCCTGTGCCGACAGGACAAGATCATACACTGGGACACAGCTCAATCAACGGACCCGTCCCGCAGAACGGCATTCACCGACACTCTTTTCAGCACTTTCTACCCCGACTTCGATAACACGCATGATTCCACCCGCGTCTTGGGATATGAGCCTGGAGACCTGGATAATTCAGGAGGAGTGGATATTGCCGATCTCTCAGCCCTGATCGACTACCTCTACATTAGTTTCACTCCTCCGTGCCTGCTGTCTGCCGCGAATGTGGCGGACTTCCCTCTCTCAAATATCGACATCTCCGACCTCAGCAGACTGATCGACTATTTGTACATTTCGTTCTTGCCGTTGCAGTGTCCGTCGGCGGCCGCAGAAAAGTCGAGTACGAATCAACTCGAAGTTGAATACGTGGTCAATGCTCAGGTTAGCGAGGGCGTGACAACCATTTCAACTTTTGCCCGCGCGTCATTGAGGGGCCTTCAACTCGAGCTCTCGGGGCCGGAGGGAGAGATGCCTTTCAGTCTCGCAGGTGACAATCTGAAGGTCTACTGTGGATGGAAAGACGGTGTGCTCTATGTCGGTATTATCGATCCGACGGGCAAGCAGTTCATCAATGCGGGCAACACGCCGCTGATCCAACTCAACGGTGAGTTCAAGATTCTCTCGGCCACTGTTGCCGATATGGAACATCGTTCGGTTCGGCCTCAGATTGGTGCATCGGCTGGCACTACTCTGCCGACTGAGTATTCGCTCTCCCAAAACTACCCCAACCCGTTCAATCCGGCGACGACGATCAGTTTCAGCCTGCCGGCGGCCGGGCATGTGACAGTCAAAGTGTACAACTCGATCGGACAAGAGGTGGCCACGTTGATTGATGAAGATCGGCCGGCGGGCGCACATCAGGTCCTGTGGGATGCGACCAAATTCGCCAGCGGTGTCTATCTCTATCGGCTGACATCCGACGGGTTCACCGAGACGAAGAAGATGCTGTTGATGAAGTAATGAGAGTGTCGGGTTTCACAGTCCGCTTACGCGGACTCGCGGAACCCGACCTACAAGAGATGGGGGCAGGCCGGGAGGTCTGCCCCACTACGATTCGAGAACCCACTATGAATGGTGGGCCACCAAGGCTCAGAAAGAGACAAGACTGGATTCCGGCGTTCGCCGGAATGACAAGAGGGGAGGGCGGTCGGAAACGGCCGCACAAAAGACCCGGCGGTGGCACGGTGTGCTCGCCCCGCCGGGTTTTGTATTTGATCGAACGAAGTGTGGCAGGTGAGGGCACCTGACACCACGTTGAATAGAAAGGATGTCGAAACCTCTCGCTGATGCTCGACCGCGCGTTTGGCGCGGCAGGGGTTTCGACCTCCAAGACTATATCCAACAACCCACCGCAGAGCGGTGGGCTATCAGCCTTGGTAACCCACCATTTATGGTGGGCTCTTGATTGTTGCCTTATGCGTTGAAACAACGCATCTTAAAAGTCGCAATTAAGAGCGTACGTGCCCAAAACCCCACAAACTGGAACATAGACGACTGTGTCACAAGACGATTCAGACGACAAGACGAAAATGCACGTGCCCCTGGCCGCCGGCGAGTTGGTGTCGCAATACCGGATCATAGAGAAGATCGGCGCCGGGGGAATGGGTGAGGTCTACTTAGCTGAGGACACCCGCCTCAAGCGGAAAGTCGCCCTGAAATTTCTGCCGTCCCATCTTGTGGCAAACGAGGAAATCAAGGCCCGGTTTCTGCGAGAGGCACAGGCGGTCGCCAAGCTGAATCACCCCAACATCGTTACGATCTATGATGTAAGCGAATTCAACGGCCGGCCGTTTTTTGCGATGGAACATGTCGAGGGGCACTTGCTTCATCACTTCGCCCACGAAAAACCGTTGCCGCTTGACACCGTGATTGACTACGCCGTGCAGGTGTGTCAGGGAATCGGTGAGGCGCACCGCGCCGGTGTCGTTCACCGGGATATCAAGGCGACCAACATCATCGTTGATACCAAGGGACGGGCACGACTGCTCGATTTTGGCCTGGCGGCCGTGGCCGGGGACGACAAGCTCACCAAGACCGGCTCTACACTCGGTACGGTATCGTATATGTCGCCGGAACAGGTTTCAGGACGAGATATTGACCAACGCTCTGATCTGTTTCTTTTGGTGTCGTTTTGTATGAACTGCTTGCAGGACGGACGCCCTTCCGCCGCGACAGCGAGGGGGCGACCTTGCGGGCAATCATGCAGGATCTACCAGAGCCGCTCGCGCGGTACAAATCGGACATCCCTCCAAGGCTTCAGCAGACTATCGACAAGCTACTTGAGAAAGATCGTCAGATGCGGTATCAGACGGCCGAAGATATCATTGCTGATCTGAAACGACTCGTCTATGACTCACAGCAGACCGAGCACCGCCTTCCGGTCCAGCAGACCAAGTCACGGCTGAAGCTGATCGTTGGGGCCTCAATTGTGCTCGTCCTGGCGGCAGTGACCGTCTCATTGTTCACGCGGAACAAATCGACCGAATCCGAGACATCCAATGCCATGCCCATGATTGCGGTCCTGCCATTTGAAAATCTCGGAAATCCCGAAGATGAGTATTTTGCGGATGGCATGACCGAGGAGATTACATCGCGGCTCGTTGGAATCGCGGGGCTGGGCGTTATTTCCCGCAAAAGTGTCATTCAGTACAAAGGATCTGACAAGAGCCTAAACCAAATCGGTAAAGAGCTTGGCGTCAATTACGTCCTTGAAGGATCCATCAGGTGGGCAAAAACAGATGGGCGCCCCAGGGTCAGGATAACGCCACGGCTGATCCGGGTATCCGATGACCGCAACATGTGGGCTGACAATTACGAGCGCGAGATGATGGAGGTCTTCGCCGTTCAGGAAGATATCGCAACCAAGATCGCCTCTCAGCTTGATCTGACTCTCTTGGCATCCGACCGGAAGGAATTGGCGGCCCGTCCCACGAAAGATTCAAGAGCATACGACTACTATCTCAAAGGGATCAATGAACTGAGGCGGGACCTTCAGGGTAACCACTTTGTCGCCGGGGCCAATTTGGATAGCGCGGTCATGGTCGATACCTCTTTCGCTCTTGCTTTTGCGGCCCGGTCGCGCGCCTACACATTCCTAGCTTGGGGTGATTCGAAGGGGCCGAAAGCGAAGATTGCACGTGAGTCTTTTGGGAAGGCCCTGCAACTGCAACCCGACTTGTCGCACGGACACTTGGCCGCAGGACTTTATTATAATCTTATCGAAGAAGATTACGACAAATCGCTCGCAGAACTTAATAGGGCCGTCTCCGAACTGCACGGTGACGCCGAAGTTCTCTCCAACATCGCTCTTGTGCAGTGGCGCAAAGGGATGATCAACGAACCTGATGAAAATTTCAAAAAGGCATGCGAGCTTGACCCACTGAACCCTTCTGTGCACGCCATGCAAAGCGGATTTTTCAGTTACCGGAGAATGTATGCTGAAGCGGAGAAGTCAATTAACCGGGCTATCGCGCTAGATCCTAAGTTCTCTGACAATTACTACGCCAAACTCGGGGTGTACCAGAATAGATATGGCGACTGGAACAAAAGTCGGGAGGTCATTAAAGAGGCGTTCAAAAACGTTGATACACTGGCGTTTCTCGGATCTTTGTTTCCGTCAGTAACGGTTTTGTGGGGATATTCTTTAGATTCTCTTCTGGGCTTTCATCCTGATCAGTACAAACACATAGCAGACAGTGTCCGAACGCAGCTAACAAGAACCGTCGATAGCCTTCGCAAGGCAAAGAGCTCTGAGCTGGCCATGGATTCCGGTAATTTCTGGTCTCGATGGCAATTGAGCGAGCTCTATAGCGCGGCGGGAAATACCACGCTGGCCAGTGAGTATCTGGATTCGGCGTTGGTGGCGGCGAGGATATATGTCCGCAAGGTTTCGACCGATTTTCATGCTGTCTCATATCTGGGGCTAATTCTGGCTGAGTCCGGTTCCTGTGAAGAGGGAATAGAATACGGGATCCGAGGAAAGGATTTGCTGACACTTGACAAATGTCACTGGTGAGGACCGGAACAGGTCATGGTCATGGCCATCATATACACCAAGTGCAAACAGTACGACAAGGCTCTGGACGAACTTGAAGTGTTGTTATCCGAGCAGACGAGTTACTCCACCAAACTGCTGAGTAGGAACAGTTTATTTGCCCCGCTTCGAAATCTCCCCCGGTATCAGGAGATGATGAAGAAATACGCCTCCGCGACAGGATCTTATTAGCGGTGTTTGCGCCCGTGACGGCTCGTTCGTCCAATTTTGGCTCAGATTTGCACTTTTCATTTCAGCTAGTTGTTCACCGTCGTCTTTTGTCTATGACGGCCTCACATATCTGGATGGGCAAGTTGAGTCACACCGACGGCATCGAACCTCTCTTGTCGTGCGCGGATATGGTATCGAATCGAGAATAAGTCTGATGATTTATTAGCATTTCGGGAGTGGTCACATTGTCAGCTCGTACAACCAAATCAGTGATAATTATAGGCGCAGGAATAGCTGGACTCACGGCGGCCTATAGACTGAGTCGATCCGGACACAAAGTAACCGTGTTCGAGACACAGTCCAGAACCGGAGGTCGCGCACTCACGTTGAGCTCTCTATTCCCTAATGATCTGGTGGCGCAGGCAGGACCGGCGAGAATTCCGGGCGACTGCAAAAGAGTAATTGGGTTCGCCGATAAATTCGGGCTACAGCTTGCACCGTTCTATCCGAGCTATGGGACCATTGTAGCCTATTTGGAAGGGAAGCGGATAGCCGACTACAAACCAAACACGAAGGAATTCTGGGGCTACGTTGCGCCAACAGAAAAGAACCGCGGGGGCATCCTGGGATTGTCACTGAGCGTCGCAAAGCAAATCTATAGGATGATGAGCCGTCACAAGAAGCGGCCGATTTGGATGACGTATGGTATTGTCGGTGGATCGGCTCTTCTGGCAGAGGCATTGACGCGGTCTTCAAAAGCAGAATTCCGGCTGAACACCACAGTCAAATCTGTGTCGCAAGACACTACAGGAGTTCGGATAGGCTTTGTGACAGATAATGGTGAGGGGACCGCTCACGCGGACTATCTGATTTGTGCTGTGCCCCTCTCCGTTCTGAAGAAGCTTGAGTTCTCTCCGGCCTGCACTCCGGAAAAGGAGAATCTGATACAGACCATCCCATTCAGCTCGGCGATCCGGGTCTTTGTACACATGCGTCGGCCGTACTGGCGTGATTGTGGTCATAACGGATTCGCGATTACTGATACGATCGGGGAAGTGTGGGATCCCCATCATGACAAGACTAAGGAGACAGCGTTGCTTGTGTGTTATGCTCAGGACGAATTGGCAAGGCGACTGGGCGCCCTAAGCGAAAGCGAACTTCTGCATCATGTTATTTCAGAACTCGAACTGATATTCCCCGGAGCGAGGGCGAATTTTGTGAAAGGGGCCTCCTACGATTGGGATAAACAACCGTGGATTGGCGGCGGCTGGCCGCTTGTGCGTGAGGGCTTTTCCGAGCAAATGAGCGTCTTTCGCAATCCGGATGGGCGCGTCTATTTCGCCGGAGACTATGCGTCGCTACCGGCGTTTCCAAACACCATGGAAGGCGCGATTGAATCCGGAGAATTGGCGGCAGATCAGATCGAAAAAGCGGTTTAACCGCCCAGTGTTCATGTGCATATCAGACAATAGTCGGTCGTAATAACGCTCTTAAGTAATTTCCGGCGATGCCTTAGTTCTCTCGACAACACCGAGTCGGCATTTCCATGATCTTTCTCTCCAAGCTCAACTACTGACAACAAAAAAAATGGCCGCCCCCGGAAGAGAGGGCGGCCTGGTGTGAACAGGATGGAAGAGGGAATCTATTTCATCACTGACACGCGGCAGTCGGCGTGAAGCTGATATACAGGTAGTCGATCAGAGCCGAGAGGTCGGCGATATCAACACCGCCGAGCAGATCGCCGTCGCAGTTGGCTTCAGCCAAGCAGGACGGAGGGGTGAAGCTGATGTACAGGTAGTCGATCAGCGCAGAGAGGTCGGCGATGTCGATCCCTTCAAGCAGATCGCCATCGACGTTTCCGGTCGCGCCTATGCAACAGCTACCGGCGACATCACCGAGCATATTGCCGCAGGAGGCAAATGACCAACCGCCGAGCCATGTGCTATCCACAGAGACAGCCGCCGGGTCAAAGGCGCCGCGATAGATGATGGAGTTATTAATAAACGAGTTCGGATCAGCCACATTCACTCGACCGGAAGCGGCCGGGCTGGTCGCTTTCGGGCGCGGGTCGAGCAGATTGAGCTGTTTGCGATTCACGCCACGGAACTGCGGGTTGGCCAGCGAGTTGTGGGCGGCCATATAGGCGGCGACGGTGGCGGTATCAGCCGCACCCGGAGCGCCAACCAACTTGTCCCAGGTCGTGCCGTTGGAGAAGTCAAAGAACAGGTTACTGTCCATGACCATCTGGGTACCGAGGTAACCAAGGGTCGTGGCGTTGACTACCTGCACCGCGCGACGAGCATCGGTGAAGATACTGTTGTAAATGTATCCACCGGTTCCCGAGCGAAGCGCCAGCATGTACGGATTATCCGCAATTTCAGCCGATGCCTTACCCATGCCGATCATGGTGACGTTTGAGACATACGGCCAATTGAGTGGGGCAATGCAACCACCGGGAGTGCAATAGTCGCTCTCGAAACCGTGTGAGCTACCAGACGGAAGCGCACTGTCTTTAATCACGAACAGATACTGCAAAGAACCCTGATAGCCGAAATCCCAGTCGAATCCGTCGTCATCGCACAGGATGGTGGCCAAGTGGCTACAATTGACAGTTCCGCCAAACCATTCATACCCGTCGTCCAGATTCTGGAATGACTCGATATGATTGATGATCGTACCGCGACCAACGCCGCCCATGGTGAGGCCGTTGATTTCCTTGGCAGTTTCAACTTCGATGCCACCGTGACGCAACGAAATGTAGCGATAGACACCGGAGTTGTCGTTGTCATTGGGAGTTCCACCGCCGCCAAAAGTCGCATACGGCTGAATCGGATCGAGACCTTCCATGAGCGAGGTGCCGGTGGCCGTGCGGACAGTGGCGCCGCCCATGATAATGAGCGAACCCCATTTGCCGCGGGTCGAAGCGTTCAAGGCGAGATCATTCGGATCGTCGACATCATCAATGTCGGCCGTCATGATGACCGGGCAGTCGCTGGTGCCGTTGGCGATCATCTTGCCACCTTTGGCAACGACGAGCGCGGAGGCATCGAGCAGTGAACCGGGGAGTCCTTTAATGACTGTTCCGGCGCCGATGGTCATAACTTCGCCGGCTTCAACGATGACTTTGTTGTCAAGATAGTAAAGGGTACCGGCGTTGAGAGAAGTGAAAGCACCGATATCGGCATTACGAAGTGTGTCGACGAAATCCTTCTGGTCGGTTTCGCAGTCACACGCTTGGGCGGCCTGGCAATCGACCAGGTAATTGTTGAAATCGGCGGCCGACCAGGTGCAGAGCCACGGATCAGCGTTGGGATCAAACGCGCCGCGATAGGCCACCGCTTTGATGAAGTTGTTCGGGTCGGAGAACGATTTGTATCCTGAAAGAGCCGGCGAACCGACGCCGGGGCGCGGATCGAGGCCACCGTCGGTGTGGCGAGAAACGCCGTTAAACGACGGATTGGCGATAGAGTTGTTTGCGGCCATATAAGCGGCGACGGTGGCGGTATCAGCCGCACCCGGAGCTCCAACTAACTTGTCCCAGGTCGTGCCGTTGGAGAAGTCAAAGAACAGGTTACTGTCCATGACCATCTGGGTACCGAGGTAACCAAGGGTCGTGGCGTTGACAACCTGCACAGCGCGACGAGCATCGGTGAAGATACTGTTGTAGATGTATCCACCGGTACCCGAGCGAAGCGCCAGCATGTAGGGATTGTCCGCAATTTCAGCCGATGCCTTACCCATGCCGATCATGGTGACGTTTGAGACATACGGCCAGTCGAGCGGCGCAATGCAACCACCGGGGGTGCAGTAGTCGCTTTCGAAACCGTGTGAGCTACCGGCCGGCAGAGCGCTGTCCTTGATCAGGAACAGATGCTGAAGCGAGCCTTTGAAACCAAAGTCCCAGTCAAAGCCATCGTCGTCGCAGAAAACAGTCGCGAGGTACCGGCAATTGACCGTTCCGCCAAACCACTCGAAGCCGTCATCAAGATTCTGAAACGCTTCGACGTATTCAATCGTCGTACCGCGACCAACACCGCCCAGGGTGAGGCCGTTGATTTCTCTGGCCGTTTCGACTTCGATGCCGCCATGACGAAGCGATACATAACGAATGACACCCGAGTTGTCGTTGTCATTCGGGGTCGCGCCACCACCAAATGTCGCATACGGCTGAATCGGATCGAGACCTTCCATGAGCGAGGTGCCGGTGGCCGTGCGGACAGTGGCATATCCCATGACGATGAGTGAACCCCATCTGCCGCGACCGGTGGCATTGAGCGGCATGTCGTTCGGATCGTCGACATTGTCCGCTTCGCACGTCATGATAATCGGTTTGGTCTTGGTGCCTTCGGCGTGGATCTTTCCACCCTTGGCAATAACGAGCGCGGAGGCATCAAGCAAAGAGCCCGGAAGACCCTTGATAATGGTGCCGGCTTCGATGTACAAGACTTCGCCGGAGTCTACAATCACCTTTTTGTCGAGGTGATAGACGGTGTCGGACGACCAGTAAGTTACACCGACAATGTCGGCGCTGGTCACGACTTTGATTGGCTTACCCGCTTCTGATACCTGGCCGAAAGCGACCATCGGCATGAGGCTGAGTAAGGCCGTTAGCATAAGTTTTCGAATCATGAAACTCCTCCCGAAGGGATTGGGAATATTGTTTTGTTTTCCGTTTTGATCTGTAACGCTCCGGATTTCTCCGGAGCAGAGCTTTTATCGACCTCTATTGGTCCTCCTCTTTCAAGTGGGTTTACCATTCGTCCTCAGTCAGAAAAATTGGGTCGCCGAGCATCTGGTGTGGCTCTCATTTGCCAAGCGACATTTACACGCGCACAGCAGTGTATTACTGCCACCGCTATGGTGCCGTTTGGGCATTGGGGTTCTATCAGGTATTTTTTCGATTTTCGTTAGCTTTTTGCCGTCCCCGGACATGGATTCCAAGTGTCAAATCCGGAGGTAAATGAAAGAGGCGGGTCGCGCGATCGACCCGCCTCTTAATGATGATAAGTTATGAAAGGAACGCCTGTTACAGCTCGACGGAGACGCCAAATCCGTACGTCCGACCGTTGCCGTACGAGTGCTGAACATATTCCTGGCCGTTGTATTCCATCGAGAAGACGCTTCTGGCATTGGTCAGATTCTTGCCTGCCGCCTTGAGTTTCACAGACTTGAATATCCGCTGGCTCATCGTGACATCGATCGTCGTGCGCGGTCGCTCATAAATGTCGGGTAGCTCAACTTTGGAAACGGCCGAGAGCCGCTCGCCAAATCTGTTGAACAGGAAATTGACCGAGGTACCGGTCTTTTGGTTGCCGTAACCAAAGTCAAGATTCACTACATAAGGTGACTGGCCCCACATCGGCCGATGATCGGGGGCGTTCGGATCGAAGATTTTCTGGGTTTCGACTTCCTTTTGTGTGAGGTCGATGCGTGACTCGATCAAACTCAGATTGCCACCAATAGTGAAGTTGGTGAGTCTTTTGTGGAACACACCAAGACCCAACCGGCCTTCGATTTCGAGGCCGTAGGTTGAGGCCTTGTCGACATTCTCATACCGGTAGTTGGATTTGTCGTCGATAATGACTTTTTCGATCGGATCGGTCAGGCGCTTGGAGAAAAGACTCAGAGCCAGAATTTCTCCCGGCCGCACAAACCACTCCCAACGAAGGTCGATATTGCTGATGTACGTAATGTCGAGTTCTGGATTGCCGATTTCCCAGCGTCCGGTGGTTAGATCAATGCTCGAAAACAGCGCCAGTTCGCGCAGGGTCGGCCGGGCCAATGTCTTGGTATATGCCCCGCGGAAATTCATCCTGTCCGATGCTTTGTAGATCACGTTCACTGAAGGGAGCCAATCGTGCGCCGAAATCAGGTCGCGGCGATTGTTATCGGAAGTATCTAAAACCTGATCAAGCCACATATCGGTGGCCTCATACCGCAGGCCTCCAACCAGATTCAGATGCGAAGTAAGCGGCAGTTCCATCATACCATACCCGGCGGTGATGTCCTGCTTGGCGTCGTAATTGTGACGAATTGTGTACGAGGTCGCCACGGTCCAGATCGGGCCGAACTGGTTGTTGGCAACGGTGTCGGGATTTAGCCAGCCGATGTTATCGGGATCTAAGAAAGCGTCTGGATCTCCCTGGTAGCTCGAACCTGCGAAGTTAGTCAACAGAAAGTGACGTTCCCGGAAATCCCTCTTCTTGTGCATGGCATATGCACCGATCTTCAGCTTACTCGGGAGTTTGCTCCACTGTTTGAACGGCACGGACATGTCGACTCGACCCTCACGATTGTCTTCATTGAGGGTACGGAAATACCGTTGCGGTCGAACATGACCAACATTATAGTTGGTGTCGGCGCCGTCGACTATCTGCACATCAGAAAAGACGCGCGCATCCGGCTCATATTGTTTTGAATCCGAGAAAGACGCCTTCCATTCCAGTCGAGCCGCAAGCGGAAGCCCGGCATGTTCTCCTTTGAGTTGAGCCGAACTTAGACGGCGCTCAGTGTATTCAATGGAGTTGGCGCGATAGGTGAATCCCGGCTCCGAAGCTTCGTCGCGCTCCCATCCTTTGTTGATCCGGGAAGTGGCTTCGCCGCTCTGGTTATATACCCAGGTCAGCCCGACCTTGTGGTTTTTCGCCAACATGAAGCTCGAATTGAGTAGTCCGCCCCACAAAACCTCATCTTTTGATTTGGCTTCGTCAAAAGTGTACACACGCGAGAGTGCGTTGTCGCCGAGTTGATAAATATAGCTCCCGGCCTGACCGTCACTGTAATGACTCTGGCTCCGCGAGTAATTGAAGCTGGACATGATTCCGCCCGCCGCCCCGAAGAGTCGGAAATTATCACCATACGTAAGTCCATAAGACTGATTGACTGGGCCGCTACCGGTACTCGGTCTGAATCCGCGATTGCCGAATGATTTGCTGGTGTTGTTGATGATCCGCGCCGTCGAGTCGTTGTTTGATGGTTGCGGCACGCGAAACGTCGGATCGGAGAACATAGCCGGCAGGTCACGGGCGCCGTCGTCCATACCGATCCAGTCCTTTGATCCGGTATGCTGAGTGAGAATGCTTTTGGATGTGGCCTGCGTATTGTACGATCCGCCCGTTGAGAACGCGAGAATCCGGTGATCGGGAATATCTTTGGTGTTGAGATTGACACTTCCGCCGGCGAAATTTCCCGGTTTGTCTGGTGTGAATGTCTTTTCCACGACGATATTGTCAAGCAGGCCGGACGGAACAAGATCCATGTTGACCGCCTGTTTATCCGGATCGGCGCTGGGTGCGAGTGAGCCGTTGATGAGCGTGTTGCTGTACCGATCGCCAAGTCCGCGCACAAAAACATACTTGCCACCGACCACTGATGCGCCGGTGACTTTGGTCATCGCCTGTGCGGCGTCGCCGCTCCCTGATTTGGAGATGGCGTCGGCGCCGATTGCGTCGCTGACTGCAACGGCGGCTTGACGGTGCTTAAGTAGTGCACCCTCGGTATTGCTCAGTCGCTTGGCCGTTACTTTGACTGCTTTCTGTTCATATATTTCCGGCATGAGCTGTACTGAAAAATCTGAGACCGGAGATTCGGAAACCACAATTTCTGCTATTTGTGATCTTGTATACCCCACTGAAGAAATCGACAAAGTGTAGGTTCCGAACGGCACATTCTTAATCAAGAACTTTCCGTTCAAATCAGTCGCGGCACCCAACTGTGTACCGTCGACCATGACTGTCGCGCCAATGACTGCCTCGCCGGAACGGGCATCGATCACCACTCCTGGAATATTTCCCATCGACTTTGCTCCCCCGGACATATTCTGAGCAAATAGCGTTGGTGTAGCAATTGATAGCAGTGTGGTGAGTAGCGCCGCGCACAAAACGAACATTCGCGTTGGACGGCTGAATCCATCCGTGGATGTAAATAGGCCCACTTCAAATCTCCTCATGCGTCCCTCTTCCAAAAGACGCGATTGTAAGTTCAAAAAAATACCGGCCTGTTCATTCCGGTAGACGGGCTATTGTCGACGGGGGCGGTTCGGAGAATGTGAGTTGAATGTTAATAGTCTGTTAAACAGACGGGAATCGTCGAATCGTCCCTAACTTACTATACAACAAAAAGTTGCATCGTTCGGACTGTCCACCTGTTTAGGCGAATTACATCGTAATTGAGCTATTCGCAGTGGCCGGCTTTGGCCGCCCTGATCGCTTTCTCGCAGTTTACCCTCAGCAATAGTTCAGGGTCGCCGAATTTGAAATCAGCGGTGCTGACGAGAATTTGTTTTATGTCGCGAGGAGTCAAGCACGGTCGGATAGCAAGGAGGCGAGAGACAATGGCGGTAACATACGGTGCGGCGTAACTGGTTCCCTCGGCGATCCAGTGCTGATCGTCGTTGGTTCTCAAATGATTGTCGTCTATTTCGGCACGAATATCATCGGCGATATTTCGTGACAGCGCGACTTTTCGACACTGGCCGGGGGCGTACACATCTGGTTTGTCCACTCCGGAGCGAGTCGGGCCGCGACTGGAGAAATGCGAAATGGTGTTCTCCGGCAAGTATCCATCGTAAGAGACGTTGTGTCCGTCGTGATCAGACCATGTGCATTCCGAGCAAGGATTGTACGCTCCGACAGTGATTGCCTCAACACAGTTTGCGCCATTGGCGAGCGTGCACTCGTTGTTGACGTCTTCACGGTGAATCGACTTGACACATTGTCGCGGATGCACTCCGGTGACATAGGCGTCCCATGTCCCTTCGCCCGACAACAGCTCAATCGTCCAGGTGCCGGGGTGCAGAGGTCCGTAGCCGGCGGTATCATCTTTCATCACAATACTGGTTGAAGCCCACTGCGGCGGCTCCGGGCCGGGTCCTTGCACCGGTCCGCGATCAGTTATCTCGACTGAACCGAATTGAGAGACGACATGTGATTTGTCAGGCACCCAGACCTGGCCTGGACCAGCCGAAAGAACGACCGCTTGGTTGGGAGTGGTGATAGCAATCGTATACGGCTTGCTTGCCGGATACCAGATTTCAATTGTGCAAAGATCGTCGCCAATCTCGGGTGTCGTTTGCATGATGACTCGAAATGAACCCCTACGGTGACCGCGGGCATGAGCGCGACGATTGGCCATGGTCACCGCGCCGGATATCGATAAGTGAGCGGTGAAAAGGTCGCTTGCCGCTGTCGAGTCATAATTGAAATTCCCTGCCGCCGTAATTGCCTGGCGGAATAGCCCCAAACTATCGGTGTGGAAGAGTCGTGAGATTTCGTATTCAAGCTCGTCGGTCTCGCCGTCGCGGGCCCCGGCAGAAAAGCCAATGCTCAAATTGAGCAGATATGGCCGCCTGAGTTTCTCCGCGGTGGCGCGAATAAATGCGATTGCCTCGACTATCTTTTCCGGACCAGCGCCCTCCGGAATGCACACGCACACCAAGTCGCCCTCGGCGGGCACTCCACCATATTCAGTTGAAAACAAGGCCGAGGCCGACGCGGTCCCGTGGCCTTCGCGGTCCGTCATTTTGTAGTCGGAATCCAATTCGGTACTCTCGTACACTGCCGACCGATGGTCAGGTCCATTGTGCCGTGAGTAATCGCGCTGATCCCAGAGTCGCAAAATTCGTGATTCTCCGTCCAGTCGGAGGTCGGGGTGATGAATATCAAAGCCGGTATCAATGAGGCCGATCAACAGCCGTCCGGACTTTTGGTCATTCCTTGGATGATCGTCGGTTACTGTTTCATTCGCAAGAGCTGGTCTAAGTAGAGCGATGAGCAATGCGGTGGTACACGCGCCCCAAACGTGTCTGCAGAGTCGACCTCGGCGTAACAGCTTTGGTTTCCGGGATGTGTATGTTAGTTTCGCCGACATCATATGGGTTGAATGTATCTGCTTGTGAAATACGAGGGAATCAAAAAAGATACCAGATTAGATCAAACTATCGGGCGCCCTTACTTGGCTATGATGGTTTCTCTGTCCGGATCAAAAAGGCGCAACCCGAGAATTTGTCGGCCCTTTCTTGTACACAGACCGACTAATCTTAGCGAACGCTTTGGTGCAATCTGGCAGGAAAATTGTAATCACAGAAATTGAATTGCGCAGTAGTGATAGTCCTCGGCCCGAAAATGGTGAGCAGAGTCTTGCATGGTAGCTTGGAACCCGGCCGGAACTGCGGTGTTCAATACCAAAACCGATTAACAAGACCGAGCCTTGACAGGAGTTGTGAGATGAGAGGACTGCATATCGTGTTGACAGCGGCCGTGATTGTCGGATCGGCCGAAGCGGGTCGAGCCGACGCCAAGCTGAGCGTGCCGGCAACTGATTTCGCATTCGGGTACGTCCCCCAAAATGCCAAGATCGCTCATCGGTATACGCTCAAATCGGTTGGCACAGACACGCTGAAAATCGAACGGATTCAACCCGGTTGCGGATGCACCCAGGCGCCGTTTTTGAAAAGTGCACTGGCTCCCGGTGACAGCACCGATGGCGAGCTGATTTTCAATACCGGCTCTTATAGCGGAAATGTGGCCAAAGTTGCGACGGTCAAAACCAATCCCCCCGGTGCCCCCGAGACTCAACTGAGGTTTACCGCTAATGTCCTGATTGCGCCGGATTCGATCAAGCCGGTGCGAATAAAGCCGTTCATTGTGGATCTGACTAACGGTGGTTCGGCCGCCACTGGCGAAATGACCATTACCATTTCCAATGTTTCGACCAGCGATTTAGTCGCGACCCTGGTTGGATCACCTTCCAATTTGCTCAAAGTGACATTGCCCAAGGTGATTCGGGCGGGGAAGAGTGCTGAGGTAAAAGTAGCGCTGACCAAAGAGGCCGGGCCGGTAAGCTTCGAGAGTTCAGTCACTTTGCAGTTTAATGATGAGGCTTCCAGCCGATATACTGTTCCGGTAAAGCACCTGGTCCAGGCAACTACAGCCGTCGGTACCACGCCATCGATGCCAGCCGGGCATTAGACACCGACTCGCAAAGGAAAGGCCGACACGTAAAGAGCAGTAGATTTGCGGTTGTAATTACCGACAATTGTTGTATATTTTAATATGCTGAAAAACAGATGGTGGCAAATCAGCTTCTTGGTACTTGCGGCGGTGCTTGCACTGGCCACCGCGGGACATGTGGTCGCCTGTGACGACTGCTGTTCAGAAGACAACTGCGGCGATTGTCAGTTTTGTCATTGTTGTTCAGCTACCGCTCAAGTGTTGCCGACATACATTAGTTCGAGTTTTCAATATTCCGCCAGCGAATCCGCTGATTTCTTTCGCCCGGTGATCATCGACCAGACCTGGTCGGTTGATTTAGATCGTCCGCCTCGTATTCTCTCCGCGTAATTTCACGGCGACCGTAGGTCGCTGAGAATTCTTCACGCCATCTTTAATAGTATCGAGTGCAATCGGCGCCTTGTTTCGTGCGCCGGAGATCCTCGCCGAATGGATGGCTTAGCAACTAATGGAGAGAAATATGTCGAGTCGAAATGCAGTCTTATTGGTCGCGGGCGTGGTCGCCGGAATTTTCATCGGTTCCACGGCGGTATACTTCCTGGCATCGGACAAGCGAACCGCTCAGTCAACCGCCGACCAGAAGCATGTGGAAACAGGCGAGGATCACTCGGGCCACGGCCATTCTGTCAGCGCCGCCAGCTCCACGGCTGATTGGTGCGCTGAGCACCGTGTGCCGGAATCTCAATGTACAAAGTGCAATCCGGAATTGGTCGCCGAGTTCAAGGCCAAGAACGACTGGTGTGGCGAGCATGGTCTGCCGGAATCACATTGTAGGCTGTGCAACCCCGGAATAACTTTTGCACAAGAGCCACTTCAAGGGGCGGTCGCGGATTGGTGCGCCGAGCACCGTGTGCCGGAATCTCAATGCACAAAGTGTAATCCGGAATTGGTCGCCGAGTTCAAGGCCAAGAACGACTGGTGTGGCGAGCATGGTCTGCCGGAATCACATTGTAGGCTGTGCAACCCCGGTATATCCTTTGCGCAGGAGCCGGTACTGGAAATTGCCTTCGCGGAGGAAATTTCAGCGTCGGTCTATTTCCCCAACAACGCGCGTCAATGCGCCACCAGCGAAGCAACGATTCAGTTTGCATCGGCCGAAACCGCGGAGCGGGCCGGGCTGGTTTGTGTCCCGGTGATCTCGGCGGGGCGTCGCTCACTTGCGGAGGCGCCGGCCGAAGTACTCTTCGATGAAACTCGTTCGGCCGCTATCACCGCGCGTATTCAGACAGTGGTCGTTCGGTGGTTAGTCGAACCGGGGGACAAAGTACGTGAGGGTCAGGCCCTCGCTGTGCTCGAGTCTCCCGAGATGCCACAAATCAAGTCAGAGTATTTGCAGGCACTGGCTGAAGTGCAGTTGCGGCAAAATCAGTCTCATCGCGCGGATACTTTGTTTGAGCGCAGTTTGATATCTATCTCTGATAAACAACAGGCCGACCGCGAACTGCAGACCGCTCGGGCACAACTTGCCGGGGCGCTCGGACAATTGCGCGGGTGTGGGATCAGTCCGAGCGATCTGAATCGGGTGAGTGATACCGGCAGTTCGGTAGCGCAGTGGAACCTGACATCGCAAAACTCCGGAGTATTGCTTGAGAGAAACGGCCGCGTTGGTCAACTGGTCGAGAGTGGATCGCAACTGGCGTTAATCGGTGATCCGTCGCAACTCTGGGTCGAGGCCCGCGTTCGTCAGGAAGATGCTCCACTCTTTGCCAAAGGAAAAGTGATCGAGTTCAGTTCCGACGGCGACGCGCTCTCAAAAATCGCCGGCCGGGTAATCTGGGTATCGCAATTTGTCGATCCGATCACCCGCTCGGCTATCGTTCGAGCCGAAATGCCAAATCACGAAGGGGCGTTGTCGGCGCATCAGTTTGGTCGCTTGACACTGCCTGAGCATTCCGACTCGACAACCTTTGCGGTGCCGCGCGACGCGGTGCAATGGGAAGGATGCTGTAACGTTGTCTTTGTGCAAGACGCTCCGGATCGCTACAGTCCCCACAAGGTCACGCTTGCAAGAGGTGAACCGGGATATTACACGGTAACCTCAGGCATTCGCCGTGGCGACATGGTTGTTGTGCAGGGCAGTTACCTGCTCAAAACCGAACTGCGAAAAGGGAGCTTAGGCGCCGGATGTTGCGGTGTGGCTCCTAAATCGTGAGATAGTCGCAATGGAAAAACTCATAGATTTTTCTATTCGCAGGCGGGGTGTCGTTCTGGCGCTGGCAGTTCTGCTTTGTATCAGCGGTCTGATTTCTTTTGCAAAATTGCCCTTCGACGCCTTCCCCGATACAACTCCGGTTATGGTTCAAGTCAATGCCACCGCTTCTGGATGGTCAGCCGAAGAAGTGGAACGACAGGTCACTCTCCCGATAGAGCAGGTTCTCTCGGGCCTAAGCGGACTCACCGAAGTGCGCTCGATTTCCAAATTCGGACTCTCGCAAGTGACCTTGGTATTCGATGACGACATTGATTTGTATTTGGCCCGCCAGCAAGTCTCGGAAAAGCTGGTGACTGTTGAAATGCCGGCCGAACTCCCGCCGCCGCAACTTGGACTGGTTTCCACCGGACTCGGCGAGATCTTTCAGTATGTCGTGATCGGCAAGACCTCTGATCCGACCCTGCCACGAGCGGTACAAGATTGGATTATCAAGCCGCGTTTGCAGTCGGTGCCGGGAGTTGCCGAGGCAGTAAGTTGGGGGGGATTTGAGCGGCAATATCAAATTGTCATCGATCCCAACCGGCTGTTGGAATACGGTCTATCTCTTACGTCCATCGTTGAAACAATCAGGGGGAGTCTCTCGAATGTCGCCGGCGGCCAGATGGTGCGCGGTGGTGAGCAGAGAGTTGTGCAGGGGGTAGGGATTGTTTCATCGCGAGAGGAAATCGAACATCTGGTTTTAGCGAATCGCGGGGGAGTGCCGGTCCATGTGCACGACCTGGGAGATGTGATCGTCGGCCACGAAATCCGGCGAGGCGCCGCGACTTATCAGGGCGAAGGCGAAGTTGTTCTCGGCATTGGTTTTCTTATAAGCGGCCAGAATTCCCACGATGTGTCGCGAAGGCTGTTGGCCCAGTTAGACGAGATAAAAGCAACTCTTCCACCCGGAATTGAAGTTCGGCCGATGTACAACCGCTCTGAACTCGTCGATCAAGTGCTGGGCACTGTCGAGAACAATTTGCTTTGGGGAGCGGCGCTGGTGGTAGGAATCCTCTTTCTATTTCTGGGGAATCTCCGCGCCGGGCTGATTGTCGCCTCCGCCATACCGCTTTCGATGCTTTTCGCTTTTGATTTTATGTCGATGTTCGGGATCATCGGCAGTCTGATGAGTCTGGGAGCTATCGACTTCGGGCTGGCGGTCGACAACGCGGTTATTCAGGTTGAGAATTCGGTTCGGCGGTTGTCGCACCCG
Organism: uncultured Ignavibacteriales bacterium; assembly: GCA_964571235.1. Lineage (GTDB taxonomy): Bacteria > Zixibacteria > MSB-5A5 > GN15 > FEB-12 > JACRAV01. The sequence goes on along the minus strand of CAZNAI010000005.1, from coordinate 72,452 downwards.
AACGGCAAGCAATCGCGACTCGAGACGGTCAAACAATCGATCATGGAAGTCCGCAAGCCGACGCTATTCGGCGAGTTGATAATCATCCTTGTGTATCTGCCCATTCTCACTCTTGAAGGAACCGAGGGAAAACTATTTGGGCCGATGGCGCTCACGGTGGTGTTGGTGCTCATCGGATCACTCGTGATGTCGTTTACAGTTATCCCGGCGGCCATTGCGATGTTCCTGACCAAGCCGCTCAAAGAACGCGAACCGTTTGTTATCGAGTGGCTCCGGAGGGGTTACCGCCCCGCGATAAACTGGGCGATAGGGCATCGCAAGACGATTCTCTCGATTGCTGTCGGATCGGTGATCGCGGGGGTTGTGATCTTCTCGCGGCTCGGCTCAGAGTTTGTACCGCGCTTGAGTGAGGGGAGCAGTGTTATCAATATCATCCGCCTGGCAGGTGTGGCGGTTGAGCAGTCAGTGGGCGACAATAGCCGGATCGAGAAGATGCTCTTGGCCGAATTCCCAGACGAGATCGACCATGTCTGGTCACGAATTGGCACCGCCGAGCTTGCAACCGATCCGATGGGGCTTGAACTGACCGATATGTTCATGACGCTCAAGCCGCGCGACCAATGGAAAAAGGCAAGCAATCAAGATCAACTGGTCGCCCTGATGGATTCGTCGCTTGCCGATCTACCTGGCATGAATCGGGTCTTTACTCAGCCGATTGAAATGCGCGTAAATGAGTTGTTGGCAGGGATCAGAGCCGATATCGGAATCAAAGTGTTTGGCGATGATCTTGGTGTCATCGAAAAAAAGGCCGAAGAGATTGCCGCGCTGGCCCAGACAATCGAAGGAAACGCCGATGTCTCGGTGGAACAACTGATCGGTCAGCCGTCGCTCACGTTGGAAATTGACCGCGACCGGATGTCGCGTTACGGCATCCCGGCCGAAGAAGTACTGGCCTACATTGAGGCGATTGGTGGCATTCCCGCAGGAGAAGTGTTTGAAGGTCAACAGCGTTTTGATCTGGTTGTGAAGATCGATTCCAGCTATACGCAAGTACCGGAGGATATTGAGCGCCTGCCAATCCACGCCGCCGGTGCACAGATCACTCTTGACCGGGTGGTGAAACCATCGATGGCGCCCGGATATTCCACAATCACGCGAGAGTGGGGAAAACGCCGCTCGGTCGTGCTGTGCAATGTTCGGGGGCGGGATGTCGGTTCATTTGTCTCAGAACTGCGCAAGCGGATCGACAATGAAATCAAACTTGAGCCGGGGTATTTTGTTCAGATTGGCGGACAGTTCGAAAACTATCAGAGAGCGCGCACACGGCTCTTCGTAGTGGTACCGCTATCGCTCCTGCTCATCTTTGCGCTCCTGTACTGGACCTACGGTTCCATCCGCGATGCCTTTTTGATTTTTACCGGTGTCCCATTTGCCGTCCTTGGTGGAGTGGTGGCCCTGGTTCTGCGCGGCATGCCGTTTTCGATTTCAGCCGGAGTCGGATTTGTGGCGCTTTCGGGAATCGCCGTGCTAAACGGACTTGTCCTCGTTTCGCATATCAAGAAACTTCTGGGCGATGGCGTCGGGCTTGAGACTGCCGTAGTCGAAAGCGGGAGTACTCGTTTGCGCCCGGTAATTATGACCGCACTGGTAGCGGCTTTTGGGTTTTTCCCGATGATGCTCTCGCACGGCGTCGGGGCAGAAGTACAGCGTCCGCTGGCCACTGTCGTGATCGGCGGTATCTTGTCCTCGACCGCCTTGACTCTCTTTGTTCTCCCGGTGCTCTATTCGATGTTCGGGGGGCGATCAAAAACCGAGAACTGATGGCTTGAAAGACAGGGGGGTAGCTAACGGCCCCTCTTTTTTCTCTTGCCAGTCGGGGCCGATTTTGGCAACCTGTGGTTGATGCGTTACCCTGTCCGGTTTTTGCTGTTCGTATTCGCTGTTGCTCTTACTCTGCAGGGGGAATCGCGCGCCAAACCGGGCGATGTGGCTCATGTCCTTTCGCACGACAGGACACTGGTAGTAACCGATCCGTCGCAGGGGTTTAAACTCTATCCGCAGTGGACGAACTTTCCGCCGGCTTCGACTCCGATACGCAAAGCAGTTTTGTACGTGACGTATGCCTGTCCCGACGGCCTCCATTGCGGCGAGTGGGATTATATCGACGCCATACATCTTCGGCGAGTTGGTGGCGAGAAGGGGAAAGACTACAACATCGAACTGGCTCGGATGATCTCGCCCTATGGCTGGAAATTTGATTCAACGTGGCATTTCACCTGGCATGTCGATATCACTGACTTTGCGTTTCTCCTGCACGATTCGGTCGAAATCGAATTCAAGCACACCGGATATGAAAGCAATACCGACCGTGGTTGGTTGATCACGCTCGACTTTGCCATGACCGAAGGCCGACCGGCGGTCACCTGCCTCGGGATGGACACGCTTTGGTGCGGGTCGTTTCCCTATGGCGACACCGCCAAACCGATTGAGTCGCTCTTGCAGTCGATCAAATTCCATAACGACTCGGCCGCTTTTGTCAGATTGCGCATTGTGCAGACCGGCCACGGCATGGATGATTCAGCCAACTGCGCCGAGTTTTGTAACAAGTGGCGAGAAGTGAAATTCGATGACTCGGTCGTGAACAGGCGCCAGATCTGGCGCGAGTGCGGCGACAATCCGCTTTATCCGCAGTCGGGGACCTGGATATTCGACCGAGCCAACTGGTGTCCCGGCTCGATAGTGCATCCGGACACGTATGACTTCGCCGTCAAACCAAACACCGATCACACAGTTGATATCGATATGGAGCCGTATACCAATCCGAACAAACCCAGCGCGAACTGGTATGTCTATGCCTATTTGTTCTACTACACCGCGCCATGGGCGGAGAATGATGTGTCACTTGAAGAGATCATCGTGCCGAGCACAGCGGATGAGTATTCGCGGATGAATCCGACTGTAGACGCATGGCGATTTACCGTCAGGAACAACGCCCGGGACACGTTAAGGAGCGCAACGCTCTTGATGGGCATTAACCAGCATGTTGTTCACAGATGGACAGGATTACTTCCTCCGTGCCAGTCGACCGAAGTGAAAACAGGTGGACCCGGAATGGCGTTTAATGAACACACCCACTACGTCGTAACTGTCTCGGAACCTAACGGGCGGGTCGACGAGTATCCGGAGGACAACGCACAATCAAGCGACTTTGCGCCGGTTGACACTCTGCCGTCCCGTTTTGCACTTGTCATCCGGACCAATCATGATTCGACCCACGACTCATGGAAGCTGATGATCGACGGTGACTTTGCGCTCTTATCCTCTGACTCGGAATTGATACGGTCCAACGAAGAGCGGAGGTATGATATCGATTTCTCTCGATCCTCTCGAGGCGGCGACATCGTAGAGATCGGAAATCGAGTAGTTCGAGTGAGCCCCGTGAGGTTCAGATATCAATTTCTTCTCACCGACACCGCCGGCGATGGTCTCAACTTCTGGTACAATGTCGAAGGTGGCTACGGGTACGTTCGCCTAATCGACACCGCGGGGCATTTAATCAAGAATTTCAACTCTGATTTCGGCAACGAAATTCGTTACGCTTTCACCGTAACCGACCAACCGATCAACTGGCCCAAGCAACCCCCCGTTTGCGAAATTTTCCCGCCGCGCAATCAGGGGAAGTTTGATGTCGATCTATTCTTCGATGAGCGGTGCGATTTTTCCGTCGAGATTGTGAGCGATAGCACAAAGTCCTCTGTGTTCAGCCAGAAGTTCACCCAGATCAAAGACTCGATCATGCCGTTTGATATCACCGGCAATCCCGACGGCGTCTATTGGTTCAAACTAACCGCGCCTGCCGACACGCTGACCCGCCGCATTCGCCTCAAGCACGACAACTAATCCCCCCGAATTGACTCCGGTTTCATATTGCGCTTGCAATATGGAGTCAAAAACTCAATATTGACCGTTTCAAGGTGTGATCGCGAATTCGAATTTTTCGCCAATGATGGGAGACGCTGGCTATGATGCTTTCTGCCGGAACGAAACTTGGGCCTTATCTAATCGAAGCTCCCGCCGGCGCCGGCGGTATGGGGGAGGTTTACAAAGCTAAAGACACTCGTCTTGAGCGCACGGTCGCGATCAAAGTCCTCCCAGTTCAAATCGCCAACAACGAAGATTTGCGCACCCGCTTCGAGCGCGAGGCCAAAGCGATTTCGAGCTTGAATCATCCAAATATCTGTACACTCCACGATGTAGGCCATCAAGACGGTATCGATTTTCTGGTGATGGAATTTCTGGACGGCGAGACGCTCTCTGCCCGCCTAACCAAAGGCCCGATTCCGCCGGCCGAACTACTCGCTATCGCAACGCAACTTGCCGAAGCGCTGGATAAAGCCCATAGGCAGGGGCTGATTCATCGCGATCTCAAGCCGGGCAATATCATGCTGACCAAAACCGGCGCGAAGCTGATGGACTTTGGTCTGGCCAAACTTCAGCAGGCAGGTGGTATTGTCGCTGGAGTGAGCGGCATTACCCGCACAACACCGCTCACGGGCGAAGGGACGATTGTCGGGACACTACAGTACATGTCGCCCGAGCAACTCGAAGGGAAAGAAGCCGACGCCCGCTCCGACATATTCAGTTTCGGCACGATCCTGTATGAAATGGCAACAGGCAAGAAAGCGTTCGAGGGTTCCAGTCAGGCCAGTTTGATTGCCTCGATTCTCAAGGAGAATCCGCGCCCGATTACTGATCTTCAGCCGCTGTCACCACCAATGCTCGACCGGGTAATCAAACAGTGCCTTGAAAAAGATCCCGATCACAGATGGCAGTCAGCCGGCGACATGAAACGAGCAATCGTTTGGGTCTCTGAAGGTGGCTCACAAGTTGGAATCCCGATCGCAGTTTCAAATCGCCGCAAATTGCGTGAACGAGTTTTGTGGGGATCGGTAGTTGCCCTTGCGGCTATTGCGGGCACACTTGGATTTGTCCAGTTTACAAAAGTAACGCCGGTGCCGAAAGTCGCACGCTGGCAGGTGCCGCCGGCTCCGGGTTTAGCCTCGGTCACCTGGCCGCGCCTTTCTCCCGATGGCACCATGATCGCCTTCCAAGCCATAGACACCACCGGGCAGAGCGGCATTTACATCAGACCAATCAATGCTCTGGAGCCGCACTTTCTGGCCCGCATCCAAGGGGACAACTCGCGACCATTCTGGTCACCCGACAGCAAGCAGATCGCATTCTTCGACGGCACCCAACTCAAGAAGATCTCAATCGCCGGCGGACTTGCCCAACTTATCTGCGATGCGACCAGTGGGTCCGATGGTTCCTGGGGTAGCAAGGGAGTTATTCTATTCGACGGCGGTCGAACCGATTCAGTGCGGCAGGTCCCTGCATCGGGTGGCACTCCCTCCGCCGCCAGCACCATCGATCACAATGCCAAAGAACATATGGCCGCCTGGCCCTGCTTTCTACCCGACGGCGAGCATTTTCTTTTTCTGGCGGATATCGATTCTTCCGCCGATCAATTCTCGCTCAAGGTTGGGTCGATTAGTTCGCTTGAGGCAAAGACTATCGGCAAAGTGAATTCGCGAATTGAATATGCCAATGGATATGTGCTCTATGTGCGCAATGAACTTCTGGTCGCGCATCCGTTCGATTTGGGGAAAATGGATTTTGTCAGCGAACCAATCCCACTCTCCGGTAACATCTCTTCACTGGGTGAGCGGGCTCTGTTTAGTGCATCCAATGACGGCACGCTCATTTATCAGCGGGGTCAGTCTGGGGGAGACCGTTCGATTATCCGTGTCAATCGTAGCGGCGACTCGGTCGTCACCGTTGGCCCACCCGGCCGCCTTCTGGATTTTTCGCTCTCACCGGACAACACAAAAATTGCCTATGGACTTCAGTCAGATCAAGGGAATCAGGTCGATGTCTGGGTGCGAGACCTAAAGCGAGAAGTCGCGTCGCGACTGACCTTCGGGCCGGCAATAAATGTCTGGCCGATCTGGAATGCCGACGGTTCAAAAGTCATCTTTACTTCAAATCGAACTAACGGCAAGTTTGGCGCATGGCAACGCAGTGCCAATGGCACCGGAACCGACGAGAAGATAGGCCTGCCCGATACATTGGATGTTTCGGTGGTAGGTGTAGCGCGGGACGGTTCGACCATGGTCGTACAGGAAGGCACGACCGGGTCCGCCGACTTGTGTTTTTACGACGTTGCGACTCGGAAGTTCGAGCCGCTTTTGACCCAGCCATACAGCGAAGCGCGCGGTCAGATCGCGCCAAACGGGAGATTCCTCTCATATCAAACTGACGAAACCGACCGACCCGAAGTTTATATTCGGGAACTGACGCCAACCGGCGGCAAGTGGCAAGTTTCGGTCAATCGTGGGCGTTGCGCACAGTGGCGGGCCGATGGCCGCGAGATATTTTACGTTACACCCGATTTCGATTTCATGGCCGTGCCGATTTCCTACGAGCATGGACTCGAGATCGGAACACCCACGCGATTGTTTAACCATCGTTTTACATTCAGCGGCGGAAACACTTTGTTCCCGTATGCGGTAACCAACGACGGCAAGTACTTCTATATACTCGCTCCCACTGAACTTGGGAATGCCGCCGAATTCGTCGTGATCCAAAACTGGACCGAGGAGCTTAGGAAGTGACCCTTTCGCCGGGAAACAAATTAGGTCCGTACGAAATCATGGCCCATGCCGGCGCTGGCGGCATGGGGGAGGTCTACAAAGCAAAAGACACTCGCCTTGACCGCATTGTCGCGATCAAAGTTCTTCCCAGTCACATCTCGGCCAATTCGGAACTCCGCCAACGCTTTGATCGTGAAGCTAAAGCGATTTCCAGTTTGAGCCACGCCAATATTTGCACGCTCTACGATGTTGGTCATCAGGAGGGCATCGATTATCTGGTGATGGAGTATCTGGAGGGGGAAACACTCTCAGAACGAATCAAGCGCTCTGCTCTTTCTTCCGAAGAGTTGTTTCGGTTTGCCGTTCAAATCGGCGACGCACTCAGTGTCGCTCATGCTCGCGGGCTGATTCACCGAGACCTGAAACCCGGCAATGTCATTATCACCAAAGAAAACGCCAAGCTCCTCGATTTCGGTTTGGCCAAATTGCAGTCGGGTGGCGGAACGGTTGAAGCGATCACTCAAACAACGCCGCTTACCGGAACCGGGACGATTGTCGGCACTATGCACTACATGTCTCCCGAGCAACTCGAAGGGGGAGAGGCCGACGCCCGCTCCGACATTTTCGCCTACGGCGCTCTGCTCTACGAAATGGTTACCGGCCAGAAGGCATTCGACGGAAAAAGTCAGGCCAGTTTGATCGCCGCAATTCTTGAGCGCGAACCTCGGCCGGTCACCGAACTGAAGCCGACTTCGCCCCCTGCCCTGGACCGCGTCATATCAAAGTGCTTGGCAAAGGATCCAAATAAGCGCTGGCAATCGGCGCGGGATATGGTAGACGAATTGCGCTGGATTTCCTCAGGCGGCAATTCGCAAGTCACATCCGCGTCTGTTAAAGCCCACAAACGAAGAACCGGCGATTGGATTGGTCGGATTATCGCCGCTATTGCAATACTCTTTGCGATCGGGACCTATTTCTATTCCCGCGTCAAAGAGCCGGCGCCTGTGATTAGGGCACTGATCACTGCGCCCCCCGAGTCAGTTTTTCTGTTCGGCGGTGACAATGCCGGGCCGCCGGTCGTATCGCCCGACGGAAAGCGTATCGCGTTCGTTGCCGTTTCCGCGGGTGGCGCACGAATCTGGGTGCGCGATCTCTCGGAGCTGACGGCACGGGTGCTCCCCGGAACCGAAGGTGCAGCCTTTCCCTTCTGGTCTCCGGACGGCAACTCCATAGCGTTTGGTGCGCCGGGAAAACTGAAACGAGTCGATATCGCCACCGGGCAGGTGTTGAACATTTGCCCTACTCAGACTGTTCGCGGCGGAAGCTGGGGGGAAGACGATTTCATTATTTTCAGTCCTTCATTCCAAAGCGACCTGTACAAAGTCCCGGCCTCGGGCGGCACGCCGGTGCAGGTGACGCACCGGGATTCTTCCAGGATTACAACCTGTCGCTGGCCTATCATTTTGCCTGACGGCAAACACCTAATCTTTTTTGCGGGGAATCACGATACACCCGACAGTTCCATTAATGGAATCTGGTGGGCCTCGCTTGATGGAAAAGAAATGCACGCGGTAGTTTCAACTCTTACTGATGGGGCATATGCCGATGGCCAACTGTTCTTCTTGAGGGACAGCGTCTTGTTTGTCCAACAATTTGATCAGAGTTCCGGTCAATTGAGCGGTGAGCCCGTAGCGACAAAAGAACGGGTACAAAGCGATCGCACGACTTGGAAAGCTAATTTTTCGGTCTCCGAAGCTGGCATTCTTGTGTATCAATTGGTGGGCGCAAAGCAGGGATGCCAGTTGCTTATGGTCGATAGGACCGGAAAGACCATTCGCCCTATCGGTACTGGCGGCAACATTCACAACATCCACCTGTCAAGAGACGGCCGCGGGATTGCCTATTGTATTCAGGAATCTCCCACCGGCGACATTTATTACTACGATCTGGATCGCGATATGCGCCGTCGTCTCACGTTTACAGCCGACGACGACGATTTTCCGGTTCTTTCTCCTTTGGGGGATCGCATCGCCTTTGCCCAGTTTCGTGGTCGCCTGACTGGTAGTCGGGTCTCCGAGCTTCGCGCTTTGTCCGTAAGCGGTTCGGGCGGTGAACAGCAGCTCACGGTCGACAGCTTCAACGCCACGAGGGTATTTGATTGGTCAAATGATGGCAAGTACTTGCTGTGCGGAACAAATGACTATTCGGCGCCCGGTTCCTCGCTGGTGACCATCCGTTCGTCGACAACCGGCGCGAAGATTGCCACATTTACCGATGGGCGCGATGTCATCAATTCGGCGCGTTTTTCCCCCGATGGGCGCTGGATTGCGTTTTCATCGGCAATCGAAAGCAACCGACAGATCTACGTCATGCAATCTCCCTTGTCTGTCGGATCAGCAACCGGCGTGCAGACAGCCGGTGACAACATGGCCCGACCGGGCCGGTGGCAGATTTCAGCCGCCGGGGGCTGGTATCCACGCTGGCGGGCAGACGGCAAAGAACTGTATTACATTCGATCCGACGGAACTTCTGTCGCCGTCGAAGTGAACGCGACCGGGAGCGAGTTTCATGTCGGCAAGGAAACCGAAATGTTCAAAGCTGTTCTGCCACGGGGATTTCAATGTTGGGATCCATTCCCAGATGGGCAGCAGTTTGTCGTCAGCGTGCTGGCCGGCGAGGGATCAACGCCGATTGTGGTAGTACAGAATTGGGCGGCTGAACTTAAGAAGTAGCCAACTCCTTCGGGAACAAGGGACTTGGTGGCCCCTGATAAAATTCGCCGTTTGTTAATCCAAGAGAAGTCTACATCTGTCAAGTAAATGAGTCGATAACTCAATTACGAAAAGGAGTAAGACTATGAAAAAGACAATTCTCAGCGGTTCACTACTGTTAGTTCTGTGTTTGGTCATGGTGTCGGGTGCTTTTGCCCGCGATGGTGTTCGAAATGTGGTGGAGCGTGCACAGGATCGCACCGCGATCGCCAAAGACAAAGCGGCGGTCGCTGATGATGTCGCCGATCTGGATCGCTTGTCCGATCTTGTCATGAAATGGGATGATCTGCGCCAACGGAAGGCGTCGCAGGAGGAATTAGACGAAATTCAACTACAGATCGCAATAAGTCTGCGTAACGACATGGCCGAAAACGCCGCCCAAACCGCCCAAGCGGCCCGGGAAGTGAAACAATCGAAGCGTGAATTGCGCAGTGATCGTCGCGAGGTACGCGCTGATCGGCGTGAACTAAAAGAGGCAACGCACAACGGAGTGCAGGGGGACGCCCGAGATGAAGCGCATGCTCTGCGCGATGATCGCCGTGATAAACGGGATGACCGGCGCGACCATGCCGACGATCTGAAAGACCTGCAAAGCGCTCAGCAATTGACCGAGGCGAAACGCGCAACGGCACTGGAACTGCGCAATCTGCAGAGCCAGATCAACTCAAAGAGCGGCAATCTCAATGAACTGCAGAACAAACAGGCGGCTTTGCTGGATCATTACGTTGCTCTCTCGCGACGGGAAGTTGCTCTCGGAGTCAGAGAACTAAACGAAGACCGTCGCGAAGTCCGCGAAGATCGCCGGGAAACCCGAGAAGACATTCGCCAGAAATAAAAACAATACTCCAAAATGTTGTCACGGCCGGCTCCAATGCCGGCCGTATTCTTTTGGGCGTGGGGTGGTGAGTCAATACGGAATTGAAGCTTGATTACCATCCATCACATGTATAAACTCAGCGCATAACCGATTCACTCTAACTTTCGATCAAATGAAGTAGTTAACGGAGATTGTCAGATGACCGCTCCTCGCCGACACGATACGTTTGCGCTCGTCCTCTTGACCGCGTTTTTGATTCTGTGGACAGTGCTGGCCTTTGATCCCTGGGATCGCAAAGACTGGCTACTCGAAAATGCCCTCGCGATAGTGGGCGTCCTGCTACTGGTATTCACGGCCAAGACGTTTCCCCTTTCTCGAATTTCATATAGTCTGATTTTTATCTTCATGTGTCTGCATGAAGTCGGAGCGCATTACACGTATGCCGAGGTTCCATACGAGAAGTTCTTTCAGGACTCCTTTGGCTTTTCGTTTAACGAGCTCTGGGGGTGGCAACGAAATAACTTCGATCGAGTTGTTCACTTTAGTTACGGTCTTTTATTGGCGTACCCGATCCGGGAAGTGTTCTATCGAATCGCAGATGTAAAAGGCTTTTGGGGATATTTCTTGCCCCTTGATGTCACGATGTCCACCTCAATGATCTTCGAATTGATTGAATGGGTGGCCGCCGAAACAGTTGGCGGCGAGCTGGGTCAGGCGTATCTGGGAACCCAGGGTGACATCTGGGATGCCCACAAAGATATGGCACTTGCATCGCTCGGGGCGATCGTCTGCATGGCCGTGACCGCCGGCATAAACCTGTATCTACAACGCGATCTGGCGGCTGAGTTTGCGGAGAGCTTTCGGATCAAACACAAATCTCCGCTCGGCGAAGATGAAATAAAGCGGCTCATGGCCGACAAAAAAAAGTCGGAATAGCCCGACCCTGCTTCATAAACAAGAAGGAGAGCATTCGTTCGAATGCTCTCCTTTCTCTTACTAATCTCTGCCGTGTTTAGAATGCGTAACAGGCGATCTTCTTGTCGTCGGCCTTGAAAAAGAGCTTTGACTCCACCTCGTCAAACCGGTATTCCGGTTTCTTGGTCCCAAGAACAAGACTCTTGGCGACTTTGCCGTCCGCCTTGCCGACTTTCACCAGGCCTTGCCCGTTCTCCGGCTGATCTTTGATGTCAGTGAGCATGATGACAAAGTTTTCGCTCGACCGGGTTGCCTTGAACCGCTTGGAAAGCGTCGGATTACTGGTAATCAGACTATAGCTGGCGCTTCCCGAACCCGTTTGCATCGCCTGATTCATCGCCCGTGAATGTGCCTCCGCCGCCACCATCGTGTTCACTGCCATGACCGCGGCTGTTGACGCGATCTTGGCGAACATGCTGGTACCGGGGGCCTTGTGGAATGCGTGAAACACTTCTTTGCCCGATTTATCGATCAAGAGTAGGTTCTGGCTCGAGATGAGCAGATAGCCGTTTTCGCGGGTTTCCATCGTGCCGGTTAATTCACCGCCTTCCATTTTGAGGTCTTTGGCGAGTTCCTTAAAGGAACCGTCGGCCAACGCGATAGAGTACATTTTCTTGTCGGCCGCGACAATCACCTGGTCGCCATCAACCGTACAGTCAGTGGCATCTTTGAGTTTATCGAACGGCTTGGCCCATTTAAGCTCGCCGGTGGAAGGATCGACCAGCGTGATAAACGGATCACCGTCTTTTCCTTCGTTGTTCGGGCCGCCCTTGACGAGAATTCCCTGCGGTGTGAGCTCCATCTGCCACGGGAGTCCCTTAAATTGCGGTGGTTTGGACCATAGCAACGATCCGTCCGACGTTTTGATCGCTACCAATGATTTCTGGCTGGGCGTGTACAGCACGCTCCGGTCGGCTGAGAGCATCATCGGAGCGTATCCGTACGTCAGACTCGGCGCTTCACCCGACTTGAATTCGCAGAACCAGACAACCTCTCCGGTCTTCACATTGATTTTCCGGACTCCCTTTTTCGACCAATACACGATGATCGACTCATCGGTGTCGTACACCGGAAATTGGTTTCCGTCAAGCGACTCTTTGGTCTTTGATACCGGGATCAATTCCGGCTTGTAGTCCTTGAAAAAGTCCTTCTGCATCCACAGTTGCTTGCCGGTCTCAAGGTCGACACAGATGAGATTGCGCTCGTTTGGGTTCTTGCCGAGCGCTCCCACAATGATCAACGCATTCGACTGCGGTAGGAGGAAATTCCCCGACGAATTGGTGATGCCGATTTCCTCGGTGTTCCATTTCTCGGCGCCGGTGGTAACGTCGATAAGCGTCAGCTTACTTTGACCGGCCTTAAAAATCCCTTTCCCCTTGGTGATCAGCGCGTACGGCGTGTAGTCGAGCAGATCGCACTTCTCCTCGTCGATCCCCTTCATTTCTTCACTGCTCCAGAGGATTGTGCCGTCCTCAGGGTTAACAGCGCACAGCGCATCACCGGTACAGACCAGAAGATGCCCGGTCGCGGTCAGGCGTTGCCATTCGATATTGCCGGAGAATGTCTGTTGCCAAACCGGTTCAGCCGCGCCCACGGTCATTTGGCCCGCGGCAATGGCTGTCAGGGCCAATAGAGCGACCATCAGTTGTTTACGTAAACTCTCTCTCATCAATCCTCCCAAGAATCTTTGGCTGGTGAAATGTATAAAGTGGTCTATATCGTTTCTTAATTGCCGTCAAGACGAGCAAAATGCCCGTTCCCTTTGCGCGGCAACGACGGAGAACATAATCGGCCACACCACTCAATGCAAGACATAATTGACCCCTTTAGGACCCAATCAGTAGAGCCTCTTCCAAGGATTTATTTCTGGAACCAGAGGCAGTAGTATCGCTATAATAGGTTAAATTCATCCCATATTGAGAGTGAGTTCAATACCTCATGTTCACAAAGAGATTGGCACTATGTGCGGTAGCCCTGGCTGTCGGGATTACAGCCTGGACGTGTCAGAAGTCCGGTTCGATAGCGACCATCAATCCGAGAGACAACGTACCCATCGCTTTTGTCGATGCCGACGGCTCTCACGAGTCGCTGACCCGCGACACACTTCGCAATCGGTATCCTCATCTGAAGCTGGAGGGGGGCGCCATCAGTCTGAACGATCGCTGTCCGGTTCGCAAAGCGCCGCTCAACCGGCGCCTGCCGGCTCTATTTGTGAATGGACGTCCGATAGGATTTTGTTGAACCCCCTGCCAGAAGGTCTTCGTGCAAGACCCCGAGATATTCTTAGCTGAACTTGGTCTTTCGGTCAATTGTGCCGTTGACAGTGGTCGTCCGGCGATCATTACTGCGGCCCATCGCGTATCCATCGGATATGAGTCGTTTTTCTTTTCCGACAGCGCCGCAATGAGAGAGTTTCAGGCGGACCTAACCACCTATTGTGGCGTCCTGACCGATCCGGTTACTCTGGCGCGATTTCGCCCGGACCAGAATTCTCCGCGGTCGCCATACTTGGATCGTGTGTATCTGTTTGCCTCCGATTCGAACAAGCAGGCTTTCGATATGATGCCCGACAACTATGCCTGGCCTCAGCATCACATGATCCCGATGGACTCGGCGAAGACAGAAATGAAGCCAATGTAGAGTTATTGCGACTGAAAAAACGTGAACCTCGGGAACCCGCCAATGTTATAGGAGGCGAGGTGCCAAAATGAAATTTCATCGTTTGATCAGAATGTCCCTATTTGCCCCGCTGGTATGTCTTGTCGGAGTAACAAGCTCGTACTCCGACAGCGCAATATCGACAGCCGCAGTAGGAACTGAAAAGCCAAAGGAAACCCGTATGTCAGAAAAAGCGACTTTTGCCGCCGGATGTTTCTGGGGAGTGGAAGCTACTTTTCGTCAACTCAAAGGTGTGCTCTCCACGCAGGTTGGATACACCGGGGGGGACATAGCCAGCCCAACCTACAAGCAAGTTTGCGCTGATACCACCGGTCACGCCGAGGCGGTCGAAGTTACCTTCGATCCTACTCTGATCAGCTACGATGACCTGTTGAAAGTCTTCTGGGAAAATCATGACCCGACCCAGGTGAACCGTCAAGGGCCGGATTTTGGGACACAGTATCGCACCGCAATATTCTATCATACGCCAGAGCAGAAGCAACTGGCGGAACGGTCCAAGCGTGCTCTTGATGAGAGCCATCGATTTTCAAAACCGATCGCGACACATATTGCCCCGGCGACCGAGTTCTGGCGGGCGGAAGAATATCATCAACAGTATTTGGAAAAGCGCGGCTTGAGCACCTGCCATATCAAATAGAGTTCTCGTGATTTGCAATCCAATGCTGCTGGGCGAGGCTTCGACAGGCTCAGTCTGAAGTCAGCACGCCGTACTTATGCAATTTGACTTCACCCTGAGCTTGCGAAGTCCCGCGGCTTCAGCCGCAGGGGTCGAAGGGTCTCTTTCTTGAGCTTCTTAATCATCCACGGCAGGCGATGACGAGAATTGTGATATCGTCGGACTGCTCGGCTTTCCCGCGAAATTCGAGAACTTTTGCAAGAACCTGATTATTGATTTCTTCAGCAGATTGCCCGGCCAGCGGTTTTAGGCACTCGGCCAGGCGTTCATGGCCGAATTCTTCCTGCGTTTCATTGAAGCACTCGGTGACACCGTCGGAATAGACAATCGCAGAATCGCCGGGGTTAAGCTGGACCTGTTGTGTGCGATAGGGGATATCCGGCATGACACCGATCACCAAATCAGAATCTTCAAGCACATCGATTGTTCCATTAGTTCTCAAAACCAAGATTGGCAAGTGTCCGGCATTGACATAGTAAAGCACACGCGACACGGTATCGTAGTATCCCAGTACACCCGTCAAATATTGTTCCGGCGTAGTGAACTGGCAGATCAATCGGTTGAGCGAATCGGAGACCCGGCCCAAAAAGTCATCGTCGATATTCCGCAGATGCGAACGGGTCACCGCCTGGGCATTGGACATGAGCAGGGCGGCCGGGATCCCTTTGCCGGCGACATCACCAAGCGAGTAAAACACTCGATGGGTGTCGAGTTCGTGCATGTCGTAATAGTCGCCGCCCACTTCACGAGCGGCGCTTGAGTACCCGAATATCTCCCAGGTATCGTGTTTGAGATTCTGCCGGGGGAGAAATCCCTGTTGAATCGCTTTGGCCCGCTGAATATCGATTTCAATCGTCTGCAGTTTGCGTTCTTGCTCAAAGAGCCGCGCATTTTCGATCACTTTGGTCGCCTGCGTGCTAACAATTCCGATAAACCGCTTGTCTTGTTCGGTAAATCCGGCCGGGTCTTGTTTGTTAAAAACAGCCATTACGCCGATAAGGCCGTTGCGCGACAATAACGGCGCCGCCAACAGCGATGTAATTCCCATCTCGGCAAAGTTGACACCGACCAGACGGGCATCGGTGGCCGGTTCATTGCTTAAGAGAATGGTCCGGTTTTTTATCATCCAGCCGGAAAGAGCCATGTTCAGACGGAACTTCACGCCCCCCGATTCGGGTGTCATTTCGCGGACAAAAGTTTTGAATCGCTCGTCGGCGCCGCCGTCGGACTCAAGCAGAAAGACCGCCCCCTGCTGGGCCTTGAGCCGGCGGTTCGTATGGTCAACGGTAATCTGGGTGATCTTATCAACCGACATCGAGACATTGATGGCGCTGGCGATCTGATTAAGGGCGGTCAGTTCTTCGACCGCCATTTTCATTCTCGCCCACTCGGTATTGGAAACATTTGGCATCGTGTCTTGTACTCTGTATACTACGTTGTTGACAGAGCTAAGTATAACCCCAATGGACCTTATTATCAAGTTTTTGGCTCCCCGGTCGTAGAGCGGATTGAGATCGGCTATTCATGTTTGCCCCCGGCACATCGTTCGGACAGTACCAAATCGAATCGGTATTGGGCAAGGGGGGGATGGGCATTGTCTATCGCGCCACCGACACCCGCGAAAACCGGGTGGTTGCGCTCAAGCTGATCGCCGACGAACTTCTAGGATCGGAGGATTTCCGGGCACGTTTGGCCGAAGAGGCCGAATGCACTGCCCGTATCGACTCGCCATATGTCGTCAAAGTCTGGGAACATAACGCCATCGACGGTCATCCCTATCTGGCTATGGAATATGTGGCCGGCGAGGAACTTCGCGCCGTCGGCCCCACCCTCGAGTACGACAAAAAGCTGAACATCATCAGGCAAGTAATCGAAGGCGTCGGAGCGGCCCATGCATCCGGGCTTGTACACCGTGATCTGAAGCCGGAAAACATCCGGCTGGCCGAGGACGGCACCGTTAGGATTCTTGATTTCGGTCTTGCAAAAACAGTGTCGGCTGACACCGTTGACGAATACGGTAATATCGAAGGCACACTGTACTATTTGTCTCCCGAGCAGTTGTCGGGAATCACCGTTGGTACGGCGTCTGATCTTTTCAGTTTAGGCACAATTTTCTATGAACTGCTGACCGGCTCGCGTCCCTTTGAGGGAGACTACCCCGCCGCGATCATGTATTCGATTTTGCACGAAGAACCGATTCCCGCCTGCGAGAAAAACCCCGCTCTGCCGGGGTGGATAGAGCCACTGCTTGGCAAGTTGCTGGCCAAAAGCATCTCCGACCGGTTCGCCAATACGCAGGCGGTTCTCGAATATATGTCCCGATCAGAATCGGGAGCGCCAACCGCGGTTAGCCAGTCGTATGTCAAGCCCAAGCAGAGTATCACCGTGATCGACCTGAAAAATCTTTCCGGCGATCCGTCGTGGGATTATTTCTGCATGGGCTTTACCGAAGACGTCATTCGCGAATTGTCGCGCCGATCCGACCTGATTGTCACCGCTGAACCGGCGACCGCTCAACCTCGTGACGTGCGCGAGATATTCAAGCGATGCCGCACCGACTTTGCCATGGTTGGCTCGCTCATGAAATGGCAGGAGCAGATTCGCTTGCAGATCAGTATCTACGGCAACGGCGGTGACGAGCTTGTCTTTGGCGAGTCGTTCGAGGGCGGAGCGGCCGATCTGTTCAGCATGCTCTCCAACGCGGCGCGGGAAGCCTCGATCACGCTTGCTAATGTTACCGGCTCACTCTCGCACGAGGTTGCCCCGGCTACCGCGGCCGACGTTTCCGCCTACGATTTCTATCTTAAGGGAAAAGCGTACTATCAGACCAACAAGGCCGAGGATCTGGATTTCGCCGCCCAGATGTATCAACGGGCGCTCGAGATTGATTCCAAATTTGCCCTGGCCTACGCCGGGCTTTCCGATGTCTACACGTTCCAATACATGGCGTATTACGATCACACCCCCGCTCGAATTTTGGCGGCCAAGCAGGCGGCCGAGAAGGGGATGAAGATTGACCCGAGCCTTCCCGAAGTTCACCGGTCACTGGGACGATTCCATATGTTCTCGGGCGATTCCGGTTCGGCAGAGAAGTGTTTCCTGACTGCTATCAAATACAATCCAAAATACGCGCTAGGGTATCGCACTCTCGGCTGGCTCAAACGCGCGGCAGGCAAGTACGACGAAGCACTCCAGTGGGCCCGCAAAGCACTTGAGCTTGCGCCCACCGACTTAGAGACACTTCTCTTGCTCAGCTTGATTCACATGGACGAGAAACGATTCACCGTGGCAATCTCCACCCTCCAGCGAGCTATCGAACTAGGCCCCGATTACGGACGCGCCTATTACAATCTCGGGCAGGTCTACCTAAAGCTCGGTGTCGCGGAAATGGCGCTTGAGAATTTCCTGCAAGCGATCAAATTCAAAGGGGACCCAAACTGCTTTATCGACGCCGGGTTTGTCGGAATGATAACGGGAGACTTTGTAAGCGCTCGCCAGCGGTTCGAGGAGTCAATCGGCGCCGGTTACCTAAGTTTTGCCGCACACTATTTCTTGGGGTTCCTGGCCGACCTTCAGGCGGATATGAAAGAAGCCCACTGGCAGTACAATCGAGTCCTGGAGTTGACCCAGACTCCGGAGGGCGTCGTCATCGATGATATTCATATGCTCGGGCACCGGGCGCTTGCCTTAGTCGGACTGGGTCGCTGGGACGACGGTAAAGCGATCTTAGCCGATTTCGACGCCCAAGCCGTAGATTCCGGCGAGGTTCTTGCCTGTGTTGCCAGAGCCTGGGGAGTCATGGGCGACGCCGCTAAGGCCCGGCAATGGCTTGACTTGGCCATCGCCTCCCACGCCGGACCGACCGAAAAAGAGGTCGCCCGAGACCCGCATTTTAGACTACTGCAGGTTCCCGCCTGAAGTGGTACCGTACCCATTCTGCTTCTATCCAGCTTTTCGTGGACCAAGTTGATAGATATTTCTTGACCAGCCACCACCGAGCCGTATATTTCAAGATACTGACCCCGGCGTAGTCACGGACTTAATCTACTTCTCGATGTTGCGGCACGGCAGGGTCTTACCAATTCGCTTTTTCACGGCCATTTGCGTACATGAGATAGAAAGAGGTCCCTCACCGATGCGAAAGTTGCTAAATCTGCTCCTGCCATTGCTCTTTGTTACGACTGTCATAGCTGGGGAAGACAATCCGTCGCCCGATAATTCCGGCGGCAACCCCGATACGCAAGAAACCGCAGTGATAACCGGTCGCCTCTGGGTGGGCGGCGTAAGCGGCAATTTTGTCGGCGACACCGGCACCTTTACGTTTCAACTCAATGTCGAAGTTGAAAATATTGACCCGCCATACGGAACCAAGTGGTCTGGTTTTTCAAACGCGTTCGCGCTCTCCTCTCCTGATGGAGCGGGGTGGACCAATGTGCAGGGTTTCAACTCACCCGCATTGACTGAAGGGTGGGATGGTTCGATAGCGGTCACAACATGGTCTGACGGCCTCTCTTCGGATACCATTGCTTTTAAGACTACTGGTCCGCCAAAAAAGTTCTTAGATCCCGGTATATACGACAATGCCTTTTCAGTCTGTCTCCTGCTCAATCGCGCCGACCGGGGCAAATCGATTTGCCTTGACTCGATTTCGGTACCACCCACTTATCAGTGGAGCTGGAGTACCGGCACGCTGGTGACGTATCGCCCACGGTGGGGCGGGCAGTTCTGTTTCACCATTTCGGCCCCGTTTGAGATCCAAGCCTCAGCAGGCCCGAACGGGACAATCACTCCGTCGGGAACGGTGGCAGTAGCTCAGGGCGCTGATCAAAGTTTCACCATTGCCCCGGATGAAGGGTACCATGTCAGCGACCTGTTTGTTGACGGTTCCTCAGTCGGCCCAATGACCGAATACACATTCACTGACGTTCAAGATAATCACTCGATCGTCGCGACTTTTGTGATCGACACACTAACTATCTCGGCGAGTTCCAGCGCCAATGGCGAAATCTCGCCAAGCGGCAACCTCACTGCCTTGTACGGTTCCGATCTGTCATTTACGATGACGCCAACCGGCGAGGGGTATCTGGTTGATCTGTTCGTCGACGGCTTATCAGTTGGCCCGCAATCGTCGTATTCGTTTACCAATATCACAGCGAATCATACAATCTTCGCGCTTTTCAATGACTCGACCTTTGTGCCGACTCAACAGTACTCGGCCGATATCATGTTCCTTCAGACAACTGATCTGGATCAGGACAACTACACGGATATTGTTTATTCCTCAAGCGGCAATGCTCCGGCGGATGTCGCCGGCCTGTGGGTGGCGTATGGTCTGCCGGGAGGAACGTTTGAAACGCCGGTAAAAATTCTGGGCGCCCGTCGCACACCCATTGCATTTGGCTTCATCAATGCCGACACCGTGATTGATATTGTCACTGTGGGGGGAATTGACGGCCAGCAAGTGTATCGCGTCTTTTACAATCTCGACCGTTCTTTCACCGTTGATTCGCAGTCATACACCGGCGCGATTGCAAATTCAATTGTGGCCGGATATTTCAATAGTGACTCCTACGTCGACTTCCTCCTCGGAAACGGAGCAATCATCTACGGCGGCATCGTGACGAGCGCGGCCAGCGCTCAAATCACCATCGACGCGGTATCGCTCAATGTCGGTGATTTCAATCTCAACGGCATCAGTGACCTGGCTGTGGGTGAGGGAGACTCTATCAAGATACTCTTGTCAGACGGCGCCGGTTCGTTTACGCAATCCGCTTCGATCTTCGCTGGCCATAATCTCAGTCCCATTCCGCCGGTTCGTTCCGTTGCCGACGTCGACAACGACGGCAAATTGGATATCGCATCGGTCGTGTTGACGGAGGAGACTCCTGAGTCCAAGAGTCTGCTTGTTGTCGGATTCGGTGACGGCGCCGGTGGATTCAGATCGGTGTTCACACAGGAACTCGATGGATACGCGGTTAACGCTCAGATCGCCGATGTCGACCGTGACCACCACCTGGACATCATATCCTCCTGCGGCACCAATCCGGAACAACGGGTGATTGTGCTCTATGGCGACGGCGCCGGCAATTTCCCGCATATGTCCGAGACAAGTTATCCGACCGCACCGGGGAGCACACTCGCAATCGGCACCGGTGATCTTGATCGCGACGGCAATCCGGACTTCGTTACTGGCGGATATCAAGGCCCGGCACCAATCACTGTTATGTACAGCACGCCGCCCGACGCCAATGTGTTGAATGATGAAATGGTGGTTACTGTGTACTCCGGCGTAACTGGGCCGTTGGGACGCCGAAATCGTGCCGGTTCGGGAACGCCCGAAGTTACCCTCGGCGTAACCAATCCGGAGGACTATGAAATTTCCAAGACCGCCTCGACGGTTTCTGGATCGTTTTACTGGGAACTCGACGCCGACAACAACCTGATAGTCGATAACCGCACAATTGATTACAACCTCGCCGAGGGTGAGTATACAATCGTCGTGTACGCTGTGCCGGGAGTGACTGAGCCCACGTACGCGGTGGTGGTTGGAATCGACGGCTCCCAGCAAGCTACAATTGCAATTGGCACCGAAGAACTCGGCGGCTCGAACGCTTCGGCCAGCGGCGTCGACAGTGTCGTGTACTATTTCCGTGTCGAAGCAATCCCCGCGATTGATCCGCAGAGTGGAGAGCCGACACCGAACGCCCAGCCAATCGTGAGCTGGCCTCATCTGTTGCCACCGGGAACACCGACGTCAACCTACGATTTCCAGCTTTCCGAATACACCGACTTCCGCACCCTCACCGATGAGGCAACTGGCCTGCCGTCAACAGAGTATCTGGTTGCTCACAAACTCCCGCGAAACAAAGTTTATTTCTGGAGAGTACGAGAAGTCAACGAGGTTGGCCAGAATGTGAATACCGGAGATTGGAGCCACCACTATTCGTTGTACATAGCTCCGGGATGTTGCGCTGGAATAACCGGCAACGTCGATTGCGATCCGCAGGATCTCGTCGACATTTCAGATCTGGCGACGCTCATCGATCATATGTTCATCAGTATGCAACCGCTCTGCTGTGGCGATGAAGCCAATGTCGACGGCCTGGCCGGTGTCGATGTGACTGATTTGTCCGATCTGATCGCGAATCTCTACTTCGAGCCGGAGTATCACACCATCGTCAACTGCCCGCAGTGACAATCAGTTTCATATAAAACAAAGCGGGAGTGTCGCACGACGACATTCCCGCTTTTCATTTGATCCCGGAGTATCGAGCCGTTTCCCGATCAGGTTTTCTTTTTGGAAAAAAATAACTTGGCGATGATCATCTCGGCCGGGCAAAACCGGGTGAAGGATGACTGGATCAAATTGACTCCGACAAAGGCGGCAAGAATCAACCACCATGGCGACACAAGCCAGGCCAGCAGGAGCGAGGTCAGCACCAGGGTCCCAGCCAGCAATCGAATAGAAAGTTCAAGTGTCATACGACTCTACCTCCGCATAACTATTCTTCAGGCATAACCGGTCCAGACGGCCCGGTTATCCCGAGCATCCGTTGCACCAGTCCGTCATTTTGATTGATCTTGTATTGAGCGAATACTTCGGCCGCTTTCCGGGCTTCGTTCATTCGTCCAACCTGGCCAAGTGTTGAAACCAGTTTCCGGAACGCCAGCATGCTATTGGCATTTTCATAAAATGCCGCCCACATGTAATCGAGCCCTTCCTGAATCATAACTGCGTCATTGTGGCGGCGCCCGATTTCAGCCAAAATCATGCCATAGTCGGAGGCATACGACTGATTGGTCGGGCTCTTTGCCAGAAATGACTTCAGCGTATCGCGAAGTCGCACAATGATCCTCTCAGAAGTCGCGCTATCGCGCCGACGATCATATAGGCCGGCTTCCTGTAGCGGCAACTGCCAGTACTCAGGGTATTTGGCGAAGATAAATTCGGCCAGATCCAGCCCTTTTGTCGTGTCGCCGCGCCGCAAGAGCTCGTCGAAGATATTGCTGGCGTTGTATCCGTACGATACGACTACACTGGTGGCGTTTTCATCGCGATAGACCTTCGAGTCGGCAAAACCGTCGTGCAGAAACACGCTGTTGTACAACTCAAGCCCCTTGTCGGCATCGATAGGCACAGTGGCTAGCTCACGGTCGAGTCGATAAACGAGTCCGGTGGCTATCGCCCGTTCACGGAGCTTAAGCGGCGACTCTCCATATGGCGGTGCGGTGAAGCATATCGGATAGCGCCACCTATTTTCCAAGACCACTTCGTCGACCAGCATCTGCGGGACCGTGATGACGCGATTGTCATCAACATACGGCAGTAAATACGCCGGACGGCCTCTGGCGCGGTCGTTGAACGGTTTGGCCGGCCGCACATCTTCAGGGTTTCCCGAACTTGATTGCAGGAGAATTTGATCCTTGGTGAGTGACATCGGAATACCATGCTGGTCTTTCCTCTGCCAGATATACCAGTCGGCCCCCAGGAGTGACAGATTGGCAATCTTGATATCCTTGCGGAAATCGTACACTTCCTGTAATGCCCAGAGCGGATACGTGTCGTTATCGCCCGAGGTAAACAAGATCGCATCTTTGTCGCAACTCTGGAGGGTGTTGTAACCGTAGTTGTACGCGATCCGATTGGCCGACCGATCATTGTGATAGTAGTTCCGTCCAAATGTCACTGCCGGCAGTAGCACCAAAAGGGCGCAGGCCAACACCACCGGCCGACCGAGCGGCGATTGTCCTTCCTGCAGTTTCCGGTAGAGCGTTTTTGCCAAAGCCGCGACACCGACTCCGATAGACATACCAAAGAACATGTAGGCAAGCTGGAAGAAGTAATCGCGGTCGCGGACTTCCAGATAGGCGTCTCCGGTGCGGTAGTTGTATTGGGTGCCGTCGGCAAAGTTCATGTATAGCACCAGCCCAACGGAAGCGAGCAGGAGCAGGATTACAAATGGCAGTCCGACATCCGGTCGCCGTTTGGCCAGTTTCCACATTCCAAAGAGACCGATGGCGAAAAACGGCAGGAAACTCCAGCCGCCGTTGGCATACTGGTTTTCAAAATATCCCCAGAAGCCCATGTGAGCGTGACGACCGAATTGATTGGCCATCTCGCCACGACGAGCGAACATCCGGGCCACCATCGATTGATTCCCGTATTGTTTGCGATCAAGGAAATTGACCAGCGTGTTGAAACTACGGTCGGGATTTCCCATATCGATGCGCGGGTTATTGGTTGAGCGAATGGGTAGATAGGCGTTGACCGAAAAGCCGATGAATCCAACCAGGATGATGGCAAACGCCACTTTCCAGTCAAAGTGTAGTTTGAGCCGCCTCGCAATCCAACCAAAGAACATGATAATCAGCACCGTGATCGGCAACGCCCACAAAAACCAGCGGTACCCGATCATGACCGTGCAAATGCCGACAATGCCGATTACCACCGCCCAGTTGAGTTTGGCGCGCAGAATCCAGAAGACCACCAAAGCCAACACGAGCGACACAAAAGCAAAGACCGCCGCGCCATTGGCAACCTGCGAAAAAAGAATCACGAGCAGAAGCTCTAAAGCGGCAAATCCGCAAAGGATCAGATAGTCGCGAGGGGTCGCCTGACTGTTGAACATGAACACAATCGCCGCGAACGGCACAACCAGAAACGGCATCTGGTGAAAGCCCAAACTGAGAACGGCCAGGTAAATCGTCAACAGCATGGCATGCGTTCCACGCTCAGTCCCTCGATATTCAATATATCGCAGGACCAGCCAGAAGAGAATCATCGCCATGCCGCCGAGCGCACCGCCGGTTTCAAATTCGACCGCGTTACCCCAGTTGCTGTCACCAAACGCGACCAAGAACGCTCCGGTAATTCCCCCCAGATACGTCATATAGCGACCCAGATACATCTCGGTGTCGACTACAAACATCCGGATCAACCGAACGGCCGACAAATAGGCAAAGAGCGCTCCGACCGCAGTGGCGGTGACTGAAAAGAGGTTCATTCGCCAGGCGATGTCGTCAACAGTGGGCAACATCGAAAAGACTCGGCCAAAGAGCACCAAAAGCGGATACCCCGGCTGATGCGGAATTCCAAGGATTCGGGCGCAAGCCGCGAATTCGCCGCAGTCCCAGAATGAGATCGTCCGCTGGACAGTCATCGCGTAGACTATCCAGGCGATCAGGAACACCCCCGCCGCGATCAGTGCGTTGAGACGGTCGAGTCGTTTAGAGTCGTATGAAAAGAAATCTGTCACTCAATCCTCCAGGACATGTGGCCGTTGGGATACACCGATTGTACAACCGGGACCGGTGTTCGCCGCAGTTGCGGCACCGCCGAATATACGAGAGTTATGGATTCAGAAAAAGGGGGAAGGGGAGGTCAATTCTCTCCCAAATACGCCTTGCGGACCTGCTCATTTTGGGCGATCTCGGCGGCGGGGCCGTGGAAAGTGATCGTGCCGGTCTCAAGCACATACGCATAGTGGGCGACTTTGAGCGCCATATGGGCATTCTGTTCGACCAGAAGGATTGTCAGGTTGCGTTCCCGGTTGATTTCGACAATGGTCTCGAAAATCGCTTTGACCAAAATCGGCCCAATCCCCAGTGACGGTTCATCCAGTAGGAGCAACTTGGGGCGGGCCATCAGCGCACGGCCGATCGCAAGCATCTGCTGTTCGCCGCCCGACAGCGTCCCACCCGGCTGGCTTAGCCGTTCTTTCAGACGCGGGAAGAGGGTGAAGATATAGTCCAGGTCATCCTTGAAGGCATGACGGTCGCGGCGCAGAAATGCCCCCATTTCCAGATTCTCTTTGACAGTCAAATTTGCAAAAATCATTCGTCCTTCCGGCGATTGAGAGACTCCCGCCGCCACAATCTTGTGGGGTGGGGTATTGCCAATTTCCTGTCCCCACAGCCGGATCGACCCGCCACTAACTTTGGCAAGTCCCGAAATTGCGCGAAGAGTGGTGCTCTTGCCCGCGCCGTTGGCGCCCAGCAGAGTGACAATTTTCCCCGGATCAACTTGGACCGAAATCCCCTTGAGAGCGGCAATAGCACCGTATTTGACTTTCAAATCGCTGATTTCGAGCACTACTCCACCTGCTCTCCCAGATACGCTTCGATTACTTTGGGGTGCCGCTGTATTTCCTCGGGCGTTCCCTCCGCGATTTTGACACCATAATCAATTACCGAAATCCGCTCGCATACTCCCATGATCACCCGCATATCGTGTTCGATCATCAGTATCGCAATATTGAACCGCTTGCGTATCGACTTGATCAGTTCCATCAGTTCGACTTTCTCCGAGGGATTCATCCCAGCGGCCGGTTCGTCGAGCAAGAGCAATCGCGGTTGGGTGGCGAGCGCCCGAACAATCTCCAGTCGCCGCTGGTCGCCGTAGGGGAGCGAAGTCGACAGTTCGTCCATTACATCGGTTAAGCTGAAAATCTCCAGTGTCTCCTCAATTGTCTCGCGTACGGTAGCTTCGCGCCGACGGCACTTCGCCAGATCGGCGGCGGCATGCGCAAATCCGTAATCGATCACCTTGGCCTGCGCAACCTGAGCCGACTCAAAGACCGTCAGCGAGGGACAGAGGCGGATATTTTGAAAAGTCCGGGCAATGCCCGCTTTGGCGATTTCAAACGGTTTCAATCCGAGAATACTGCGTCCGTCAAAGGTAATGTCTCCTTCGGTCGGGCGGTAAAATCCGGTGATCATGTTGAACACGGTTGTCTTGCCGGCGCCATTGGGACCGATCAACCCGAACAAGCCGTCGCTGGGAATTTCGATATTCAAATCGGAAACAGCAGTCAGACCGCCAAAACGCATCGTGCAATGATTCAGCGAGAGGATATTCGTGCTCATGATTCCGACCTCGCCGCTTTGGAATTTCCAAACATCCTACCCCAGGTTTTCTTGAGCCACAATCCACGGCCAAAAAGTCCCTGCGGCCGGGTAATCATGATGATCACGAGGGTCAGTGAATAGATCACCATTCGGTATTCGGCAATAGCCCGGAGCGCCTCGGGTAAGATCGTCAACAGCATAGCCGAGAGAATAACGCCGACCGTATTTCCCATGCCGCCCAGAATGACCATCACCACCAGCTCAATCGATTTCACAAAACCGAACTGCGAGGGATTGATGTAGGTCACAAAGTGCGCGTACAAACCACCCGCCATTCCGGCGAAAAAGGCGCCAGTGACAAAGGCAACGACTTTGTAGTATGTAGAATTTATCCCCATCGCCTCGGCCGAGATTTCGTCGTCGGCTACTGCCAAGAACCCTTTGCCATAAGTCGACCGCACGAGATTGGCAATAATGAAAATCAGAACTGCGGCCAAACAAAATACCCACCCAAAGTTGGTGAATTTGGGTATGCTGGTAAATCCGCGAGCGCCGCCGAGAAAATCAAGACTTTGGATAATAACGCGTATGATCTCGCCGAATCCGAGCGTGACAATCGCCAGATAATCCCCTTTAAGCCGCAAGCTGGGAATACCGACCAGCACCCCAAAAATCGCGGCGACTAATCCGGCAATGAGCAATGCGATCAGAAACATTATGTTCCCGCCGACTGTCCCCGGCTGGGCTTGCATCACCGACGTCATATACGCCGCAGTGTACCCGCCAATCGCCATAAACCCGGCATGGCCGAGCGAAAACTGTCCGGCGAATCCGTTGATCAGGTTCAGACTCGACGCCAGCATGATATTGATGCCGATGTAGATAATGATCGTGTAGTAGTACGGATTGATCTGATCGGCGAACTGCGAGAAAATCACGCTGGCAAGGACAACGGCGAACAACAGCAATTTCGGTTTTTGATTTTGCCAAAGCGCGTTCATACTTTTTCAGACTCCCGCTCTCCTAACAACCCCGACGGCCTAAAAAGCAGGATCAAAATCAAGATCGAAAAGGCAATCGCGTCGCGATAAATCGGCGAGATATACCCGGTGACCATTGTCTCGGTCAGACCGATGATCAGCCCACCCAGCGCCGCGCCGGCCAGATTGCCGATGCCGCCGAGTACAGCGGCAACAAATGCCTTCAGTCCCGGATAGACACCCATGAGCGGATCGATCTTGGAGTAAATCGACGCATACAAAACCGCCGCCGCCGCGGCCAAACTCGACCCGACCACAAAAGTAAACGACACTACCGTATCGATATTTATTCCCATCAGGCTGGCCGCCGACATGTTGTACGACACAGCGCGCATCGCGGTGCCGATCTTGGTCTTGAACACGATCCAGCGAAGGGCCAGCATCAAAACAATCGCTGTGACAATCACAACCACCGTGTTTGAACTGATATCGATGCCGCCTCCGCGAAAGACACTCACCGACGGAATAATATCCGGGAACCGCTTTGGATCAGGTCCGAACACGAGTTGGCCACCGAATTCTAAGAAGAGGGAAACGCCGATTGCTGTAATGAGAACAGTTAGTTTGGAACGGGGGCGAAGCGGACGGTAGGCGAGCTTTTCAATAGTCACACCGAGTAGCGCACACCCGATCATCGACGACAATAGCAACAGCGAACCAGCAATCGCCATGTTGCCCCCGGCAAAGGGGAGAATGTACGGCGCCAGATAGTACGAGATGAACGCCCCGACCATAAAAACATCCGAATGCGCGAAATTGATAAACCGCAGAATCCCGTACACCATCGTATACCCCAGCGCGATCAGGGCATAAATCGCCCCAAGCGAAACGCCGTTGATGACCTGCTGGAGGAACTCACTCATGGTCTGGCGGCCAAGATACTACCCGGCGTGAAAAAGCCCAACGAGAAATGGTCGCTGGGCTTTTTGTGTACGTGGAGAATTCTGCTCAGGGCTGAACCGTCTCTCTGAACACCAGCTTGCTGTTCTCTATAGAGATAATGACTGCCGACTTGCGGGCATTTCGCTCGGCGTCAATGGTTGTTTTGCCGGCGATTCCCGGGAAATCAACGGTGGTAGCCAGCATATCGCGAATTTTTGTACAGTCGGTCGAGCCGGCCCGCCTGATGGCG
Source organism: uncultured Ignavibacteriales bacterium (assembly GCA_964571235.1). Taxonomy (GTDB): domain Bacteria; phylum Zixibacteria; class MSB-5A5; order GN15; family FEB-12; genus JACRAV01. The sequence continues at coordinate 43,862 of CAZNAI010000005.1, read as the reverse complement.
TCGAAAACTACCATCGCGGCATCGTATCCCAGGGCGGCCATGGCATCGGGGGTTTCGTTATTGTGCAGACTGCGGTACTTGGCGACAAATTTCTGAACCATTTGAGAGGTATCGTCGGCCGAGTAGTGATTGGTAAAATACGTTCCGTTCATGGCCGCGCCGCCGATTTCCAAAAGGCGATCAGAATCCCAGCCGTCGCCGCCGAAGAAGGGCATCGGCATATTCAACTCGCGGGCTTGCTTGACGATCAGCGCCGATTCAGTGTAATACCCCGGTACAAATATGCCTTCCGGATTGAGCGCCTTAAGAGCGGTCAACTGAGCCTTGAAGTCGTTATCTCCCTCGCTATACGCCTGCTCGCCGACTACTTCGCCACCGAGCTTGGTAAACGTGTCATAGAAGAACTGCGCCAGACCAACCGAGTAGTCATTTTTGACGTCTTTCAAAGTCGCGACTTTGCGAAGTCCCAGTGAATTGTAGGCAAACTTCGCCAGTACTTCGCCCTGGAAGGGATCGATATAACAGACTCGGAAAATATAGTCACCCTTCTTTGTTACTTCGGGATTAGTGGACCCCGGGGAAACCATCGGGACCTTTCGCTCCTGACAAATCGGCGCCGCCGCCAGACTGCGCGAGGATGCGATTTCTCCGATGATCGACACAACGTTGTCCCGCGTGATTAACTTCTGAACTGCCAGTGCCGCTTCCTCGGGAAGTGACCGGGTATCTTCAGTGATCAACTTTATCTTCTTGCCCAGCACGCCGCCGCCGGAATTGATTTCTTCGACCGCCATCAGGATTCCTCGGTGGGTCGAGGTACCGAAAGTCGCAGTGGTGCCGGTCAGCGAAGAATATTCGCCGATTGGAATTTCATTGGATTCGCCGGTCGGTTCGCTTTTGCCGCATCCGGAGATCCAGATGGCAAAACCTATAAGAGTGACTGTCGCCAGAGCTTTTCTCATGCCGTAGTTCCTTGTGGTTTAAGATCGCTAAACACCTCAAGATACCCCGGCCCCGAATGCAATGTCAAGTCCATTGACGATAAGGAAATAGCGTCAGCCTGGTGGCCGTTAGCGGTGTGCGAAGAGGAGAGGCTTGAGCCGGGTTGTCAATTCACGATTCGTCTACTTAACCCCCCGTGCTCGGTTCCAGTAGAAATACGACGCCGCCTCTTTGAGGGTGATGAAGTGCTCAATTTCAGCGCGGGTGGTAGTCATTTCTTCTTTCGTCGCCATTTTTCTTGCCACCAGATCGGGGCCGCTTGCCTCCAGAATCTTTAGGGCATTGTGCATCCAGAGTTCAAAAGTAGGCAGGCCGGCATAATGAAATTCGGGATACTGGCTCAGCCCAATTTGGCCAAATCCGGCCTGCTGAAAATAGTCGAACAGCTTTCGGCCGATATACGCGTCTCCCCCCAAGATTGTCTGTAGCTTGCCAAAGTTCGCCCACAGCTTTGTCCAAGTTGGGCACTCCGGCCAAAGTTGAAAGACCGCGATATCATTTTCCTGCACACAGACCCGTCCGCCGGGTTTGAGCACACGGTGCATCTCGCGCAATGCAACCACCGGTCGGTTGACATGTTCCAGAAGGTAGCGGGAATAGACCAAGTCAAATGTCCCGTCAGCGAACGGTAACGAGTGGGCGTCTCCCTGGAGAAACTCTAGGTTTTCCCTCTGGGCAGTCACTTTGGCCAGTTGTTCGGCCGAGTATTCTATTCCGACCACCCTACCAGTTGTCGCAATTGCCGCCACCTCCCCGGCCAAAATACCTAGTCCGCTTCCGACCTCGAGAATATGATCACTCGTTTGCGGCGACAGAAAATCGATGAATGGCGGGTTAGTTAGCTTATTGAGTTTGGCGAGGCGTTCTTGTTCGTCGGCCTCAGTTCCGTGCACATACTTTGTCATCGCGTCCTCACTGGCAGGGTCGGAGTGGCCCCAAATCGATGAATAGGTGAGCGATCAATTCGGTCAGATCGGCGATATCGATATTTCCGTCCGACGAGTTGTCGATATTGGCCGACACCGGACATGGGAAAGGCGCCAGACTGATAAACATGCCATCAATCAACGCAGTCAAGTCAGAAATATCCACCCCGTTTAGCGGATCATTGTCGACATTACCTTTTGTCCCCGCACAGCAACTACCGGTATGGCGATAGAAATTGAGCCCGCCGTCGTCTTCGCCGGAGATTATATCGAGATCGCCGTCGGCGTCAACATCGCCCAGTGCAAATGCCAACCGGGCGCCGTCACTACTTCCGGGTACCGAATCAACAAGCGGCACAAGGGTAAGCGAGTCAGGAAACTGGCCGGCCGGGGCGGTATTTCTGTAGATTGTCGCTGACGAATTGCGTCCGCCGACAAGAAAATCGAGTTTGCCGTCATGGTCCCAATCGACAATCTCCGGGACTGTCATATCGCGAAACGTTCTCTTGAGCAATGTCGCTGTCACTAACGCAAAAGCGGGAGAAGAGGCTGTTCCGGTGTTTTGGTAAAGCAGGAGATTTGCAAACCCGTTGAAATCCCATTCGCCCACGACCAAATCGAGCAGGGAGTCACTGTTTAAGTCAACAAGTCGCGGCGTTGCCAGTTGATCAATCTTAACTCCGGCCAATTTGTTGGTCACCAATTGCGGAACAAAGTTCGATGTGGTGCCGACATTGTTCCAGTAACCGATCTGCCCGGTCAAATTTCCCACCAGCAGATCATGATCGCCGTCGGAGTCAAGATCAGCCAGCTCAGGGGATGTATTAAATCCACCGTGGATTCCCGCAAAGTAGTTCGTTTGATACTCAAGTGACGGCGTAAAAATTGTTCCTGTATTCTTGAAGTAGTTGAGCGTTCCGTCCTCGGCGCCCACCAGAAGATCAAGATCGCGATCTCCATCCAAATCGGCCAGTGCGGGAACGGCCGAGGAGCCAAAATCCAGTGTGTGAATGATCGCTGAGTCTGCCAGGAAGAATGAGGCGTTTTGCGGCGTCCCTAAATTAGCGTAAAGGCGCACATTGTATTTCGTGTCCCCTTGGGCTACACCAATTACCAGATCAAGATCGCCATCGGCATCCAGATCGGCAAAAGTCTCGTGGTTAAATCCAGTAGTCGGCGAGGCCAGATAGTCCTGGGTTGTCCAGTTAAGATCCGAGACAGTCGGCGTGCCCAAATTGGAAAAAAGGTAGACATTCGAGTTGTAAATGTCGCCGAAGAACAGATCAAGATCGTTGTCGGCGTTGATATCGGCAAAGCAGATGGTGGAAAATCCGTGTTTTGGATTTTGTCTTGGCGTGGCGGCGCCCTGCGGAAAGGCAATCACCGAGTCGTACAATTCCGTGATAAAGGCAAAAACGGCATTGCTTGGTGTACCCGTGTTACGATAGAACACCAGATTGCCGCCGAGGCCGCCATAGAAGAAATCAAGATCGGAGTCGCCGTCAATATCTACAAATGTCCCGGTGTTGTTGATACCGGTCTGGAAACCGCCCACAGCGGTGTCGCCATAGACTGAGTCTACCAGTGTAAATGAGATGGCCGATCCGATCGATTGATTCTGCCAGAAGTCGACACCGCCGATCCGGTTGTCGCAAAATAAGTCAAAATCGTTGTCGTCATCGATATCGCACAGGGTAAACCAGGTACCAATATCGACTCCGCCAAAGTGGTCAGTTACGGGCGTCCAAAACGCTTGTTGAGCTGAACCGTCATTGTGGAAATACGCCAGCTTTCCCCATTGGTCGGCGAGAAACAGATCGTAGCGCGAGTCCCGGTCAAAGTCAATCAACAGTGGTTTCGGAAAGTTGATTCCGCCCAGAAAGGGAAAGAGAGTGGTGCCGCGTTCGTCGGCCACCGGAAAAGGGGCCGGTTCACGGGTGTATTGACCAAGCGCTCCCTCGGCACAAAGCGCGGTAAGTATACAAGCTATGTAAATATGGAGTTGGCGCATCGACACTTCTTCCTACAGACGTAAGATACCGTATCGGCAGGAAACGTCAACGGTGCGAGTGGTGTCGCTATTGCGCAGAGAATCAGGTCGGGTCAGGCCGCCATCACGCCATTGTCGGTGTCTACGAGGCCGTCCTTGAGTTTGAAGACCCGCTCGGTCTGTCGGGCCAGATTCAGGTCGTGGGTGATGATAATAATCGTCTTACCGGCTGAATGAAGTTCGCGGAAAAGCGAAAAAATCTCCGACCCCGACTTAGTATCGAGGTTTCCAGTTGGTTCGTCGGCCAAAATGATATCCGGCTCGTTGGCCAGCGCACGGGCGACCGCCACTCTTTGCATCTCGCCGCCAGACATTTCGGTCGGCTTGTTCTCAAGTTTCTGTCCCAGTCCCACCCGCTCCAAAAGTTCAACCACTCGGTCTTTGCGCTTGCGCGAGGAGGCCTTCGCGAACAAAAGCGGCACCTCGACATTTTCAAAAGCGGTGGCATAGGGGAGAAGGTTAAACGCCTGAAAGACAAACCCGATCTTGCGATTTCGGATATCGGCCAGTTGATTGGCGTTGAGCGTATTGACTAGTTCGTCACCCAGATGGTATTCCCCTTCAGAAGGGATATCAAGGCACCCGATAATGTTCATCATAGTAGATTTGCCGGAACCCGACGGCCCGACAATCGCCATGAATTCCCCTTTTTCGACAAAGCAATCAACCCCTTTGAGGGCGTCGAAAGTGACCTTACCGGTCGTGTAGGTTTTTCTGATCCGGCTGAGTGAAATGAGTGGTGTCATATTTGGTTCTCGCTGTCGCGTTGTTATTCGTATCGCAGTGATTCCACCGGCTTGACCGAGGCCGCCTTGAGCGCCGGGAAAAATCCCGAGATGATCCCCATCACGCCAAGAATAGCCACCACCGTCAGGCCTATTTCAATTGAAATGGTCGGGCGACCCATAAAATCGAGCACATCCGATTTGATCGGGATCCGCTTGAATCCCTCAGTAATGCCGAAACTGATCGCCATCCCCAGAAATCCACCGGTAAATGTGATCAATATCGCCTCAATGAGGAATTGTGTCAGGATGTACGACCGGCGTGCGCCAACCGCCATCTTGATGCCAATCTCGCGGGTTCGCTCTTTGATCGAAACGTACATGATGTTCGCGACCCCGACACTGGCGATCAACAGCGTGAGACCGCCGATGATGCCAAGAAAGACTTTTATGCCGGTCAGCACATTGTCCATTTCCCGCTGGCTCTCGGCGACATCCCAAATCCAGAGCGCTCGCGGATCGGCCGGATCAAATTTGTATTTGGCGCCGAGTGCCTCTTTGACTTTCTGCTCGGCCTGTTTCATTTGAGATGGGTCTTTGGGTTTGTAAATCAAGTTATCAAGATATGGATCGCCAAAAACCGCCTGAAAAGTCGTCGCCGGAACAGTCAATTTATCCTGATCCATCCCGCTGTAGGAGTTCATTTGCATTTTGTGTATCTGCACTCCGACCACCGTGAATGGCATCGACTGGACCAAAATTGTCTTGCCGACCGGATCCTCATCCCCGAAGAGCCGCTCTTTGAGGGCATCCCCCAGAAACGCAGTTCGGCGCTTCAATTGGATGTCGGCGTCATTGATCATTCGGCCGCCGATCTGGGCTATATGATAGCGCAGGTGCTCGTAGTTGGGGGTGACTCCATTCACATGCTCGCTGACCACTTTGTCGCCATACTTGATAGTCACTCCCCAGCGATGATACTCCGCGCCGATCTCATCGATTTCCGGCACACGGGTTTTCAAATACTCGACATCCTCGGGAAGGAAATGAAGCGACCGGCCACGGCCGAGCCCCTTGTACGGAATGCTGGTCGAGCCCGGCCAGAGCACGGTGATCTTGTCGCCCATGCCTTTGCTGTTGACTAAAAGTTGGTTGCGCAGTCCCTCGCCAAACCCAAGCAGAAGCATGATCGAAATCGTTCCCCAGCACAGAGCAATAATTGTCAGCGTGATCCGCTTTTTCTGTTTGCGGAAATCTCGGATAAACACGTTGTAAATGGTTGACCACTGCATAATCTAAAAGAGCTTGAGCGCTTGAACCGGTTGAAGATTGGCCGCCCGTCGCGCCGGGAAAATACCGGCCAGGAAACCGATGACTCCCAGCAACAGCGTCATCAGGATGCCTCCCCACATATTGATCGTGGGAGTGCCGATATACTCTTCGAGTTTGAGCAGGGGAATGATCTTGACGATAAGAGCCGCAAAGGCAAATCCACAAATTCCACCCAGCAAAGTTATCATCAGGGTCTCGACCATGAACTGTCCCAGGACATAACTTTTTCGCGCTCCCAGCGCCATCTTGATCCCGATTTCTTTGGTTCGTTCTTCGAGTACCACATTCATGATATTCGATACACCAATTCCACCGGTAATGAGCGTGGCAATACCTATTCCAACGAGAAAATACTGGAACGCCATAAAAAAGGTTTTCATAAAGGCAATTCCCTCGGTCGTATCCCAGACCGAGAGCGCCTCTTTGTCGGAGGGATCGAATCGGTATTTGACTCCCATGATACCGAGGATTTCCTTTTTGGTACTGGCCATCACCTCGGTTGGCTTGCACTGGACGACAAAGTCATTGAGATAGCGGTTGGAGTACATCGACGTGAATGTCGAAGCGGGGATAAATCCTTTTCGCGAGTCGCGACCGTTGTACGATGAGTCCTGCTTCTTGGTCTTCATAACGCCGATAACTGTAAACGGCACACCGTTGACCAGGATCGTTTCACCAACTGCCGGCTTATCAGGGAACAGTTCTTTCTTGAGTTCATCGCCGATAAACATCACGCGTCGGCGTAGGGCCTGATCAGCGTCGTTGATGAACCGGCTCCCTTCGTCGGCGATGAGATTACGCATATCCCCGAATTCCGGCCAGACCCCACAGATATTTCTAAGCTGAGTCGCCTTGCCGACCTTCATCGCGCAATTCCACTTTGAATATTCCGGCGAGATGGCGTTGATCGTGGTGGCTCGTGATTTAATAAGCGCGACATCTTCTTCGGTAAAATTGATCCGACGGCCCCGGGGAAGTCCGCGATACTCCATCGACGTCACTCCCGGCCAATAGATCGCAATATTTTCGCCCATCCCCTTTTGCGCTTTAATCTGCTGTTCACGAAGACCCTGTCCAAAAGCGAACAAAAGAACAATTGAACAGGTCCCCCAGAAAATCCCGAAGGTGGTCATCAACGTACGGAGTTTTTGCCTCCGCATATCATTGAGGAACTGCTTGAATGTGTGCAGGCGAATCATCGTAGACTCAATCTCGCCCGGCTTAGTCGGCCTTGATTTCTTTGGGCGGTCGTTCAATTACCGAGTCGCCCAATTTGAGCCCATCGATAACTTCAATATTGATACCGTCGGACAACCCGGTCTTGACCGTCCTGCTGGCAATCTGCCCAATCGAGTCCTTCACTTCTACCGTTGAAACAGAATCGGTGACCTTGACCAGGCGCTCAGGGACTACTAACACCGAATCTTTCTGATTGATGATGATACTGGCGTTAGCGCTGTAGCCGGCGCGAAGCGTCTTGTCGCCGGCGTCGGTGATCTGAACTTCGACCTCAAATAGAGTCGACCCTTCTTCCTTGTGCGCCTTGGGCGAGACTTTGGTCAACGTTCCTTTGATTTTCTGATTGGGAATCGCGCCAATTTCGATTTCGGCGGTCATGCCTTCGTGCAGTTTGCCGACATCAATTTCGTCGACATTTCCCTTGAAAATCAAGTCTTCCATGTAGGCGATAGTCATGAGGTCGGTACCGGCCTGATAAGTAGTAAGCGGCACAACCGGGTCGCCTTCTTCAACCGCGATCGAGAGCACCGTACCGTTCACATTTGATTTGATGACATTATCAACCTGCCTGCCTGCTGTTTCGATATGCCCCGTTTCGATCAGGGCGAGGCGCTCGTTAGCCAGTTTCAGGCGAAGTTCGGCCTCTTCATAGGTTGATCTCTGCGTTTCCCACTCCTGATTGGAGATAAGCTGTTTGTCGCGAAGTGAATTCTTGCGATCCAGTTCGCGCTTTTGGTTGTCAAAAGTCACCTGCGCCAGTTCGACTTGGCGTTTGGTTTCGGCAAACTCAAGCGGCGTCGGGTCGGGGGCAATGGTAAACAAAGGATCGCCCACACGCACCTGCACGCCGATTTCGGCATGAATCTGTTTGATCAGTCCCGGAATCTTCGACTTGACATTGATTTGCCGTTTTGGGTCGATCTTTCCAACCGCCAGCGCTTTGTCGGTGATTGTCCCCTTAATCACCGCAACGGTCTTCATTCCATCGTCTTTCTTCGCCGAGCCATCGCGAGCGAACAGGAACACCGCTCCGCCCACAACAATCACAATTATTCCAATGATTGATATCTTCTTCATCATTCCGGAGACCTCCAAAAGAGTATAGACGTACTACCTGCCTTGTTAGTACGATTTGGGCCACTCAAAGTTGCGCCCCGACCCAAGTTTGTTCTTGGGCCGGGGCGTTAAAACAGTAGCCGGGTGTGCTTGATGTGTCGGGTTGGCTTAACCGACCATATTGACAAAGGCGTTAACATCGCCCAGCGCCAGATTCACCGCTTTGGACCAGAAATCTTCTTTGGTCAGATCGGCATTTAAGTGTTTGTGGGCGACTTCCTCACTGGACATGCTTCCTGTATCAGCCAACAAAGCCCGATATCGCTCGGCGAATCCGGCCCCTTCCGCCTTGGCCTGGGCGTAGACCCCCTGCGAAAACAGGTAGCCGAAAGTGTACGGGAAATTGTAAAACGGTGCGTCGGTTGCATAGAAATGGAGCTTGGAACACCAGAAGAGGGGATGATAACCGCTCTCGTCCAGCAATCCGCCAAATGCTCTTTTCTGTGCGGCGATCATCAACTCCCGGAGACGGGCGGTCTCCACCATACCGTTTTTGCGCTCGGCATAGAACGACGTTTCAAAGAGGTATCGAGCGTACAAATCGCAGAACAAAACATACGCACTCTGCAGCTTCTGATCCACAAGCATGAGCCGCTCTTCACGATCCGTTGTCGCTGAAAGCGCCGCATCGGTCACCACTGACTCGGTGAAAATCGACGCCGTTTCGGCCAGGGTCATTGGGTAAATCGACGCAAAGAACGGTTTGTGATTGAGCACAAACGAATGATAGGCGTGACCAAGTTCATGCGCCAACGTGCTTAGATTGTCGTACGTGCCGGTGTAGGTCATGAAGACCCGGGTCTGACGAAACGGCCCCATGCCGGTACAGAATGCCCCTCCAGCCTTGCCTGCCCGGTCTTCGGCTTCCACCCATTTCTTCTCCAGCGCCATCTTGCAGAAACCAGCGAGATGGGTGGAGAATGACTTGGTATTATCAATGATAAACTGCGAGGCCTCGTCAAAAGTGTATGTTTTCGTCACCGCACCACACGGAGCGAATTCGTCGTACCAACAGAATTTATCGATTCCCAAAAGTGACTTCTTGGCCTGCACATACGGTGCAAGTTTGACAATCCCCTTTTCGACCGCGCTCCACATAGCGTCGAGTGACTCGGGTTTCATCCTGGCATTAATGAGCGGCTCATAGAGAAATGACTCCCACTTGCGGTGCTTGTAGACCGCTAGTCGGAATCCAGCGAGCGAGTTGAGCGCTTTGGCCGCCTGTTCTTCCCGTGAACTCCAGGCGTGAGTCAGTTTTTCAAAGGCCTGCTTGCGCACTGCTCGGTCTTTGTCCGCCAATTTGGGAGCCAATTGACCCAGTGAGACCTCTTTGCTGACGCCGTTGTCGACAAAATCCACCCGTATGTCGCCAGCCAGCTTGTCGTAAAACCGTCCCCAGCCATGATACCCGTCGACAGCTAAATCAAGCGTGAGGGTCTCCAATTCCGGCGCCATTTTGGCTTTGGCCAAAAATCGCATTTCATCTAAGAAAAACCGGACCCCAGCCAGTTCGTTTGTGGTGACCAGTTTCTCCCAGGCCGAATCTGATTGACGCAGAGTCGCCGGCTCGAAAACTGCCTTGAGTTTTTCCCATTCGGCCAGATACAGGTCCCCTTCGCCGACAATCACCTGCGCCATGCTGTCGCTCACATCGGCCGCTACCAAACAACCGGCAAACGACTTGACCAGATCGATCCGCTCAAGCAAGTCCTGCATCGTGAGTACAAATTTCTGCCAATCAGGTTGGGTGTCGCTGTCAAGTGTGGGCGGAAGACTCCCGAGCGATTTGGCGGCCGACTCAAGGTCGGTTCGGAGTTGCTGGCGATACTGTTTGAAGGCATCGGAGCGACTCCCTCCCGGGAAGATCGAGTCCAAATCCCAAGTCGGGGCGGGTTTAGCTGTGGTCATCGTAGTCATGGTCATTGCTTTCTTGAAGTGTAGGTTTCGTAGCCGAGAACATAGTACACATAGGACCGCGAATCAAGGGTACGCCGAGTTGAGAAAATCAGAACCGCTCATGCTTGCGTGTTATCAAGCGCCAATACTACATTTCCGTATGACCGACTCAGATGAAAATCCGATTGAATATCCGATCGACGGTACGCTCGATCTTCACCAATTTGCGCCATCGGAAACCAAGGCCGCGACCGTCGAGTACATAGCCGCTTGCCTGGAGCGCGGGATCATTTCGATTCGGATTATTCACGGCAAAGGAATCGGTGTCCAGCGGGAGATTGTCCGGTCGATTTTGGAAGCGCATCCCAATGTGAGGTCATTCCGTCATGAGGAAGGTAGCGGGGGAGGGTGGGGCGCCACGGTGGTTGATCTGAAATCATGATCCAACTTACTTGCCGTAGCCGACAAGTTCATCTATGTTTGTACTATGGACTTACGCAAATTAACAAACGAGGACTCGACCGCATTTCGCAAATTGCGGGTCGAGATGTGCCGTGATCACCCCGAGGCCTTTGGGCAGACGCCTGAAGAAGTAGCAGAAATGCCTGAAGACAAATTCCTCGAGTGGATGGAGCCTTCTTCCGTCTTTCCCGAAAAGTACGTGCTGGGGTATTTTGATAACGGAGTACTTCTGGCCACTGTCGCCTTCAAGCGGGAAGACGCATTTAAGGAACGTCACCGCGGGTGGATATGGTCGGTGTATGCCAAGCCAGAGGCGCGAGGTCAGGGCATAGCCAGACAACTCATGGCCGAGATAATCGAAAATGCCCGCCATATGGACGGCCTTGAGCTTTTGATACTGACTGTAGCGGTTACCCAGACCGGGGCCCGCACGCTGTATACTTCGCTCGGTTTCTACACCACCGGGCTGATTCTTCAGGGGTACAAGTTGACCGACGGTACGTACGTCGATCACGAAGAGATGATGTTGCGTTTGTAGTCTACGCACGCGCCAAACACGAAAAAAGGTTCGCCGCGACCGACGAACCCTTCTTCGTTGAAGAGGCAGTGAATCGTTTCCGATGCACCACACAAACTTCACAGGTGGAGCTGGACGCCCCAGCCGTGAGACGATAGAAATAGCCATAACAGCATGACTATAGCATCCCGCGAACCCTGTTCTCCCTCCCGGTACCGATATCTGCAAAATGATCGAATCGTCGAAACTCAAGGCGCACAAAACAGGCACGATCCCAATACGATTGGCATCGCAGTGCGATTTGATCTCTAAATTTGTCTGGGGAGCATGAACGATGGATCATGCCGTCTCCCTGCGGTTACCTGTTTATGTCGTCCAAATGAACACTCGCCGGAAACTTCAGTGCGAACGCCGCTGACCAAAGCGACGGGGCCTGGGTGTGCTCCATTCCGACTGAATAACGATAGCAATTGAGACTGTGTTTGTCAAGGAAAATCATTCCGGATAGGTCACAAATTGACCGCGCAGGACTACGCAGAGCAAGAAGATTACTTCTTGGTAGAAGATTGTGTGCGAAGAGTTGCCAATTTCTCCAGAAATTCTGTCGCTTCCCGCTTGGATAGCCCCTTGGCTGTCAATTCTTCGAGGGTCGGCGCGTAGCCGCTCAGAAGACTCGACAACGCGTTCAGTTCCGGTTGCGAGAGCGATACCGAACGGAGCCGGTAATCTTCAAATGCCTCGTACGCTACCGGCGCGACTGTTTTCACCATCTCGGCCATAACCTCCGCGTACACCCTTATCTCTTCCTGTGCATGGCGGTCCAGCCGCAGATGCAAGAAATGGAAGAGATTGTGCAGGTCAATTTTCCAGTACCATTCGGTGTACATTGAGAGCGGGAGATTTATCCGCGCAAGTTCGCGGGCAATATCAGCCTCCAAAAATTCGTTATACGCCGCATACGCCTCGCGCTGTGTCCGATTGATATACTCGATAAACTTGTGCTGAACCTCGGCCGGCGCCATTTCGTCCGATCGCCCCTGGCGGTTGCTCGACGACTGCGGGCGGACATCTTCGGGACGAGGAACATAGAATTCCTCTTTCATCACCGAATACCGGCCGGAGTATTCGTTCACGTTGGCCGAACGGTGACGAATCCACTGGCGAGCGACAAAGATAGGCAATTTGACATGGAACTTAAATTCGACCATTTCAAACGGCGTGGTGTGCTGGTGGCGCATTAGGTACCGAATGAGTCCGCGATCTTCGTGGACTTTTTTGGTACCGTCGCCGTAGGACACCCGGGCCGCCTGTACAATGGCGTCGTCGCCACCCATATAATCAATCAGACGGACAAAGCCGCGGTCTAAGACGCGGAACTCTTTTTCCAAGAGAGCGTTTGCTTGTGGATTCTGTGTATGTGCCATAGTGATTGCCTTTTGGGGCGGGGAGAATATAGGCTCGCACGCCACCAGCCACAAATCATTTTCACCGGATTTTGTTGCACGGTGTTACAAAGCGACGCCCATATTTGACAGAACGCACTCTCATGCGTATGGTAACACTGATTGTTCGTCGCCAGCATGTGCCACGAGCGAAATTCCCGATTCTGATTCACCAAGGAGAATGCATGGAACCGTTGTTGATTGCTAAGTCTGACATAGATCTCTGCTTACTGCCGCGGATGGGAAACCGCCACGGCCTCATCGCTGGGGCGACCGGCACCGGCAAGACAGTTACACTTCAGACCATGGCCGAGCAGTTTAGCCGGATTGGTGTGCCGGTCTTCATGGCCGATGTCAAAGGTGACCTGGCAGGAATCAGTCAGCCGGGCGGCGGAAATCCAAGAGTCGATGAACGCCTTAAGCAGTTAAATATCACTGCCCGACCGTTCGCCGGCTTCCCGGTACGTCTTTGGGATGTTTTCGGCGTGCAGGGGCATCCGATACGGGCGACTGCGTCGGACATTGGCCCGCTTTTGTTCGGACGGCTTCTCAACTTAAATGACACCCAAAGCGGTGTATTGTCGCTGGTCTTCAAAGTTGCCGATGACCACGGTCTACTCTTACTGGACCTGAAAGATCTGCGGGCGATGATCCAGTATGTCGGCGACAATGCCAAACAGTTCCAGACGAATTATGGCAATGTTTCGGCGGCATCAATCGGCGCAATTCAACGGGGTCTGTTGGCGCTCGAAGAAGAAGGGGGAGATCAATTGCTGGGTGAGCCAGCGCTTGACCTGGATGATCTTCTGCAAACCGACAGCGATGGCCGTGGGTTTATCAACATTCTTGCCGCCGACAAATTACTGCAGTCGCCCCGACTTTATGCCACCATGCTCCTCTGGCTCCTCTCCGAACTATACGAGCGGCTTCCCGAAGTGGGCGACATGGACAAGCCCAAACTCGTCTTTTTCTTCGACGAAGCCCACCTGCTTTTTAGTGATGCACCGAAAGTTCTGCTCGACAAGATCGAACAAGTTGTACGGCTTATTCGCTCAAAAGGTGTTGGCGTCTACTTCGTCAGCCAAAATCCACTCGATATCCCCGATATCGTCCTCGGCCAATTGGGCAATCGTGTCCAACATGCACTCCGCGCTTTCACCCCGCGCGACCAAAAAGCAGTGACCGCCGCGGCGGAAACTTTCAGGAGTAATCCGAAAGTCGAGGTTGCCAAAGTCATCACCGAATTATCCACCGGCGAGGCACTTGTATCACTGCTCGACGAAAAGGGGAGCCCGACACCGGTCGAACGGGCGCTTGTCTGTCCTCCGCAAAGCCATATCGGCGCGATCGATCTGCAGGTGCGAAACGAATTGATCGCCAAATCCGACCTGCACAGTGTCTATAGAGAATCTCTGGATCGCGAGTCGGCCTTCGAGAAATTGAAATCGAGGGCGGAGCAATCTGCCGCGAGCTTACCCGCCGAAGAAAATTCCCCTGCTGACCGCTCTCGCGGACGCTCGACCGCCATGAGTCCGGCCGAAAGTATCGCTATGTCGATGGCCCGGGCCGCCAGCAGTCAGTTGGGTCGTTCGCTGATCCGGGGCGTGCTCGGTTCAATTCTCGGCGGCGGGCGACGGCGTTGAGTCTTCATAGGTCTATGTTCTCATAGCCGGCAGTAATGCCCGGCGGTACTTGTGCCGATAACCAGTCCATGTACAGACAACCTGGATTGGCAACAAGGATCGATCAATGAAAGTCCTCATTCTCGCGGGGTCTCCCGACGGGCTGGATATTCTTTTCAGTTGGCTCAATAGCATCGGAGCGACCGTGGTGCACGATCGTTCCTGGCGAAAGGCGATGGAACGAATTCAGATCGACGCCTCGCTGGACATGGTTATGATCATGACCGGATCGAGCGACGAGATCGGGATGAAAATTCTCAAGAGTGTCCGGCTTGACCGACGCCTCAAAAATCTTCCGTTGATCATGATGGGTTCGGTGATTAGCGACACTCAGGTTCGCCATTATTACGAATACAACGTCACCGACATTTTGATCCTGCCGGCCACACGCGAAACTATTGAAGCGAAAATCAACCGCGCGGTTGCACAATCAAGGACAACGGTGCTGGTAGTCGACGATGAACCGGCGATCCTCGATATTCTCGAGCAGTTCTTCATTTTCGAGCGGTATCGACCGCTCTTGGCGCAGTCGTACGACGAAGCGGCCGCCATTTTGGAGCGCGAACAGGTGGATGTCGTTGTCTCGGATGTCATGCTTGGCGGCAAGACAGGTATTGATTTGCTGTTGCACATCAAAACCAATTTTCAAAACATTGCAGTAATTTTAGTCACCGGCTACTCCGGCAAGTTCGGCTCTAAGGATATTCTGGCCCTGGGGGCCGACGGCTTTTTCACCAAGCCGTTCAAGAACACTGAACTGGTTGCCATGCTACGCAACTGTCTCCTCCGGTACGAGGGGAAACCCCGCACGAAATTGCCGGCGACGACCTAATGCATTTTCTTTTTGACTACGTAAAGGCCCACAAGGAAATCGAAACTTGGTAGCGCTCCGCTACGCGGTGCGAGATGGTTCACCCAATCGCTCTTCCCATCGGCACTTGCCACCGCCAATCGCACTATCTATATTCGCCTTCCGCCACGGTAGGTGGATTGACCCATTTGCCGAGATGTGGGTATAAGTCTCTAAATGACAAGACGGTCGCGCGAAGGCACGTGGCCGCACATGAAGGACCAAACAAATGCGCGCTCTCATAACAGGTATCACCGGTCAGGATGGCTCCTATCTGGCCGATCTGCTTTTGGACAAGGGGTATGATGTGGTCGGCATGGTGCGAAGGTCATCGACTGAAACTTTCGAGCGAATTGCCCACATCCACGACCGCGTCACACTCGTCCAGGCCGACCTGCTCGACCAGCTCTCAATTATTAACATCCTCGAAGAACACCGCCCCGACGAGGTTTACAATCTCGCCGCCCAGTCATTTGTGCCTACCAGTTGGGTCCAGCCGGTTTTGACAGGCGAATTCGATGCCTTGGGTGTAACGAAAGTTCTTGAAGCGATTCGGCTGGTAAACAAGAAGATCAGGTTCTACCAAGCGTCGTCATCGGAGATGTTCGGCAAAGTGCGCGAGGTACCGCAAACGGAGAACACGCCGTTTTATCCCCGGTCGCCGTATGGTGTGGCGAAAGTCTACGGCCACTTTATTACCGTCAATTATCGCGAATCGTATGGAATCCCTGCAAGTTCGGGAATTTTGTTTAATCACGAGTCGCCGCGCCGCGGGCTTGAGTTTGTTACGCGGAAAATCACCGACGGTGCTGTGCGAATCAAACTGGGGATGTCCGATCAGCTTGCTCTTGGCAATCTCGACGCCAAACGCGACTGGGGATATGCCGGCGACTATGTCCGGGCGATGTGGCTGATGCTCCAGCAACCTGTCGCAGACGACTTTGTCATCGCCACCGGCGAGATGCACTCAGTCGCCGATTTTTGCAAGCTGGCTTTCGAGCATCTGGAGCTGGATTATCGCGACTATGTCGTGAAAGATCCCCGGTATGTCCGTCCGGCCGAAGTCGATTTGCTTTTGGGTGATCCGTCGAAAGCCAAACAGCAACTTGGCTGGGAACCGGCGGTCAGTTTCAAACAGTTGGTCGGCATGATGGTCGACGCCGACATGGCGCGGCTGAAAAAGCCCACAAAATAGCGGAATTCCGGGCATGAAATCACCTTTGGCGTACATAACCGGCATCGCCGGATTTGCCGGTTCTTATCTGGCCGAAGAACTACTCTCCTACGGCTGGCGGGTGGCCGGGTCAGTCTTCGAGAATGAATCGCTGGAGAATCTCTCCGGAATTGAAAGCAAACTTCAGCTTGAGCGACTTGATATTCTCGATGCCGACCGAGTACGGCTACGCTTCGGCGCAGTCAACCCCGACTACATTTTTCATCTGGCGGCGCTGGCGTCGGTGGGCAGATCGTTTGATCTGGAGCGGGCGACGTATCGAGTGAATTTCGACGGTACAGTAAACGTGTTACAGGCCGGTCGTTCCTGCGCCAATCTGAAAAAACTGGTGATCGTCTGTTCAGCCGACGCTTACGGTGTATTCAAGCCGGCCAACAAACTGTTAACTGAATCTCAGCCACTCGCCCCGATTTCTCCCTATGGCATCTCGAAAGCGGCGGCCGAGCATGCCGGACTGTATTCTCACCGTCAACACGGCGTTCCGGTGGTGGTGGCACGGGCCTTTAATCATTCCGGTCCACGCCAACGGGAAGATTTCGTCATTCCCTCGTTTGCACGCCAGATCGCGCTCATAGAATCCAAACGACAAGAGCCGGTGATCAAAGTAGGCGATCTGACGGCCAAGCGCGATTTGTCCGATGTTCGCGATATTGTCCGCGGCTACCGGCTAATCGCCGAAAAAGGAAAACCGGGTCAGATCTATCACCTTTGCTCAGGCAAAGCAGTGGCGATCAAGCAGGTCCTGCAATCGCTACTGGCGCTTTCAGAAGTGAACATCAAAGTGACGACCGATCCGGGGCGCCTTCGCAAATCCGATATTCCGGTATTGCGCGGCTCCAACCGTAAGGCGGGTAGAGAACTGGGCTATAAACTCCGATATACACTCAAGGCCACTCTTTCAGACACCCTGAACTGGTGGCGGGAACGACATATTGTTTAGATCGAAACAGGAGCAATCTGCTAATATGAAAACCAAGTCAGTCAAAATGGCGTCCGCCGATGAATTGATATTTAAGATCATGAATCGGAAAGCCGAGATCGGGATTATCGGTCTTGGATATGTCGGCCTGCCGCTTGCCATGGCATTAGCCGAGGCCGGCTTTAAGGTCACCGGATACGATATTTCCAAAGAGAAAATCAAACTGCTCAACGCCGGCAAGTCCGACATCGACGATATTCCCGACAAACAAGTCAAGTCCGCGGTTGAGTCCGGAAACTTCCGGGCCACCGACGAACCCAAGTCAATAGCCCAGATGGATGTCCTGTCGATTTGTGTGCCGACACCGCTTTCCAAGACCAAAGACCCCGATGTCAGTTACATCCTCGCCGCGGTCGACTGGGTAAAAAAATATTTCAAGCGCGGGGCGCTGGTAATCCTCGAATCGACAACCTATCCCGGCACCACCCAGGAATTGATTCAACCGCTCCTTGAAGAGCGGGGGATGACCTGTGGGCAGGATTTCTTTCTGGCCTTTTCGCCGGAGCGGGTTGATCCGGGAAATCCGAAATTTCACACCGTGAACACTCCGCGAGTGGTGGGCGGTATCACGCCGTCGTGTACCAAAGTCGCGAAGATTTTCTACGAGCAGACAATCACAGCGGTCTGCGCGGTATCATCGACCCAGGCGGCCGAAATGGTCAAGTTACTTGAAAACACCTTCCGCTCAGTCAATATCGGACTGGTCAACGAAACAGCACTGATGTGCGAACGACTCGGAATCGATGTCTGGGAAATTATCGACGCCGCCTCGACCAAACCGTTCGGGTTTATGCCGTTCTATCCCGGACCCGGCTTGGGCGGACACTGCATTCCGATCGATCCGCACTATTTGTCGTGGAAACTCAAATCGCTGAACTACTATGCGCGATTTATTGAGCTGGCTGGCGAGATCAACTCCAAAATGCCGGAGTATGTCGTCGAGCGGATCATGGGCCTGCTCAATCGCAAATCAGCACGGTCACTCAATAAGACCAACATCCTGGTTCTCGGCGTTGCATACAAGCGCGATATCAAAGATCTTCGCGAGTCTCCGGCTCTCGATGTTATCAAACTGCTTGAAGACAAAGGGGCAAAGGTCGTTTACAACGACCCGTATGTGCCGGTCTTCAACTGGAAAGGCGGCAAATTCAAATCCACTAAGCTGACCGAAGCGGTAGTCAAGAAGGCTGATCTGGTCGTGATCCTCACCGATCATACCGACTACAATTATCAGTGGGTGGTCGATCACGCTAAGCTGATCTTTGACTCCCGCAACGCGACCAAAAAGGTGACCAAAAACCGGCAGAAAATCGAAGTCCTGTAACTTCGGTTCGGATAGTCACTTATCGAGACAAGGCCGGCTCCTCTCGGGGCCGGCTATTTATTTGCCCGACATTGACTTAAGGGTCGACTTTGGTCTGCCGATACTACATTCTATGCCACCGAAAATACAGAACATTCTCACGGAGGCTCAAAAGGCCAGGAGAATGGCCGAGATCAAGACCTTGTTTAAGGACTTTCTCAAAGTCATCAAGGTGGTCTCGATGTACCCCGAGGGGAATCCGCTCCCGGCCGGGATGCGGCGGAGCTTTGCCGAGCGTCTGTCCGAGCACATCGAAGAGTACGGATCTATTCAGATACAGGTCAATCGTGATACGCTGGTGTGCGACGGCGAAACGGTGTTTATCGACAAGACCAAAGAAGAGTCACTGGCGGCCCTCTTTTTCGATACCGGCATAACCAGTTTCGTCTTTCAAGAGAGTTTCGATGTCGAGAGCGGTTTCAAACTGCTCGATATGATTAAGGCGTATGTCAATTCCAACGACAATTCAGTTGATCTGGCGGGCATGATCTGGGAATCGGGGATTAACCGGTTTGTTTTCTCAACCCTCGAAGACATCGCGCTGGCTGAATACCAGGGGGATTTCAACGTCCGCGAGCTGGAGGGAGGCGACTCCAATTCAGGCCAACGAATTGTCTTGTTCGGCACCGATCAAGTGGAATCGTACGATGCAATTTTCAAAGGGACACCCGACGGCGACAGCGACTCCTCAGAAAAAAACTCAGCGTCCATCGACGACTCCGATAGTGGCCCGAAAATTGCTTTTCAAGGCGGTCGCCGTACACCCGGCGCAAGTGGAAATCAGTTGTTCTACGCCGTTGGAACCGGCCAGGGTGACAATAGTTTGCTCTCCGGGGTCGAGGGTGTCGACGCTATTTCATTTAAGGCGGCGGAAGCGGCCGAAGCGATGGGACTTGATAATCTGCCAGTTTCTTCCTCCGCGCCACGCGTGAACACAACCCTGATTCTCAACGACGAACTTCGCCTATCCGAAGAAGACGAACGGGCAGTCCGCGAGTTGTCTGAGCGCGACGGCGACTTTGATATGTGGGAAGCGACCACTGAGCTGTGCAAGGAGATGTTGCATCAGGACACCGACCTTCCCGATTTTGGTGAGACCGTTACCATTTGCTCCAAGGTTGCGACAGAGTTTCTGCATGCCGGGAAACTCTGGCACGCGGTGCAACTGCTCCAGTATATCGCTTTGCTTGAGGAGAAGATCAGGAGAGAACGCCCGGCCTGGGCGGATAAGCTCAAAGAAGTGCGGATGACTTTCGGGAGTCGCGAACGGATGGAGATTCTCGGTGAAACGCTCAATTTGCACCCGGAGATCGGTGCGGAAGAACTTCGCAAGTACTTAAATTTCTTCGATTGGCAAGCGCTCGGCGCAGTCACCGACTTACTCGGAGATGTAACCTCGGACGTTCATCGGGAAGCGATTTGCGACTTTTTGACAACAATCGGAAAAGCGCATTTACAAATTCTCTCGCGCGGCGTTACCGACAAGCGGCCCGAGGCGGTGCGCGGAGCGATTATCGTCTTATCACGAATTGGCGACCCGAGCGCGTTTAGTATTTTGAAGCGGGCGGCTGAAAACGAAGACCGCTCAGTGCGCCTCGAGCTGGTCACCCAATTGCGTAACTATGCCGGCCCGGAAGCGCTCGATATCCTCAAAATGGCGGCTACCGACCGAGACCACGAAATCAGAATAGCCGCTATCAGTTCGCTTGCGACCCAGCAAGGGCCGGCCGCATTCGATACGGTGGAGCAGATTCTTGCAGAAAAGCCGTTTTTCCTGCTTGAGCCTGAAGACAAAGAACGAATCCTGATCGCCTATTCGACTCTTGGTGGAGAGGCCGCGGTGAACACGCTCAGCCAGATGATCCGGCGCTACAATCCGCTTCGCAATCCAATTCTGGCCGAAGTGCGCAAATCGGCTCTCTTGGCGCTGGCGCATAATCAGAGCGACTCGGCAGGGCAGGCCTTGGTACGTTTCGCTAATGCGTGGCGCCCGGATATCAGGCGGCAGGCGCAAGCGGCGCTAAAGCGCCGGCGCGAATTGTTGTTCGGAGGTACCCATGAGTAGCACTGCCGCCGCGCCGGCCACACGCCTATTGGCTGGGCAAACCGAAGAAAAGCTCTTACATGCCTTCTTTATGCTCTACAAGACTTCGCGCATCATGCAGGCAAACAACGCGACTTTTCTCCAGCAATTGGAGACATTCTATTCGCATCTGTCGGCGATGGGAAAAGACGACACTGCCGTGTCAATCAAAGTGATTTCCGACCGGTATTTCGTCAACCACCAATTAGTACGATTCGACGAAGGCCTCTCCGGATCAATGACGGTTGTTGCCGAGTGGAAAAAACTGGGTATTGGCGGTGTTCGCTTTGAAAACGGTGTGTCAAAAGAAGAACTCAAGACATACTACCAGTCGCTGACCGAGGTAAAGCCCAACAAAGACAACCTCGAGACTCTGGCCGCCAAGATCAAAAATCTCGGACTCGACCACATTCTTCTGCTGTCGACCAAAGATGTCAACGCTGACCTTCCGCTGGCGGCCGAAGAAGTCCGCAAGCAATTCCGGGCGATGGCACGAACGACATTCTTTACCGCCGTGTCGGTTGTGCAGGAAGTGGTGGTCAACACGATGCAACAGCGTGATGTCAATATTTCCAAGACCAAGCGGGTGGTGCATTCTCTGATCGATCATATTACTCGTGATGAATCCTCGCTGATTGAATTGACCGCGATCAAAGATTTCGATGATTACACCTACGCCCACTCGACCAACGTGTGTGTCTACGCTCTCACGCTTGGCGTGCGTCTCGGGTTGGATCGTCCGCGTCTGTCACAACTGGGCTTCTCGGCGCTCTTTCACGATATCGGGAAAGTGAAACTCCCCAAAGACCTGATTAACAAGCCGGACGCCTTTGACGAAAACGACTGGATTCAGATGCAACGGCATCCGCTGTTGGGCGCCAAGACGATTCTACGCAATATGAAGCTCGATATTCACACCGCGCGTGGCGCACGGTCGGCCTTTGAGCATCATATCAACAACGACTACACCGGCTACCCGACCTTGCATTACCATCGCCGGGAGCCGAACCTGTTTTCGAAAATTATCTCGATCGTTGACTCATTCGATGCCCTGACTTCTGGACGCGTATATTTGAAAAAGAGTATTCCGCCCGATGTCGTCATGAAGAAGATGCGGTATCAGATGACTGTCAAGTTCGACGCCTTTTTGCTTAAGCTTTTTAACGATGTCATAGGCATTTACCCGGCCGGATCACTCGTGCTTTTGACAACTGACGAAATCGCGCTCGTTCTGACCAACAACGAACAAGACCGGTCGCGGCCGTATGTTAAGATTGTAGGTGACCGCAACGGCGTGTTGGAATCACCGATCTGGACTGATTTATCGCTTGCCGAAAACGATCACCGAAAGATAGTTCGCCTGCTTGATCCTGCGCGGTACGGCTTAGATGCGAAGGATTTCGTGCTGGCGGATTAGAAAAAGGCGGGTTCAAAGACGAACCCGCCCTACAAGAAATCTCCGGACCAAAAAGATCCCGACCTACCAAATCACGTTCCCATTTCCCACGAGGCCAGGTACTTCTTCTGCTCTGGCGTCAGCGTATCAATCGCGGTACCCATCGATTTGAGTTTCAGCGCCGCAATCGCGGCATCGATCTTTTCCGGAACCACATAGACACTTGGCTTGAGCGTACGGTGATGTTTTACCATATACTCGGCGGCCAGCGCCTGATTGGCAAACGACATGTCCATCACCATCGCCGGATGTCCCTCGGCGGCCGAAAGATTTACAAGGCGACCGTCGGCCAGCACAAAGACCCGCTTCTTGCCGATCATGAACTCCTCGACATTCGGGCGAACGATCTTGCGCTTGGAGGCGGCTTTGGCCAGGCCCGGCAGATCGATTTCGGCATTGAAGTGGCCGGAATTGCAAATGATCGCGCCATCTTTCATCCGCCGGACATGCTCCGGTCGAATCACATTGAGATTGCCGGTCACGGTGATGAACAAATCTCCAATCGGAGCCGCTTTGGACATAGGGACCACGATAAAGCCATCCATGACCGCCTCGATTGCTTTCACCGGATCGATTTCGGTGACTATCACTGTTGCGCCAAGACCTTTGGCTCGTACCGCCACGCCGCGTCCGCACCAACCATAACCTGCGACTACAACAGTTGAACCGGCGATCAGCATATTGGTGGCGCG
The DNA here is from genome assembly GCA_964571235.1 of uncultured Ignavibacteriales bacterium. Taxonomy (GTDB): domain Bacteria; phylum Zixibacteria; class MSB-5A5; order GN15; family FEB-12; genus JACRAV01. The sequence goes on along the minus strand of CAZNAI010000005.1, from coordinate 20,816 downwards.
AATGACGCCGTCGATAGTCGATTGGCCAGTACCGTACCGATTGTCAAACAGATGCTTGGTTTTGCTGTCGTTGACCGCAATCACGGGGAATTTGAGTGCGCCGTCCTGCGCCATCGCGCGAAGGCGAATCACACCGGTAGTAGTTTCCTCAGTGCCGCCGACAATCGTCTTGAGCAAATCGCGCCTGCTCTTGTGAATTTCGCTGACCAGATCGGCGCCGTCGTCCATCGTGATATGCGGTTTCACATCGAGCGCCTGATTGATATGCTTGTAGTAGGTCTTGTTGTCCTCACCTTTGATCGCAAAGGTCGACACGCCATATTCTGCAACCAGCGCGGCAGCGTTGTCGTCCTGTGTGGAGAGCGGATTGCTGGCGCACAACGTAAGATTTGCGCCACCGGCTTTCAGCGTGAGCATCAGGTTGGAAGTCTCGGTCGTCACATGCAGACAGGCGGCGATATTGACTCCCTTGAGCGGTTTCTCTTTGGCGAATCGCTCGCGGATCAGGCGGAGGACCGGCATACTCCGCTCGGCCCACTCGATTTTCTTTCGCCCTTCGGACGCGAGGTTCAGATTCTTGACATCATGTTTGACAGCCATATGATCACGCATCCTTTGCAAGCAGTTTTGCTTTGTCGGTTCGTTCCCAGGTGAATTCTTTTTCGGTCCGGCCGAAGTGGCCGTAGGCCGCCGTTTTGCGGTAGATGGGACGAAGCAGGTTGAGTTCCTTGATAATTCCGCGCGGGGTCAGGTCGAAATGTTTGTGAATCAGATCGACAATCCGTTTTTCCGGGACCTGGGCGGTACGGTCGGTAAAGACCATCAGCGAGACCGGCTTGGCCACGCCGATTGCATACGCAATCTGAATCGTGCACTTTGATGCCAACCCCGACGCCACCACGTTTTTCGCGATATGACGCGCCATGTAGCAGGCCGAGCGGTCAACTTTTGTCGGATCTTTTCCTGAAAATGCGCCGCCGCCGTGAGCCGCCATGCCGCCGTAGGTGTCGACAATGATCTTTCGGCCGGTCATGCCGGTATCCGATTGCGGGCCGCCGACCACAAACTTGCCGGTCGGGTTTACCAGGAATTTCGTTTTGTTGTCGATCATTTTCTTTGGGATGATTGGCCCGGCTACTTTGTCGATAATCTCATCGCGCGATTTACCGGTGATTTTTTTGCCGGTCTTGTCCAATATTTCCTCAGTGTGCTGAGATGAGATAACGACCGTGTCGACATACACCGGCACACCGTCTTCATATTTGAGCGTCACCTGCGTTTTGCCGTCGGGGCCAAGATAGGGCAGAATACCCTTCTTGCGGACATCGGAAAGCCGTCGCGATAGTTTGTGCGCCAGCATGATCGGCATCGGCATCAGTTCGTCGGTTTCCCGGCAAGCGTAACCGGTCATCAATCCCTGATCTCCTGCGCCGCCGGTGTCGACTCCCTGCGCTATATCGGGCGATTGCCGTCCGATCGCATTGAGTATTCCGCAGGTCTTGTTGGAGAATCCGTAGACCGATGAATTGTAGCCGATATCGTCAAGAACCGCTCGAACCAGGCTTTGTATATCCACATAGGCGTGGGTGGTGATTTCGCCACCGACAATCACCAGGCCGACCGTGACAAATGTCTCGCACGCCACCCGCCCTTTGGGGTCGTGGCGGAGAATCTCATCAAGGACACCGTCGGAGATTTGATCGCACACCTTATCGGGGTGACCTTCGGTGACCGATTCGGAAGTAAACAGAAATGAGTCTCGTGACATGAAAATCCCTCTATACTGTGAAGTTTGTTTTCGGATTTAAAAAGCTCCAACCGCTACCTGTTACGCTCCCTCGGGAGTGAGAGCGACGTTCAGTACGCCTGTTTTGTCGCGCACCGTGACACCACGTCCGATGAGCGAATCGGCAATTTCTGATCGCTCGACAGTGGCGCCTTCGCCAATGATCGAATTCTTGATTACACTGTCGCTAATAACCGCCCGGTCGGAGACCGAGACATACGGCCCGATTGTCGAGCCGGTCACCGTTGCTTTCGGCGCAATATACACCGGCGGAACCAACGTGTTGCCGGCCGTCGCCATGCTGGAAGTGATATTGTCCAGCAAGTGACGATTGGTGGAGAGCATCGTTTCTACTTTTCCGCAGTCGTACCACTGCGCAACCTCGAACGGCACAAACGACACACCGGCACGGATCATCTGTTCGAGCGCATCGGTGAATTGAATTTCGCCGCGGGTAGTTTTGCCCGACTGCACATGCTCGGCCAGAATGTCCTTAAGGAGCGTTGAGTTCTGAAAGTAGTACAGGCCGATGATCGCCAAATTTGATTTTGGGTGCTCCGGTTTTTCAACCAGCCCGACAATCTTTCCGCCTTTGGTTTCGGCGATTCCGAAACGGGACGGGTCGTCCACTTGCCGCAGACCAAGGACATACTGACCGGCAGAGACAAAAGCGCGCAGGTCGGCATCGACAATTGTATCGCCAAGCACAATCAGGAGCGGGCCGCCGGAGAGATGGGTCATCGCCAGATTGAGCGCATACCCAAGTCCCAGCAATTGATCCTGAGTGACAAACCGGCAGGCAAATCTGAAATTCTTGCGGATATGGGTTTCGATCTGCTCTCCCATGTGGCCGATAACGAAAATGACTTCCTCCGGCTCAAGGCGGGAGATTGGCTCGAGGATATGATCAATAATCGGCCTTCCCGCGACATGCAGAAGCGGTTTGGGCTGGGAATAGGTGTGGGGGCGAAGTCTGGTACCGACCCCGGCGACTGGTACAATTACTTTCATTATGACTGCTCGTTAACCGCCCAAAAGGTAGAAAAGACCAGCGGCGATTACAAGGGGATATTGTGTTGGGCTCAATTTGCCGCTCGGGTGGCGGAGAGCGAGCCAGTTGGAACCGTCAACAGGCGCACACCTGAGCCTTCGATCTCAACAAATCTCGGCTCAGCAGAGGAATTGTCGTACAGGCCGATCATCGCCGATTCGGGTCGCCCGGAAAACCGGAACTTGCGAAAAGCCACAGCGAATCGTCCGGTTTTCCATTTCGAGGTCGGCGTCGCTGGTAAGAAGTCGAGGTTGATCTCACCGGAACCAGAGGCAGTCGGGTCGGAACCTTGCAGGCGCAGTGCGACCGTGAAATTGGAGTCGATCTTCTGGCGCGGGATAAAGTAGATGGCGGCCCGAATCGTTCCGGGGCCGGCAGGCAAAAACTCCGCGCAGACCAGTTCAATCGACGGCCGGTTGAAAACCGCGAGGCGGCTTTGCGGTGGGCGGACATTCAGGCCGAGCAAATTCGCCAGCGCACGGTCCGCATCGGTCAGCGAACCGTGTGATTGTAGATCCAGCACCTTTTGGCTTGGAGTCGAGAAGAAGAGCCGGGGAATCAGGTATCGCTTGGCGAAGACCCCGGCCAGCGAGTCATCAAGCACAAATGCCCGCGCGATTCCCAGTCGGGTTGGTAAATCGGGTCCCTTGCCGGAGATCCAATCGGATGTGCGTACCAGCGAGTCGGCAATTGCCCGGTTCCAAACCTCGAAGAGATCGCGCTGTTCGACCGAACGGGCGTCGTTGGGGCGGGCGAAAGCGGCTAGTGTGTACAGATCGGCGGCGTCGGAATATTTCGAAAGTCCTACCAGCGCCAGATTGTCCGCCTTGTACCGGAGTTTGGCCCCGAGCCGCTGAATGATCACCTGCCAATCCGGGTTGTCTAATAGTTGCGGTTGTGCTGAATACAAGTTGCCAAAAGCGCCGATGATCTGTTGGTACCCCGCCACCGAATCGGATTCGACACCCCGTAGAACCAAAAGCGCCGCTTCCGGGAAACCGTCGGGGTTGAGTGTGTAGTCGTAGACCGGCTGGTTCGGATCATACCCGCACTGTATGAAAAAAAGAGATGCAGACAAGATCAACGTGGCAAATACGATTTTGGAACGGAGCGGTTTCACGGCAGAAGGAAATTAATCAACAGCGGGAACAGATGCTATAAGGAAATCATGCTGGAGATTGGCTTTGTGGCACCCGCCCTTTGAGTGGGGTACAAAAGTCAGGATGGCCAGAAGAGATTGCTTCGTCGCGCCGATGACGTCGCTCCTCGCAACGACGGCAAGGGGAGCTCTTCGTAGGTCAATCCCGTCTTCGGGGTTGACACCTTCCACCGAGATGCCGAAGACGTCACCCGCGAAGACGCGAGTGACCTACGAAAGACTGGGAATCTTCCCGAAGGAGGGAACCGACCGCGGAGCGGTCGGCTACAAGAAAGCACTACAATTGCGTGGTCATCGACACGTTGAGTCCGTCGCGGCGGATCAAGACGCGGGGAGCCAGGTCACCGCATTGTCCCGATCCAGTCGTTGTACAGGAAATAGACCCGGCCGATCAAAAGCGAGACACGGCCCATCACCGTGTAGCCGAAATGGGCGCCGAATGAAATCATGATAAACCAAATACCGGTTGAGGCGGTCACACCCAATAGGCCAGTGTGCGGGTGCGAGAAGTAGAAATAGATGAGTGTAGACAAAAGTCCTATCACTACAATCGCGGTCAGGAAATAATTCGGTACGCCGGCGACTGTCTGCACCTGCATCGTGCCGGACATCTGCCCAATCACTTTTCCGTGAAGTTCCGACGCCAAAAAGACGCCCGCGGTGTTTCCCATGATAAAGGCCAGACCAAACCGGGCTAGCCAGCCCAGTTTCGGCCAGAGTCGTCCAAAAATCAATAGACCAAGGATTCCCGGAATAATCAGCCGCCAGTTTTGAGCAAAGTTCGAGGTGATCGGCATGAATAATTGCTGATACACAACGGTGTCCAGATAGAGCGCGACATAGTATCCGGCGGTAATTCCCGCAAAGACATGTTCGGCCGCTTTGTATACCGGGTTGTCCTTGTACAAAAACGAGAACATGGCGACCGTCAAGAACGCTCCAATCCAGATCTGGACAACTTCCCACGTCATGCCTTTGGCTCCTTCTGGCGTTTGGTCATGAAGTAGGCGAGATTTCCCACAATAATCAGTGCGATAAGCAGAAAGTGAATGAGCGATTGAATACCCATGCCGGTTGTGGCCAGCGCATGTTTGTCGACCAGCTCTTCGTATTCGGCGGCGCCTTTCATGCCACCTAACAGGCCGGTCAACTGCTTTGAATTCACATACGCGTACTGCTTGGGAGCCATAACTGCCGTCACACCGGCGCCGACCGGGATTTTGTACTGCGCGTTGACGATACTTATCCAGTAGTCGATGATGCCGTTATCAGTAACGACAAAAATGAATTTCATGTCGGCGTATGATTTGACCTGTTGGGTGAGCGAGAGTTGCTCAAGCGGCGTGCCGGAGTTGTCAGTCGGATAGATCGAGGCAATCGACGCCCCCAGTCCCTTGAGCACAGAAACGTAGTTCGGTTTGTATCCGAGATTCACGAAATCGACACCGTATGTCTTGCCATACTGCGCGGCCAGATCGCGTGTGACTCGTTCAGCAATCGACGGTCCACCGAGCGGAATAGTGGTCAGGGTGATAATCTTGATATGCTTGCGGAACAGATGATGGAGCGCCGCGCGCGCCATCGGTTCGGTTTCTGCGAGTGCGTTGGGGTAGACGTCGAAGGTCAAAAGGACAACGCTTGAATCAGGTAAGGCCTCGACCGCGTCATACAGTTGCCGCGCTTCGGGTGTGACACTGATCGGGAACGGGACAGGAAAAATAAGCGGCAAAATAACCGCCAGCCAGACGAGCAGATATACCCAGCGGCGATCAAGTTTCCCCAGTTTGGACCAGATCGACATCGCCTAACCTCGCCCCATATAGGTTCGTTCGATGCCGAGCAATATCCTCAGCGAGAACGACGCGGCCCCGAGAGCGGCGCCGATAACAATTCCGCGCTGTACCGACATATTGATGCCGTTCATGACATACGTATTGATCCAGCCCGGCAGACTGTCGCTCATGCCGCGAAGGAGAGCCTCGCCCATCGGCACCCGCCAGAGCATGACCAGCGATGCAGTAATGAGCAAGAGTGTTGCTTCGGCACTGCGTGCACGAAATGCGCGATAGGCGGCTGACGCGATATAAAATGCGAGCACCGCAAAAACGGTCTGGCTCATTGGTGTCGCGAGATAAGTGAATATCCAATCATATATCGAGCCGGAATCGCGTCCGGCAAGCATGGCAAGCGATGGTGGCAACCAGCTTTTCGGAGTAAGAGCGGGGATGAGCATCACGAAGACCGAGATCACTGTGAGCAGATTGTATCCCCAACCGCTCCTGCGCATTGATACCACCCGCCAGTTTACTCTGACAATCGACGCCGCTCCAAGCAGGAACGAGAATCCGGAGATGATCGAACTCCAAATCAACAGCTCCTGCGAGGCCCGCCCCAGAAAAGTCCCTTCGCTTTGGAAGAAGAAGGCGGCCAGCATGACCAACCCGGACAAAAATGCCACTATGAGGGGTACAGTGGTTCTCATTCGACCCTAAACCAGCTTTGATAAGATTCTGCGGCTCCAAACATCATCAGGATTATGCCGAGCATGATCATGAAAACGACAATAAGCTTGAAGAAATCCTGGCCCTTGAGTCCGCCCAGCAATAGCGATTCGTGCGAGAGATAGGCCGAGGCGGCGTACAGTTCCTCACCCATGAGTGTATAATCGCAAGCGGCGATGAAAAACGGGAGTTGTTCGGGTTGGGCGGTCCCGGCAATCTGAATAGAGCCGGCCGCGTTGCCAGTCTCGGCAATCACCAGTGACTCGGCAAAAAATGCTCCCATAAAGATGTTAGCCGCCGGCCGCTCACGCATCAGCATGCCGTTGACTGTCGAGGCGAAGGCCATTTGGTCCCCAGCGACATACCGAACAGTGTCTTTGTTATATGAATCGGCGCGGCCCGCCTCGCGGTACGCTTGCTCGACTACTTCCTGCCCGGCCGCCAAGACCAGCGGGTAGCGGACCGGGACGATCAGCGGCGTTTCGTACTGAGCGGTGATTTTGGCTACCCGTCCCAGAATCGAGACTCCGGCAATAGTCTCGATCTCGTCGATTTCCTGCAGTCCGGGAATGAACAGTACCGGTTTGCCCATTTCAGTTGCGCGACCGACCGCCTCTTCGATCGCATCCAACCCGGCCATTCTTCGGATATACAGTGATTTCCCCTGCTTTGCCCGCTGAGTAAAGAAAATGACTGCCGAGGCGAACACAATAATTGCAACCAGCGCATTGATCCGGTCGACACGAAAATCCGATTGAGTGGCCGCTGGTTGATCCTGGGCAAATGCCGCCGCCGACCAGAAAAGTAACATGGTCAGAGTCAACAAACCGGTCAACCCGGCACTAAATCTCTCAAGGCGCTTCATATCGGATCAGTTTCGCAATAGGTTCTGTTTCGTCATTCTGCTATTAGTTCGGGCCGCATACTACAACGCGCCGGCCGATTTCAGCCGGCGCGTCCTATATCATTTACAAGGCGGCTGTACCGCCTGATCGCGGTCAGCTTTCGGGGACGGTCAGGCCGACACCAACGCCTTCTTGAGTTTCTCTATGGCATCGACGGGAGTCGGGTCGACTTCGTTCAGTATCGCCAGGTAGTAAGAAACGAAATCTCCGTACTGAATCAAGGAGAACATCCGCTGGAGCGGGGTCTCACCGGTTGATTCAATTTCAATAACCGTAACACCCAGCTTCTCGATCAATTCCCGGACTATGTCCATACGCCGCTTGATGCGCGGGTGGTCGTCGGCATCATGCAACTGAATGACGACGAAATGCTTGGCGAGCGGCTTGATCCTTTCGGACCAGCCGACCAATTCATTGTGGTTAAACTCGGCGTACTGATTGACAAAAGCGAGCGTCTTGCTGTTTTCGCAAAGCTGGCCTTTCCACCGAACGCCGACGCTGTCGGTCAGGGTGGGGCCGCAATAAATGATCGGAATCTTACCGTGAACATGGGTTGCGACAAATTTGGCGGCGTTGTCGCTGGCCGGAAGATCCTCGATATGCAATTCCCGCTCGTGTTTGAGCCACTCTATAGTCGAATTGACATCCTTCGAGACATCTTTCAAAATACCCAGCTTTTCCAGCAGGACCAGAAGAGGAATGAACGAATAGCCGAGTGCGGCGCGGGGTTGGAGTCCCGATGGCAACGACAGGCAGGGGATGCCATTAAGCCGAGCGACCTCATTGAGCATCCCGCCGGTGGTCATAGCGACAATCATCGCTTTTCTGCCCAAGGCATCGTCGACCGCCGCCAGTGTCTCTTCGGTGTTGCCGCTGTACGACGACGCAATCACCAGCGTTTCGTCATCGACAAATTCCGGCAACTGGTAGTTGCGGCAGACGACAAACGGTACGACTAACTTGCCGCTCAAGTACGAGCGAATCAGATCGCCACCGATGGCCGAGCCGCCCATTCCGACAACTACAATATTGCGGAAATCGGCGATCTCTTTGGGCGACACCTGCCATTTCTGCGCAATGGCGAGCGCGTCGGCCATCTGTTCGGGAAAATCGAAAATCCGGTTGTACATATTTTCCGGATCAATGGCGCGAACTTGTTCCAGATTGTCAAGAAGGGTCAAGGGGGCACATCCTGTCTGTATAAGGTTACTGCTTACTCCAAAGCCGCGCCGAAGGCATCCAATCGGCGCTTGACCATGGCGGTCGTGGCCCCGGACAGCAATGAAGCCGCCAGGGTTCGGGCCGCCTGTGAATCTACGCGATTTACGCGGCGAGAGAGATCAAAAATTTTCGTCGGATTCATGGAAAATTCACGCACCCCCATCCCGATAAACAGCGGCAAAGCAACCGGGTCACCGGCTATTTCGCCGCAAATAGCCACTGGGATACCGTGGCGATGGGCCGCCTGGACAGTCATGTTCATAAGAGTCAGGACCGAGGGGTGGAGCGGATTGTACAAGTCGGTGACGCGGGTAGTGTTGCGGTCGACCGACAGCGTATACTGGGTCAAGTCATTGGTGCCGATCGAAAAGAAATCAACCTTGGGGGCGATCAGATCGGCGGTCAGCGCGGCGGCCGGGACCTCAATCATGACACCGATCTTGATGTCCTCATCATGAGGGATTTTGGCTTTGTGCAGATCGGCCATCACCTGTGCGATATACCGGCAGGCCTTGTCGACCTCGGAAACGTCGGTAATCATCGGCAGGAGAATCTTGAGATTCCCATGCACCGAGGCCCGCAGGATCGCCCGTATCTGGGTTTTGAAGACATCGGACATTTCGAGCATCATCCGAATCCCGCGCCATCCGAGAGCAGGGTTGTCTTCGTGAGGGAGCACTGAATCGGTGCGTACCTTATCGGCCCCCAGATCGAAAGTCCGCAAAACAACGGAAGATTCGGAGAACTTCTCGGCGATCTGGAGATAATACTCGTACTGCTCTTCTTCAGTGGGAAATCTATCTGATGAAAGGTACAGAAACTCGGTGCGGTAGAGCCCCACAGGAATTTTTTGCACCGACAAAAGATCATCGGTCGGGCCGGGCAATTCGAGATTGGCCATCAGAGTGATTTCTATGCCGTCGGCGGTGCGGGCGGGAAGTTCGCCGATGTTTTTTAGCCTGCTGGTTAGAGTAGTACCTTGCTTGCGGGCTTTGGCCTGATATTCTTCGATATCGCTTTCGGTCGGATGGATAATGACCAGTCCGACGGAGCCATCGATGATTATCGCGGCATCGTGCGGAATCTGCGCCCAGTTTTCATCGACGACCGCCACCGGCATCATCATTGATCGGGCGATCAGTGCCATGTGGGAATTGCGTCCCCCTTCACCGACCACCAGTGCGGCGGCTTTGCGGTCGCGATACGCCAGCGTTTCGCCGGGGGCAAAGCTCTTTCCCACCAGCACCGTGTTGGCGGAGAATTTGGCAGTCGAGCGCTGGCCGAATCCCGAAAGGTGAGAGAGCACCCGCTTGGCCACCGCGTCGATCTCGCCCGCCATCTGTCGCATATACGGATCCGAGGACATTTTTAGTGGATCGGTAACCTGTTGTACCAGAGTGTTATATACAAATCCCGCGTTACGCTTACGGGTGGCGATTTCGGCGGAGACTTTTCGGAAAAACTCCTGATCGTCGGCAATGAGTAGGAGGGCGTCGAATATTTTGGTGACCGGTCCCGCGGCGTTTTTTCCGGCCGATACCCTTAGTTTTCGAAGGTCCTCGACAGTCTCGTCGACTGCTTTTTTCAAAGACTGTATTTCGCCTTGGATTTCGGAGGCAGGGACACTGACTTCGGCGACCGAAATGTCGCCGGGAAGGACCAAATGGGTACGGCCGACGACTATCCCGGACGAAACCGGGACCCCCTTGATTATCCTCCGGCGGTCGACCATTTGCTACCCTTAATACTCCTCTAAGTTGTTGCGAGGGCAAGGTACGCCGGGGGGGAAGGCAGAGGCAAGCGGAATGTCACCGAGTTTCAATCTGGGCGCTCGGAACAGACTATCGAAGGCGAACAAATCCCTCGTCATACAGTGCGTTCATGATTCCTCGTAAGAGGTAGTTGTTGTCGAATCGCAGATAATATTTTCGCGGGCTATTTTCAAAGGCCGAGATAAAGCCCGCCAACTTAAGGCGGCTGATTACGCGAGATACTTCGGAACTGTACTTGGCGCCAATAATATCTCTGATGTCCCCCGCCACAAACTGCTGTGAATCTATGGATGCAATCTTCCGCAGGATTTTTGAGTCCAAATCGGAGATCATCTTACGTTCCGTGATATACGCAATTGCAGGCAGAAGGATTTTGTCCTTCAGGTATGAGTAGTCCAATAGTCTGTCGATCTTCTCAATTTCACGTTTTAGCCCCTCGAGCACGTATTGACACCACATGAGGATTTTCTCTGGATCACCAGTATCCGCCAAAGAGAGGTTATCGTAGTAATCCTCCCGGTTGTCACAAAATACGGCCGCTGGATTCAAGATCCGTCCGCGATTAATCGCAAACCCGTGCTTGACGAGAATTGCATAGGTGAACAATCTCACAGTTCGACCATTTCCGTTTTGAAACGGGTGAATCCAAACGAATCTATGATGGGCGATAGCCGTCTTTATCAGGTCGTACTTCGGCTCATCGCTGTGATTGATGAAATTGAAAAGCTCGTCCATGTATGAAGCTACATAGGCAGGTGGTGGTAGGACGTGATTTGAATTTTGAATCTTGGCATCGAACTGTCGGTACATTCCCGGAGTGCGGTCTCCTTCTCCGGTCGGAGATGGCGGAAGTCCTTTCACTACCCGTTTGTGAAGTTCGCTGATAAAGGCCCGATCGAGTTGAAGCGCATCCGAGTGCTCGTCTATGAACGCAAGACACTCCTCCATGTTCTCAATTTCCTGAATCGAAAAGTCTCGTTTCGGTTTTGGCGAAATCTTGGTTTCGATATAGTCTGCGATGGTCGTGCGATTGCCTTCAATGCTCGCCGATGCAAGACTCTCCATCATGTGGAATATGCTCTTGAGCTGGAAGAAAATGGCCGGACTCGTCGATCCTTCCAGGGGCTTTCTTCGAAGATAATCCAGGTCAATAATCAGGTCCGTCAGAGGGGAGGAATACAATGGCGGAACGACCTTCAATTCGAAATATCTAAATCCACTCATAATTGCTGTACTCAGCTTAGCGATTTAACAGGCATCCCGCGACGAATTAACACAAGACCATTTAAGACTATATTTGATATTGAGTTGCATCAATCGCAATGTCAATACTATTTAACAAATTGTCAATAATTAATTGACATCGCCAAAAAACGAGACTTGGAAACAAAATATCGGGCAAGTCACCCCGATTCGCCGAAGCCGCCTGCGACTACCGCCATAAGGGCGTCCATCGCGGCTGATTCATCGGGGCCGTCGGTCTCGATCTCAAGTTCCGCTCCCATCTCAGCGGCCAGCATCATGACTCCCATGATCGACTTGCCGTTGACCCGTAGGCCGTCTTTTGTGAAAAAGACTTCTGATTGAAATTTGGCGGCGGTCGAGACCAGCAACGCTGAGGGCCGGGCGTGCAGACCGAGTTTATTGACAATGTGAGTGGATTTTCTGATCACGACATCTGTTCGGCGAGGGTGAATCGTTTGCCCGAAAGTTCCTGCACCACTCCTTTGAGTTCAAGCGCCAAAAGAAATTCCATCACAGCCGGGACCGGCAAGTTGGCGGCGCGAGAAATCTGGTCGACCTGCATTGGCTTTTCCGAGAGCATATTGACCAATTGGATTTCAGCCGGTGTCATATCGGGGCGGGTAGAGAGTTGTTTGGCGGTCACCTGTCCTTTGAAATACGGAATCTCATCAAAAATGTCCTGAGCGCTGGTGAGTAGTCGCGCCCCTTTTTTGATCAGTTCGTTGCATCCAAGACTGCACTTCGCGCCTGGAGCGCCTGGCACGGCAAAGACAATTCGGTTTTGTTCAAGTGCGGCAGTGGCGGTGATAAGTGCGCCGGATTTTTCGCCCGCCTCGACCACAATTGTTCCCGCTGACAGTCCGGAGATAATTCGGTTACGGTCAGGGAACAGCCCTTTGTCGCCTTTGGTGCCGGGGAGATACTCAGAAAAGATCGCGCCGCTCTCAATAATTTTCAGTGCCAGTTGACGGTTGAAGGCGGGAAAGACGATATCCAGCGATGTCCCCCAGACAGCAATGGTTTTGCCGCCGGCGTCGATCGCGCCGCGATGGGCCGCGGAGTCGATTCCCTCCGCCATGCCGGAAACAACCACCACACCGCGCTTGGCCAGTTCGGTCGCCAGTGAATAGGCGAACGATTTTCCCCGTTCGGTGGCGTGGCGGGTGCCGACAATTGCGATCATTTTTTCGTCGTTGCCGACCGCGTCGCCGTTGCGGTAGAGAATCGGCGGGGCATCGGGGATATTGGTCAGTGTTTTTGGATATTCGGGAGAATCCCAGAACAAGACAGTCCAGCCCAGTTTGGCGATCTGCGCTGTTACCTTTTTCGCGGTGGCGGAATCCTGCGATTGACGGATAGACGAGGCAAGCCCCTTTGAAATGCCGGGAACTGTCTCCAGTTGATTCACCGATAAGCCAAGGACAGCGGCGGGGGAGCCGAATTTTTGCACCAGTTTGGTGAAGCGCTGTCGCCCTACTCCCGGAACCGACAGAAGGGTAAGAGCGTCAACCAACCGTGTCTTTACTTCGCTGTTCATCAAGTCTCTGCTCCATGCTGTTCAGAAATTCGCGCGTTCCCTGCCCCGCCACCGCCGATATGTAAAGATAGTCTTTCGGGAGTGTTTTCGAAAGTTTCTTCAGATCACTTTCTGAGACGGTGTCGATCTTGGTTACCACTGTCATCGACGGCCGCTTGAGAAGTTTTGGATCGAATTCCTTTAGTTCCTTTTGTAGGGTCTTGAGCGCCGCTTTGATGTCCTCTTCGTTGACATCGACCACATATATAACAAGCCGGGTGCGCTGGATATGCTTCAAAAATTGAATCCCCAACCCCTTGCCCTGCGCGGCGCCCTCGATCAGACCGGGAATGTCGGCCATCACGCACGATTTGAATTCACGAAAACGGACAATGCCAAGATTGGGAATCAGAGTTGTAAACGGATAGTCGGCGATTTTCGGGCGGGCGTCGGAGAGGGTGGCGAGGATGGTCGATTTGCCGGCATTGGGTTTTCCGACAAGACCGACATCGGCCAGAAGTTTTAGTTCGAGTGACAGCCGTCGGCTTTCGCCGGGACGGCCATCCTGCGCTTTACGCGGCGCTTGATTGGTCGGGGTGGCAAACCAGATATTGCCGCGTCCGCCGATGCCGCCTTTGGCGAGGGTGACTTGCGCGAAATCTTCGTCGAGATCGCCCAGTTGCGCACCGGACTCGAGATCTTTGATGATGGTGCCGGTCGGAACGCGCAGGATAATCGTCTCGCCGCCTTTACCGGATTTTGATCGGCCGGCGCCCGGCTCGCCATTTTGCGCTTGGTATTTTCGCTTATAACGGAAATCGAGAAGAGTAGACAGGTTAGGATCAGCGGTCACTACCACATCGCCGCCATTGCCGCCGTCGCCGCCGTCGGGTCCGCCTTTGGGGACATATTTTTCGCGGCGAAAGGCGACACACCCGGCGCCGCCGTTGCCGGCAGAGACTTCGATTTCGACATAGTCAATGAACATTGGGCCAATATCCCGGTGAAGGGCGTAAAAGTCAACTGTTCGCAAAATGCCACGGCGGTTGCTAAGATCATGGTATTTCGATATTTGGAAGTTTGGGTTCGTTTCACACGGCACTTGCGGAGTAAACGGTTAGAGCCAAACGATCGTGGTGCGCACTCGATTGAAATTGGCTTTGTTTCCACACAGTTTTTTTCACTAACTGCAATCCCGTTTTGACTCAAAGCGCACATGGCGCGTCCTACATACAAAGGAGTCAGCTACAGATACGACATCGAATTTGGAGTGATTTTGTTTGTTGAGGACAGTATTGTCGCTTTTTGCTTGATGACACGGTATGGACTGCCTAGTTTGAGATAGAAGAGTGGGGTGTGGATGAAAACGAAATCTGGGTTCTCAAGAAGTAACGTACTTCTCGGCGGGCTACTGGCACTGTGTTTGTCGGGGTGCGACAAGGGAGTCGAGCCGAATGGCGGTGAAAAAGACTACAAAGTGTATTTTGGGGATTTGCAATCAAATTGGAAGTACGCATATCATCCGTCAACGAATGTGATTGATTCATTCGTGATACCAGGTTCAACGAATCCATTCTTGTCTGTATCTCCCGATGGAAAGAGTCTTTACGCATGGGGGAACGACGAGATAATCGAGTATGACGTCAAATCATCGTCATCCCGCCAGTTCTGGCCGAAACCGGGAGCTGTAATAGTTGCGCCTGATGAAAAGAAGGCGGCTATTTTCGACGGCGATTTCTATCTTATTGACCTCAAGACAAGAGAAATTCTGTACTACGATACCTCGAGATTTTTCCTCGGGGCCTTTTCGCAAGATTCGAGAGTATTTTATGCCACTCGCGGCTACCAATCGTCGAAAGTTCTGAGGCTCGATCTCAGGAACGGGATTGGTAGTGACAGCTTAACAGTTGGCCAGACGCTTTGCTATGCAATTGAAACCGATGCGGACGGGGCCGGGTTTTTCTTGCTCTCTCAAGAGGCACAAACGGATGTACTCGCTCATTATGAATGGAACAGAGGCGAGGGCGACTGGCGACAAGAGATACTCCCGGGTGAAGGGGATATCCAATTGTCTGGTGATGGAAAGATTCTATACATATCTAACCCCGGTCCAATTATAGACCATGGGGGACCGACGGTAGAGCCGCCTTGGACAATTACTGCACTTGATGCAAAAGTGCGCGACACGCTCTTTGAGATTTCCACAATAACTCACTTTGATGGTGACACCACTCTCCGGAAGATTCCCGTGGGACCAATGGCTGTCACTCCTGATGGGAATTGGCTTTTCGGGGTGTGCACCTGGCTGGGTCCGATATTGTCGATAAACCTCCAATCGAAACAGGTTGAGCACGCCTTTCTATTTGAATCAAGGTATCCCTCAGAGCCTGTGTCGCAATCGAAGCTTTAGTTGATTTATCATTCCCTTGGTAACTCAACCTTTAGGTTGGGATCTTTGAATTCGTCATGAGCAAGAAAAAGGAGCCCAGCATGAATGCTGGGTTACCAGGGCGAAGAGGAAGAGGAATTGCCTCGGAGGGATTGCTTCGTCGAAGACTCCTCGCAACGACGAAATCTTGGACTCACTCCGGGCAGGCAGGAAGCCTGCCGCGCCCCGAATCATCTCAATTGACCTTGCCAATCACACCGGGTATATTGGCCCGCTAATGACAAAACAAAACGACACCGACTCCCTCTCCTCGGTCGAATTGGCCCAGCGGCAGGGGATCAATCAGCGCAAACGGAAATGGTACGAGGAATCGACTCTTTTCTTCGGGCGGATCTGCCTGAAATTGGGACTGACTCCGAATATGCTGACCGGCATTTCGTTTATCTGCGCGGTTATCTCCGGAATCTGCTTCTGGCGCGACCAGATGATCTGGGGAGTCTTCTGGATTTTGATGACCGGGTTTACCGACATGCTCGACGGTTCCACTGCGCGGGCGGCCGGAAGCGGAACAACTTTTGGCGGAATACTCGACCATGTCTCCGACCGGTTCGGCGAATTTTTCGTCATCGGCGGGATTACACTTTCAGGAGCGACATCTCCTGCACTCGGCCTGTTTGCCCTTTTTGGGATGTTGATCGCCAGTTATGTCCGGGCGGCGGCCGAGTCGATCGGAAAGCTTGAGAACTGCGCGGTCGGGATCATGGGACGGACCGAAAAGTTCATCGTGATTATTGTCGGCGCCTTCATCGAGCACTTCGCACCGGTGGGGACTTTCCCCAAGGGTGGATGGCTTGAACTGGCGCTCATTATTGTCGGCGCCACCTCGCTCATCACCGCCATACAACGAATGGTCTTCGCAAAAAAAGCGCTCGACCAGCGCGAAGGCCGCTAACTTCTTATTGTAGGTCTCCACACTGATGATCACCGCTATTGGCAATCCGGTTTACGATTATATCAAGACTCAAAAAGTAGAAACCCCCGGGCGGGTTCTCTCGGGATGTTCCACCAACGCGGCACTGGCACTTTCAAAAATGGGAGAGAAAGTGCATCTGGTGGGCGCGGTCGGTAATGATTTCTCAGAAAAGTTCGCCGCCGACCTGAAGAGATTCAATATCGGCCACACATTGTTGCCGTCGGGACAGACCGGCGGGTTTTCCCTTGTCTACTACGACGATTTCGGCAATCGCACACTTGATTTGCTTGGTCGCGCTGACAATATCGAAAAGGTCGCGCCCGAGTTGTACTCAAGTTCCAAAGCAGTGTTGATCGGGCCGATTCTGGGTGAAGTCTCGTTTGATTTGATCGCACAGATTCGCCGCCAATTTGGCGGACTGTATTTCTGCGATCCTCAGGGACTACTTCGTGGCGCACACGACGACGGCCGAATTTTTCACCACAAGCCGCAAGGGATCGAGCAGGCGATGTCGCACTTTGATATTGTCAAACCCAACGAACTTGAAGGCAAAGTGCTGACCGGGATCGACTGCCGAGAAAATCCGTACGAGGTGGCAAAGATTATCAAGTCGTGGGGGCCAAAGATTGTGATTGTTACCCTGGCCGAGCTTGGCTCGGTGATTTACGATGGCCACGAATCCATCGATATTCCGCCGTACGAGATCGATCTTGTCGACGCCACCGGCGCTGGAGATACCTACATGGCCGGGTTCACGTTTGAATATCTCAAGTCCGGCGGCGATCTGCGGCGGGCGGGGTGTTATGCCTCGTGTACATCGTCGATTATGATCGAAAATGTCGGGCCCGACTTTGTAATGACCGAAGCGATGATACGTACTCGCCAGGAACGATTGCTGGCGATGAACGGTTACAAAGTGAACGTAGCCGTCAATGCGTAGGGCAGGAGCCCTGCTGTGTCAAAAGTAAAGTGTAGCGCACGACTTCACCCTGAGCTTGTCGAAGGGTCTGTTGAGACGATGGGAAAGAGGCTTTGACAGGCTCAGCCTGAAGTCATTGAGCTGTGATCACAAATTTGGGTTGAGACTTTTGGTGGCCCAAATTTCAATTCTGGAGCTAACTCATGGATGATTCAATTTTCTACCGTCGCAAGAGTCTTCGCTCATATCTGGACAAACCGATTCCGCAGGATGTGCTCGACCGGGTGTTTGACAAGGCCCGCTGGTCACCTTCGCCGGGGAATCACCAGCCGTGGCGGTTCGTCGTCGCGAAAAGCCCCGAGGCGCACGCGAAGTTTGTCGAAGGACTGTCGCGGGGGAATTTGTGGGCGGCCAAGGCGCCGATTCTGATCGCGGTTTGTTCGCGACAAAAAGACGACGGCGTCCGTGACGACGACCCGGTCATGTACTACCAGTTTGCAACCGGTCTTGCGACCATGGGGCTGTTGCTTGCCGCAGTCGACGAGGGCTTGTTGCCGCACCCGATGGGCGGGTACGATGCGCACAAACTCCACGAGGCATTTGCGATACCGCCGGAGTATCACATTATGTGTGTGGTGTCGATTGGGTATCAAGGGCCAATTGAGCTTTTGGATGAGCGCACGAAAGAGAAAGATCTGGCCCCCCGCACCCGCAAACCGCTTAGCGAGATTGTCTCGTACGACACGTTTGATTTCCACGACCCGGCGTAGACCGTGAGAACGGTAGTGCGCGGCAGGCTTCCTGCCTGCTGTCATGCCTCCCGACTTGACGGCGACTAATGACAAAACAACGCAAGCGA
Organism: uncultured Ignavibacteriales bacterium; assembly: GCA_964571235.1. Lineage (GTDB taxonomy): Bacteria > Zixibacteria > MSB-5A5 > GN15 > FEB-12 > JACRAV01. Next base: position 2,520 of record CAZNAI010000005.1, on the reverse strand, counting down.
GGATGTCCGCGCATCTCGGCAACAAATAAGGCAGAACCATAGCATGAACGAGTTAACGTACGACGACTTCTCCAAAGTCGATATAAGAGTCGGGCGGATTGTCGAAGTGGCCGATTTCGAGCGTGCCCGCGTGCCCACCTACAAGCTCAAGATCGATTTGGGACCGGAGATCGGCACCAAGCAAACCTCTGCCCGTTTCAAGACCAGTTACACTCCGGAGCAATTGCAGGGGCGGATGTGTCTGTGTGTCGTGAATTTTCCGCCGAAGAATATCGGCGGGTTTATGTCTGAAGTGCTGATGCTCGGTGTGCCGCGCGAGGGAGAGGGACTGGTCTTGGTGGCGCCGATCGAGGATGCCCCGCTCGGCGGGCGAATGTATTAGGGGAATTGTCGAAACCTCTCGCTGACGCTCGACCCCGCCTACGGCGGGGCAAGGGATTTCGACCTACAAAGACCTTAGGCCTTGACGCCATCAAATATCGCCGAAACGAATTTCTCAGCTTTCTCTTTGGTGATTGTCTCGCGGCCGACATAGACCCGGTCGATCATTCCACGAAAGAGGACCTGCATGAATTCGGCCAGATCGGTCGAGGCAATGTCGCCGCGAATTTCGCCGGTCTGCATTCCGCGCAGAATGATCTCCGCGATAAAGTCGCGAAAGTGCCGCTCAGGATCAACTCCCGCCACAGATATTCCGGCATGCTGAAGGGCATGATTGGCAAATTGAAAAAAGCGCCGTTGTTCCAGCGTAAGCGAGTTCTCAATCAAGAACGCGAGTAGGGCATAGCGAAGTCGGTCGCGGGCGTGTACTGACTTTTCATCTTTGCGGACTTTCACCAGCCAGTGCTCAATCTCAAAATCGAAACTGAGTAGTGTGAATTCCAGCAAGTGACTCTTCGACGGAAAGTACTGAAAGAACGAGCCCTTCGAAATCCCCGCCTCCACACAGAAACGATCGACCGGGAGGCCGTCGTACCCGTAGTCGCCAAAGAGTCGCACAGCAGTTGTGTAGATCAGTTCTTTCTTGTCGCTGTCGAGGCGACGAAACGTATCGGTAATAATTTTCCGCTTTGTCAGCGATGCGATCAGGTTTTCGTCTATCATAGTACAGCCGTCACAGTTGTGTAGCAGGAAGTGACCAAATGGTCATATTTGATATGTAAGTACTATATTTCAACCGAAATTCGCAAGAACAATTTGACCCTCCGATTGTTCAAACCTACATTCCCCCCGCGAAAACTAATAACCCCGTAACAAGGAAGACCGAATATGGGAAAAGTAAGAGTAGCGATTATCGGCGTCGGCAACTGTGCGTCATCACTGGTGCAGGGCGTCGAGTTTTATAAGAAGGCCAAGGACAACGATCAGATTCCGGGCCTCATGCATGTCAATCTGGGCGGGTATCATATCAGCGATATCGAATTTTCCGCCGCGATCGACATCGACAAGAACAAAGTTGGCAAAGATCTGTCCGAAGCAATTTACACCAAGCCGAACTGCACATATGTGTTCGCTAAAGTACCGAAATCGGGCGTCACAGTTCAGCGCGGTATGACCCACGACGGCCTGGGGCACTATCTTTCGCAGATCATCGAAAAAGCCCCCGGCGACACCGTTGATATCGTCAAACTTCTGAAAGACACCAAGACCGATGTGGTCGTGTCGTACTTGCCGGTCGGATCGGAAGAAGCGACCAAGTGGTATGTTGAGCAAATTCTGGACGCCGGTTGTGGTTTTGTGAACTGCATTCCGGTCTTTATCGCCCGCGAGCCATATTGGCAAAAGCGCTTCAAGGAGCGTGGTCTGCCGGTGATCGGCGACGATATCAAGTCGCAGGTCGGCGCCACGATCATGCACCGCATTCTGACTCGTCTGTTTGTCGACCGTGGCGTGAAACTCGACCGCACCAGCCAGCTCAATGTTGGCGGTAACACCGACTTTTTGAATATGCTGGAGCGTTCTCGTCTTGAATCAAAGAAGATTTCCAAGACCAACGCGGTTACCTCTCAACTCAACTACGAAATGGCGCCGGCCAATATTCATATTGGTCCGTCGGACTATGTCGAGTGGTTGCAGGATCGCAAGTGGGCGTATATCCGCATGGAAGGCCGCACTTTCGGCGATGTGCCGTTGAATCTGGAAATGAAGCTGGAAGTTTGGGATTCGCCGAACTCTGCGGGTGTCGTGATCGATGCCGTCCGCTGCTGCAAGCTGTCGCTGGACCATAAGCTGAAATCCGCGATGGAGGCGCCGTCCTCGTACTTCATGAAGTCGCCGCCGGTCCAGTATTTTGACGATGATGCCCGCAAGGCGACCGATCAGTTTATTGCGACATATGGCCACAAGGCTGCCGCCAAGACGCGCTTGAAAGCCGCCGCCAAGCGCCCGGCCACGAAAAAGGTCGCGAAGAAATCGGCTACGAAGAAGAAGTAGCGGCGAAGATATTTCCGTAGGGGCGAGGTTCCTCGAAGATCCCGCTTTTGGTGGGCTCGCCCGAATGGGCCGCAAATTTGTTCGTAG